>CAXBEX010000003.1:0-304708 GCA_963974965.1 uncultured Colwellia sp. | reverse complement strand
TTAGGTTACGATAAGCCCATGTGAGAGCGTAGCGGGACATTGCTAAACTTCTATTTAAGTGAGTAAGTGAAACGCAGTAGCGCCGATGGTAGTGTGACTTAGGTTACGATAAGCCCATGTGAGAGCGTAGCGGGACATTGCTAAACTTCTATTCGTACTTAGGTACAAACAAAAAGCCCGTTACGAAAGTGTCGGGCTTTTTATTAAAGCTTTAGTTTTTTAAATTGTTTTTTAAAGTAAGTTAAACAATTAAAGTTTTTATCTAGCGACAATAGCGCTGTGGCCCCACCTGATTCCATTCCGAACTCAGCAGTGAAACGCAGTAGCGCCGATGGTAGTGTGGGAGTTCCCATGTGAGAGTAGGACATTGCTAGGTTTTATTATTGTCTAGTACGATAATGCAGCGCCGATGGTAGTGTGACTTAGGTTGTGATAAGCCCATGTGAGAGCGTAGTAGGATATTGCTAGATTCCATTTCTGATTAATTCATTGAATTAATCACCCCGTGGAGGGGTTCCCGAGTGGCCAAAGGGATCAGACTGTAAATCTGACGGCTCAGCCTTCGGTGGTTCGAATCCACCTCCCTCCACCATCATATTTGAATGCGATAAAATGCCAGCTAGTAGCTTAATGCTACTAGCTGGCATTTTATCGCATTATCTATATCTAGTTTTAACCATTTATTTCCTAATACTAATTTCATTAATTAAGTTTTTCTTTCATCCAGTGCGTGAATACCGTTATTTCTAATATTGAACAGATTAAAAAGCTTTCATCAAGGGAATTATTTTAATTGGAATAATCATAAAGCTTGAATACTCTATTTGTATTTGCAACACTGTTTTAGTTTTTAAATACTATTTTTTTACATACTAATTATAAAGGTTTTTTATGGAATGGTTGTCTGTAATTCCTCCTCTGGTAGCAATAGTAGTCGTGCTATGGCGAAAGGAAGTTATACTCGCTTTGTTAATGGCTGTCTTTAGTTCTGAGTTACTCCTCGCTTATCAAGATCATTCTAATATTATTTTTTATGCTTTTATTGGCTCTATTGAAAGAATAACATCTGTTGTAACTTCTCCTGGAAATGCGCGACTATTAATCTTTAGTCTGCTTATTGGGGCTTTACTTGCTTATGTTAGAAATTCAGGTGGCGTAACGGCTATGGTGAATAAATTGGTGAATAAAGGCATTGCGAAAAGCAAGCGGCAAGTGGGCGCTGTTACCATGTTTACAGGCTTGGTTATTTTTATTGAATCAAATTTAAGTGTGCTTACCGCAGGGATTTTATCTCGTGATTTATTTGATAAATTTAAAATGAGTCGAGCTCGTCTTGCTTTTATTATTGACAGTACATCAGCACCTGTCTGTATTTTAGTACTACTTAATGGTTGGGGCGCTTATGTGTTGGGGTTGCTAAATAACTATGAATTAGAGCAATCATCAATGTTGGTATTATGGGGCACCATTCCTTTTAATTTTTATGCCATTATCGCGTTATTAATGGTCGCTTATACTGTTGTAACTGACAAGGTTTATGGCCCTTTGAAACAGTCTGAACTTGAGTTACATAAAGTAGACGAAACAGATAATGACTATTTAAAAGAAGCATTAGTAAAACCAACAAAAGCACGTTTTATGCTTGTGCCTTTGTTAAGTATGGTTGGTGCCATGTTTTTTTTCATGTATTGGACTGGGGACGGCGATATAACTAAAGGTAGTGGCGGAGAATCAGTATTGTACGCAACTTGTTTTGCTGTAGCTGTAGCTTATTTTTTATTATTGTTTTCTAAACGATTTTCTCATAAAGAGTTAGTTGAAGTTGGCTTTGAAGGTTTAGCTGAATTATTGCCCTTAGTTACCATTGTTTTGTTTTCATTAACGTTGGGGGCAAGCCTAAAAGAATTAGGCACAGGGATTTTTATTGCAGGCTTTGTTGGTGAGAACTTACCGCTTATTTTTGTAGTTCCCATGTTATTTGTTGCTGGTGGTATTATTTCATTTAGTACGGGAACCTCGTGGGGTACTTTTGCCATATTAATACCTATTGGTGTACCGCTTATTCAATCATTAGGTTTGCCTCCTTCTTTAGTTATTGCTGCTATTTTAGGCGGCGGCGTTTTCGGTGATCATTGCTCACCAATATCTGACACAACGTGCGTTTCGGCTATTGCATCAGGTTGTGACCTGCTTGAGCACGTTAAAACACAGTTGCCTTACTCGCTTTTTGGTGGCGCTTTAGCGCTTATTGCTTACTTTATTGCCAGTTATATTATGGTGGTATAGCACCAATTGAAAAAAATCACCAATTAGGAAAAAAGGCAGAGGGATATTTATGAAAACAGTATTATCAACGCTTATTGTTATCTTTTTCTCTGTTTTTATTGCGGTTAAATTCTTTTTCTCGAGTATTTTTGCGTTGTTTGGGTACGCAGCCTTACCAATTGAGAGCTTTGCTAGCTTAACTCATTCCAAAAAAACTATACAAAAGATGCAAAGCAGGCACAAAACAAAAAGTGCTAATGTATCAAAGCGTTTTATTAAGCGCTCAGGTAAAAAAGTGGCGGTAACAGCTGTTTCTGCAGCAACTATCGGTACGGTAGCGGTTATTGGCACATTAACTTATTTAGAAGTAAGTCAATACTGTGATGACAAACGCGTATTAAATGAAGATGCAAACATTTTGTTTGATACGCTAGAAATATTTGATATGCAAGCTTGTCTTGAGCAAGGCAAGCAAGATTCAGTACTCATTGCTAATGAAGCATGGCAAAGTGTTAAAAGTAGCAGCAGTGACGTTTTAGATAGCATAGAAAAATCAAGTGATAAATTACTTGATCCTAGTAGAAAAGCTACAGTAGAGCTATTTGAATCAATAGATAAGTGGTATCAGCAAATATTTGAATAATTCCCTAAATTATGGCCTTAATATATTGAGTGAAACGCTGATAATCGATATTTCCACCCGTTAATATAACAGCCACTTTTTTAGCCTGCATCATGTCTTTTTCTTTACACAGTGCTGCTAATGTAATTGCGCCTGCCCCTTCTGCTAAGTTATGTGTTGCTTGATAATATAGCAGCATGGCTTTTGCTATTTCATTATCGCTTATTTGTACAATGCGCTCACAACCATTTTTTATAATGTCGAAAGCTTCTTTCATTGGTGAGCGTGTTCTTACGCCATCAGCAATCGTTTGAGCTTGGTCGGTATTAATTATTTTTCCGGCGGCAAATGATAAGGCAAATGTTGGTGCGCCTATCGCCACAACACCCACTATTTTAGTATTTAAGCCGAGTAAATCCCTTACGTGAATTAAACCAGCAATACCAGAGCCCATTCCAATAGGTACGTAAACAGTATCTAAGTTGCCAACATGGCTAAATAGCTCTAACGCATAAGTGGCAACGCCAAGCACTAGTTCTCGCTCAAAAGGAGCAACTGCGCGATATCCTAATTTATGTTGAAGCTGTAAGCTATGCTGACGAGCGGCTTCAAAATCATGACCATGAATAACTAAATTAGCGCCATGAGATTGTATTGCGCGATTTTGATCTTCGTTATTTCCTTCAGGTACAACAATAGTAACAGGCAACTTTGCGCGTTTTCCAGCAAAGGCTAAGCTTTGTCCATGATTACCAATAGTTGCTGAAATTAAGCCTTTAGGTGGCTTATCTGATTTCATTAGTGCATCAATCAATACAATGCCACCACGAACTTTAAAAGCCGTAGTGGGGGTATGGTTTTCATGTTTAACCCAAACTTCACCGCCACAAGCTTGACTTAATTGAGGCCAGTTATATTGAGGCGTTGCAGCAAAAACACTATGAACTAACTGACTTGCTTGTGTTAGTTCTTCTAATGAAAACATAGCGATAATACCTCGATAAATGAGAAAACAGTAATGCCAGTTTGATCATACTAATGATTGATTTTAATTTTTAATTGCCGATCAAACCGTTAATATGCGCAACTACGCTTCTACCTAAGGCGCTTAAATTATAGCCACCTTCAAGTACTGACACTATACGCCCCTCTGCGTGCTCTTGGGCTATTTTTTTAAGTTCATCTGTAACCCAACGGTAATCGGCTTCAGTTAAGCTTACTTGTGACATGTCATCTTCTATATGCGCATCAAAACCGGCTGAGATGAAAATCATTTCAGGTTTAAATTTATTTAAAGCAGGTAACCAATGTTCGGATATTGCTTTACGAAAGTCAGGCCCTTTAGTTGTTGCAGCAAGTGGGGTGTTTATTATTGGCGGCGTATTACTTTCTTTAATATCAAAAGGATAAAAAGGAAATTGATAACTAGAGCAGAACAAATAAGCACCATCACTGGTATTATCAACGTTAGGAAAATAGTTTTTCACAATATCTTCGGTGCCATTGCCGTGATGAACATCAAAGTCGACAATTGCTACTCGTTTTAGTTTATATTTTTCTCTAGCGTAAGCTGCAGCAATAGCAATATTATTAAAAAAGCAAAAGCCCATTCCCTTATTATGTTCGGCGTGATGGCCTGGTGGACGAGTAGCACAAAAAGCACTGCTAAGTGTTTTGTCCATCACTAAATCTACGCCATCAATTGCAGCACCAGCGGATAACAAAATAGAAGTTAATGTTTTTGAATTCATGACAGAATCTTCACCGACGGCAAAGTTTTCTTCATCTTGGTTTGGTGCATTATCAAAAACAAAGTCGATGTGTTCTTGAGTATGAGCTAAAGATATCAATGATTTATCTATAGGCTTAGCATTAAATTGGCGAACAACATAATCAAGACCACTACGAATTAGTTGATCTGAAATAGCGGTTAAACGTTTGCCATTTTCAGGGTGATGTTCACCCATATCATGGTCGCCACAGCGGTAGTGGCCAATTATTCCAACAGTCATATATTTCTCTTTAATTGTTAGTGGATTAACAGCTTTAAGCTGTTTAACCACTGATTATTCAACTACTAATTTTTCTTCAGCTTCATTTAAACTTAGTTTCAAACTTACTTCGTCAAAATCTTCACTTGGTTGACGAATAAACCCTGATCTTTCAAAAACTTTGAGCATAGATGCATTATCTCTACGTACACAGGCAACTAAACTATCAAGTTTTCTAATTTTAGCAATAGCGATCATTTCACCTAACAAAGTGGTGGCCATGCCGCGACCACGTAAGCTTTCTTTAATAACAAAAGCGACTTCACCAGAATTAATGTTTTCAATATAATAATATCGTGCAACGGCTTGTATTGCTTCGCCTAAATAATCTTTGCGGGTGAAGCATAAGGCTAAATCTACATGTTGATTTACGCTAACTAAGTTACACGATTTTTCGCGTGTCATCTGCGTTATATGATGGTTATATCGCATCATCAACGTTTCTTTATTATGTGAATAAAAGAACTCTTGCAGTTTGCGTTCATCTGAAGGGGATAGTGGACGTAATATGTAGTTAACATTTGCAAAGGTGAATTTTTTCATCTCTACATCACCTAATTCAGGAACCGAGCTAGGTGAACTTTCTTGATACTCAGGCACCCAGTAATGTTTACGAACATCAGCCAATAGTTGTTCTCGAAACTTAGGATGAGCAATACGAATAAGCTCTAATGCGCGTTCTCGAATACTTTTTCCTTGCAATGAGGCAATACCAAATTCGGTTACAACATAAGACACATGACCACGAGAAGTAACCACACCGCCGCCTTCAGTAATATGCGCTACAATGCGCGATATTTTGCCATCTTTTGTCGTTGAAGGTAGAGCGATAATTGGTTTTCCACCTTTACTTAAGGATGCGCCTCGGATGAAATCTACTTGCCCGCCTATGCCGCTGTAAAATTGATAACCGATAGAGTCTGAAACAACTTGCCCGGTTAAATCAACTTCTATGGCACTATTAATGGAAACCATGTTGTCGTTTCTAGCAATTTTAACGGGAGAGTTAACATGCTCTGAAGGATAAAATTCAATGTGAGGATTACCATCAACAAAGTCATATACTTTTTGGCTACCGACACAATAAGTGACCACAGCTTTACCCTTGTGAAAGGTTTTTTTACGGTTATTAATAACGCCTTTTAGCATTAAATCAATAATGCCATCTGAGATCATTTCACTATGAATACCTAAATCTTTATGGTTAGCTAAATAACGTAAAACGGCTTCGGGTATTTTGCCAATGCCTATTTGTAAAGTAGCGCCATTTTCTATCAACATAGCAGCGTATTGACCTATTTGCTCAGTGCGCCTGTCAAACTCAGGTGGAATAATCTGTGGTAGATCTTGCTCAACATTTATCCAAGCATGAATTTGATTTAAATGAACAAAACTATGTCCATTGGTACGGGGCATTTTAGGGTTTATTTGTGCAATAACATATTTGGCAGCCTTAACGGCAGAGGACACAATATCGACACTGACACCCAAAGAACAATAGCCATATTGATCTGGTGGGCTAACCATGATTAATGCGGCATCAAGTGGTAAACTGTTTTCATTAAAAAGGCGCGGGATATCAGAAATAAAACAAGGAGTATAGTCTCCACGTCCTTCAGCAATAGCTTCACGAATATTTTTTCCGCCGATGAATAAACTATTTACTTTAAAAAGATCTTTATGCTCTGCCTTTGCCCACACATTTTCTGACATGGTTAAAATATGTACCGCTTCAATGTCGTGTAACTTGTTTGAGTTGGCGATTAAATTGTCAATTAATGCATTAGGCACTGCGGCCCCCGAACCAATAAATATTCGGTTACCTGATTTTAAATAATCTTCCCAATTGATACTGTCGCGTTCTTCATAGTTCGTTAACATGAAAATTCCTATTTGATTTACAGATACCCAAACTATTTCAAACTGAACAAGCACTTTGAAATGGTTTGGGTATTCAGTGCAATATTATTAAAACACTTAAAATAAATGTAAGCTATTAGCCATAAGTATGAGTGAGTTTCGATGATTTTTATTGATCATTATCAAGACAAGGTTTGTTAAAATTATTTTTCAATTACTTTTAAAGTATTTAGTTTTTATTAATAATAAATCAGAGTGAAACTGTGACTTTTGGCACTGCTGACTTGTTAGCGATTTCTCTACACTAGATTTATAAATTAAAACTAGAGTGAGAAAAGCATGATAACTGAAAAGCAAATACAACAATTAGTGATTGATAGAAGTCAGAACAATTCATCTTCAAAATCCCCTTTGCTTATTGTGATTGTGTCTTCGCTAATTGTATCAAGCGTAGCGCTGTTTTGGCTATATCCCTTTGCTAATACGACATCTAGTGCTAATAACAATAGCAATAATATAGAACAAGCTAGTTTAACTCCTTCCAAAAAAGCCTTACTTAACAAAGGATCACTTAACAAAGCTGATAACAAAGATATTTATGAGCACCGTTCAAGTGATAGTAAAGCAACTAAGCAAGAAAGTATTTTTCAACAAAGCCGTATTATTTCACAAAGAAGTATATTAGATGCAAGTGGTCATGTGGTGGCACGTCGTATTGCAACGGTTTCATCTCGTGTTACAGGGAAGCTTGAAAAGCTCAATATTGAAGAAGGTATTGAGGTTAAAAAATCACAAATTCTGGCTGAATTAGAAGATAAAGAAGCACAAATATCCTATCAATTAGCGATCGCTGATCTGGCGGCACAACAAGCTCGTTATCAAGAAACGTTAGTTTTACAAAAATTTGCTTTGCAAAAATATGAGCGTCGCAAGCAGTTAGTCATAAATAAACTCATTAGTATTGAGCTTAGTGAATACAGTCAATTAGAAACCGAGCAACTTAGTGCGCAGATAAAGAATCGCCTAGCACTAGTTGAACTTGCCCAACAACGAGCAGAATTGGCGTTATATCAATTAGAGCAACATAAAATTAGAGCCCCATTTAACGGTGTGGTGATTAGCAAAAATGCGCAAGTGGGTGAGTTAATCTCAGCAGGTGGTAATGGTGGAGGAACCATTCGAACGGGCGTTGGCACTATAGTTGATATGAAGTCATTAGAGATAGAAGTAGAAGTGGGAGAAGGCTATATCAATCGTGTTTATTCAAAACAACAAGTCATTGCAACGTTAGATGCTTATCCACAATGGAAAATCAATAGCGAAGTGATCGCCATAATCCCAACCGCGGACAGACAGAAAGCCAGTATAAAAGTGCGAGTGAGATTATTAGAAATTGATCCACGAATACTTCCTGATATGGGCGTGAAAGTGAGCTTTTTAGATAAACCCATTTTAGCAGCTCTTTAACAGCACTTTAGCAATATATAGCCGAAAAAATAAGGATACAGTAATGGAAACGATGAACAGTATTGAATTAAAGCAGATTAATAAAATATACAGCAAAGGAAAAAATAACGTTGAAGTATTGAAGGATTTTAATTTAACCATTAAGCAAGGTGAGTTTGTCGCATTGATGGGACCATCAGGTTTAGGTAAGAGTACCTTATTACATATGATGGGAGGGTTAGACAAGCCAACCTCTGGTCAAGTGATCATCAATAATGCACGAATTGATAACTTGTCTGAACGACAACTAACCCGTTGGCGAGCAGAAAATATTGGCTTTATTTTTCAATCGCATCATTTGCTCCCTGTGATTAGTGCGCAGGCGAATGTGGAATTACCGTTGGCATTAACACCACTTAATTCAAGTCAAGGCAAGCATCACGCCAAGGTAGCTCTTGAACTTGTCGGTATGGCAAATAGGGCATCACATTTACCAAAAGAATTATCTGGCGGGCAAGAACAACGCGTTGCTATTGCCCGAGCTATTGTTACTGATCCTAAAATTTTACTATGTGATGAGCCAACAGGGAATTTAGATAGGAAGACCGCCAATGAAATTTTAGCGTTATTAACCACACTAAATAAAGATTTTGGTAAAACAATAGTGATGGTAACTCATGATTTAAAGGCAACGGATTATGCTAGCAGAGTGATTAATCTTGAGCAGTACATTGAAGACCATAATCCAATAGAAAGTAAACAGATAGAAAGTGTGCAGGTAGAAAAGTACGAAAGTGGAGGAGACCAATAATGACTATGCTCATTTTAGTGTGGCGAAATAGCCTACGTAAAAAAAGTCGTTTCATCTTAACCGCTTTATCCGTGATGATAGCCTTTTTTTTATTTACCTCGTTAGCGGCTGTTAATCATGCCTTAAATGTCAATGTCAGTGGTAACAATCAATATCGCTTAATGACCAATCATAAAATATCAATGACTCGTTCACTCCCCATTAATTATCAGCAAAAAATGGCTGCACTTGAGGGCGTTGAACACGTAACTTATGCTTCATGGTTTGGTGGTTTTTTCCAAAATGAAAAGAATCAATTAGCTATGACAGCGGTTGCCCATGAAAATTATTTTGAGTTGTTTGATGAGTTTTTAATTACGCCACAACAGCTAGAACAATGGAAAAACACGCGTACAGGGTTAATTGTAGGGCAAAAGATTGCTGATGAATTTGGTTGGAAAGTTGGCGACAAAATCCCCCTTAGTTCATCCATATGGATGAACAAAGAAGGCAGTTTTAGCTGGGAATTTACTGTTAGTGGTATTTATCAAGTTACCGATAGTTCAGTTGATCAGGAGCGTGTGTTCTTTCAGCATGCATACTTTGATGAAGCCAGAGCATATGCAGGTTATATGGTCAGTTGGTTATCGACAGGAATAAATGAGCATGCTGATGTTGATGTGGTGTCAAAATCAATAGATGCTTTATTTGCTAATTCAAATGCATCAACAAGAACGACGACCGAGCAAGTTTTTATTAAAGAACAAGCCCAACAATTTGTAGATATGGCAATGGTTATAAAGGTTGTGTTAGTCGCGGTATTTTTTACTTTACTATTAATTGTTTGCAATACTATGCTACAAACTAATCGGGAGCGTTTAAACGAAAGTGCGATGATGAAAGCATTAGGGTTTTCATCAGCGATGCTTATTTTTCAAGTGTATTTAGAGTCACTATTATTACTCATGCTTGGCGCGGTATCAGGGTGTTTATTAGCGGTGGCATTAATGAATAAAATTAGTGTGCAGTTTGCTGATTTTTTACCGGGGATTGCCATTACACCCACTCATTATCTTAATGTTATTGCTATTACCTTTATTGCAGCGGCTCTGTGTAGTTTTTTCCCTGCTATTTCAATAAAACGATTATCTATAAGTAAAACGTTAGGAGGACTTGCATGAGTTATTCTAATCAAGTTAAACAAGCCTCGGCGTTAATACTTATTAATTTTAAAGCCTTTCCTAAACGAATAATCAGCTCTTTTGTCACTATTTTGAGTATCGCCTGTGTATCTGCTGTTATTTTGAGTGTGTTGGCAATGACTGAAGGAATGATGAAAACATTAGCGCGAACTGGGTTAGACAACACCGTTTTGGTGATGAGAGCTGGAGCGGTTTCTGAATTACAAAGTGTGATGTTTCCCATGGAAGTGAATTTATTGAAAAATCATCAACAAGTGGTTCGTGATCAAAATGATAAATCTATTTTTTCTGCGGAAATGTTTGTCAATGCAGAGTATAAAACAACGCAGGTCAATGGCGCTGAAGAGTCGCAAAGTTTGGCTCTTAGAGGGATCAGTGATAATACTTTCCGTTTTCGTCCTAATTTTCACATGATATCAGGCAATAAATTTAAAACGGGTTTAAGAGAATTGATTATTGGGCAAGCTATTGCGAGACGTATGCCTGAATTAACCGTTGGTTCATTGCTAACACTGGGTGGTACACAATGGAAAATTGCAGGAGTATTTTCTGATAACAATAGTGTTTTTGAATCAGAATTGTGGGCTGATGTTGGCGTAGTACAAAGTGATTACCAACGAGGAACAACTGTTCAATCAATACGCTTAGCGGTTAAAAATAATACTGATTTGGCAACACTTAACCAACAGTGGCAAGCCGATCCAAGGCTTAATGTTCGCATTATCGAAGAAAAACAATTTTTTGCAGAGCAAGGTAAAAGCTTAACGCGATTAATTCGTTGGGTTGGCTTTCCTGTTGCCATTGTTATGGCGTTTGGTGCGATAATTGCGGCGTTAAATACAATGTATGCCGCCATTGCTGCGCGAAGTAAAGAAATAGCGACCCAAAAGGCGATGGGTTTTAGTCCAATGGCTATTTCAAGTGCAATAATTAGTGAAGCGTTGTTGTTAGCTATTGCAGGAGCCGTATTGGGAATATTGCCTTTATATTTACTTTTTGACGGTTGGACAGCGGCAACACAAAATGCCAATAGCTTAAGTCAAATGATGTTTAATTTTGAGGTGACAGCAAAAATAATTGGGCAAACATTACTGTTTTCGATCGTGATAGGTTTACTAGGAGGAATGTTACCAGCGATAAAGGCAATGCGCTTATCGGTAACCTTAGCGTTGCGAGACTCTTAGATAGGAATGCTAATAGTCGTGTGATTTTATATTTTTAAATTCATGACTTTTGGCACCTGTTTTCAATTGGCGAAAAACATAAACTATTTATCAAGTTAACGACTTACCCAACCATTAAATAGGATTTTATTATGTTAGTTAAAAAATTAATCAGTTTTTCAGCAATCAGTATAGCGATGTCAATAATTGGCTCGTTATCAATGATCATTTTATTGAGTCAACATGCAAATGCCGCAGACCTAACCATAAACATTAGTGATATAGAACAAGGGAAAGGGCACGTATTAGTTGCTTTATTTACAGGAAAAGAAAATTATAATGAGGGGAAATCAGTAAAAGCAACAAAAGTAAAAGCTGACAATAAAATGGAGTCTGTGGTCTTTAAAGATTTAGTAGACGGAGAGTATGCTGTAAAAATGTACCAAGATGAAAATGATAATGCTGAGTTAGACCGCAATATAATGGGTATTCCAAAAGAGGGCTATGGTTTTAGCAATAATGTTGGCATGTTTGGTACACCAAAATATAAAGAAGCAAAATTCATCGTTAAAAATAATACAATAATTGAAGTGGATTTGTTTTAATATCAATCTATTGAAAAAGTGCATAACTCATGATTATTTACAGGGTTAAAAATAAAATAAAATAAAATAAAATAAAATAAAATAAAAAGAGCTTGTGTACTTTTATAAACATAGAGAGTTGTAGCTATGCTAAAATTTTACTACCCAGAACATTTAAAAAAAGATTGGTTACTCCATTTTTCAGGTTTTTTAACTTGGTCAATTATTACTTATTTATCACTAGTTAATATAAACGACGGTACCGAATTCACTCTTAAACTTATTGCCCTTTGTTGTTTCTATTTACTGTTTTTTATCTCAATAACATCAAAAAATTCTACTGATTTAATACGAAAAAAAATTATTCTGTTTATTCAAATTATTCTAGTCTTAGGGTTAATAAAATTTGGTCACTATAATCTAGTAGAAATTTTATTGGTGTTGATTGCCACTCAATTACCTGCAATGTTCTCGCGCAGGCAAGCCATGGCCGTGATGATCACAATAACTGCGGTACATTTTTTTATCGAGGTGGAACATCGTTTTATTGATACCTTCTTTCATGTCATCATTTATTTTATGCTACAAGTTTTTGGTTTTTCAGCCATTGAAAGCATTCAGCGGGAACAAAAAGCGAAAGAAGAGTTGTCAGCAATAAACCAAGAGCTTCTGGCGACTCGTTTTATGTTAAAAGAAACGTCTCAACGAAAAGAACGGTTAAGAATATCGAGAGACTTGCATGATGTTATAGGCCATCAACTTACGGCATTATCGTTAAATTTAGAGGTCAGTTATCATAAGGTGCCTGATGACTATAAACCACGGTTAAAAGAAAATTTAAAACAAGCGAAAACCTTATTAACGAATGTACGAGAAGTAGTTAAAGAGATGCGCAATGAGGAACAGTTTGATTTAATAGCTACTTTAACAAGCTTAGTTGAGCAGCTACCAAATTGTCATATAAAAATAGAAAACGAGCCTAATATCAACTCATTATCACTAAAGCAGCAATTGATTTTTTGTTTACAAGAAGGGATCAGCAACGCCTTACGTCATGGTAAAGCAACTGAATTTATTTTAAATTTTCAATTAATTGATGAGAAACTTCAAATAACATTAAAAGATAATGGTCGTAGTGATGTTGATATTACTTTTGGTAGTGGGTTAACTGGCATGCAAGAAAGGCTTGCTGAATTTAATGGTGAGGTTAAATTGTTGTCGAGTATCAATGGCCATATCCTAAAAATAGAGGTGGAAGATTGTTATGACTGATGGGTGTTTACAAGCAATAAAAGTTGCACTGGTTGATGATCAAGACTTAGTTCGTCAAGGTATCGCTGGTTTATTGTCGTTAAGTGACAAAATTGAAGTGCTTTGGCAAGCAACCAATGGTGAACATGCTTTAGAGTATATAGCGCAACAGCCAGATGTATTGTTACTTGACATTCGCATGCCTAAAATGAACGGTATTGAATTGGTTAAGCATTTAAGAGCTCAGGGTAATAATCTGCCAATATTAATGTTAACTACCTTTGATGACAGCAAATTATTTATGCAAAGCTTACAAGCTGGCGCGAATGGCTTTTTATTGAAAGACGTATCACTTGATAAACTGGTTAGTGCCATTGAAACCTTAGCTGATGGTGGCTTTGTTGCTGAGCCTGTGGTGATGAAACAATTAAATAAAGGCATTGATATTAGTTCTTTAACTGAAAAATTATCAGGGAAAGAATTACAAATATTAAAATTAATGGCGGGTGGTTTTTCAAATAAAGAGATTGCACAAAGTATTTTTCTTGCGCAAGGAACGGTGAAAAATCATGTTTCTAATATCTTAGCTAAGTTAAATACTAGAGATAGAACGAGGGCAGTATTGGTCGCGTTAAATCATGGGCTTATTTAGCTTTTTTTAGAATACTTATGATTTTTCAAGAATAATGACAGGCGTGTTTTTAATTAATAAGAATTGGAATAGCGAGTGACAATTAATAAAATATTTATTATCGGTTTGCCGAGAACGGCTACCACCAGTGTTTGCTTGGCTATGTTAGGGTTAGGCTTTAAAACAGCTCATAATGCTTATACTGAACAGGCTTTTAGTGAAGCACAAGTTATTGCGGATACACCAGTATTTTGTGATTATAAAAAACTTGATGAACATTTTACAAACAGCAAGTTTATTTACTTATCGCGCGAGAAAGAGTATTGGTTACCCTCAATAAAACAATTGTTGCAACGAATGATTGTAAACTTGCAGCGTAGTGATGGTGGTTTTAATCCTCATTTAAAACGTTGTTATAATGAGGTTTTTTCGCCTTTAATCGCTGAAAATATTGCTCAAGATGATTTTTTATTTCAGTGTTATCAACGTCATCAACAAGACGTTTATGACTATTTTCAAAACCGAGCAAACGATTTATTGACTATCGATGTTAGTGAAGCAGAAAGTTATCAACAACTGTTAGCCTTTTTAGATATTTCACCAGAACAAGGTAGAGCTAATGGCTTTGAAAAAATCAATATCGGCGGTAAAGTCAAAGCATGGCAAGATATTAATAATGTCTTAAAAATAGAATCAACCAACAAAGGGCGTATTGATAAGACACTTTATTAATGGCAGTTTGACCTGTAAAATCCATTTCAATTATTTAACCTTAGAAATACACCTTATGTTTGAATTAAAGTTTAACACCACCCAAGCATGGACAGATGCTGTTATGGCTGATTTCCCAAGCTTTTTACAAGACCATGCAGCCGCTGAAAAAAAAGCTTCAGGCATGGCAATGGCAATGTTGTCTCATTATCCTGATAAAGCAAAATTAGTGCGCGCTATGACCGATTTAGCGATTGAAGAATTGATTCATTTTAAGCAAGTATTAAAATTACTTGTTGTCCGCGATGTTACCTTAGGGCAAGACAAAAAAGACCCATACATCACACAAATTCGTGCACTTTTTCGTAATGGCACTAATTTATTCTTACTGGATCGATTATTAGTGGCCGCAGTCATTGAAGCCCGAGGCTATGAAAAATTTTGGTTAGTTTCAGAGGCGCTGCCTGAAGGGAAAGATAAAGACTTGTACGTTGCCATTGCAAAATCAGAAGAAAAGCACAAAAACTTGTTTGTTGAGTTAGCGTATGATTATTTTGATAAGTCGGAAGTTGATCAGCGATTAGAAGAAATTTTGATAGCAGAAGCTGAAATATGTAAAGGGTTACCAATAAAAGCAGTACTTCATTGATTTTATAGATTTATGAATAATACCTTTCGAAAGCATTGCCATAGGTGATAGAACCTTTGTTAATGCAAGTTGCACTATAGTTGATACCACGAAGGAAGCTAGAAAATCGGCATGAATGTAAAGTCGATGGATTTCAAGTAGTCCTATCGTATATTCAGGTTTGCCAATTAACATTAGGCTTCCAATCAATAACCCACGCTGGAATATCACTGGCCGGCATGGGTTTGGCAATGGCATAACCTTGTGCTAATTCACAGCCGAGCTGTAATAGTGCAGTGCCGTGTTCAATCGTTTCAACGCCTTCAGCAATCACGTCACGTTTGAATGATTTAGCTAAGGCTATCACGCCTTCAACAATGGCCAAATCATCAGAGTCATGCAACATGTTTCGCACAAAGCTCTGGTCTATCTTTATTAAGTTTGCTGGTAATCGTCTAAGATAAGTCAGGGACGAATAGCCTGTGCCAAAATCATCTAGGGCAAAGTTCACCCCCAGCGCCATACAGTCATTCATGGTTTTTGATACATGATGTATATCATCCAAGGCACTTGTTTCCAGCACCTCTAGTCCTAAATAGTTTGGTTCAACACTGGGATGTGCTGCTAGCAGCGACGTTAGCCTTTGCGTAAAGTCAGGCTGCTGTAATTGTACTGCGGCAATGTTTACGCTAGTGCTTACAGGTAGATTAAGCCCCATTGCTTGCCATTGGCTGATTTGTGTCAGTGTACTGTCAATAACCCATTCACCCATCTCGATACTCATGGGGTTATTTTCAATGACAGGCAAGAACTCGATTGGATGTAATAGCCCTCGTTCTGGATGCTGCCAGCGAATAAGCGCCTCAACACCCGTCACTGCACCTGTTTTCATATTAACCTTAGGCTGATAATGAAGCACAAATTGATGATTATCTAATGCGCCGCGAATAGCCTCTAGGCTTTCCCGTTGCACTTTAACCGCATCATCTTGAGCCGTATCAAATAAGTGATAACGATTCTTACCCGATTGTTTAGCCACATACATGGCTTGATCAGCATGGCGCATAAGCTGGTCGGCATTCACACTATCTTGAGGGTAAAGGGTGACGCCAATACTGGCTGATACATTCACTACCACATCACCGATTGTGACGGGCTCTGACGTTGCCAATAAGAATCGCTCTAATACAGGCTCACAATCTTCAACTGCAGTTAAGTCGGTTAATACCGCCACAAATTCATCACCGCCAATACGGGATAAGGTATCTCCCTCACGTAAAGCCTCTTTCATACGAATTGAGAGTGCAATCAGCAGTTCATCACCTACATCATGCCCATAGGCATCGTTAACGTGTTTAAAACCATCTAAATCTAGGAATACGACGGCGAGTGACTGTGCGTGACGGCTGCACTGCAACATGGCTTGAGATAATCGATCTGCTAATAATACACGATTTGGTAGATTGGTCAGTAAGTCGTAATGGGCAATACGTTCTAATTGACCCTCGTGCTCTTTCATCAAGGTAATATCAGTAAATAATGCAACATAGTTGATTATTTTACCACTAACCTCTTTGACTGAACTAATGTTGAGCATTTCAGCATATACTTCACCATTTTTACGGCGGTTCCATACTTCGCCAGACCAAAATCCTTTTTCCAGTAACACTTGCCACATGTCGACATAAAAGTCGGGTGATTGCCTACCTGATTTGAGAATGCGTGGGTTTTGTCCGATAGCCTCTTCACGGCTATAGCCCGCTGTAGCAGTAAAAGTATCATTTACATCAATAATGATACCTTTAGCGTCGGTTATCATGATGCCTTCACGGGCGTGAGAGAATACATTAGCGGCAAGCTTGAGTTTTTCTTCGGCTTGTTTACGTTCGGTTAAATCAACATCGATACAAAACATTTCAGGTGACTGTCCAGGAACATGAACATAGGCATGGCTGGAAAACACACTAACCGCTGTCCCATCCTTAGTCATTAATGTGAGCTCACTAGAGGGAATAGGCTGTTCAGATTCAAACATCTGCTGCATCGCACCTCGCACGCAGGCGTGCATCGCTGGCGGGATAATTAAATCATACAGACTCTGGCCTAATGCTTCATCAGCACTGTATCCATATAGATTCTCGGAAGCTTTATTCCAGTAGCGTGTCTTACCCTCATAGTCGTAGCCTTGTACGGCAACTGAAGGGATAGACTGAAGCAATTGATGAAAGCGCAACTCATTGCTATTTAATGTTAAATTACTCTGTTCTCGCTCAATAGCAATACTCGCTAAGTAGGCTGTCTGCTCAATTAAGGTAAGATTAGCGACTGTTGGCTGATGCGTATCGTGATGATAGATGGTGAAGGTACCAAGTACTTTACCTTTTGTGGAACGTATTGGTTCAGACCAGCAAGCGCCCAATGCTGCTTTATTTGCCAACTCTTTATATGACTCCCAGTAAGGGTGGGTCTGAATATCATCAACAATAACACGTTCATTAGTAAAAGCTGCTGTTCCGCAGGAGCCAAACCCTACACCAATCTCAATGCCATGAATCGCTTCGTTATAAAAATCAGGAAGGCTGGGTGCTGCGCCACTCAATAAATATTTGCCAGTATCGTCTAGTAATAAAATGCTACATAGCATAGCTGGGTTTTCTTGCTCGACACCACGTACAATGGCTTTTAGAGTTACCGGTAATAGCTCGCCACTTGTAAGGCGTTCTAATACATGAGTGCGGGATTTATCACGTAGTTCAGCAAGTTTTCGCTCAGTAATATCTTGATGTGTTCCACAAAGCCGAAGAGGTTCGTGGGTGTGTTCATCGTACTCAACAACAGAGCCAGAGCCTTGAATCCATATCCATCTGCCATCAGCATGCTTCATTCTAAATTCTACAACAAAATCTTTTCCAGACTGAATATGCTTTTGAACAGTTCTTTTTATAAACTCTTTGTCTTTGGGATGAATACGATCCTCCCATTCACGAATATGATCTGTAAAATATTGTCGTGATAGACCAAGCATTGACAACCATTCATCATTAACAACATCCTCACCAGTTTGATAATTCCAGTCCCAATAACCCAGCTTTGCGCCATTAATGACATTAAGAAGCTGATTCTGAGATTTGCTAACATTTTCTTCACTCAACTTTAGTGCTTCTATATCTTTGATTTTACTAGTGTTGTTTCGAAGTAATAAGCTACCTATGACGAACCCCAATATAATAATAAGGGCGATTAATAATCGTTGTGTAAATTTAAACGTTTGTAAGTCTTCTGCTATTGCCTTTTGTAAGGCGCGCTCAACATTATCAGCAGAAATATTAAATTTTAAAAAGGCGAGATCAAATTGTTGGTCGATATCAGAACCTATACTAGATGTTGACTGTGATGCCCAGCGTTTTTGTGCAATTTGGCGAAAGTGATGAAGACCGTCTATTGTTTCTTCAATTTGGAGTCGTAAATCGGGGTCGCTTAGGGCTAGGAAGGCGCCTTTCTCGTTAGTGCCACCGTCAAGCATTGCTTGAGCATACCATTGTGATTGGTCAAGGTGGGCCCATATCTCTTCAATATGAACAGTTCGGTCGCCACTCATAACCTCTTCAAACCACAAATGTGCCGTGGTCGCTTCAAGCTTAATTTCCATCGCAGCACCAACTAAAGGAGAGTGGCGTTCTGCTATATTGCGTCCAGTGTGGAATGTATAGTAAACGATCGCTATGGTGAGCAACGTTACGGATAGTGAAAAAAAGAGTATTTTACGAGAGCCAGCTTCCATGAGGTATATCCATACTTAATAAAGTGAATTAATTTTCCTGGTAGGAAAAATTCTTTTCATTTCAATATCAAAGCCGCACATCCCTCATCCAGAGTTAGTGCTATAAATTATTCTATAGATAACTTTACTAATATAGCAAAAATTCAGCTAATATCATCATGATCCAAGTCAATACTTGAATTGATAATCGTCAAAAAAATAATAAATATATAGTAAACTGCTTGGTTTGTGGTATTTAAAAAGTCGTTTTATAGTTGCCTATTTATATTAAAATGCTGCGTAAAATGTACTTTTTGTATTGAGTTATTGCTAAGGAAACTGGTTAGCAATAGAATAATGTAATATTTTCTTTTTATAAATGTTAATTATGTCTTCAGAATTTATCTCAGCAAACAAAAGTGGTGCTAGCGCTAACTATAAACAAAAAGAACAGGGGTATCGTGATCGTGCTTTAAAACTGTTTCCTTGGGTATGTGGTCGTTGTGCTCGTGAGTTTGTTTATTCAAATATTAAAGAATTGACGGTGCACCATATGGATCACGATCACACCAATAATCCTAATGATGGTAGCAATTGGGAATTGTTATGCATATATTGTCATGATAACGAACATGCTAAGTACACTGACCATGCAAGCTATCAAACTGAGATAAAAGCAGGCGATACTAATCAAGATACCGCGACCTACAATCCTTTTGCTGATCTGAAATCAATGTTGAAAAAGTGATTTGTTTAGCATTCTAAAGACTGTTTATATCTTTTTGAACTTGGTAGCCTTCATCGGTTACAATTTTGTGTTCGCTGCCTTTTTTCATAGCGCAAGTATATTATATTAACAATAAATAAGGCGACAATGAAGGGCAGGCTAGTTAGTACCACAGAGTTCCAACCGCCAGCAAATAATACCCAACCAGCCATTAGTGATGCAAAAGCCTGAAAGCCAAATAAAACAAAGTCGTTTGTTGCTTGTACTTTATGTCGTTCACAAGCGCTATAACTTTGCGGTAATAATGACGTGCCCGTTAAGAATAAAAAATTCCAACCGATGCCCAGCAATATTAATGCCCACCAATAATGCAGCACTTCTTGACCAGAAAAAGCGATCAACGCAACAACAATATAAATAACACTGCCGATTATTAACAACCCTTTGAGAGCAATCTTTTTCACTAGCCAAGGCGTTAACAGCGAAGGAAGATACATTGCGGCAATATGGCTTTGTATCACCCACTTAGTTTCTACCAAACTATGGCCTTGCATATTATGCATACTAAGGGGAGTTGCGGTCATCAAGTAACTCATTAAGGCAAAACCTATGGTGGCAGTGCAAATAGCAATAAGAAAGATAGGCTGTTTAATTATTACTGGCAATGGTCTTGCTGCACCAGTACTAGATACTTCTTTTATTTCTGGCTCTTTAAAAAACACCATAACCAGTGCTGCTAAGCCAATAAAAAAAGCCAATAGAAGAAATGAACCCGCATAACCATGGGGAGAGCTAAGCCATTCTTTAGCGGTTAGCGCTATTTCAGGGCCTAAAAAAGCAGCAAACACACCGCTTAACATTAAGATAGCTAAAATTTTGGGGATGTCAGCTTCGTTATCCGTACTTTCTATGGCAGCAAATCTAAGTTGTTGTGTGAAAGCACCTCCAAAACCAAATAAAAAACTTGCCAAGGTGAACAATTCAAAAGAGGCTAATTTAGTCGATATAATCGCTAACAATGAGGCAATAAGAAGGCAGCTAAAACCGCTAAAGAATGCAAACTTTCGCCCTTTAAATTTAGCAATAGCTGCGGCAGGAATAGAGCCAGCAGCTACGCCTAAAATCATCAAGCTAATAGGTAAAGTGGCAAGTGAAGCATTGGTTGTTAGTTCACTTGCTAGTAATCCACCAATGAACACGATGATTGGCGCAGAGCTCATAATTAAAGGCTGTGCCATAAAAAGCAAACTGATATTTCGAGGCAAATTAAATTGTTTTGTTAGTATGACAGCTGAGACAACAATAAGTACTATGATTAATAAAATAACAGCCATGATTAACCTGATTCCAGCGCTAAAATAGCTTTAACATCAAGTTCACCTTGGTATTTTATCAGCGGCTCTTGTTGTTGTACTCTAGCTAACACCGCCATGCGATCTGATAACTCATTACCTTCAATATTGGCATGGCCTTTTACATGGCTGATGATTAATTGTTGCTTAATTTCTTGATAAAGTGAAAAACATTCCTTAATCAAGTCGAGGTTTTTTATTTCCTCACCTTTACCGCGGGTCCAACCCTTTGCTTGCCAACCTTTAGCCCATTTGGTAATGCAATCTATAGAGTATTTTGAGTCAGAGAGTATTTGAACTTGATCAACTTCTCCCAAGTGTTTTTTTGCTAATTTGAAAGAATAGAGTAAGCCATTCAACTCTGCTGTATTGTTTGTACCATTTGGCTGATATAAACCATAATAAAGAGAGCTGATTTTACCTTGCTGATAAAGCGCTAAACCTGTGCCAGACTTACCCGGATTTGGTGAGCAAGCACCATCGCAATATATTTGTATTTCAGCCGTTACTTTAGCACAAGCGTGATTATCGCTATTAGATAAGGATTTTGTAGATGAGGTTTTTTTAGTACTAACATTATTACTCGACCTAGCATTATTACTAGCGCTGCTTTTGTTTACTAAAGAACGCTTCATTAAGGCTTTGGTATAGGTAGAGGCAAACGCTGTTTCAGCCTCTAATTTTGAGGAAAAGCCCATAAACTGAGCATCAGCACGCCCTTGGGTGTGACTTTGTACTTCGCCCCACGTTGAAAAAACACCTGTTTTAGCGCCTTTCCAAACCACATAAAATTTCTTACTCATAAAACGATTGTCTTTATTTTTATTAATAATATTGATTGCTATTATCAATAAAATATTCATTTTTAGCTAGAAAAAAAGCGTCATTAGCGTAACTAGATTATTAGGAACAATTCTTTTTTGTAACGACGGTTTTTTTTGAGGCGAGATTCAACATAGCGACCTCGTTCTTGCTGGTTTTTGCGCCGATCACTACCAGCACGACGATCATTTTCTTCTTCTATTAAAGGTAAATCCTCTAATAGTTCTTCATGCGCATCATCTGAGCCTTGATCATCATTTATATTGCTATTATTAGATAATGCTGTTTGGCGATATTTGTTTCTCTGTTTTTTATCTTTAGCCACTTGTTTTGTTTGCGCAATATGACTGGAATAAGCAAAATCATTTATATATTTCATTGAGTTTATATTTATACACAAGAAGAATAATCGATTGATCTTGAGTTTATCCTTTACGTTTTTCACTCTTGTATAATTTATCGGCATCGAAATGAAAAAGTTTAATTTTTGAGCACAATTTTTAGTTTAGTTTTCGAATAATCTTTGTACCCAAGCTAAACCTTGCTAAAATCCACTTCTCAAATTTTGCTAACCCTTAGGAATTTTCATGGCAATTAACTGGTTTCCCGGTCATATGCACAAAGCGCAAAAAGAAATTAAAGAAATTTTGCCACAAATTGATGTGGTAATAGAAGTGTGTGATGCCCGCTTACCATTTAGTAGTGAAAATCCAATGATCACTGAAATAAGAGGTGATAAGCCACTTATTAAAATTCTTAATAAAAGTGATTTGGCTGATCCAGAAAAAACGCAAGTTTGGTTAGAATATTTAGAGTCTCAACACAATGTAAAAGCCATTGCTTTAACCACTGAAAACACTTCAATTGCAAAAATGATCCCTGCTTTAATTAAAAAATTAGTGCCGAGTAAAAATGAAGAAGGTAAACAAATTAATGCTGTAATTATGGGTATTCCTAATGTAGGGAAATCAACGTTAATTAATACCTTAGTGGGAAAAGCTAAAGCAAAAGTAGGTAACGAACCTGCGGTAACTAAGGGGCAGCAGCGAATTCGCTTAGAAGAAGGTTTATACCTTTTTGACACACCGGGTATGTTATGGCCAAAAATTGCTAATGAAAATAGTGGCTATCGTTTAGCGGTTTCTGGCGCAGTTAAAGATACCGCTTTTGATCATGATGACATCGCTTATTTTGCGGCAGAATATTTAATTAAATTTTATCCAGAGCGTTTGATGGAGCGTTACAAACTGGATGAGTGCCCAATGCACGAAGAAGATTTAATTGAAGCTATTGGCAGAAAACGTAGCTGCGTTAAAAGTGGTGGTCGTGTTGACATGCATAAAGCTGCGGTGATTTTAATTAATGAGATCAGAGACAAAACACTTGGCGCTATCACCTTTGAAATGCCTGAAAATATAGAAAAAGAGAATGCCTATTTTGCAGAAGAAGAAGCGAAAAAAATTGCCGCCCGTGAAGCTAAAAAGTTAGCGCGGGGCAGGGGCAGAAAGAACAAAAGATAGTCATTATATTAGCGAAAGTAGCTATATAAAAGAAAGTAACTATTTCAAAGGAAGTCACTGTGTCAGAGGAATTAGCAATGTCAGAGCAAGCAAAAATGTCAGAAAATATAGCAGCATCAGTGCCATTTAGCTTACATCCACAATTAGCCAAAGATTGTTTTGAATTGGCCGATTTTCCGTTATGCAAATTATTATTGTGTAATGATAGTGCTTATCCTTGGTTTATTCTTGTTCCCCAAGTAAATGATATTAGTGATATTTATCAGTTAGATTGGTCGCAGCAACAACAATTATTGAATGAGTCAAGCTTGCTCAGTGAGTTGCTAATGCAAGTGTTTGACGGTGAAAAAATGAATGTGGCTGCGCTAGGTAATGTTGTGGAGCAATTACATGTACATCATGTTGTACGATATAAAACAGATTGCAGCTGGCCTAAACCCATTTGGGGTCAACAGCCGTTAACCCCTTATTCAGATGAAGATTTAGTGACTTTAAAAGAGAAGTTATTACCAAAACTCTCTGTTATTTTAGAGTCCTTGTAAATTCACTAAATAGGCACCTTTCTATTAAAGCCTGTAACAGATTTTGTGTAATTACCTATTAAGTAATAATCTACTAGGCTGCATTAGCAGTCTTTTTCATCGCTATTTTTTTTACTTCATGCATTGTTACTTTTGTAAGCGCTTGACGTAAATCAGCAATAATATCATCAACATGCTCTAAACCCACTGATATTCTGATTAATGAATCAGTAATGCCCGCTGCTGCACGCTCTTCAGGTGCATATGGCGAGTGAGTCATTGAAGCAGGATGTTGAATTAATGACTCTGCATCACCTAAACTCACTGCAATAGAAAATAGTTGCATGCTATTAATAAAATCAGCCCCACCTTTTAAATCAGTGTTTAGTTCAAAAGCGATTACACCACCAGCGGCCTTCATTTGCGTACCGATAAACTGATGACCAGGGTGAGATTTTAACCCCGGATAATACACTTGGCTAACGGCTTCGTGTTGTTCTAAAAATTCAGCTACTTTTTGTGCGTTGTTACAATGACGCTCCATTCTAATAGGTAGTGTTTTAATACCACGCATAATCAACCAAGCATCATGCGGGCTCATGGTAGCGCCAATATCTTTTAAGGTGGTTAATTTAATATTGCTAATCATTTCACTGCTGCCACAAACAACGCCAGCTACAACATCGCCATGACCATTTAAATATTTAGTAGCACTGTGAACCACAATGTCAGCGCCAAATTTTGCTGGTTGTTGTAAAACAGGCGTTAAGAAGGTGTTATCAACGATAGACAGCAATTTATGTTTTTGGGCAATTGCACAAATTTTTTCTAGATCTAATACAACTAAATTCGGGTTGATTGGCGTTTCTAAAAAGATCAGTTTAGTGTTTTCTTGAACGGCGGCGTTTATGTTTTCGGGCTCGGTCATATCAACAAAAGTCACCTCAATACCAAACTTTTTCAGCATATGATTCATTAAGGCGAACGAACAACCATAAACGGCTTTTGAAGAAATGAGGTGATCACCTGCTTGCAAATTGGTTAACAAGGCAGCAGAAACCGCAGCCATACCTGTTGCTGTTGCCGCAGCATCTTCCATGCCTTCCATTGCCGCTACCCGCATTTCTAACTGGCGAGTAGTTGGGTTACCTAAACGTGTATAAATAAAACCTTCACTTTCACCAGCAAAACGATCGGCACCTTGTTGCGCATCATCAAAAATAAACGTTGATGTTTGATAAAGCGGTGTTGCTAATGAGCCAAATTGTTCATCATTAATGCGGCCCGAATGAATGGCTTGTGTTTCGATAGATTTACTATTGAAGTGGCTTTTTTTATTTTTAGTCATTTTTTCCCTTAAGCGTAGTGTTGATTATTAGGAATTGGTTAGTTTACGTAAACTTATTGCTCTGTAATACTTTGTATTGCAATATGATTGCCACTCTTTATTTTTATAATAATTTCAATGTGTTAGGTTTTTATTTTCTTTCTTTTGTAATTCACTGTAATATTTTTATTACAGATTGTTTGTAAGTAAAGGTGAATCGTTAATTGAGAAACATTGAATAGCCCTATTTACTGGCATTATCAATAAGTTTAGTGCTAATGTAATAATAATATTACATGTACTATTATTATTACAAAGGGGTTGGTGTGCGCGTAAAAATTCAGTCAACAGATAGGATTGGCATTAGTCAGGAAATACTGACCCTTTTTGCTCAGCAAGCATGGAATTTAAAAGCGGTTGAAGTGAGCACCGCGTTTACTTTTGTACATATTGAACATTCGTCTTTGTCGCTTAACGATATAAGTCATTGCTTAAAGAATGTAGCAGGGATTATTAGTATTAAAGCCGTTGCTTTACTGCCTACCGAGCAACGAGAAAATCACTTACAAGCATTATTAGACAGGATTCCTGACCCCATTATTGATATTGATAACCAAGGGGTAATTCTTGCCATTAATTCTGCTACGTATAAGTTAGTTAATAACCATAAATTAATTGATACATATAAAAAAAATAAAGCGGTAGTGGGCTTATCAATTGATTGCTTTATAGAACAAAAATATCAAAGTTTACTTAACGATAAAGCAAGTACTCTTTCGTTGGTTTTTAATGGGAATACTTATTTAGCAGATACCACGCCAGTAGTGAATACGCTTGCGGGTGGTCATTCCCAAACTACAGGAGCGATGATTATTTTGCGTTCAATGACGGCAGTTGGTAGACAGCTTTCTTTGATGCAAACACATCACGAACAAAATTTTGAAAATATTATCGGTAAATCCGATAGTGTTTTATTGCTGAAAGAGCAAAGTGAGCGGTTCTCAAAACTGGATCTTCCTGTATTAATAAGCGGAGAAACAGGTACTGGTAAAGAGCTAATTGCCCGTGTTTTACATCAAAGCAGTAGTCGTTCAAAGGCGCCATTTTTAGCGATTAATTGTGCTGCTTTACCCGAACACTTGTTAGAAAGCGAACTGTTTGGCTATAGTGCCGGCGCTTTTACGGGAGCTAAAAAGTCAGGTAAACCTGGGTTGATTGAATTAGCAGAGGGAGGGAGCATTTTTCTTGATGAAATTGCTGAAATGTCGACCTATTTACAGGCTAAGTTGTTACGATTTTTGCAAGATTTTTCTTATCGTCGAGTGGGTGGTACCAAAGAATTACATGCCAACGTTAGAATTATCAGTGCTAGTCATCAAAACTTAGGCAAACTGATCACTGAAAAACGCTTTAGAGAAGATCTTTATTATCGTTTAAATGTGCTCAGCTTAGATCTGCCACCACTTAGAGAACGCACTGAAGATATTATTTTACTGGCAACGCATTTTATTCACAATGCAGCAAAGCAAGTAGCACAATTAGATCAGGGGATCTCTAAAATACCTAAGTTAAGTGAGCAAGCTTTATTGTTGTTACAAGCTTATCGATGGCCAGGCAATATTAGGCAGTTGCAAAATGTGTTATTTTCGGTAGTCGCGTTAAATACAGTACCCGTTATTGAGGCGCAGGCAGTTGAGCAAGCATTAGCTAAATTTTCTCAAGAAATTAATCATTTACAAGGAGGAAGTTTTAGTGAAACTACAAAACCTTTAGCAGTTAAAGACTGGTCGAGCGCGCAAGCTGATTTTGAAGAAAAATTGTTATTACAGCTTTACCCTTTATTTCCTACCACCCGCAAACTGGCTGAGCGGTTAAAGGTTTCTCATAACAAAGTAGCAATGAAACTAAGGAAGTATGGCATTACGTAGATGTTATCTTTAACGTTAATCTAACGCTAACCATTACTAAAAACATTTACAAAACTATTAAATTAAAAAGCCCTAACATCAATGATGGTAGGGCTTATCTTTTGCTAAAACTTATATTGCTAAAACCTTAACTCATTAGTTTTTAAAAACCACACTGCTTACCTTGGTTTTTATCTTTCAACCAAGTTTGAAGTGGAGCAAAGTAATCTAAGATAGCCGTAGCATCCATTTGCTCATTGCCTGTTAATACTTTGTAAGCCTCTTGCCAAGGTTGGCTAGAGCCCATCTCTAACATAGTATTAAGCGCTTTACCTGCCTCTTTGTTGTTGTAAATTGAACAGCGGTGAATCGGGTCAGTGTTACCTGATATTTCACATAAGGCACGGTGAAATTCAAATTGTTGAATATGTGCTAGGAAATAACGGCTATAGGGAACACCAGCAGGAACGTGATATTTAGCACCAGGATCAAAAGCATTAGTATCGCGAGCAACAGGTGCAGCAACACCTTGATACTTCTCACGCAATTCCCACCAAGCAGTGTTGTAGTTTTCTGGTGTTATTTCGCCTGAATAAACCTTCCAACGCCACTGGTCAACCATTAGACCAAAGGGAATAAAGGCTATTTTTTCTAACGCCATTTTCATTAATAAGCCAATATCTTTTGAATCATCAGGAATAGTGTCAATTAAACCAATTTCTTTTAAGTATTTTGGCGTAACTGAAAGCGCGATAGTGTCACCAATCGCTTCATGGAAACCATCGTTAGCACTATTTTGGAAGTAAACTGGTTGATCTTTATAGGCGCGTTGGTAAAAGTTATGCCCTAATTCATGATGAATAACTGAGAATTCTTCACCTGTTTTTTGAATACACATTTTAATGCGTAAATCATCTTTAGCATCTAAATCCCATGCTGAAGCGTGACAAATCACGTCTCTATCTGCTGGTTTAGTAAATAACGAACGTGTCCAAAATGTTTCTGGCAAGGCATCAAAGCCAAGTGAAGTGAAAAACTTCTCTGCGCCTTTAACCATTTTTATTTCATCATAATCATGAGCAGCTAACTGCTTAGTAACATCATAACCAGGATCGGCATTTACCGGAGCGACCACATCGTAAATATTCCCCCAAGATTGCGCCCACATATTGCCTAAAAGATGTGCAGGAATAGGTTTGTCTTGTGGTACTTTGTCTTCGCCATATTTTTTACCCAGTTCGCTACGCACGTAACAGTGTAAATCGTCATATAAAGGCTTAACTTGCCCCCACAATCTATCTAGCTCATTAGCGAAATCATCGGCAGGCATATCATAGTTTGAACGCCACATTGCGCCTAAGTCTTTATAACCTAGGCCATTTGCGCCTTCATTGGCTAACTCAGCTTGGCGAGTATATAAAGGTTTCATTGATGGGCTAATTTCACGCCAACCTTGCCACATTTCTAACAATTCATCGTAATCACGCGAAGTAGCCATGATTGAAGTCATATCACCAAGGCTAAGTTTTTTGCCTTCTTTAGTAGTGTAACTACCTTTACCATAAATACTGCCTAATTCTGCACCAATTTTAGCAAGTTCAGCAGATTTAGCTGAATCTTGTGGCGCAGGTAATACTAAAGATTGCTTCAGTATATTTAATTGACGACGTTGAATCGGAGTTACTTCTACGCTGTCAAATTCAGCTGCTTGCATCGCAAAACGAACACCAGCTTCGGTAGATTTCTGATTAGCTTCTGCGGCAAGTGATGAAGTATCTTCAGTAATAAAGTTTGAATATATCCATTCTGCACGGGCACCAGATACACCTAAAGTCACCATTTCTTGGGCAACTTCATCTAAAAATATTTGTGCATCTTTGCTTGTTAACGCTTTTGATGGCGTTTGTTTGGTTTGTGCTTCTTTAGACTGAGCAGTTGAATCGGTATTGTTTTTATCTTGAGTACAGGCTGCCAGGGAAGTGGCAACGACTAAAGCAATAGCCGTAAACTTAAATGTTTTTGTTATTTTATTCATTAGTAATTAAGTGTGCTTTTTTAATTGTTAGGTACATTTAGTATATTGAAAGATGACTGCAAAGCAAAGACTCCGATAAAAGGAATATGTTAGACAAAAAAAGATCGTTCAAAGAAAATAAGCTCAAACTACAACATGAAAGCATAATCGTAGAGAAGTAGAATACCACGTTATAGGCTTGATTTCTGGGGGCAGCTAAGCTTTGAAAGTGAAACGATAATATATCGCTTAACTGTTTTTTACTGTATAGAATGCGTAACAGTTTATAATTAATTTAACTATTTTCAAGAAAACAAACTGTTAGGTTTGAATGTATTGGAAATACACCCAAAAAAAAGACTCAGAGCAGATTGACAGATCAGGCCACTGAGTCGATAAGTAAACATGTATTGTTCACTAGGTTAGAAGCTTATAGTCATCATTAGTTCAATTTTTCTACATGGAATTCTAAAATTACGATTTAGCTATTGATGGCACTTGACCTGAACGTTATAAATAAGCTATTTTAAACGCTTGTTTGAATTCTAATGTTATTAGCGTTATTGGTAAAAAGAAATATGAGTACAAAAAATAAAATTTTAGATGCGGCGGAAGTTCTTTTTGCGGATAAAGGCTTTAATGGAACCTCATTAAGGGAGATTACTAGCCAAGCTGAAGTGAACTTAGCCGCGGTTAATTACCATTTTGGCTCTAAAAAGGAATTGATTAAAGCGGTTATGTCTCGATACATGAACGAACTAAGTCCTCGTTTAGAGTCTGCATTAGGTGCACTATGTACTGATGAGGCTAAACCAAGTTTAATTGACGTTTTTTCAGCTTTCATTGAACCCTTACTTTATCTAAATACCTTTAAAAACAATGGAACGAGCATTTTTTTGCAATTATTAGGTCGAGGCTATACTGATAGCCAAGGTTTTTTAAGATGGTTTTTAACAACCCAATATCCCGGTGTTTTTACTAATTTCACTAATGCAGTTCACAAGGCCTACCCAGAGCTGAGCGCTGAAGAAATGTTTTGGCGATTACATTTTACGATGGGAACCATTGTTTTTACTATGTCATCAAGCGATGCGTTAATTGATATTGCATTAAATGATTTTGATCGACAAGTAGATATTGCGGGCGTTATTAAGCAAGTTATTCCATATGTAGCTGCGGGTGTTGCAGCGCCTATTATTAGATAAACGCTGCAAAAGTTGAAATACTTTAAAGCTTTTTAGCATAGAACAATCGGCTAGCTAGGATTATTACAAAAGCTAATGTATAAACGCCATAAACCACAACCATCCACTGTGGCATGCTATAACCTAAGAATTGCCAATTTATATCACCACAGTCACCTGTTGCTTCAAATAGGAATGGTATCCATTCATGTAATGGCGCCCACGATGGAAAGTTAGGAAAAATATCACAGCTAAAAAACAAAGAGCCTACATTCTCTTGTATTTCTACATGCTCTAATGCAATTAATAAACCCCAAATAGCACCTACAGCCCATAAAGAGTAAGCGACAATTCTCGTTAATAAAAAACGACAACCAGCAAAGCCAATAATACCAGCTAAAATAATGGCGCAAATGGCAACACGTTGATATACGCACATAATGCAAGGAGCCAAGTCCAATACATACTGAAAAAATAAAGCACATAGCTCAAAAGCTAAGGCTGATAATGCTAATAATAACCAAGGCTTTGAATTGGTTGTTAAATCACTTAAAACTTTCATTTTTTTCCTATTACTAATATTTATTAACCACAAATAAAAAGCTTCTAAAAATCATTTAGAAGCTTTTTATAATAACAAGTTTTGTTTACAAAAAAGTATTTTAATTTAGTTTTTCTATTAATTAATTAATTAATAAGTGCACATAAATACTGGCAGCGTAACCTAAAGCAATTACGGGTGTCCATTTTAAGTGACTAAAGAAAGTATAATAACCGCGCGCTTGTCCCATTAAAGCAACACCCGCTGCTGAGCCTATAGATAACAAACTACCACCAACACCCGCGGTTAATGTAACTAGTAACCATTGAGAATGTGACATTTCAGGGTTCATGGTAAGTACTGCGAACATAACGGGTATGTTATCAACAATAGCGGAAAGAATACCCACTAAAATATTGGCGGTTGTTGGGCCTAGTTGGCCGTACATAAACTCAGAGGTCATACCTAAATAACCAATAAAACCTAAACCACCAACAGCTAAAATAACACCGTAGAAAAAGAAGAGTGTATCCCACTCGGCTTTGGCTATTTTATCGAAAATATCAAAACCTTGGTCTTCAATAGCGTGAGCGTTTGGAATATCAGACTTATCAATTTCACCTCTACCTGATTTGCGAATATAGTAGCCAAAAAATTTCAGATAAGCTAAACCTAACATCATGCCAAATACAGGTGGTAGGTGTAAGAAGTTATGAAAAGATACTGCGGTAATAATTGTTAGAATGAATAAACCTACAATCACCAAACCGCCGTGTTTTATTGGTGTCATTTCATTTGATTGGGCTATTGGTTTACCGCTTGGAATTGCAAATTGCATGATAAGGGCAGGAACAACAAAGTTAACCACAGAAGGGATAAATAAGTGGAAGAATTCGTTAAATTGCACGATGCCTTTTTGCCAAACCATTAAGGTAGTAATGTCACCAAATGGGCTAAATGCGCCACCAGCGTTTGCGCCAACAACAATATTAATACAGCTTAAGGCAATAAATTTTGGTTCATCTTTACCAACAGCTAAAACAACCGCACACATAATTAAGGCTGTGGTTAAGTTATCAGCAATAGGAGAGATAAAGAAAGCAAGAATACCGGTTAGCCAAAAGAGTATTTTATAACTAAAACCTTTTGCCACTAACCAATCACGTAGAGCATCAAAAACATCACGTTCTAACATGGCATTTATGTATGTCATGGCAACAAGTAAGAAGAAGAACAGCTCTGCATACTCTAAGAAATTATGACGAATAGCTACTTCTGCAGCATGTGGCATGCCATGAGAGCCATAATAATAGGCGATGAGGATCCAAATTAATCCTGCGGCTAACAATACAGGCTTAGATTTTCTTAAGTGTAGTTGCTCTTCTAAAATAACCAAAGTATAGGCTAAAACAAAAATAGCAATGGCGGTATAGCCAATCCAGTGGGATGTTAAATCTATTGTTTGATGTGCGGCATCTGATGCAAATGCAATACTAGGTACAAGCATTGCTAGTAAAATGAACAAAAGTTGTTTCATGTAGATTCTCAAAATTATAATTGTAGGTTATTTTATTTTATTGGATTTTAGCAAAACTTAGCAAAAATGATATAGATAAATACAAGGAAGGCTGCTAATTTTATTAATATTTCTGATATTGGTTATATATTTTCTGTATAGCAAGTTTACTGAACAGCTGTAATTTTTGATTATTATTGAATACTTATTATACCTGCACTGATATTGTGCGTTTTTGTTTGTTTTTCATCATTATTGTGCAGGGTGAGGCACTATTTTTGATCATCAACATCCTATCTAGCTGTTAAATATGAAAAATAATTCATGGCTTATTTTGTGCAGTGGCTTGTTTTGTGCACTCACTTTAGTGCAAAAGATTAGTGCAAAAGAAATGCATAACGAGTTTTGATAGAAATGGCTGCACTAATTCTTATCAACTAAGCAATAAAAAAACTTTGGAACTAAAAATGTCGAGAATACTTTCACTTAACCTATTTATTATACTTTCATTAATGCCCGTTTTAGCTTTTGCTGACGATGGAGCACTTAATGGCGCTAACACAGCTTGGATTTTAACGTCTACCGCATTAGTATTGTTAATGACTTTACCTGGTTTAGCACTTTTTTACGGTGGCTTAGTTCGTAAGAAAAATGTACTTTCAATTTTAATGCAGTGTTTTGCTATTGGCTCAATATCTTCCATTTTGTGGTTAATCGTTGGTTACAGCCTTGCATTTAGTGAAGGTAATGCTTTTATTGGTGATTTTTCTAAAATAATGATGCATGGTATTGGCAAAGATGTTTTATCAGGCGATATCCCCGAAAGTTTATTTATGCTCTTTCAAATGACTTTTGCCATTATTACACCAGCGCTAATTATTGGTGGTTTTGCTGAGCGTATGAAATTTTCTGCGGTGTTACTGTTTAGTGGTTTATGGTTATTAACCGTTTATGCTCCTGTTACTCATTGGGTATGGGGTGGTGGTTGGTTAAGTCAAATGGGCGTATATGATTTTGCTGGTGGTATTGTAGTGCATATTACCGCAGGTACGGCAGCGCTTGTGGCTGCTATGGTTGTAGGTCCGAGACGCGGCTTCCCAAAAATACCTATGTTACCGCATAACTTAACTATGTCTGTTACGGGCGCTGGTATGTTATGGGTAGGCTGGTTTGGCTTTAATGGGGGAAGTGCATTAGCAGCAAACGGTGATGCGTCAATGGCGATGTTGGTTACTCATATTTCTGCAGCCGCAGGTACGTTAACTTGGGCAGCTATTGAATGGAAAAAATTTGGAAAAGCCAGTGTTCTAGGCGCAGTTACTGGTATGGTGGCCGGCTTAGGTACCATTACACCGGCTTCAGGTTTTGTTGGCCCAGGTGGCGCGTTGATTATTGGTATTAGTGCTGGTTTTGTTTGTTTTTATGCAACTGTATACATTAAACAAAAATTAAAAATTGATGATTCATTAGATGTTTTTCCAGTGCATGGTGTTGGCGGTATTTTAGGTACTTTATTAGCAGGTGTATTCTCAGCAACAACCTTAGGCGTATTTAGTGGTTTTGGTTTTGCCGAAGGCATTGCTACGATGACAGAGCAAGTTGGTGTGCAGCTTCTCGGTATCGTTTCAACGTTTGTATATACTGCTGTTGTTACTTACATTTTATTAAAACTGGTCAGTATAATGACGAGCGGATTGCGTGTTGATGAAGAACATGAAGCGAATGGTCTTGACCAAGTAGATCATGAAGAGTCAGGTTATAATTTATAATCCATAATCCATAATCGATGGATTATGGATTATATTAAAGCGCCTGCGGGCGCTTTTTTTAGCTTAGAATTAATATTCAATATAGCTGACATTCATTGGGGTTATAATCTAAGTTATAATAGCGCTGTCAATGGTTGGTGCCAATGCCAGTCTTACCAACTAAATAAACAGCTGTAGCTTATAAAGAGTCTTTATTCGCTGTGGTATAAAATGACTATTTTAATACTAAAGTATTGCGGTATTACCTTAGTTTAAGACTAAAGGAGTATATAAAAACTAGCGTAAAAAAATTAGCATTAACTCAATCTTACTTATTTAAATAAAGTAAAAAAAGTAAAACTATTATATCGAGTGATTAACCCCCAAAAGGAATATTTCATGAACGAATTAAAACCTTGTTATCCTGTATCAGAAAAAGCTAAAGCGCATACTTATATCGACAGCGCTACCTATGATGCTATGTATAAGCAATCTATTGAACAACCTGATGTTTTTTGGGGTGAACAAGCCAAAGAGTTTATTGATTGGTACCAACCTTGGGATAGCGTAAGTAAAATTGATTTAAAAAATTCTGAAATAAACTGGTTTTCAGGTGCAAAACTTAATGTTAGCTATAACTGTATAGATCGCCACTTAGCGACTAAAGCGAATGATACGGCTATTATTTTTGAAGGTGATGATCCAAGTGATGATTTAAAAGTTAGTTATCAAGAGCTTCATGATCATGTTTGTCGGTTTGCTAACTTACTTAAAGAACGTGGTGTTAAAAAAGGTGATCGTGTTTGTATTTACATGCCGATGATCCCAGAAGTAGGTTATGCCATGTTAGCTTGTGCTCGTATTGGAGCCATTCATTCTGTTGTATTTGGTGGTTTTTCTACGGAGTCTATTAAAGCACGTGTACTTGATGCTGAATGCAAAGTGATTATTACGGCTGATGAATCAGTACGTGGTGGTAAGCACATTCCACTTAAAGCAAACGTTGATGCTGCGGTTGCTGATTGTCCTGATGTACATTCAGTTATTGTTGTTACTCGTACCGGTGGCGATGTTGCTTGGAATGAGAAAATAGATATTAATTATGCTGATGCAGTTGCTAATTTACCTGCTGTTTGCGAACCAGAAGTGATGGACGCTGAAGATCCATTGTTTATTTTATATACTTCTGGCTCAACGGGAACGCCAAAAGGTGTAGTTCATACTTGTGGTGGTTATATTTTATATGCAGCGATGACCCATAAATATGTGTTCGACTATAAAGAAGGTGAAATATATTGGTGTACGGCTGATGCAGGCTGGATCACTGGTCACTCTTATATTTTTTATGGCCCGTTAGCTAATGGTGCAACCACGTTAGTATTCGAAGGTGTACCAACATACCCTGATGCGGGACGTTTCTGGCAAGTGTGTGAAAAACATAAAGTTAATATTTTTTACACTGCACCAACAGCTATTCGTGCTTTAATGAGTATTGGTGATGAGTTAGTTGAAAAAGCTGATCTTTCTTCACTACGCCTATTAGGCACTGTAGGTGAGCCAATTAACCCTGAAGCTTGGAATTGGTATTATGAGGTTGTTGGTAAGAGTAATTGTCCTGTTGTTGATACGTGGTGGCAAACCGAAACGGGCGGTATCATGATTACCTCATTGCCAGGTGCGGTTGATATGAAACCGGGTTGTGCAGGCAAGCCATTTTTTGGCGTGCAACCTGCGCTATTTGATAAAGACGGTAATACCCTTGAAGGTGAAAACCAAGGTTTATTAGTGATGACTGCTAGCTGGCCTGGACAATTACGTACAGTATTTGGTGATCATAATCGCTTCTATCAAACCTATTTAAGCCAATATCCGGGTAATTACTTTACTGGTGATGGTGCTAAACGTGACGAAGATGGTTTCTATTGGATCACCGGTCGTGTTGATGATGTATTAAATGTGTCAGGTCACCGTCTAGGTACCGCTGAAATTGAAAGTGCTTTAGTGCTTCATCCGGCTGTTGCTGAAGCTGCGGTAGTTGGTTATCCTCATGAAATCAAAGGTCAAGGTGTATATTGTTATGTAACCTTGATGGCGAATGCAGAAGAGTCAGATGAGCTAAACAAAGAGTTAAAAGAATTTGTTGCTAAAGAGCTAGGACGCTTTGCTAAGCCTGATTACGTACAGTGGGCTCCGGGCTTACCTAAAACGCGTTCAGGGAAGATTATGCGTCGTATTTTACGTAAAATTGCTGAAAATGATGTTGACAGTTTAGGCGATACTTCGACACTTGCTGACCCAGATGTTGTTGAAGATTTAATTGCAAGACGCATTATTCATAATGGCTAGTGATAGCTGAGCAATAAAATAATTTTTAAATAAAAAAGCGCCACTGGCGCTTTTTTTCTTTTCATTTTTTATTTTTGAAAGCTCATTAAAAGTTAATTGCCTTTTGATGTTAATCAAAATAATAAATATCATTTATCGTTAGAATAAATACATTATCAACTACCAATTAATTCAATTGGTATAAGTCTACAGTTGTTAACTAATTTACTTTAATAGAGCAAACCATGAATCGATGCGGAAAATGTCAACAATTCACAAGAACGCCTGAAAATCAAAAAGATATTTGTGGCGCTTGGGATCAACCAACAATGGCTACCCGAGAGGCTTGTGAGTTTTTTATTCCAAAGAAGCCAGCCCGTAACTCAAAAAATAAGAACTAAAAAATAAAGGGGTAAACTTTTTTTAAAAATTACTCTTCATCTTCAATAATTTTAGGAATAGCTTTAGGTGTTCTATTAGCCGGTTTTGCTAAAATCTCTAGGTAAAAGCTTTCAAGCTCGTGTTGTACGGCATCATCAATACTTTTATTAAGCGCTGTAATATGAATAACGTCAGCTTTATCTTCATTATGGCCATATTTGCAATCAAAATCCCAGAAATCAGCACCATCAGGTAGTGGCTTGTTTCGTTCTCTTTTAATGTACTTTTTCACTTCATGCTTAATTGAATCAATAAGTCTTGGAGTTTTAATTTTTGCATGCGTTAATAAAAATGTTTTTTTCATGGTGTGCCTTGAATAAGATCTTAAATGTTTTAATGATTGAGTAATAAATGCACTCAATCAACTGTTGTTGATTAGTTTACCATAGCGCAAAGTTGCTTTTTACTTTATCTTGCTACAGAGGTAAAAAGATAAATAGAATAAGGGTAATCAAGTTTTTATGTCCACCTAAAAATTTGATTACATGTTCGTTGGTAAGTTTATTGATGCGTTTTTTTATTGCATTACTCTTGTGCTTGCTCAACAATAATATCGACTTGACGTTTATTATTTTGCTGAGAAATAACCACTCGGATAGTTTGTTTTTCTTTTTTGTAAGTTAACGTTAAGCGATCTCGTTTTTTTTCTTGAGCAATAGACTCGCCAAAATTCTGATTGTAAAAACTAATAATTTGGTCTTCAGATGATGAAGTAAAGTAATTTAAAACAGCGGGGGTATCATCAGTGAAATCGGCAAAAACTTGTGCATTATCTAATATAGGAATTGATATAGGGGTAACTTCATCACTTGCAAAGGTCAATGCGCTTAAACTTAATAAAGCTGCACCTGTTAATCCTGCTAATAATGAGTATTTACTTATACGTGTTGTTGTCATTACATCAATTCCTGTTGTTTTTATCTCACTGGATTAAATATATATGATTTTGATAAAGAGTGCGAGATTGCGTTTGATAATAAATTAGCGTGATAAAAAATCATCACGGTAATGATCAACCCAAAGCGCAGTAGCACCGCAAATAGCAACAGGCATGATAACAAGGTTAACAATAGGTATCATGGAGAATATTGCGACACTGATCCCAAAACTGTAACTTAATCCTTGGTGTTCTTTTAACGATTGTTTCATTACAGGAAAAGAAATTTTATGATTGTCAAAAGGATAATCTTTATATTGTACTGCCATCATCCAAGCGACAAATAAAAACCAAATAATTTGACCTATAACAGGCAGGATCCACATTAAAATAAAAAAACCGATAGCGCGAGGAACATAATAAACTAGCTTTATCCATTCTCGTGCTAATGTTCTTGGAATCTCTTTTACAACCGCTAACATGTTACCGCTGGGGGCAACTTCTCCTACTAATATACTTTCAATTTTTTCAGATAATAAACCATTAAAAGGTGCGGCTAGCCAGTTCGCGGCAGTGCTAAATAAAAAAGAGAAAATAACTAATATCGTTATTACCGCCAATGGCCATAAAACAGCACTAAGCCAGTTTAGCCAGTTTGGGAGCCACTGTATAATCATGGTCATGTAATGCTCAAGTTCTATGTACAGAAAATAGAATGCGCAGCTAAAAAGAATTAAATTTATCAATAAAGGTATAAGCACAAATCGACGAATACCTTTTAAACGAATAAGCTCAAAACCTTTAAATAAATAACCCGCGCCACTTTGAGCCATAGGGATACGTGAAGGAAGAAAATGATTTTTAGTAGAATTAGACATGTATGAGTAGTAACATATTGATATTAATAGACAGATTATAAAGTGTGCTTAAACGCAATTACAGTGCTAACTTGTTACAAAATGCCACTATTTCTGTTAAAGTTTATGTTGGATTTTTTATATAGACTCATGATACATCAATTTTCGCTAAATTCTGCATATTGAGATAACATCAGTAGAATAAAAAACACAAGAATAAAAATCTCAAATTTCCTTAGAAAAGAACTAAAAGACAGGCATAACAATGGAAGATAATTTCAGAAACGCATTAATTATTCTTAGCGGCGTTATTATTGCCGCTATTTTTATCCATGGTTTGTGGACCATTAGAAAACAAAAAAATCCTTATAAGCTCAAAACAAGTAAAACAAGTAAAGCAAGTAAAACAAAAGCTAAACCAATCTCTAGAGATTTTGACGGTAGTGGTTTTGATCAAGATGGCGTAGGACAAGTAAAAGTCTTCAAACAAACCAATGAACCTAACGTTGAAAGTGAAAAAGACTTTGAACAAGCTATTAGCCTTGAAGAAATTAGTCATTTAGGCGATGGCCAAAATGATGAATCATATAATGAACTTTCATCTAAAGAGCAAGTGTTTGAACATGATCTAGAGGTAAAGAAAAAAATCACTTTAGCACAGCCTATGTATCAACAACCCGTCACTAAGGCGAAACCTAAAACAACAGTTAATAGAAAAACGCCTGCTAAAACACTTTCTAAATCGCCCTCTAAATTAGGGATAAAACGAAATCAAATAGAAATAAATTTTGGTGATGGTTTATCAATTGACGATAAAGCAATGCCAAGCATTAATATTGATGACATTGAAGACAAGCCTAAAAAAGTTTCCCTAATTAAAGAAACAAAAACGGCTAAGCTTGATACACAAGTTATTATTTTAAGTGTTGTTATGCCACAAAACCATCAAATGTCTGGTGCAGCACTTTTACCCAGTTTATTAACGTTAGGCATGAAATATGGTGAGATGAATATTTTTCACCGCCATCAAGACAGTGCAGGTAATGGCGGGGTAACGTTTAGCTTAGCTAATATGCTAAACCCAGGCTCTTTTAAATTAGACACAATGGAAACATTTGTTACACAGGGGGTAAGTTTATTTATGATCTTACCTAATGCAGGCGACCCTTTTGCTGCTTTTGAGCAAATGTTATTGGCCGCTAAGCAACTAGCTGCAGAATTTAATGCACAATTACTTGATGACAAACGTAATGTGATGACCAAACAAACTGAGCAACATTACGTGAGTAAAATACGCGAATTTGACCGGCAATATCGCCTTGCTAATGTTGAATAATAAATAATATATTTCTTTTAAGTCACTGTTTAATCTATAAAGTTAAACAGTGACTCTACTAAGGCTTTTTATGCCTTTTTTGAGTTACTTATCCATGCCTACAACTAAATTTTCGCAAACGTTATCTAAAAAAGTTAAACAACTGCACCAACAAATCAACCAATATAATCATCAATATTATGTGCTTGATCAGCCAAGTGTTCCTGATGCTGAATATGATAGATTAATGCGGGAATTACTGGCAATAGAACAAAAACATCCCGAGTTGAAAACGATTGACTCACCTAGTCAAAAAGTAGGTGGGCAGCCGCTTAAAGCTTTTACACAAGTTACTCATCAAGTACCAATGCTATCGCTTGATAATGTTTTTTCTATTGATGAGTGGCAAGCTTTTATTAAACGTATTCAAGACAGACTAGGCAGTGATAAAAGTATTGTTATTTGTGCAGAGCCGAAACTTGATGGATTAGCGGTAAGCTTACGTTATGAACAAGGCGTTTTAGTGCAAGCCGCAACACGAGGTGATGGTAGCACGGGTGAAAACATCACAGAAAACATTCGCACTATTAAATCTATTCCGTTAAAGCTTATTGGTGAAAGCGGTATTGATTATCCTGATATTGTTGAGGTTCGTGGTGAAGTTTTTATGCCTAAAGCGAGTTTCGAGCAATTAAATGAAACAGCAATAAAAAAGGGCGAAAAATCATTTGCCAACCCACGTAATGCGGCTGCAGGTAGTTTGCGTCAGTTAGATTCAAAAATCACCGCTAAACGTAATTTAGATTTTTATGCCTATGGTCTAGGTTTTGTTGGTGACTTATCCGCAAGTGATGAGGTTGAAGGCAAACAAATATTTTTAAAAAACTCACATTACCAACGTTTATGTCAGGTAAAATCATTAGGCTTACCAATGTGCCCTGAAGTTCGTTTGCTAGCTGATCAACAGCAAGTACAAGCTTTTTATCAAGATATTCTTGATAAGCGCGAACAGCTAAGTTATGAAATAGATGGCACAGTACTTAAAGTCGATGATATTTCATTGCAAGAACGGCTTGGCTTTGTTGCGCGAGCACCTCGTTGGGCAATTGCTTATAAATTCCCAGCACAAGAAGAATTAACTACCGTTGAAGAGGTAGAGTTCCAAGTAGGTCGAACTGGTGCTATCACACCGGTAGCACGCTTAAAACCAATATTTGTTGGTGGCGTTACGGTTTCTAATGCTACTTTACATAACCAAGATGAAATTGAGCGTTTAGGTTTGAAAATTGGTGACACCGTAGTTATACGACGTGCAGGGGACGTAATACCTCAAATTGTTTCTGTGGTACTTGAAAAGCGCGACAATAATGTTAAAGAGGTCGTTTTTCCACAAACCTGTCCTGTTTGTGATTCAAAAGTTGTTAGAGCTGAAGGCGAGGCTGTACTTCGCTGTACCGCAGGGCTATTTTGCCAAGCACAACGAAAAGAAGCGATTAAACATTTTGCTTCTCGCAAAGCGCATGATGTTGATGGCTTAGGCGATAAATTAGTTGAACAATTAGTTGATGAAGGCCTTATTTCAACGCCAGCAGACTTGTTCAATTTAACTGAACTTGATATTAGCACTATGGATCGCATGGGTGTAAAGTCAGCAAAAAATTTAATTGCATCAATAGATAAAGCAAAACACACAAGTTTGGCTAAGTTTATTTATGGTTTGGGCATTAGAGAAGTAGGCGAGGCAACAGCGGCTAATTTAGCAAATTACTTTTGCACACTATCTGCAATACAAACGGCCAGTTTTGAAGCTTTACAAGCCGTTGATGATGTTGGTGAGATTGTTGCTAAAAATATTGTTAACTTTTTTAAAGAAGATCATAATTTGGCAGTAGTTTTAGCTTTAGAAGCTTCGATGACCTGGCCTGATATAGTGGTTAAAACGGCTGATGAACTCCCCTTAGCTGAGCAAACTTTTGTGTTAACTGGCACCTTAAGTCAAATGGGGCGAAGTGAAGCGAAAGCCGCTTTACAATTATTAGGTGCTAAAGTTTCAGGTAGTGTTTCAGCAAAAACACATTTTTTAGTTGCAGGTGAAAAGTCTGGTTCTAAATTAACTAAGGCGCAAGATTTAGGTGTAGCTGTGTTAACTGAAGATGATTTAGTCGCTTTATTGGCAAAACATAATTAACAATACAATTAACAATACAATTAACAATACAATTAATTAATATTAGACAGTTCAAAGCGTGTTTATTATAAAAGAAGATCCTTAATGACAATTTCTAAAATAGCTTTAACAGTACTTTTTTTGCTCATTCAAGTGAATGTTGCAGCTAAAAGCCTTAGTAATGACAAGGTGGAACTTACCGATAAGCAGGTAAGGGCGCTTCGGTCACTTAATGATTTACAAGATCAGCAACAAAAACAGCTATCTAAAACCTTACGTTTAAAAATCACTAAATTGAGCGATAATCAAGGGCAAGAATATATAGGTGCAATTGTGAGTCGTGCTGAATTATCGCCCTATTTAGCTAAGTTAGAGACTTTGTTAGGAGATAGTTTTGGGCAGTATCGTGAACGCCAGGCGGCGCGCGATCATCAATTATTCCATATGACGCTACTGAGCCCACAAGAATATCAATTAGCTGATAAGGGATTGATTGAAAAATTACTAGCACCAAATACTAATAGTGATTTTACTAATCAACTTAATGTAACATTACTTGGTTTAGGAAAAGTTGAACTCGATAATAAGCAAACATTTTTTGTTGTTGCCCAAAGTGGTGATGCTCAATTGATTCGTCAACGCTTCTTACTTAAAAGCAAAGATTTTCATATAACATTAGGATTTAATCCTAGCGATATTTATGGCGTAAAAAAAGACAGCAGCACGTTGATTGATTAAAGCTTAAACTAAAGTTAGTATTTAAACTAAAGTTACAACTGAAAATAGAATCAAGCTTTAGTCATTTTCCAAAAAGCAATTCCTGCCGTAAAGAACAAAATCATGGGGTAAAACGCGTGAGAAATCACCGCTAAAGGAGAAATCCCCAATGTTGCACCTAATAGTAAAGCCTGCGCTCCGTAAGGTAATAAACCTTGGTTAATACAAGCGAAAATATCGAGTAAGCTAGCAGACTGTGCTGGTGTTAACTCGCCATCTGTCGCTAAATCTTTTGCGGTTTCACCGGTGATAATAATTGAAACAGTATTATTTGCAGTAAAAAAATTACAACCAAAAGTTAACCCTGCAATACCTAAACCGGCAGCACGTCTTTTATTATTCGGGCTTAGCTTTCTTGCCAATGACTCAATTGCTTGCGTTAAGGCAGATAATCCGCCTTGATGTCGAATTAGCTCACTTAAGCCACCAATAAATAATGACAAAATAAAGATATCTTGCATGCTAGCAAAACCTGAGTTGATATCATTTATCCAAGCGGATAATTGATAGTCATTAGTTAACATACCAATAACTGCTGCTAACACTATACCCAAGGTTAGCACTACAAATACGTTTACCCCCGATAGCGCTAGTACTAAAATTACAATGTAAGGAATAAGTCCTACAACAGCAGGGTCACTAGTCATTTCATAATTAATACTTTGACCTAAAGCCGCAAATATAACTAAACAAATAATGGCGGCAGGCACGGCAAATTTAAAGTTAATCCTAAATTTATCTTTCATATGTGCACCTTGGCTACGTGTTGATGCAATAGTTGTGTCAGAAATGATAGATAAGTTATCACCAAAAATGGCGCCAGAAATTAAGCAGCCTGCAACTAAAGCAGAATCTAAGCCTGCGGAGTCTATAAAACCTAAAGCAATAGGAGCAATAGCGGCAATTGTGCCCATTGAAGTTCCCATCGCGGTTGATAAAAATGCTGCAACTAGAAATAATCCGGGTAATAGCAAATAAGCAGGAAAAAATGCCAAACCTAATTGCACACTAGCATCAACGCTGCCTGTTGCTTTAGCCACTGTTGCAAAAGCACCCGCCAGTAAGTAGATAATACACATGGTCATGATGTTGGCATGACCTGCACCACTGATAAATTGGCCTATTTGTTTATCAATAGATTCTTTGCCTATTACTTTACCCATATAAAGCGCGACAAAAATAGCAGGAATAATGGCTATGCTGGCAGGGAGTTGATAAAAAGCAAAATCGCTTCCTTGAAGCGTAAGAGTAATGCCAGTGCCTAAAAAAATTCCAAGAAATACGGCAAAGGGAAGTAATGCAATAAGGCTTTTTTTATTAGATGTTGGTTGCTCTACAGCAGCAGGAGTGGTCATAAATTAATTATTCTTATTATTAATGTTACAAATTTTTACTTATTATATTCGTTTAATCACTACTGTGTGAAGCAGTGTTTTGCATTTAATCACTTATAAAAAATATTAATTCACTTATAAAAATAACAAATTGCCATAATCCACCACTACATACTAGTTAAGGTTTATGATAAACTCTCGCCAATTTTTAATTCTCTATTTATATAAAAGTAAGTGAAAGATATGTCTGATAATACTATTTCTGAAAACACAATGTCTGAAAATAAGTTCGAAACCATTGAACAACGTGTAAGCTATGGCGTAGGTCGTCAATTAGGTGATCAATTACGTAATAACCCTTTTAAAGATTTTGATATTACCGCAGTACAAGCAGGTATTGCCGATGCATTAGCCAATGCAGCTAGTCAAGTGTCAGATGAAGAGTTAAATGCAGCTTTCTCTGTAGTATCTAAAAAGCTACAAGAGCAAGAGCAAATTATCGCAAAAGAAAAAGCAGCGGAAGGTGAAGCCTTTTTAGCTGAAAATGCTAAGCGTGATGAAGTAACCATAACAGAGTCTGGTTTACAGTACGAAGTGATTGCAACGGGGACAGGTGAAAAACCAACAGCCGCTAGCACTGTTCGTGTTCATTATCATGGTACATTTGCCAATGGCGATGTGTTTGATAGCTCAGTTGAGCGCGGTCAACCAGCAGAATTTCCAGTAGGCGGCGTAATCGCAGGTTGGACTGAAGCATTACAGTTAATGACTGAAGGCAGTAAATGGAAATTAACTATTCCTTACAACTTAGCTTACGGTGAGCAAGGCTCACAAGGTGCTATTCCTCCTTATGCTACGTTAGTATTTGATGTGGAATTACTAAGCATTATTAGTTAATATAATTATTTTAAAAGCCCTCATTTGAGGGCTTTTTTTTAATTGAAAGTTAATTAACTTTCAATATTAGTATCGTTAGTTTATTAATGTAAGGGGTGAGGCTGAAAGTGCAGACTACAAAAATTGTCAGCTTATTTAAAGGTTATATAGCCGCCTTTAACCGTTATGATCTTAATGCAGTTGCAGCGTGCTACCACTTACCATGCACGTTACATACCCCTGATAAGGCTGTTTTGCTGAAAAACGCGAAAGAAAGTCAGCAAGAATTTAGTCATATTTTCACCCAATTACAGCAAGCGAAAACCAGTAATATTATTGCTAGAAAAGCAAGTTACTCGGTAGTTTCTGAATATTTGCTACTTGCTAGTATCGATTGGGAATTCGTTGATGAACAAGGTGAAATATTTGCCGATTTTTTCGCCATTTATCATTTGGTTTTAATTGATAATGAATTGAAAATTATTAATGTTGTTTCCCATGACTTATCAAATTCATTATCATTAGACTTTCCTTTTGTATTGAATAATTAGACAGTGTTGAATGATTAGACGGTGTTTATTAATCAGAGTTAAATAGTAAAAGTTTATTAGTAAGTCATTTAGTATGTAATTTAAAGATAGAGAATTAAAATGAAAGTAAAAGTAGCTATTTTAGGCTGTAGTGGACGTATGGGCCGTAACCTTATTCAAGCAGCTCATGAACACGAAAGTATTGAACTCATTGGTGGCAGTGTTCGTGCTAGCTCTTCATTTGCGGATTTTGATCTTGGTGAACTAGCGGGTATAGGCGCTATAGGTTTAACTACCTCGATTGAATTGAGTCAGTTAGCAGATGCCGAGGTCTTTATTGATTTTACTTCAATAGAAACAACCATTGAAAATATTAACTGGTGTCAGCAACATAAAAAAGCGTTAGTTATTGGCACTACAGGCTTTAGTGATGAACAAGTTAGCCTTATTGAAAAAGCAGGTGAATTAATACCGGTAGTGTTAGCGCCTAATACTTCAGTTGGGGTTAATTTAATGTTCAAGTTACTTGAAGTAACAGCAAAGGCTATTGGCGACTATACTGATATAGAAATTTTTGAAGCGCACCATCGATTTAAAAAAGATGCTCCTTCAGGTACCGCAGTTAAAATGGGGCAGGTAATTGCTGATACGTTAGGGCGTGATCTTAATAAATGTGCTGTTTATGGCCGAGAAGGTATTACAGGCGAGCGAGACAGAGAAACAATAGGTTTTGCCACGGTTAGAGCGGGAGATATTGTTGGGGAACATACTGCCTTTTTTGCTGACTTAGGTGAACGGTTAGAAATTACCCATAAAGCAAGTTCTCGCATGACTTTCGCTTTAGGTGCGATGAGAGCCGCATTTTGGCTGAGTGAAGCCGAGAATGGTTTTTACGATATGCAGGATGTTTTAGGTTTAAAGTAATAGATAACTACTACTTTTAACTGCTTGGTGGCTAAAAGTGATTAAATCACATAAAACAACGGTTTTTTACAGTTTTAACTAGACGAAAGAAGTCTACAAGCGTAAAATAAGTGGATTTTGTCAAAAATTTAGCGAAAAGCCAATTTTTGACATTTTTTATGTGCAAATTTTGTGACTGTTTTACCTTTATTTTAAAGCTAAGTTTAAAGCGATTTTTATATGTTTTAATTTTCTTTAAAGTAAACGTTTTGCATTCTTTTCTTCATTTTGGAGGTTACATTGGCTATATCTGCTATTTTGGTACTGGAAGACGGTACCGTATTTAAAGGCACCGCAATTGGTGCACAGGGAACGGCTGTTGGTGAAGTAGTATTTAATACTTCAATGACAGGTTATCAGGAAATCCTCACCGATCCTTCATATGCAGAGCAAATTATCACCCTGACTTACCCACATATTGGTAATACCGGGACTAACTGTGAAGATAAAGAATCGGAGTCTATTTTTGCTAAAGGTCTTGTGATCCGCGATTTACCATTGCTAGCAAGTAATTTTAGAAACGAGCAAAGTTTAAGCGACTATTTGGTTACTAATAATATTCTAGGTATAGCTGATATTGACACCCGTAAACTAACGCGTATTTTACGAGAGAAAGGCGCGCAAAACGGATGTATTTTAACGGTTAGTGATACGAGTGATGAAAGCTTACAATCAGTACAAGACAGTGCGTTAGAGCAAGCTAAAGCATTTCCTGGTCTTAAAGGAATGGACTTGGCAAAAGTGGTTTCTACTAAAGAGCAATACCAGTGGGCCTCAGGCAGCTGGTCGTTAGGTAGCCCTATGGGTGAAGGCTTTTCAAAGCCAGAAAACTTTGACTTTCATGTGGTTGCCTATGATTTTGGTGCGAAAAGCAATATTTTACGTATGTTAGTAGACCGTGGTTGTAAATTAACGGTAGTACCAGCACAAACATCAGCAAGTGATGTATTAGCGATGAATCCTGATGGTATCTTTTTATCAAATGGTCCGGGAGATCCTGAGCCATGTGATTATGCTATTGCCGCGATTAAAGAATTTTTAACGACTGACATCCCTATTTTTGGTATTTGTTTAGGTCATCAATTACTGGGTTTAGCCAGTGGTGCAAAAACCATCAAAATGAAATTTGGCCACCACGGTGCCAACCATCCAGTTAATGATATTGACCGCAATGTTGTGATGATCACTTCACAAAACCATGGTTTTGCTGTTGATGAAACCAATTTGCCTGATAACCTTCGTGTTACGCATAAGTCATTGTTCGATGGAACATTACAAGGTATTCACCGCACAGATAAACCTGCGTTTAGTTTCCAAGGTCATCCAGAAGCAAGTCCAGGTCCGCATGATGCTGCGCCATTATTCGATCATTTCATCGACTTGATTAACGCATATAAAGCCGAATATAAAGCCGAGCATAAAGCAAACCAAGCTTAATCCTACACCCTTGACAAGAGAAGATAAGAGAGAATATTGACATGCCAAAAAGAACAGATTTAAAAAGTATCTTGATCTTAGGTGCAGGCCCAATTGTTATTGGTCAAGCTTGTGAGTTTGACTATTCTGGCGCGCAAGCCTGTAAAGCATTACGCGAAGAGGGTTATCGAGTTATTTTAGTTAACTCTAACCCTGCAACGATAATGACTGACCCAGACATGGCTGATGCCACATACATCGAGCCTATTCACTGGGAAGTTGTTCGTAAAATCATTGAAAAAGAACGTCCTTGTGCTGTATTACCTACTATGGGGGGGCAAACTGCACTTAACTGTGCACTTGAGCTTGAAGCCAAAGGCGTTTTAAAAGAATTTAATGTTGAAATGATTGGCGCTACTGCTGATGCAATCGACAAAGCAGAAGACAGAAGTCGTTTTGACAAAGCAATGAAGGCGATTGGCCTTGATACGCCGCGTGCTGAAATTGTTCATACACTTGATGAAGCTTATGCCGCTAGCAAGAATCTTGGTTTCCCGTGTATTATTCGCCCATCGTTTACCATGGGTGGCTCAGGTGGGGGGATTGCGTATAACATCGAAGAGTTTACTGAAATTTGTACCCGTGGATTAGATCTTTCACCAACCTCGGAATTATTGATTGATGAATCATTAATTGGCTGGAAAGAATATGAAATGGAAGTAGTTCGCGACAAAAATGATAACTGTATTATTGTTTGTTCTATTGAAAACTTCGACCCTATGGGCATTCATACGGGCGATTCAATCACGGTAGCGCCTGCGCAAACGTTAACAGATAAAGAATACCAAATTATGCGTAATGCTTCATTGGCAGTGTTACGTGAAATTGGCGTGGAAACTGGTGGTTCAAACGTACAGTTTGGCGTTTGTCCTGATACTGGCCGCATGGTTATTATTGAGATGAACCCACGTGTATCTCGTTCATCAGCGCTAGCATCAAAAGCAACAGGTTTCCCCATTGCTAAAATTGCGGCCAAATTAGCGATAGGTTATACCCTTGACGAATTAACCAATGATATCACCGGTGGTAAAACACCAGCATCATTTGAGCCGACAATTGATTACGTTGTCACTAAAATACCACGTTTCAACTTTGAAAAGTTTGCCGGCTGTGAAGATAGACTAACCACTCAAATGAAGTCAGTTGGCGAAGTAATGGCGATTGGCCGTAACCAGCAAGAATCAATGCAAAAAGCCTTACGTGGTTTGGAAGTTGGTGTAAACGGTTTTGACCCTATGGTTGATGTGACTCAACCGGGCGCTAAAACGAAAATTATGCATGAGTTACAAGAAGCCGGCTCTGATCGTATTTGGTATATCGCGGATGCTTTTCGTCTTGGTTTAACCGTTGATGATGTTTTCCGTTTAACCAACATAGATCGTTGGTTCTTGGTGCAAATTGAAGATATTGTTTTAGAAGAAGCAAAAGTTTCTGAAGGTGGCTTAAAAGTATTAACCGCTGATTATTTGCGCAAACTTAAGCGTAAAGGTTTTGCCGATGCTCGTCTTGCCGATGTTATTGGTGTTAGCGAGGCCGAAATTCGTAAAAAGCGTCATAAAGCTGGTATTCATCCTGTTTACAAACGTGTTGATACCTGTGCAGCAGAATTTAGCTCTGATACTGCTTATATGTATTCAACCTACGATGAAGAATGTGAAGCAAATCCTACCGATAAAGAATCAATAATGATTTTAGGCGGTGGCCCTAACCGTATAGGTCAAGGGATTGAATTTGATTACTGTTGTGTTCATGCTGCATTAGCACTTCGTGAAGATGGTTATGAAACGATCATGGTTAACTGTAACCCTGAAACCGTTTCAACTGATTATGATACTTCAGACAGATTATACTTTGAGTCAATTACCTTTGAAGACGTGCTTGAAATCGTTCGAATTGAAAAACCAAAAGGCGTAATTGTACAATACGGTGGACAAACACCACTTAAGCTAGCGCGTGCTTTAGAGGCTGCTGGCGTGCCAATTATTGGTACCTCGCCTGATGCCATTGACCGTGCAGAAGATAGAGAGCGCTTCCAACAAGCCGTTGATCGCTTAGGTTTATTACAACCTGAAAATGCTACCGTAACTTCAATAGATGAAGCAATGGCAAAAGCCGAAGCGATTGGTTTCCCATTAGTTGTTCGCCCCTCTTATGTATTGGGCGGTCGCGCTATGGAAATAGTGTATGACTTAGACGATTTACGCCGTTATATGACCGAAGCTGTTAGTGTTTCAAATGACTCACCGGTATTACTTGATCATTTCTTAGATGATGCCATTGAAGTTGACATTGACGTTATTTGTGATGGTGAAATGGTAGTTATTGGCGGTATTATGCAGCACATTGAGCAAGCAGGTGTTCATTCGGGTGATAGTGCTTGTTCATTACCTGCGTACAGCTTAAGCCAAGAAATTCAAGATGTGATGCGCAAGCAAGTAACTGACTTAGCGTTCGAGTTAGGTGTTATTGGCTTAATGAATACACAAATGGCGGTTAAAGATGACGAGGTTTATATCATTGAAGTAAACCCTCGTGCTGCGCGTACTGTACCATTTGTATCAAAAGCAACGTCTGTACCGTTAGCTAAAATTGGTGCCCGGGTAATGGCGGGTAAATCGTTAACTGAGCAAGGTATTACACAAGAATTGATACCACCATATTTTTCTGTGAAAGAAGTGGTTATTCCTTTTAATAAGTTTCATGGTAGCGATCCTTTAGTTGGGCCAGAAATGCGTTCAACTGGTGAAGTGATGGGCGTAGGTGATACGTTTGAAGAGGCTTATGCAAAAGCTAATTTAGGTGCAGGCGAGTCTGTTCCTAAGTCAGGTCGAGCATTAATTTCTGTTCGTAACTCTGATAAAGTACGTGTAGTAGACCTAGCTAAGCAAATGGTTGCTTTAGGTTATGAACTTGATGCAACCCACGGAACCGCTATTATTTTAGGTGAAGCGAATGTTCCTGTACGTTTAGTTAACAAAGTACACGAAGGTCGCCCACATATTCTTGATAGAATTAAAAACAGTGAATATAGTTATATTATTAATACCACTGAAGGGCGTAAGGCCATTGAAGATTCTAAAGTATTACGTGGCGGTGCATTACGTTATAAAGTTGCCTATACTACAACATTAAACGCTGCATTTGCTGCTTGTCAGGCGCATTCTGCTGATGATAGAAATACTGTTACATCTATCCAAGAATTACACAAACGCTGTAAATAAGAAGATTAACTTGCTACTTTAAGCACTAGCATCGTTGGGAATACTCACTTAGTAAACTAAGCTCCGTGTTCCCGCCTTGCTATTACTTAAACTAGCTTTGTTACTCACACTTATTAACTTTAAATAAAAGAAAGAATGAAATTATGAGTCAATACCCAATGACAGTTCATGGCGCCAATGCATTGCGTGAAGAGCTAAATCATTTAAAAACGGTTAAACGCCCTACAATAGTTGCAGATATAGCAACAGCACGTGAACACGGCGATTTAAAAGAAAATGCTGAATACCATGCTGCTCGCGAACAACAGAGCTTTTGTGAAGGTCGTATTCAAGAAATTGAAGGTAAATTAGGTAATCTACAAATTATCGATGTGACTAAAATTGCTAATACAGGAAAAGTCATTTTTGGTGTTACGGTTACTTTGCTTAACATTGATACCGAAGCGGAAGTGAAGTATCAAATTGTTGGTGATGATGAAGCTGATATTAAACAAAACCGCATTTCGATTAACTCACCCATTGCCCGTGGTTTGATTGGTAAAACTGTTGATAGCGAAATTGAAATTGCAACACCCGGTGGCGTGGTTGAATATGAAATTATGGCTGTCGATCATATTTAAAAAATGACGGTGTGTGCTTGTTTTTAATAAGAACATTCGCGCTAGAAAACTAAGAAAAGCGCTAGTTGATTCAGGGCGCGTTAAGCTAATTCAAAAAACAGTGATAATTGTTGAAGAGAATGATGATGAAAATGCGTGATTTTTATCATCATTTATTCTTGCCTGTTGATGATTTTATTAAATGATGTTTAAAAAGGATCTTTTAAAATTTCATCAACAATCCATTGACCATTATCATTTTGAATTAATAAAAGACGTTTAACATGTTTTACTTTGCTTTCGTCGTAATAGCCTTCTATATTAATGGTCACTACCGCTTTATCTTTAAATTGCTCTCTGATTTTAACACCTGTATTATCAGGTTTTATATCAGTTATTTTTTCAAAAGACATATTAAAAAGATGTCTAGCAACCGATTGTGATGTTTTGTAATGCAATAATAAACGTGCCAATTTAGGCGAACAAACCGAGGCTGCCTTGTTAATATCTTTTTCGTTATAAATCGTTTTAAAAAACGCAACAGCTACAAGTTTTGGGTTATCGATTTCATCAATTTCTTCTTTGCCGCCACAAGCGCTAAGAAAAAATAGGAAGATTAAAATTAAAGGAAATGTTTTATGCATAAGGGGATATTAATAAGTAAATTTATAATCATTGAACTAAGCATAACGCAAACAGCCTAGTCTATTCAATAAAAGCCTCTTCAATAAAAAAGGTGCCGGAGCACCTTTAAATAATATAATGAAACTAATATCAATTTCACCAACTTAATGGAACAGGTATAAACCTATTGCACTAATTCTTTTTCTGTAAAGCTATCACTAAATAAAGCACTTGATAGATAACGTTCAGCTGAACTTGGTAAAATGACTACTATCACTTTACCCGTATTTTCTGGCTTTTCAGCAAGGCGTTTAGCTGCAACAACAGCCGCGCCAGATGAAATACCAGCAAGAATACCTTCTTCTTTCATTAAACGGTGTGACATAGCCATAGAGTCTTCATTTGTTATTTGCTCAACACCATCAATCATATCTAAATCTAAGTTGCCAGGAATAAAGCCAGCTCCTATACCTTGAATTTTATGAGGGCCAGGTGTTAACTCTTCACCAGCAAGTTTTTGAGTAATTACGGGTGAATCGGTTGGCTCTACGGCAATACTCTGTATTGCTTTACCTTCTGTTAATTTTATGTAACGGCTGATACCTGTAATTGTGCCACCAGTACCAACACCAGAAACTAAAATATCAATGCTACCTTCAGTGTCGCGCCAAATTTCAGGACCAGTGGTTTGTTCATGAATCTTCGGGTTAGCAGGGTTGTCAAACTGACCTAATAACACATATTTTTCAGGATCAGAGTCTTTAATTTCTTGCGCTTTAGCAATTGCGCCATTCATGCCTTTAGCACCATCGGTTAATTCAACTTTTGCGCCTAAAGCAGACAATAGTTTACGACGCTCTAAGCTCATCGTGCTTGGCATCGTTAGCGTAATACCATAGCCTCTTGCTGCAGCAACAAAAGCAAGCGCAATGCCAGTATTACCACTGGTTGGCTCTACAATTTCTTTGCCTGGAACTAATAAGCCTTTTTCTTCAGCATCCCATACCATACCAGCGCCAATACGACATTTAACGCTAAAACTTGGGTTTCTAGATTCTATTTTTGCATAAACGGTTGCTGTCGGTGTGCCGTCACTATTTTTACTAGCAATTACACGGTTAAGCTTTACCAAAGGTGTATTACCAATGGAGGTTGAATTATCTTCAAATATATTAGACATTGCAGGATCCTCTGACTATTTTCACTTAAGTATATTTGTTAAGATTAGCGCTTTACTACAGAAAAAGAAGTGATATTTTGTTATAACTTATATATTTTTATGGAATATACTAGCAGTTTTCTAGTACCATTTTAAAAAAGACATAATTATATTTAAAAAATAAATAGTTATATCACTTTATTACTTACTATAACTTATCATAATTTATTGGAAATTGAATATGAGCGCATTTCAGGGCACCAGCAATTATATTGCATCAAATGACTTACAACTAGCGGTTAATGCAGCCATTGCTTTAGAGAAACCTTTATTAATAAAGGGTGAACCAGGTACAGGTAAAACTATGCTAGCTGAGGAATTAGCCGCTAGTTTAAACGTAGATCTTATTTCATGGCATATAAAATCAACCACCAAAGCGCAGCAAGGTTTATATGAGTATGATGCCGTATCACGCCTAAGAGATAGTCAATTAGGTAATGAAAAAGTTAATGATATTGGCAATTACATTATCAAAGGAAAATTATGGCATGCCTTTACTGCCGATAATCGCCCTGTATTATTAATTGATGAAATAGATAAAGCCGATATTGAATTTCCTAATGATTTATTATTAGAGCTCGATAAAATGGAATTTTTTGTTTATGAAACTCAAGAAAAGATTGTCGCTAAACAAAGACCTATTATTATCATCACAAGCAACAACGAGAAGGAGCTTCCTGATGCTTTTCTAAGACGCTGTTTTTTCCATTACATTAACTTCCCTGAAAAAGCTGAAATGCAAGCGATTGTTGATGTGCACTTTCCTAAGATAAAGCAAAAGTTATTGGATGAAGCGCTTGCCTTATTTTTTGATTTACGTGACATGCCGGGCTTAAAGAAAAAACCTTCAACGTCTGAGTTGATTGATTGGTTAAAATTATTACTTGCTGAAGATATCTCTCCAGAAGTTTTACATGAAACCAGACAAAAGAAAGTTATTCCGCCACTGCATGGTGCTTTATTGAAGAATGAGCAAGATGTGCATTTATTTGAAAAACTTGCTTTTATGAACCAACGTCACCGTTAGTCCCTAATTCAAAGAGGTTGATTTGTGTTAATAGATTTTTTTTGTAAGGTACGCGACTACAAAGTACCTTGTACCCTGCGTGAATTACTCGATTTACTCCGTGCCTTAGAGCAGGGTGTTGTGTTTGCCAATATTGATGATTTTTATAGTTTAAGCCGAACTATTCTCGTTAAAGATGAAGCGCATTTTGATAAGTTTGATCGTGCTTTTGCAGATTATTTTAAAGGCGTGGCCAGTCTGGAGTTAGATTTATCTGAAATACCTGAAGATTGGCTAAAAAAACATTTTGAGAAACAACTCAGTGATGAAGAAAAAGTAAAAATAAAGGCTTTAGGCGGTTTAGATAAATTAATGGAAACCCTTGCAGAGCGCCTTAAAGAACAAGAGAAACGTCATCAAGGGGGTAATAAATGGATAGGCACGGGCGGAACCTCTCCTTTTGGCGCTTATGGTTATAATCCAGAAGGAGTACGTATTGGGCAAGATAGCTCTAGACACCGCAAAGCAACTAAAGTGTGGGATAAACGCCAGTTTAAAAACTTAGATGCCAATGTTGAAATAGGTACGCGCAATATGAAAGTTGCTTTGCGCAAGTTGCGTCAATTTGCTCGTACAGGCAGCAGTGAAGAACTTGCCCTTGATGACACCATTGCTGCAACAGCACGTAATGCAGGTTACCTTGATCTTAAAATGAAGCCAGAGCGTCATAATGCGATTAAGGTATTAATGTTTTTTGATATTGGTGGTTCGATGGATGACCATATTAAAGTATGTGAACAACTGTTTTCTGCGATACACGGTGAATTTAAGCACTTAGAGTTTTTTTACTTTCATAATTGTATCTACGAAAGTGTTTGGCGTGATAATAATCGTAGGAATAATGAAAAAATAGATTTATTGCAAGTGTTGCACACCTATGGCCGTGACTATAAAGTGATTTTTGTGGGGGATGCAACCATGGGGCCGTATGAAATTACCTACCCCGGTGGCAGTGTTGAACACTGGAATGAAGAAGCGGGTAATGTATGGATGAAAAGATTAACCGATCATTTCGATAAAGTAGTTTGGTTAAATCCTCAAGCTGAGCCGCAATGGCCTTATTATGCATCAATACAAATAATGCAGCAGCTTGTTGAACGTAAAATGTATCCGTTAACGCTTGCTGGTTTAGGGCAGGGAATTAAAGCGTTAATTTAGAAAATGAACTTAGAATGTTAACTTAGAGCGTTGATTTAAAGCTTTCAAGGGAAGCTAAAAAGTATCTAATGCTATTTTCTGTAAAAGTGATGATTGATGTGAGAAAAGCGCGCAAAAAGCGTGATAAATAAACCTATGGTGCCCAAGCATAGCTAATTTTGGTGAAAAAAGTTCTATCGCTTCGGGCTAACTTAGTTAAATCATTATCTTGAAAGCTGTAATCCGAATAACCTAAGAAAAATACCGTTTGTGGGTTAATTATATAGGCGTAGATTAATTGACTTGATAAGTCTTTAATTTGTTCAACACCAGAATAGTCTACATCATTATAAACAAGATTCAGTTTTAAATAGCTGCGCACGTTAAATTGATAGGATAAACGTAGCTCTGAAATGTTAGCAATATAAACATTAGTATCAATACCATTATCCTTTTTTGCATCTAACTTGCTATAAGTTTGATAAAAATCAAACTCTAAATGATCGGTTATAAAAATAGTAATGTTTCCAATGGCTTCTATTAAATCGCCTAAACGATCATTTGCATAATCAATTTTATCACCAACAGTTAAGTCAAGTGATATATAGGTACGGTTAGTTAAATTGGCACTGGAAAAAATTCTAAATTGATCTTCATTAAAAAAGGAGGTATTACCGTCAATATCAGTAATAGTATCATCATAACGAAGACCAACTTTTTCAGCATGAGCAAAACCTAGTTCAAGTTGTGACTGCAGTGGTCCATCAATGCTAAAACCCGCGCTTAGCTCTCGCTCGATGAGCTCGTTATTAGTATTATGAACAGTTTGCCATTTTCCCGAAACTCCGGCTTCTTGCCAATAGCTGTCTTGCTCAGAATAAAAAGTACGTTTTACGAATATTTCGTCTGTTTTTATATCGGCTTTGGGCATAAAGCCTAAATCAGCTCGAAAGTCAGCGCCTATACTTTGGTGATCTAAATCGACTAACCAATATTCAGAATTATGATTAAAGTTAAGCTTAAATGCTTGATCACTAAAGCTGTCATCACTCGGTTTGAATCTATCACTCACTTCATCTGGGTATAAAGTATCAGAATTTAATAGTTGCGCTTTAATTGCATTTGATTCAGACAATCGATAGTGGGCATCTATACCAACAACATAGTTATGATATTCATCAGCTGAGCGTAGCGTTGCTATTGTTCCTATAGTTAAATCATCATCATAGTCATAGCGGTAACGAAAAGCGCTTGAGTTACTTTCTCTGCTTAATGTTGCTAAGCCTGAATTTAAGCTACTCGGAAGCAGTATATTGGTTTCAGTATCATTGGTGGCGAACATACCATAACTGTGTTTATCAATACGGCCAGTGAGTTTAGCGCCATAATCAGGATCGGCAATATTTCGTGTATAAACTAAATCAAAATCACTGCTAAAATAATCACTGTTGTCTAAGAAAAAAGCGCGCTTTTCTTCGTAATACAATGAAAAATTTATATTTACATCAAGCAGACCAGCATCACTTTCTACCGTAGAAAAGTCTGGGTTTACTGTTACATTTAATAAATTATTAGCATTTATCCCCCAACGTAAATCAAGTCCCGCTTCAATATCGTCTTCAGATAACCAATCGCTAGTTTTATCGCTACTGTTGGCATAAACATTACGATCTTCATTTCTGCTCGCTGTCAGTGATGGTGTCAATCTGATGTTTTTTCCTATTTTGGCATTTTTAAAACCAATAGCTTCAGGATATTGACAGAGCCAACAGGGATCATCCCTATTAATTGGCACATGAGATATACGCAATTTTGTATCTCTAGGGTAGGTTCTAACCAGTTCTATTGCCCATTTTTTTTCTTTACCATCGTTTTTGAAATTTAGAATGTTATAAGGAATGGCTATTTCTACTTGATAACCTTGCTCCGTTTTTTTACCAAACGCATACCAAAGTCCATCCCATGAGGTGTTAGCTTCACTGGTAATTTCATTGTAAGTTGCATCATTTTGAACACCGTAAGGGTTAACAAAAAATTCATAATTTAAGCGACGATTATTGTGTGTATCGAGTTTAATACCGACAAGATCATGAAACCAAGCATCGTCACGGTCGGTTAAAAAACCTTGGATCTTTTCAGGATCAGGATCTGATGCCATAAATGATACATAAAGAAACTCACCGTTTTCGACGAGTTTTGCTGTTGTTTTTACTGGGCTAGGTAAGTTATCCCAAGGGCTATTGACTATGTTCAAGTCAACTAATAAAGCCTTTGACCAAAGGTCTTCGTCTAAATCACCATCAAGGGTGATTTCACCTTTGTAATAAGGAATATTTAAAGGTTGTAGGGCTATTGTTTTGTTTAGTGTGGGTGCATTGATTGCTTGAGCGGCTGAGATTGGCGAACTCAGTAAAAAAGTAAAAAAAAGAACAAATAAGTTATTACAACTCAGTTTTTGCATACATTATCCGTAAATTTATTGTTATTATAGATATTTTGCACTTTTAAGCGTTTTTTAGGTGCATTAAACGTTATTCTCATTCTTTTTGATAGATAAATAGCGCGTACAAATTTTGAGGAGAATTGTTACAAATTTTAAGCGTTAACACAATATTTACTTTTAATGCTGTTTATTTATTCACATGATATAGTTCGAATAATTTTTTTATCCCCACATCGCTGATATTGTGTTGCAGTCTTTTACATACAAGTTAAGATTGCCTAGTTGATTTTTTTGCTACTCCATGAGCTTTTATATGCCCTTATCTATTATTGATGTTTTTGCTTTATTAACGTTTTTCCTTTCTTGGTCTGGCTATGCGTGGTTTGCGCGTAAAAAAGCAAAAACTACTGACTGTTTAGCTCGCAGTTTGAATCAGCATAGAATTTACTGGATGTATGAAATAATTACTAGAGAGCTAAGGGTAGGGGAGGCGGCATTATTGTCAAATTTAGAACGCAATATAGCTTTCTTCGCTTCTAGTACGTTATTAATTCTAGCGGGTTTATTAACGCTTTTTGCTAAAATTGATACATTAGAAGCGGTTATATCATCAATGCCTTATGCAGATCATGCTAGCCATTTAGCTATACAGTTAAAATTAAGTTTACTCGCTTTTATTTTTGTTTTGTCATTCTTTCAGTTTACTTGGTCTATGCGCCAATATGGTTTTGTTAATGTAATGATAGGCGCAGCACCTATTGACTCCTCTGGTTTGAATGAAAACCTGAAAGCTTATGCAAAGCAAATGGCTATAGTGCAAGATCAAGCGGCTCACTCATATAATTATGGGCTTCGTTCATATTATTTCGCTTTAGCGGCTATGTGTTGGTTTTTTCATCCTATTTTATTTATTTTAATGAGCATATGGGTTGTTTACACCTTGTATACTCGTGAGTTTAATTCAAAAGCAGTGAAGGCTATTACTGCGGGACAAAAGTATTTACAACTTGAGCGCGAATCTAAAAAACAAAGTAAGTATATTGGGTGAGTAAAAGGCACCAAAAAAAATATCAACATTACTCAGTAGAAGATTTTGACAGCTTTGATTGCTTAAAATTATCAAAACGCTTTTATCTTGTACTCATATTCATATTACGCGGTTACATAGTTTGGTTGATGTCAGTAACTAACATGCGTGATAGAGTGAGTATTATTTCTTGGATATACCCTGAAACTTCCTTGTTTTATTTAAGTTTATTTTCAGGGGCTATTGGATTGTTTGTTGTACTTATTATTAGTTTACGCAGGCCTGAGGCTGCTTATTGGGTACAATGTAGTTGGCAACATTGTCGATCAATTTTAACAATCGCTTTACTATTTGATTTACTCACCCATGTTGTTGGCTATTTTTATTGGCAGTTATTTTCATTAGAGTGGATTATCATTCAAACAATAATTAGCATAGCATTGATTTCATTATGTTATACCAGTGAACGGTTTAAAATAAACTTAGCAGAATTTCCACAGAAAATGCCAGAAAAGTAATTTCATTAATGAGAAAAATGTAGAGATATTTATAGTGAACGTAAGTAATAACCTTATTAAGAGTGAAACTAAAGCCGATATCAAGCAAGAAGAACGGTTGATAATTCTTGATACGGAAACAACAGGTATCAACCCTCGCGAAGGGCATAGAATTGTTGAAATTGGTTGTGTAGAAATGATCAACAGGCAATTAACAGGGCGAACTTATCACGCCTATATAAAGCCACTTGATGTCCGTGGACAAGTATTTCAAATGGATCAAGAAGTTATTAATATTCATGGCTTAACTAATGAATTTTTAGCAGACAAACCGATATTTTCACAAGTGGTTGATGAGTTCATTGACTTCATTCGGGGTGGCGATTTGGTTATTCATAATGCTAAATTTGATGTCGGTTTTATGAATAATGAATTTTCATTATTAAACTTTGCAGAGCGCTCTCGCAATAAAGTACCGATGACAGAAGATATTTGTACTATTACTGATACATTAAAAACGTCAAAGGATGAATTTGGCTCGCCGAAAACTTTAGATTATTTAGCCCGTTTTTATAAAGTTGATAAATTAATAGACCGCACTTATCACGGCGCTTTAATTGATGCCCAGCTGCTCGCTTTTGTTTACATTGAAATGACCCGTAAGCAATCAACATTCAACTTGTCTGTTGGCGATAATAGTGGGGGTGATGCAAAGGCAATTAGACGTTTGAGCAATGATAGAGAAAAATTAAAGGTTATTGCTGCTTCTGCCGATGAAATAGAAGCGCATAAAGAAAGATTATCAGTTGTTAAGCAAAAAGGGGGAGAGCCACTTTGGAAATTACCAAGTCACTAGTATTTTATTTTATTTTTTTAGCTATCGTTCCTCACGCTTTTTCACAAGAAATAGTACAAGAGGCTGTAAAAAATACAGCACAAAGCACAAAGCACAAAAGCAAAGTATTTCAAGATGAAGAAAAACCGCTACCAGAAGGAAAAATAGGTTTTTATCAAAGTGATAATATTACGAATGAAATTCCCTATTTTGATAATCGCTTTCGTATTGATGCCGAACTTGAAGAAATAACCCTAATATTTTTTCGGGGTCGAGGTAGTAAGCCTATTATTTTAGTACAACCCGATGGCAAAAAAGTGCGTATCAATGATTATGACCGAAAAAAAATACAATGGCATGATGATCGCACTTTTGACATGATCAAAATTAGCAAACCTATGCCTGGTCCATGGCAAGCTATCGGTGATATTCTACCGAATAGTAAAATATTAGTGATGTCAGACGTTAACATTGCAGTTGATCCTTTACCTGACGTTGTACTGTCTGGTGAAACTTTAAAAGTGGTTGGTAAACTTTATAATGGTGATGAAAATATCGATGTAGCAGCATTTAAAGACGTTGTTCAATTGGATGTTAATTTTTTTAGTACGAATAATTCAGCCTACGATAATTTTGGTGCAGATGGTTTTAAATTAACATCATTTACAGATGATGGTCATGATCTTGATGAATATGCAAGGGATGGTCTTTATACTGGCGAATTTCTTTTAGACTTTGCTGCAGGTGAATGGCAACCTGTTTTTATAATAAAATTACCCTTGATAACGAGAGAGCTTCGCCAAAAGCCTATTCTCTTATATAAATCACCCATAACCATCTCTGTAGAGACTTCAAAAACAGCAACTATGCCACATAGTTTACTTTTAACTATTGATCAAACCCATGTAGACCCTAGCAGTTTAGTTTTTCAAGGTAAGACAACATTTCCAGATAGACAAACAAGGCCCTTTTCAATTATCGATGATGAAAGCAGTGAAAATCCGACAAGTCGAACTAAAGATATTCCTTATACTGAGCCCGGTATTCATCGCATTAATCTGAGTGCATTTGGTAGAACAACGTCGGGGCGGGAGTTCCGTTTAGTTGTTCCTGAATTTAGCTTCAACGTAAAAGGTGATCTAAATAAAATATTGCTAACAACACTTGATGATAATGGTATAGAACAAACGATTACAGTAGACAAAGCAGAGCAATCTTTGGCAGAAAAAAAAGCAAAAATTGTAGAGAAAATAGCTGAGCAACAAAAAATAGCAGAAGAAACACACACACACACAATTTTAATGATAGTAGCAGGCAATGGCATCATTATTCTATTTGCCTTGGTATTATTTATATTTATGCGCAAAAGAAAAGTAAAAAAGTAGTTTCAACCAGTGATCGAATCAACTTTGATGTTTATCTTGATCACTTCAGGTTAGTATTGTGTCTACTAACGATAGCGTTTTAAGTATGCTGGCGCCGTGTACGAGGTGTGTACGTACGGCTCTGTGATAGGGATGAGGAAAATCAGCTAATTAATGAAACTGGTACTACTCAATATCTTTCTATATTTTTATGTCTTTTTAGGCTTTAACTGAAAATTTTGATTCATTAATAATTTTTGAGTCACTTTGTGTTGAGGCTTCTTCATCACCGCTAACGTCTTTCCTGATTCAACCACTTTTCCTTGTGATAACACCATAATATCATCACTAAAATGACGAATAATGCCTAAATTATGGGAAATTAGAATATAAGCCAAGCCCATTTGTTGTTGTAGATCTAATAATAAATTAATCATTTGTGAACGTAATGAGGGATCAAGAGCCGCTAATGCTTCATCTAATATAATTACCTGTGGTTGTAAAATAATCGCTCTAGCAAGTGATATACGCTGTTTTTGACCACCAGAAAACATATGAGGATAGAAATTCATATGATCGCCAAGTAGCCCAACTTTTTGTAATGTAGTTCGGATCAGTTCTTTACGTTTGTTTTCATCAAAAGGCGTGTTGAGCTTTAGTGGCTCATCTAATAATTGTAAAATAGTTAAGCTAGGGTTGAGGGTGGTTCCTGAATCTTGAAATATCATGCGAATATGCTGACATCGCTGTTTGTAGCTACCATCACGTAATACTTGCCCATTTAAATAAATATTACCGCTACTAGCCGGCTCTGCTCCAACTAATAATTTAGCAAGCGTGGATTTTCCTGAACCAGTTTCACCAATAATCGCTAAGGTTTTATGTGCTTCAATGCTAAAAGAAATAGGCTCTAAAACGGTTGTTGTATTTTTTTTTAGCCAAAAGCCTTTTTGTTGATAAGACTTACTTAACGCTTCAACTTTAAGCAATTCAGTCATTTTAACAACCTCCTTTAACAATTTTACGTTGAGGTTTTATTGGTGTTAAAGGAAAATGACAGCTTACTTTATGACCATGAAAGTTAGTTACTGAAGGCGCTTTTACACAGTCTTGCTGTGCCCTTGGGCAGCGAGGGCCTAACCGACAACCTATAGGCAAGTGCTGTAAAATAGGGATACTGCCAGGTAGTGTCATCAATCTTGACTTAGCCGGTAAATGAAAGTTGGCGCTTGGGCTACTATCAACTAACGCTCTTGTATAAGGATGGAGTGGTTTTTTGAATATTTCTTCAGTAGTACCTGCTTCAACAAATTGTCCGCTATACATCACCGTAATAGTATGGGTCCAGTGAGTTATGTTTTCTAAGTCATGGCTGATTAATAAGATAGACATGTTTTTTAACTGATTTAAACTTGCCAACAATCTAAATATTTGACCTTGATTGGTGCTTTCCATCGCGGCTGTTGGTTCATCGGCAATAAGTAATATTGGCCTTCTAGCTAACGCTATCGCTATCATAACTCGTTGGCATAATGCTTCAGTTAATTGATGAGGGTAACTATTTAAACAAGCACTGTGCCTTTTAATCCCTACTTTATGCAATAGCTTAATTGCAGCGTCGTGACGCTGTTGTTTTTTTTGCCAAAAAAAGCCAGTAAATAACGTGGTATCAATTGCCTCAGCTAGTTGATTTTCAATGGTTGTTGTGGGATCTAAACAAGACATTGGTTCTTGAAAAATCATCGCTATATCACGAGAAAGTAAGGCTTTACGCTCTTCAATAGACAAACATAATAAATCAATGCCACGCCAATGAAATCTATCAGCATGAACATGCCATTTATCGTCTAATACACCAACAATGGCTTGAGCTAATAGTGACTTCCCAGAGCCTGATTCGCCCACTAAACCTCGAACTTCACCCTCTTTCATTGATAAACTAACCTTATCAACGACTAAAATATTTTGGTTTTCACTGACTAATTCAATGGATAAATTTCTAATATCAAGTAAGTTCATTACCTGTCCTTGCGTAGCTTAAGTGCATGGCGAATACCTTCTCCAACAAGGTTTGTAACAATAACAGCAAATAGAATTGCTAAACCAGGCAAATAGACTGTCCATGGGGCGATGTAGAATAAATCTAAACCATGAGCTAATGTTGCACCCCATTCAGGCAGTGGAATTTGAGCACCTAAACCCAAAAAACCCAAGGTGGCGATATCTAAAATAGCAGCAGATTGTGCTAAGGTTGCTTGACCCATAATTCTATCGACGATATTGGGGAAAATAGAGTAGTACAAAAGTCTAAATGGACTTGCACCATCAAGTCGTGAAGCAAGTACATAGTCTTTACGAGACTCTTCTTTTACTGCGTAACGGGTAATATGTATAAACTGCGGAATAAGCACTATAACGACAGCCCATACCGTATTGCCAATGCCAGGGCCTAAAATGGCAACAATAATAATGGCAAGTAATAATGAAGGAATAGACAAGATGACATCAAGAAAATGATTAAGAAAAATTGATTTTAGCCCTGATGTTAACGCTGATAATGAACCAATAACAACGCCGACAATAAGCGAAATAATGACGACGATAAAACTCAGACCAAAGGTTAACGAAGTACCATACATTAAACGAGAAAGCATATCTCGACCTAATTCGTCTGTACCAAGTAAATAACTTACATTGCCATCTGAATGCCAGGCAGGAGGCAATAGCAGCATATTTAGCTGGCCATCAACAGGTGAGTGGGGGGCTAATATGGGGCCAAATATTGCTAGAATAACTAAAAATATAAAACAACTGAAACCGGCCATGGCTACAGGCGTTTTACGAAAAATTTGCCACAATTGCATAAAAGGAGAAGGAAAAATCTCTTCTAAATATATTTTATCACGAGCCATATTTATTCCCCCTAGCTAGCGGGTTTAACGCAGCATAAATAAAGTCAGTTAAAATGTGTACTATGAAAATAAAGCATGACAAAACTAATAAACCACTTTGTATCGCGGTATAGTCGCGTTGATAGATACTTTCAATTAACCAACGACCTATGCCGGGCCAGCTGAAAATAACTTCAGTCACCATGGCAATAGTCACTAAATTAGCAAATTGTAAACCAACATGGCGAATAATTTTAATGAGCGCATTTCTTATGGCGTGACGAAATATTATTTGTTGAAATGTTAACCCTTTTGCATTCGCAGCACGAATATAACTAGTTTCTAACACTTCAATCATGGACGTTCGCGCCAAACGAATAAAAATGGTTGCAGGCGTAACTGCAATGACACAAGCGGGTAGTATTATGTGTAAAGTAGCGTCACTAAAAGCTTGCCATTTATAAGGGCTATCGCTAAGTAATATATCAATAAATTGGATGCCTGTAATATGGTTTATTTCAAACAATAAGCTAATTTGACCTGCGGAAGGAAGCCAACCTAAGTTGATTGAAAAAGTTAAAATAGCTAATAAGCCAAGCCAAAAAACAGGAATTGAATATCCCAGCATCGAGACGGATAAAATTATATTATCTGCTGTTTTGTTATGCTTTATGGCGGCAATGAACCCAAGCGGTACACCAACAAACATAGCAATAAGTAAAGCAACTAAACTAAGTTCAATGGTTGCGGGTAATAAATTGAGAACATCAGCGCTAATGTCAGACTGACTTGACATTGAAATACCTAACTCACCGTTGATTATGTGTTGTAGGTAGGCAATATACTGCCAAAAAATATTACTATCAGTTTGATAAGACTGTTGTATTTTTATAAGTTGGCTGGGCGTTGCGTTAATAGCGCCTGAAATATTAATGATTGCATCGCCAGGAAACAAAAAACTTAAACTAAAAGATAATAAGGTTAACACTATCATAGTGAAAACAAATAAATTTAGCCGGCGCAAAGTAAAAACTAACATAATTAATTTTCACCTACATCAGTAGCGCTATCTATAGTGTTATTTTTTGTTTTTTTGAGTACATTGTTTTTAGCGACAGGATAAAAGTTTATCCCGCCAAATGCTGCTAGTATATCACCTGTTACATTCACATTTCGTGCCTGATAATGCTTTGAATGGGCGATGGGGATCAAGGGGATTTCTTGTGCTATTATTTTCATCGCTTGAGCGTAATATTTTTTTCTTAGGGTAAGGTTAGTGGTTTGTAATGCCCTTTGAATAATATTATCATATTCCTGATTACACCAAAAGGTAGTATTGCTACCCGTAGCGGCGGCAGAGCAGCTTAACATGGGTGAGAAAAAGTTGTCAGGATCGGGATGGTCCGCTGACCAACCTAATAAGAAGCTTTGGTGTTCACCAAGTTTCAAGCGGTTTAAAAAAGTATTCCACTCATAAGTAACAATTTTAACTTTAATACCAATATTATTTAAATCAGCTTGAATAAGCTTAGCCATGGTTATCGCATTAGGGTTATAGGGTCTTTGTATGGGCATTGCCCATAAATCCATGGTAAAGCCATGAGCATACCCAGCGACTTCCAATAAGCTTTTTGCTAATGTAGGATTAAATTCAAGCTCTGAAATACTGTCATCAAACGCCCAAGAAGTAGGAGGTAATATTGACTTTGCGAGTTCAGCCTTTCCTTGATAAACCGTCTCAAGTAATACTTTTTTATTAATGGCATAACTAATTGCTTGTCTGACTAATTTATTATCAAAAGGAGGCTTTTTAACATTAAAACCAAAATAACCTACATTTAATGCCGTAATAGATTCTAATATTAAGCTTTTGTTTTGAATTATTTTATTGTGGGCTATAGGGTAAGCGGTAACATCACACTCTTTTGCTAATAGTTTAGTTAATCTTCCCGTGTTACTCGGCGTAATATCAAAAACTAATTGTTCAATTTTAGCTGGCTCTTGCCAATATTGTTCATGACGATAAAACCGAATTAAGGAGCCAACACGGTATTCTTTTAGTTTAAAAGGGCCGGTACCTATGGGATGAGTATCTATATTTGTTTTTATGTTTTGTTTAGTAAGTTGCTCTGCATATTCAGCAGATAATATAATGGCATAATCGGTTGCCAAGTTAGCAAGAAAAGAGTTATCAGCATGAGATAAATGAAAGCGGATAGTATAATCATTTATTTTTTCTATTTTTTCAACTAGCTCGGTTAAACCTATATTTTGAAAAAAGGGATAACTTCCGCCAGACACCAAATGAAATGGGTGTTTGATATTTAAAATACGGTTAAAACTAAACATTACATCATCAGCATTTAAAAATCTGCTTGGAGTAAAATAATCAGTTTGGTGAAAAGGCACATCTTTACGTAAATAAAAAGTGATTTTTTTCCCATTTCGAGTGACATGCCAAGATTTTGCTAATGCAGGAGTAAGCGTATTTTCCTTACCTTGATAAGTGATTAACCTATCGTATAACTGATTTGATGTAGCATCAATGGTTGTGCCAGACGTTACTAATTGAGGATTAAAAGTTTCAGGTGAGCCTTCTGCACAATAAATAACACTGTGCTCACTTAACGAGACTATGCTTTCGTCATTACAACCAAATAATGATAATAAGCACAGGTAAACGATAAAATTAAGTTTACTATTATTCATTTATATTCTTCATCTATGTCATTCGTCTATGTCATTCATCTGCTTCGTTACCATCAAGTAGATTGTATTTTTTTAAATAACCTCTTAATTGATGATAGGTTAATTCAAGCGCTTGTGCAGTTTTCTTTTGATTATACTGACAGTGCTCTAAAGCAGATTTTATCAAATCAATTTCATAATTTTGCGATAAAGATTTTAATGATTGCGGAAATTCTGTGTTGATTAGACCAGCTGAAACAGTAACTGTTGATGCCTGCGTTTCAGCACTGTTAACATCCTGTTCTTTATTATTAATAGAGTTAGAGACAAAATCAGCAGTAGTCTCATGTTGTGAAGCTCGTATTCTGTCATGTGTTTTAATACGTTGATTTGGTCTAAAGGGTGACTCAAAAGGGTCAATAATTAATTCATGTACTGGCAGGTGAGGGTTGTTGCATCGATAAACACTGCGTTCAATAACATTTTTCAACTCACGAATATTACCAGGCCAAGCGTACTCAAGCATGGCTCGTTTAGCTTTTTCAGTAAAACCACTAAAAAGTTCAAACTCTAATTCGCGTGCCATATTAATAGCAAAATTCTCTGCTAACATTAAAATATCATCAAGGCGTTCTCTTAATGGTGGTAGCGTAATAACATCAAAGGCTAAACGGTCGAGTAAATCAGCTCTAAACTGCCCAGATGCAGCTAACGTGGGTAAGTCTTCATTGGTTGCTGCCACAAGGCGAACATCGGTAGTTATCGTACGAGAGCCTCCTACGCGCTCAAATTCACCATATTCTACAACACGTAATAACTTCTCTTGTATTAAACCCGAAGTATTGGCAATTTCATCTAAAAACAATGTGCCGTTGTCTGCTCGCTCAAACCGGCCTTCATGTCTTTTATTTGCACCAGTGAATGCCCCCGAGTCATAGCCAAAAAGCTCTGTTTCAAGCAGGTTTTCATTTAATGCGGCACAGTTGAGCTTTAAATAGCTTTGTTCCCAACGCTTTGACAAATAATGTAAACGAGCCGCTACTAACTCTTTACCCGTACCGCGCTCACCAATAATTAATACAGGCTTGCTTAACAGTGCAATTTGGGAAATTTGCTCTAATACTTCTAAAAAACTGTTTGATTGTCCAAGAAGGTTATCTTGCTTATTAAAGCGTGCCATGGTTTGACCTAATAATGATACTGATAATACGGATACTAATGCTACTGAGTTTATTACTCACTGAATAAAAAATAACTTAATAGACTTGGTATTAGTTAATTTCACTAACAAATAGTGTATTTTATTAATCGACTAGATAACAGTACTTTTTAACTATTTAAAAAAACCTTTTAAAATATAGGGTTAACTTGTATTGTCATATTGGCGTAAAACATGAATAGAACTAGTTATAAATTTAAATCCAAATTTATAGTCGACTTCATTCAGTTTAAGCAAAAACGATTGTTAAACCGTGAGTGAAAGCGTTCTTTTAAGAAAAGAGGAAGTTGTTATGGGTATTTTTTCAAGGTTTACCGATATTATTAATTCTAATATCAATAATTTATTAGATAAAGCCGAAGATCCAGCCAAGATGGTAAGATTAATTATTCAAGAAATGGAAGATACCTTAGTAGAAGTTCGCTCTAGCTCAGCTAAAACCTTAGCGGATAAAAAAGAGTTAACGCGTCAAGTAACCCGATTTGAAAATGATGCACAACAATGGCAAGAAAAAGCAGAATTAGCCTTAAGTAAAGATCGTGATGATTTAGCTAGGGCCGCCTTGATAGAGAAGAAAAAAAGTACAGAGAATTCACAATCTTTAGTGCAAGAGCTAGTCAATGTTGAAGAACATATTACCAAGCTTCAAGATGAAATTTCACAGTTACAAGATAAATTGGCAGATGCAAAAACGCGCCAAAAAGCTATTATCATGCGTGAGAAAACAGTTAATTCTCGTTTAAAGGTGAAGCAAAATATTGACAGTAATAAAGTGAACGATGCGTTAAGTCGTTTTGACCGTTATGAGAATAAAATTGATGATCTTGAAGCGCAAGTGGAATCATACGATTTGGGCCGTAAATCGTTATCTGATGAAATTGCTGATCTTGAGTCGAATGAGAAAGTTGATGATGAGTTAGCTTCATTAAAAGCGAAAATAAAAAAGAAATAAGAGTAATACCAATTGAAATAATGAATCGCTCAACTTAGAGCTACAGTAGCGAGCTTAGAACAAACAAAATGAGTTAAACATAGTTATTCTATATTTCATTCATTTTGTGATGTTATCAGTTTGCTACTGAGCTCCCGAAGGGCGAGTTTAAAAGGCTTACATGCGGCGTTATTGATTTTGACAAGGGAATAACCATTCTCGTCAATCAATGCCTTGCCTCTAAGCCTTTTAATTCTCGCTAAGTGGTGTATTCATTAATTCAATTGGTATAAGTTGTGATGAGTTTCTAGTGGTGAAGTTTATTTATTCCCCTTAAACTTGTTAAACAAGCCGTTGAAAAAAAGTTAAGGAGAAATATCGTGGAAGATATCATCATGGCACCAGTCATTATTTTTATGGTGGTAGTTGCGCCTATCTGGCTAATATTACATTACCGTAGTAAAAGACAAGTTAGCCAAGGATTGAGTGAAGAAGAGTATATTCAGTTATCCGAATTATCAGAAATGGCAGATAAAATGGCTGATCGCATTAAAACGCTTGAAGCGATTTTAGATGTAGAGAGCCCTGATTGGAGAAGTAAATTATGAACACTAGGCGAGGCGAGTTATACCGAAACTCAGCGCGAGGAAAAATAGCCGGTGTTTGTGCTGGTATTGCAGACTACTTTGGTTGGGAAACTTGGTTAGTACGAATACTAGTCGTTTCAGGTGTATTGTTTGGTATGCCCTTTTTGATTTTAGGCTATATTGCGGCTTGGTTTATTCTTGATAAAAACCCTAAAGAGCAAGCAAAAATGGCTTATGCTAAATTTCACCGAGCAAACGCTTCAAGCCACTATCACACAGATAATACAGGTAACACGCAAGCCGAGCGAGATTATGAGTATGAACAAGCTAATGAATCAATTAAAGTGAAAGCGAGAGTTTGGCAGTCAGGAGAGCCACCTAAACAAGCTTTTCACGATATCCGTAAAAAGTTTGGCTCGCTAGAGAAACAATTACAAGGTATTGAACGATACGTAACCTCTTCTGAATTTACCGTTGCTAGAGAGATTAATAAGCTTTAATTTAATTGAGTTTAATTGATTAACTTTACTCACTCTTTTATTTTATTTTATTTTATTTATCTAGCTCATTTAGCTCAAATGCAAACCGTTTACTAAACCAAGAAAAGGCGGCAGGCACTATTATTAGTGGCTGCTTTTTAGTTTTTATCTTTATATAAAACTTAGGCATACAAATTGGGGTATATAGAGCTGCACTTAAGCCATTTGCTGGGCGGTGTCTAGCATTCTATTGGCAAACCCCCACTCATTGTCACTCCATACTAGCATTTTGACTAAGCGCTTATGACTAACGCGCGTTTGATTACCATCAACAATACATGAATGCGTATCATGGTTAAAATCAACAGAAACTAAGGGCTCTTCGGTATACGCCAATATACTTTCTAAACCGCCTTCGATTAGAGGTTTTGCTTGAGCACTTTTGATTATTTGATTGATTTTATTAATGCTAACATCTTCATTAACCGTAATGCTTAAATCCATTGCGGTAACATTAAGAGTTGGCACGCGTACAGCAATCGCTTCAAATCGGCCTTTAAACTTGGGCAAAATTCGTTCAATGCCAATGGCTAACTTAGTGTCTACAGGAATAATAGACTGACTAGCGGCACGACTACGGCGAAGATCAGGATGATAAGCATCAATAACTTGTTGATCATGCATTGAGGAATGAATGGTAGTAATAGTTCCGCTCTCAATACCAAAAGCATCATCGAGTACTTTTATCACAGGTACAATACAGTTAGTAGTGCATGAGCCATTAGAAACAACACGATCATCACTGCTAAGTTCTTGATGATTGATGCCATAAATAATAGTGGCATCAATGTCTTGGCTGCAAGGATGTGAAAATAATACTTTTTTAGCACCTTGCTTTATATGCGCTAAGCCATCGGCTTTACTACCAAATATACCGGTACAATCTAGCACGATATCTACGTGGTGTTTGTGCCAAGGGATCTGCTCAATTTTATCAAAATGAAGCAAGGCTATTTCATTTTTACACTTGTCATTGTCATTGTTATTTTGTGAAGCATTGTGATCAGAAGTTTTACGATCAGAGATAATGAGTTTTTCATCTTGTTGCTCAACACAAAAAGAGAAGCGACCGTGAGTGGTATCGTATTTCAATAAATGCGCCATACCGCTAGCAGGGGCTAAATCGTTAATAGCAACTATTTTGAAAATATCAGTTTTACCGCTTTCATAAAGCGCTCGAACAATACTTCGACCGATGCGGCCAAAGCCGTTAATAGCAATGTTTATCATAGATTTATTGAGGCGAGTTTATTCGCTATGCCTAGATGTGTAAGGTGGGCAGTTGTTTTGCCCACCATTTTATTATCACTTTTATCACTTATTATTTAAACTTAAAGTGAATTTACCGTGTTGATAACATTATCAACAGTAAAACCAAAATGCTCAAGTAATACATTACCCGGAGCTGACTCACCAAAGGTTGTCATACCGACTACCGCGCCATTTAAGCCAACATATTTAGCCCAATAATCAACATGTGCGGCTTCAATAGCGACACGTTTGATAACACTTGCAGGTAATACAGACGCTTTATAGTCACTGGTTTGCGCATCAAAAATATTGGTAGATGGCATAGAAACTACGCGAACCTTTTTACCTTGCTCAGTTAAAGCCTTAGCTGAATCGACGGCTAAAGCAACCTCAGAGCCTGTGGCAATTAAGATAACGTCAGGGGTACCTTCACAATCTTGTAAAATGTAGCCACCTTTGGCAATATCAGACACTTGAGCTTGGCTGCGTGTCATTGCGGGTAAACCTTGGCGTGAGAAAATTAATGCAGTAGGGGCTTTTTGTTGTTGTACTGCTGCTTTCCATGCAACGGCAGATTCCGTAGCATCACACGGGCGCCATGTGGTTAAGTTTGGCGTAGTACGTAAGTTCGTTAATTGCTCAATAGGCTGATGAGTTGGACCATCTTCACCTTGACCAATTGAGTCATGGGTGTAAACAAAAATGTTTTGAATACCCATTAACGCAGACATACGTACAGCATTACGAGCATATTCCATAAACATCATGAAAGTAGCGCCATAGTTGATGAAACCACCGTGTAAAGAAATACCGTTCATGATACCGCTCATACCAAATTCACGGACACCGTAATAAATGTAATTACCAGCGGGATCGGTTTCAATACCTTTTGAGCCAGACCAAAGTGTTAAGTTTGAACCCGCTAAATCAGCAGAGCCACCTAGCATTTCAGGTAATACTGCACCAAAGGCTTCAATCGCATTTTGTGACGCTTTACGCGAAGCAATATTTTCGCCGTTTTCATGACATTCTTGAATGAATGCGTTAGCTTTTTCTTCAAAATCTTGCGGTAATTCGCCTTTGATCACACGGCGTTCAAACTCACTTGCTAGCTCAGGATAAGCTAATTGATAAGCGATAAATTTTTCATTCCAACTTACTTGCTTGGCTGAGCCTTTTTCTTTTTGATCCCATTGTGCGTAAACATTTTCAGGGATTTCAAATGGCGCATGTGGCCAGTTTAAAAACTCACGAGTTGCCGCTACTTCATCATCACCTAATGGTGCACCGTGACAATTATGTGTGCCTGATTTATTAGGAGAGCCAAAACCAATAATCGTTTTACAACAAATCATACTTGGTTTATTGGTTACTGACTTCGCTTCAACAATAGCAGCAGCAACTGCTTCGCTGTCATGGCCATCAACACTAATTACATGCCAACCATATGATTCAAAACGCAATGGTGTGTTGTCAGTGAACCAACCTTCAACATTTCCGTCAATAGAAATGCCGTTGTCATCCCAAAAAGTGATTAATTTACCTAAACCCAAGGTACCCGCTAATGAACAGGCTTCATGAGAAATACCTTCCATTAAGCAGCCATCACCTAAGAAACAGTAAGTGAAGTGGTCAACAACATCGTGACCTTCACGGTTAAACTGTGCAGCTAACGTTTTTTCAGCAATAGCCATACCCACTGCATTTGAAACACCAGCGCCTAATGGACCGGTAGTTGTTTCAACGCCAGGAGTGTAACCATACTCAGGGTGACCAGGGGTTTTAGAGTGTAATTGACGGAAGTTTTTTAAATCATCAATAGACAAATCATAGCCCGATAAATGCAAAAGAGAATAAATTAACATTGACCCGTGACCGTTAGATAGTATAAAACGATCACGATCAGCCCAGTTAGGGTCGCTTGGGTTGTGTTTTAAGAAATCACGCCATAAAACTTCAGCAATATCTGCCATTCCCATCGGGGCACCAGGGTGTCCTGATTTTGCTTTTTGTACACTGTCCATACTTAAAACACGAATGGCATTGGCTAGTTCTTGACGCGACGGCATATTAGCTCCAGATCTATTTTTAATTAAAGGGGTAATTGAATTGCGCGTATTTTCCACTACCACACAAGATAGCGCAAATGATATTGCATTATTTTTAATGTTTTTTCTTATATATATACCCATGATACTTCAAAATGCGAGTTTCAGGACTACTGAGTAATTCATGATCAAGGCGCATCTTTTTATTAATGGTACTTCCCTTAAAAACAGATGCAACGAAGAACATGATTTGCTCAGAAGTCCCCGCATTAGAAGATCGCTTGCCTATTCTTCTGTATCTTCTCTAAGCATTCCACTTAAATTCTTGATGATAATTAATGTTAATGTTAATTATCTGAGCTTACGTATGATGGCGTACAGAAAGATAAATTGAATTGTTGCAAACTAAGCTCATGGAAACAGATTATCTTAATTATTTAATTAATTTTCATAAGTTTGCATCAATTAGCAGTGTTGTATTTGAACATTTATTCAGTGCTGTTTACGGTTATCATTAGTGTAAGTGATAAACAAAGGTATTATGCCTATTTTTATCGCTTCAAAATTCCTCTTGGAGGGAAATATTATGAATATAGCTAAAAAACATTCACAAAAAATCTTGTTACCTTTATTGCTCAGCAGTTTATTCGCGGGCAATGTTTTCGCTGGTAGCCAGAATTCGGTATATCTTGGTAGCGCGGGTACTTTTGCCATTCTCAGTCAATCAGGAATTACTGATGTTTATCGTTCTGACATTGTTGGCGATGTTGGCACAAGTCCTATTACTGGTGCCGCAATACTGCTTAGCTGCGATGAAGTGATAGGCGATATCTACACTGTTGATGCTGCGGGCCCACTTCCTTGCGCAACCACTGACCCTAGCTTTTTGACTTCAGCGGTTGGCGATATGGGCATAGCCTACACGGATGCTGCAGGACGAACTTCACCCGATTTCACCGAACTGGGTGCCGGTGAAATTGGTGGGCTGACCCTTGAACCAGGCCTTTATAAGTGGTCGTCAGGTGTTAATATTTCAACGGATGTCACGCTTTCTGGCAGTTCGACTGATGTATGGATTTTCCAGATCGCAGGCACCTTAGTTGAAGCAAATGCCGTTCGTGTCACACTAGCTGGCGGCGCTCTAGCCAAGAACATTATCTGGCAGGTTGCTGGTGCGGTAACGCTTGGTACTAATGCCCATTTTGAAGGGGTGGTACTGGGTAAGACCATGATCGCTGCTAATACAGGCACATCTGTCAACGGAAGATTGTTAGCACAAACCGCCGTTACTCTGCAGATGAACGCGATTACTGAGCCTGCAGAGTAACTCCTTCGTTAAGTTTACTCTTAATTTTTACCGCTAGCTCGTTTAACAAGATTACCGATTGGAATCGTTAGTCTTGTTTTTTTGTCTGTGGCGCTAGAGTAAAAATGCAGTACAGAGGTGACACTGGTAGTTGCGTGAGCAGTTATGTGCATGGTCGCAAACGAAAATCTTAAATTTATATAAAGGATATGATGAATAATTCAACTAGTTTATTGTTCAGAACGGTTTTTGCAAAATTACTAACACTGATTTTTTTGGGGTTAGCATTAACAATTATATTGTCATTACTTATCACTATTGTCGAAGGTATCATAAACAAAACCGATATAGTGGAAATTTTTTTGAGCAGTGTAAATACCGGTATCATAGCGCTTGCTGTCTTTGAATTAGCCTTGGTTATCCATAAAGAATATTCAGGTCATCCCGAAGAGGATGATGATACGGTGGAGAGCATACGAAGAACGCTACCGAGGTTTATAGGAACGGTTTGCGTTGCTTTATCGCTGGAGGGGTTGATTATGGTCATTAAATACAGTCAATTGGAATTGGCCGGTAATTTATACTATCCGGTCGCCATCATTACCAGTACTGCATTACTGTTATCCGCATTAGGACTATTTTTATACTTAACCGATAAACAAAATTAAAGATATCACGGCGGATAATCATTGGTTATTACAATGTGGTGGTGAAGTCGCAGCTAACACCTATACTCTCGATGTAGTGGCATCTTTATCTTGTTTACCAAGCGAGCGGCAATAATATGATGATTTCTAATTCACAGTGGTTCTTACTGGTTGGCGGCTTGCTAATTTTTATGGGGTTGACCGCTGCTCGCCTGAAAACTTTACCCGTAACTTCTGCTATTATCTATCTCGCGGCAGGTTTGCTACTAGGGCCTAGTCTGCTCAATATGTTTCATTTTAATCCTCTTAAACAATCGGCATTACTCGAAGTACTCACCGAAATTGCGGTTTTGATCTCGCTTTATTCTGCTGGCGTAAAAATGCCAACACCTGTCTTAATGAAACGTTGGCGTGTTCCGATACTCTTGGCGACAGTGTCTATGACCATCAGCGTAGCACTAGTCGCCGTTTTTGCCTGTTATGTGTTGGGCATGCCGTTGGGGGCAGGCATCTTGCTGGGGGCGATTGTCGCGCCAACTGATCCAGTCTTAGCTACTGAAATTCAAACCCGCCATCCCGGCGACAGTGATGAACTACGCTTTACCTTGACCTGCGAAGCTGGCATGAACGATGGCAGTGCTTTTCCTTTTGTTATGTTGGGTCTTGGTTTATTGGGATTACATCAAGTCGGTGATAATGGCATGCAGTGGCTACTCCAGGATTTAGTGTGGGCGACCATTGCTGGCATTGCTCTGGGTGTATTTTCCGGCATTGGCCTAGCCCAATTAATTTGGAAAATTCGTGGGCCACAGGAACGCCGCAAGTTCATGGATGATTTTTTTGGTCTTGGTTTGATCGGCTTTGTTTATGGTCTTAGCTTGCTGATCAATGCCTGGGGATTTCTGGCGGTCTTTTTTGCCGCAGTCGCCATGCATCAAACAGAGCTTAAACTTGTCAACAGTGCCAAAAACAAAAAGCCAGTTATCAAGCCGCCGCACCTCGTCCCCGTCGCCAGTGCTTTAATCGCCACTAAGATTACCGCTGATGCCAACATCCTAACAACTGATTTAGCGAGTCACGGGCAAATCCCCACAGTCAGTGAAGCAAGCCTGATCTTTAAGGAGCATCTCGAGCGTCTTTCGGAGTTACTGCTGGTTTTATTGGTGGGTGGCATGCTGTATCTGGATTCATGGAGTTGGCAAGCGGTCGGTTTTGCGCTCTTCCTGTTTGTAGTCGCGCGTCCCGTCAGTATTATGCTAGCGATGCTAGGTAGTAAAACATCATGGAAAATGCGCGCCATGGCTAGCTGGTTCGGCGTGAGAGGCATAGGCTCCCTTTATTATCTTATGTATGCTATTCAACACGGCTTACCAGAGCCCCTAGCACTGGAATTTATTCATTTTACTCTGGTGGTGGTCACACTTTCCATTTTGCTTCATGGCATCAGTGTTAAACCCCTCACTCAAAAGTTTTGGCAAAACAAAGACTGATCGCTGCCCGCTTTATTAAAGAAAGCTACATTTATACTATTATGTACGATGGCATACAGAAACCTTAAATGAATACAGCCAAACTGAGGGGGACAATTTGTCAGCAATGCCATGCAATTCAAAAACGCGGCTAATGAGTAGCAGGCAATAACGCTTATAAGAAGGTTGAAATGTTCGAGGATTCACCATGTTAAAGTCTACTTTTGGCAGACCAGGCGTTGAAACTAGCACGCTAGAACAAGATCAGGTAACCAACCAGACTCTTCAAAATGCAATTTTTAATAGCGACAATTTTATTTGTATGACAACCGACATCAAAGGTGTTATTCAGCGTTTTAATATTGGTGCTCAACAAATGTTGGGTTACAGCGTCGATGAGGTGATGAACAAGCTCACACCAGCGGAAATTGCTGATAGTGAAGAATTGGTGGTTCGTGCGACAATGCTGAGTGCTGAATTTGGTGATATGGTCGAACCGGGATTTAACGCTTTGGTATTCAAGGCTTCTCGCAGTCTGGAAGACAACAGCCCATTAACTTTTATTTGTAAAAATGGCAGTCGTTTTACTGCTATGGTATCAGTGACTACCCTGCGTGATACCCAAGACAACATCATTGGTTACCTGCTAATTGGCACAGATAACACTACACGTAAAACCACTGAAACTGCACCTATAGTGGCGGAAGCAATAGCGGAAGATACTTTACTCAAGGCCGATGCGCTGCAAAGCGCTATTTTTAATAGTGCTAACTTTTCCAGTATTGCCACTGATGCCAACGGTGTTATCCAAATTTTTAATGTCGGTGCAGAGCGTATGTTGGGCTATGCTGCCATTGACGTTATTAACAAATGGACCCCAGCTGATATTTCCGACCCACAAGAAGTGGTCGCCCGTGCCAAGGCGTTGAGTGATGAGCTCGGCACTAGTATTCAACCAGGATTTGAAGCGTTGGTATTCAAGGCTTCCCGTGGTATTGAAGATATCTATGAGTTGACCTATATTCGCAAAGATGGCTGCCGTTTTCCTGCTATTGTTTCGGTCACTGCGCTGCGTGATGCGCAAGAGACCATCATAGGATACTTACTGATTGGCACTGATAATAGTGCTCGTCAAGAAGCAGATGACAAGTTATGGCAAGCCTCGCAATATGCACGTAGTTTGCTTGAAGCCAGCCTTGACCCGCTAGTGACTATCAACATCTATGGCAAGATCACTGATGTTAATGAGGCTTCTATCAAAGCAACGGGTATACCACGAGATAAATTGATCGGTACTGATTTTTCCGACTATTTTACTGATCCCGAAGAGGCTCGCAAAGGTTACCGAGAAGCTTTCTCCAAAGGTTCGGTCACCGATTACCCGCTGACCATGCGCCACCGCAACGGTCGTCTCATGGACGTACTCTACAACGCCTCTGTTTACCGCGATGATAAGGGCGAGGTGCTCGGCTTATTCGCTGCTGCGCGTGACATTACGTTGCGTAAACGGGCAGATGAGGCGCTGCTCAAAGCAAATGCCTTGCAAAATGCTATTTTTAACAGTGCCAATTTCTCCAGTATCGCTACCGATGCGAAAGGCGTTATTCAAATTTTTAATGTTGGCGCCGAACGCATGCTCGGTTATACCGCCGTTGATATGGTGGATAAGCTGACGCCGGCTGATATTTCCGATCCTCAGGAAATTGTCATTCGTGCCAAAGTACTGACTAAAGAGCTTGACACGCCCATCACGCCGGGATTTGAAGCGTTGGTTTTTAAGGCTTCGCGCGGCATCGAAGATATTTATGAACTGACCTATATTCGCAAAGATGGCAGTCGTTTTCCCGCAGTGGTATCGGTGACCGCACTACGCGATGCCCAAAATAATATCATTGGTTACCTGTTAATTGGCACTGATAATACCGCGCGTAAACGAGCAGAGGAAGCCTTGTTAAAAGCTGGTGCGCTGCAAAGTGCTATTTTTAACAGCGCCAATTTCTCTAGTATTGCCACCGATGCGAAAGGCGTTATTCAAATTTTTAACGTTGGTGCGGAGCGCATGCTCGGTTACACCGCGGCTGAGGTGATGGATAAAATAACGCCCGCCGACATTTCCGACCCTCAAGAAATTATTGTACGGGCGGCAGAGCTCAGTAAAGAACTTGATACGCCGATCACGCCTGGATTTGAGGCCTTGGTCTTTAAGGCCACGCGCGGCATCGAAGATATTTATGAACTGACCTATATTCGCAAAGATGGCAGTCGTTTTCCCGCAGTGGTATCGGTGACCGCACTACGCGATGCCCAAAATAATATCATTGGTTACCTGTTAATTGGCACTGATAATACCGCGCGTAAACGAGCAGAGGAAGCCTTGTTAAAAGCTGGTGCGCTGCAAAGTGCTATTTTTAACAGCGCCAATTTCTCTAGTATTGCCACCGATGCGAAAGGCGTTATTCAAATTTTTAACGTTGGTGCGGAGCGCATGCTCGGTTACACCGCGGCTGAGGTGATGGATAAAATAACGCCCGCCGACATTTCCGACCCTCAAGAAATTATTGTACGGGCGGCAGAGCTCAGTAAAGAACTTGAAACCGCCATTGCGCCAGGTTTTGAAGCGCTGGTGTTTAAAGCTTCGCGTGGTATCGAGGATATCTATCAACTGACTTATATCCGCAAAGATGGCAGCCGTTTTCCTGCGGTAGTATCTGTCACTGCGTTGCGCGATGCCAAAAACACCATTATTGGTTATTTATTAATTGGTACCGACAATACCGCGCGAATTCAGGTCGAAGAAGAAAGAGAACTACTCACGGCAAGGCTTCAGGACAAAAATGCTGAGCTGGAGTCCTCTAGGGAGATAGCAGAAAAAGCTAATCGGGCTAAATCAGAATTCCTTTCCAGTATGAGCCACGAGCTGCGTACGCCACTCAATGCTATTCTTGGTTTCGCTCAGTTGTTGGAAAAAGGTAAACCCTCACCAACGGACGCGCAATCGCTAAGACTGCACCAGATCATCAAAGCGGGTTGGTATTTGCTGGCATTGATCAATGAAATTCTTGATCTGGCCGTGATCGAATCCGGCCGACTGTCGTTGTCGCGAGAATCAGTATTGTTAATTGATGTTATCCATGAAAGTCGTGCCATGGTTGAGCCTCAGGCATTTAAACGTGACATTCAGCTCGATTTTCTGCCCTTCGATAACCATTGGCATGCCAGTGCCGATCATACCCGCTTGAAACAGGTGTTGATCAATCTGCTCACCAATGCGATTAAATATAATCGCCAACATGGCACTATTACCGTGCAGTGCAGTGAGGTAAAAGACAGTGAATCATCTAACGAACGGCTTCGGATTAATATTACAGATACCGGCAATGGTTTGTCTCCAGAAAAATTAACCCAACTGTTTCAACCGTTTAATCGTCTTGGTCAGGAAGATGGGGGTGAGGAAGGTACAGGCATAGGTCTGGTGGTTACCAAACAACTGGTGGAACTGATGGGTGGCGCTATCGGGGTAAAAAGTACCGTGGGTGTTGGCAGTGAATTCTGGATTGAACTCAATCGAGATGTTCCCCCAACACTGGTTGATAATAAAGCGCTATCAACTGACTTGATACCGCAAGTGTCGGGGAAGGATGACATCTGTAGTTTACTTTATGTCGAAGATAATCCGGCCAACCTGATGCTAGTGCAACAAATTATTGATGATCAGCCAAATATGCGGATGTTGAGTGCCAGTGATGGTCATAAAGGCATAGCGCTGGCACGCACTCAGCTACCTGATGTGATCTTAATGGATATAAATTTACCTGGTATCAGCGGCATTGAAGCGCTTGCTATCCTCAAAAGTGATCCGCGAACGGCGCATATTCCAGTGTTAGCGATTAGTGCCAATGCCATGCCACGTGATATAAAAAAGGGGCTAAAGGCTGGGTTTTTACGTTACCTGACCAAACCGATTAAAATTTCAGAATTTATTGAAGCGCTGGATTTTGCGCTGAAAAACGCAGAGTTGAGCGGTGAAATATAACTATCAGCGAGCAATTGCACTAAAACCCAATAATAACAACAGGGTTTTTTTGCGTTGGATCCCAATGCTACAAACTGGATATGATTTATGATTAATGAACAAGACATTCTCAACGCTAACATTCTAATTGTTGATGACCTGCAAGCCAACGTGCTGTTGCTGGAAGATATGTTGACAGAAGTTGGTTATCAGCATATTGATTCAACCATGGATCCTTTTGCTGTGGTTGAGTTACATAGCGCTAATTGTTACGATTTGATCCTGCTCGACCTGCAAATGCCCGGCATGGACGGCTTTGAAGTGATGAAGCAGCTCAAAAAAATAGCAGCTAATGACTACCTGCCTATACTAGTGATCACCGCTCAACCGAATCATAAGTTGCGGGCGCTGACTGCTGGTGCTAAGGATTTTATCGCCAAACCCTTTGATATTGTAGAAGTTAACACTCGTATTCGTAATATGTTAGAAGTCCGTCTCTTGTATAAAAAACTCGAAAACTACAATCAGCGACTGGAAAAAACCGTGTTGGAGCGCACCGCTGAACTTAGAGACAGCGAAGCGCGCTATCGCAGTTTGATTGAACTTGCCTCTGACTGGTACTGGGAGCAAGATGAAACAGGTGAATTTACCCGTTTATTTGGTCCGGTTCAGCAGATGTTGGGCTTAGATAATGAGCCCCCAGCCAGTAATGAGCCTCTAACTGACAGTGTTAAACTTACCGGCTGGAACGAAGCACAACGCCGAGAGCTACAAGGTAAAATAGCCGCCCGTCAGCCATTTCTGGATTTTATTTTCAGCCGAGTCAATGATGATGGCTCAGAGCAACAATATCAGGTCAGTGGCGAGCCCATGTTCAATCAGTCATCGCGTTTTATTGGTTATCGCGGTTTTGGGGTCGAGCTGATCACTTTGCCTAACATCAGTGAAATGAGTCGTTAATTATGACGCGACTTAAACAAGGCAAGATAACCAACAGCCCTTTGCAAAATCGCATGTTGGCGGCGCTACCAAGCGCGGAATTTGAGTGTTTCAGTGCGCATTTAGAACTAGTGCCTATGCCTTTGGGCGAATTTCTTTATGAACCAAGCCTAGCGTTACAGTACGCCTACTTCCCTACGACTTGCATTGTATCACTGCATTATGTGCTTGAGTCTGGGGCAACCGCCGAAACTGCCGGTGTCGGCAATGAAGGAGTGGTCGGTGTTTCGTTATTTATGGGGGGCAATACTACCGCCAGCTCGGCGGTGGTACAAACCGCTGGTTATGCTTATCGCTTGGATAAAAACATTCTACTGCGGGAATTTGCTCGCTCTGGTTTACTCCAGCGAGTCTTGCTGCGTTATACCCAAGCATTGATGACCCAAATGGCGCAAACCGCTGTTTGCAATCGACATCATTCCTTAGAGCAGCAATTCTGCCGCTGGTTATTATTAACGCTCGATCGTTTACCGACCAATGAATTGGTGATGACCCATGAATTGGTGGCCAGTATGCTTGGCGTTTATCGTGAGGGCATCAGTATTGCCGCCGGTAAATTGCAGCAGGCGGGTGTGATTAGCTACCGACGAGGACATATTACCGTACTGGACCGCTCAAAGTTAGAAGACAAAACCTGTGAGTGTTACGCGGTTGTCAAAACTGAGTTGGACCGACTGCTATCGGATGGCTTGCTTGCCGACGCTAAATTTACCAAAAGCCAGACACGGCCGAAGACACTTTTATAAAGCCGTAAATTAACAAGCGCAACTCCCCCTGATTAATCCCCAAGCCCCACTCTTTGTGGGGCTTTCACCTTATAGCCCTAGCCACTTTAACCGCGTGGCTCACCTACATCTAAAAACGGCTTGTGAAGCTGATTGAAATATAGTGGCTTATGTACGCGAGCTTACAGTGTTTGGCATGAAAAAATGATTAAATAACTCTTGATAAATAGTTGCCCCATGCCATGAAATAAAGGCCATGAAAAAAATGCATGAAATAAATGGTTGCTGGCAAGCTTAAGTAAGTGCCGAGGAGATAAACATGGTTGATAAACAAGATATTTTTAACGCTAACATTCTGGTTGTTGATGACATTGAGACCAATGTGCTTTTGCTTGAGCAAATGCTAAGCGAAACCGGGTATCAGCAGATCTCTTCAACGATGGATCCCGCTGCTGTAGTTGAACTGCATCGCACTAACAATTACGACTTAATTCTACTTGATCTACAAATGCCCGGCATGGACGGTTTTCAGGTAATAGCCGATCTCAACTTAAGTCGAGTCAACGACTACCTTTCCATTTTGGTGATAACCGCGCAAATTGAACATAAATGGCGGTCGTTAGCGGCCGGCGCTAAGGGGTTCATTGGTAAGCCGTTTGATATCGTTGACATTGACACTCGTATCCGCAATTTATTGATAGAAAGTTTTTGGATAAAACAACGTCAAATATCAATACTCGCTGATAAGTAATCTCAAGCGTTGAGCCGAGGCCATTTGTTTTCAGCCGGGAACCTCAAACGTAAGCTTTTGTATTTCCGTTTAAATGCGCAATAATCTTCTTTATTCACTCTTGTCTACCTGTTCACATATCCGCACTAATATCTGTCTTTTGAGCACATGTTTTCTAGCTGCTGTTCCATGAACTCTGCACCTTTTAAAAGTTGATTCAATGCAAACTATCCACCCCCTAAGGCTTCCTAACCAACTTTCTTAATTGTAGTAGTCTTATACCAATTGCATTAACTAAGTGATCATTTTCAAATGGTCTAAATATCCAATAACGTCGTTGCTTTCAATCCTAATATCCAGCTATTACTCAATCAAGCGCCTTGTTCTTGAACATTTATTTTCATTGAATTTTGCAACTTTAATTAATCAAAATGGTATTACTGTTTTAAACGCCGTTATTACGGATTATTCTTTCCAGATTGTTTTTTGTTTGTAACTGAAAGGATCCAACTTGCGTGCCTGCCGATTTCCATGCTTTATGACATTCTTCTACTCGTCACCTTAATTCATAGTACCTGACTATTGTCAGCGCATCAGCCGCACAATTAACTGGCTCGTTTGTATAGAGCTCCAAGCATAAGGCTTTAGCGCCTTCTGGCGGTGAAATAGTGACTGAGGTAAAGCGTACGGCCACATTCGCAATGCGTGCTTTTCGACCGCCTTTTTGCTGTATCTTTACTTGATAAGAAAGTGCGCAGACAAACCTTTGATGAAAAAGATAATTTTAAATAAATATGTTGCAATTCTCTTGAATTATAGAATGAAATAGTTTAGTTTTTACTCAGATTGCACCTATATCTCATTATTGCCCTGTATTTGAGCAGTATTACGAAAATAAAAATGCAATCAAATAAAAATAGGTAAATAAAATGCGCAAGTCATCCTCTAGAGGATTAAAGTTGACTACGGTTATTTTTGCAGTATTTATTATGACCGTTTCAGCAATATTGAGTAATACCTCAATAGCTGATGACATGGAAGTAAAAACAGCACAATCAGAATCACAATGAAAATTTAAGCCCTGTTCTCAGTAAGAGTTACAGGGCTTTTTTCTGTCTTATTTTGTGTTTGTTTTATGTTAACTTTATCTTAAAAAATTAAAGAGGGTTGCTTAACTCTTCTAATAAGTCATGAATTTCAGCTTTTAATTCTTTATCAATAATTTTATTACAACTGATCTTAGCTTTCTCTAAATGCTCAATAGCGCCTGCTTTATCACCTAACTCGACTTTTAAAGCGGCGATTGAAAAACCTATTGAAGAACGGAAGTCTTTATCATTAATCGTTTCAGCCTTAATTAACGCTTGTTCATAAATAGTTATCGCTAATACTAAGTCATCAGTAAAATCAGCAAGCGTTTCCCACTGAACGGGATGGTCTTTATCTGTATTTTCATTTTCTTCACAGAGTTGCTTTAATTCTAAATAATAACCGTCGAATTTCGTTTGATTCTTTTCTTTAGCAGCCGTCATTAAGCTATCAGCTAATAAAAGCACTCTCTTGTATATTTTTGTATTCATATGCTGTGGCCTTTTCAATAATGGTTAACAAAGAATCAAGCAGTGATTAGTTTGTTCTGAGTTTTTAATTCAAAATCACTAGCGTCATGGCGTTCATGCAATTGTTCGTCTAACTCTCCCCAAGTACGATTAACCATTATCCCGCGCTTAACCGCAGCTCGTTTGCCAATTTCTTCAGTCCAACGCACTAAATTCTTATAAGAATGGGTTTGTAAAAATTCTGCAGCTTCATAAACTTTATTTTGCACTAGTGCTCCATACCAAGGCCAAATAGCCATGTCAGCAATAGTGTATTGGTCGCCGCACATATATTTATTATTAGCCAAATGGCGATCCAATACGTCAAGTTGTCGCTTTACTTCCATGGTAAAACGCTCTATTGGATATTCAAATTTTTCTGGTGCATATGCGTAGAAATGACCGAAACCACCGCCCAAATAAGGCCCACTACCCACTTGCCAAAATAGCCACGATAAGCATTGTGATTTTAGTAATGGTTCTTTAGGTAAAAAAACAGCAAATTTCTCTGCCAAATACAACAGTATCGCGCCAGATTCAAAAATGGGCAGTTTATTATCTCCACTATTGTCTACTAAAGCGGGAATTTTAGAGTTTGGATTTATATCGACAAACCCTGAACTAAATTGATTTCCTTCCATAATATCAATCAAGTGAGCATCATATTCGGCTTCTTTTATGTCCAAAGCTAATAATTCTTCCAGTAGAATGGTCACTTTAACGCCATTAGGCGTTGCCAACGAATAAAGTTGTAACGGATGCTTACCTACGGGTAAATCGGCTTGATGTGTTGCCCCTGCGATAGGGCGATTAATACTGGCGAACTTGCCACCACTTTCTGTATTCCATTGCCAAATTTTTGGCGGTACATAAGTGTTTTTAGAGGTATTTGCAGACATTTTCAGCTCCGTAGTTATTGTTGATGCTTGATGTTATTTGGCTGTTATTGCTATGGGAGTTGTGTTTGGTGGAATAGCCATCGTTTGAAAAACATTGAAAATATCATCAAAGAGATATTGGATTTTAGTTCTGAAATGGAAGTTTACATTAGTTTTTTATTGATGGTGCATAAGTAAGCGAATACGCGTAGCGCATCTGCTTACTTATTTTTCATGTGCTAGAGCTAGTGCTTAAACAGCAACTACTTTATTTGCACATGGGCCTTTTTGTCCCTGACCTACTTCGAATTCAACCGCTTGGCCATCAGCCAATGTAGCGTAATCTCCGCCTGATTGAATTTCTGAATGATGAACAAACAAATCTTTACTTCCGTCTTCTGGAGTAATAAATCCGAAACCTTTATCTGCATTAAACCACTTAACTATACCTTTACTCATAACGTTCTCTTTATCTCTATCTTTGGTGAAAAATATAATTCTGACTTGCTATCACCATTACAAATCAGAATGTAAATTTAATTAAAACGCCTTAAGCGTCAAATTGTATTGCTGATTAACGACGATTACCATTTTTATTTTTCAAACTAGCTACTTTTCGCGCTATAGCAAGTAATTCAGGTGAAATATCATCGGCTCCAGCTTTTATTAACTTGCTTACATCACCCGATGAGAATAGTGAGCCACGTTCAGATTTTACGCCTAACGATCTAACAAAGTCTTTTGTTTTACCCGTACTACAGGTATCAATATATTTAAAAATAACTTGTTCATTAAAACACTCAGGTTCTTTTTTTAAGGTAGTAATTTGTTCGGTACGTAATTTTATTTCCGACTCTAATGTTGCAATTAATTCGGCAATATTTAAATATGGTTTCATTAAGTTATTTAGCTCTTCTCTTATAAGTATAAGGTTATCTGACGATGCCAAAAGGCACTCACTTTACAGCAGAATAAAAGTAGTATTAACTATCATACGTAAAACATCAATGTGAAGTGAATAAAAATGAGTAAATAGTTTTGATCCTGCAAAATACTCTAAAAGACGTTTTAGTCATTAATTTTAGTCATTAATTTTAGTCATTAAAATAGTCGATGCGGTCAAAAAGAAATAATGTTTTTTTTCATTGAATTAAAGCATTGGCTATGTCATTATTCACGGTAAGTATAATATTTTGCTGGTTGCGTGTGACTGTTAACTTCTCTAAAACAATTTTTAACTTCTCTAAAATATTAGTGGTAATGCTAATATGTGTGGCCTTTGTTGGTCAGGCAATAGCGTCTACTACTATGTCTTATCATATGGCGTCTTATCATATGACGAGTATGACGGAAATGAATGGGCAAGTGCAATCACAAGATATGCAAATAATAGATCACAATAGTCAAAACATAGTCAGTAACTTTTCTGACCATGTGCAAACATCAACGGAAGATTGTTGTGCTAAAACAGATAGTAGCTGCTTTACTGGTAGTTGCTCAAATGTTGCTACGCTCATGGAAGACAATATCAATGAATTAATCGTTGATTTATCACCTAAAATACTTTCCTATTCTTGCTTGGTAAAAAGCCAACAGCCAACATCATTATATCGTCCTCCAATATTAAGCTAAATACAGCATAAATGTGTCCAAAACTTGGTTCGTTTATATAACTAATATCTGTATTATGCCTTTTTGCTGTCTGTGTTTATAGAAGATAACTTTAACACCTCATCAAAATCACTTTACAAATTAAAAAAATATTAATTAATATCCCTATTGGAGGGCTTATGTTTTCAACTAAATCAACTTTAAAGGTAGTAGCTGCCTTTACTGTGGTAATTGCACTAGCGAGTTGTTCTGAAAAAGAAGCGGTTGCTAATACTACTCAAACTAAAACTACTCAGGCGCAACCTGCTCAAACCCAAACTGCTCAAACCCAAACTGCTCAAACCCAAACTGCTCAAACTCAAACTGCTCAGGCGCAATCTATAGTCTTAGATGTATATAAAAGTCCCACTTGTGGTTGTTGTAAAAAATGGATTAGTCACATCAACGAAAACGGGTTTGAATCGAAAGTTCATCAAAAAAATGATGTTTCTGAGATTAAAAGTGAAAAAGGAATTGAGCCTCGTTATCGCTCTTGTCATACCGCTATTTCAACAGATGGCTATGTTTTTGAAGGACATGTTCCTGCAAAGTTTATCCAGCAATTTATGAAAGAAACCCATGCTGACGATGTGATTGGTTTAGCTGCACCGGGTATGGGCATGGGTTCTCCCGGTATGGAAATGGGAGATAAATTTATGCCATATCAAGTTTTATTACTTAAAAATGATGGTTCTAGCGAAGTTTATGTCGCTATCAATTCTAGTAAGGAGCAATACTAGTGCTTAAAAATAAAAGCCATAACAAAGTTTGTGTGATGGTTGGCTTGGGGATTTTAACCCTAAGTAGCTTGACTGTTTTTGCAGAGCAATCAAGCCAAAAGGCTGAAATACTTTCTTTTGAGCAAGCAATTAAAGTTGCACAAAAGAACGACCCTTGGTTAAAAGGAAATCGTCATCAACAAAGTGCGATCGAATCTTCAAGTATTGCTGCTAATACATTGCCTGATCCAAAAATATCTGTTGGTTTGGCTAGTTTGCCAACAAACGGTTTTGATTTTAATCAAGAAGGTATGACGCAATTTAAAGTGGGTATTAGCCAAGTGATTCCACGTGGTGACACACTGGAAATTACAAGTCGTCAATTAAAGATCAAAAGCCAAGGGTATCCCTTTCAACGAGAAAATAGAGAAGCGCAAGTGGCGGTAACCGTGGGCCAATTATGGCTTGATGCTTATCGTGTACAAGAAAGTGTTGCTTTAATTGAAAAAGATCGTTCGTTGTTTTTACAATTAGCAGACGTTGCCGAGGCGAGTTATTCTGCTGCTTTAGGGCGAACCCGCCAAGCAGATATTGTGCGTGCACAGTTAGAATTAACTAATCTAGATGAACGTTTAGATGTATTAGCGCAAGAGAAAAATAAATTTGAAGGACAATTGTCGCAATGGTTAACTGATTATTTATCTGGGCTTGATGAAGATTCACTATTGGCTAATTTAGCGCTGCATGACATTAATTTAGGCAAACAGATCCCAGAAATGGATTTGCAACATAGTGAACTGATTTATAATGATAAATGGCGTAAACCTGAACAATTAGTAAGCTATTTTACTCAGCACCCTGCGGTTGTCGCTTTAGATAAAAGAATTGAAGCAACTAAAACAGGCATTGCTTTAGCGAAAGAAAAATACAAACCTGAATGGGGTGTTAACGCAGGTTATGGTTATCGTGGTGACGATCCTAATGGTAGTAGCCGTGCCGATCTAATGTCTGTTGGGCTAACTTTTGACTTACCATTGTTTACTGAAAATAAACAAGATCAGGACGTTAAATCAGCCATATCACAAACTGAATCGATTAAAACAGAAAAGCTATTATTACTTCGTCAGTTACTTAGTAACTATTCAAGTGCCAAAGGGCGTTTGTTACGACTTAATGATCAACAACGGCTTTATCGTGAAAAATTATTACCCCAAATGTATGAACAAGCCGAAGCTTCTTTAACCGCTTATACCAATGACGACGGTGATTTTGCTGAGGTAGTTAGAGCTCATATCGAAGTACTCAATGCTCAAATTAGAATTTTAACGTTAGATGTAGCACAACAAAAAATTCTATTAGAATTAAATTATTTATTTATTGGTGCTAATAAAGCGACCCGATAAAATTGCCAAATACGGAGAAAATGAATGAGTTCAAACAATAAATCCCAAATGAAGGGAGTGGTAATAGGTGCTGTTATTGGCGCAGTTGTTACTTTCGGTGCCTATACAATCTTAGCGCCATCAAATAATGGTGGCAGCACAAATGGCGACGCTAGCGCTTCAGCGAAGAAAAAACCTTTGTATTGGGTAGCACCAATGAATCCTGATTATAAAAGTGATAAACCAGGTAAGTCACCCATGGGTATGGAGTTGATCCCTTATTATGGTAATGCTGGCGGTGGTCCTGATGAAGGAAAAGGCACTATTCGTATTTCGCCTGCTGTTGTTAACAATTTAGGAGTACGTACGGCACTGGCAACCTATCAACCACTACATATGCAAGTAGATACAGTCGGTTATGTGGCTTATGATGAAGATACTTTAGTGCATATTCACCCACGTGTTGAAGGCTGGATTGAAAAGCTTTATGTGAAAGCCATTGGTGACCCAGTTAAAAAAGGCCAACCGCTTTATGATATTTACTCACCTGAGTTAGTTAATGCCCAAGAAGAATTATTATTGGCATTAGATCGCAACAACAAACGTTTGATCACTGCGGCAGAAAATCGCTTGGTATCATTACAAATCCCCAAAAAAGCGATTGTACAGTTGAGAGAAACGAGAAAAGTTAAACAAAATATTACTTTTTATGCACCACAGCAGGGAGTAGTAGAAAACTTAAATATTCGTCAAGGCTCCTTTATTAAACCAGGTTCAATTATCATGTCGATTGGCGATTTAGCTGAGGTATGGGTTGAAGCAGAAGTATTTGAGCGTCAAGCAGGATTAATAAAAACAGGTACCCCTGTTACCATGAAGTTAGATTATTTACCAGGTAAAGAATATAACCTTAACGTAGATTATATTTATCCAACCTTAAATCCTAAAACACGCACGATGAAAGTAAGGATCCGTGTCGATAATACAAATGGTGACTTTAAACCCGATATGTTTGCACAAATTAGTATGCACATTTCGGGTAATGAAAGTGCGCTATTAATTCCCAAAGAAGCCTTAGTACGTACTGGCGATCAAGACCGAGTGGTATTAGCACTGGGTCAAGGGAGTTTTAAAGCCATTGCTGTTAAAGTTGGCCGTTTTGATCGAGGCAATGTAGAGATATTATCTGGCTTAGCTGCAGGTGAAAAAGTGGTTACCTCAGCACAGTTCTTATTGGATTCAGAATCAAGCAAAACCTCTGACTTTCAACGTATGAACCCTGAACAAGATAGCATGGCTGGCATGGATCATAGCTCAATGAAGGGTATGGATATGAAAAAAGATATACCTTCAACGACTGTTAACGGTACCGTTAAATCAGTAATGGCTGCACACCGAATGGTGAATATTGACCGAGAAGCTATTGTTGATTGGGATCGTCCTGCTGCTAATGTTGATTTTATTGTCAGCGAAGAAGTCGATATGTCGTTATTCACCGAAGGTGCTTACGTGATGTTTACCTTTGAAATTAGAGAGGGTGACTTTGTTATTGTTAGTGCCATGGCAATGACTGCACCTGAAAAAACAGCTAACGAACAAGGCGAGGGTCAACAATGATAGCTAATATTATTCGTTGGTCTATCGGAAATAGATTTTTCGTTATTCTAACCACACTGGTGATTATAGGGGTCGGCTTATATTCAGTCAAAAATACCCCGATAGATGCCTTGCCGGATCTATCCGATGTACAAGTTATTATAAAAACATCTTTTCCAGGGCAAGCGCCACAAGTGGTAGAAGATCAAGTTACTTATCCGTTAACAACGGCAATGTTGTCGGTACCTGGTGCGGTAACAGTACGTGGTTATTCATTCTTTGGTGACTCATATGTGTATGTTATTTTTGATGAAGATACTGATATGTATTGGGCTCGTTCTCGGGTGCTTGAATATTTAAGCCAAGTAGCCCCTGATTTACCAGCGGCTGCGCGTCCGCAATTAGGGCCTGATGCTACGGGCGTAGGCTGGGTTTATTTATACTCATTAGTTGATAGAACCGGGAAACATGATTTAGGCCAATTACGCTCCTTGCAAGACTGGTTTTTAAAGTTTGAACTACAAACGGTATTAGGTGTTTCTGAAGTTAGCACTCTGGGTGGTATGGTTAAACAGTACCAAGTACAAGTTGACCCTGATAAATTACGTGCCTTTGGTATTCCGCTTTCTCATGTTCAAAATGCTATTAAACGCGGGAACCAAGAAATTGGCGCCTCGGTTGTTGAAATGGCCGAAGCTGAATATATGTTACGAGCCACGGGGTATATTCAAAGTATAGAAGACTTGGAAAGTATTCCCTTAGGCGTTAACGACAACGGCACACCACTGTTACTAAAAGATGTGGCTGAAATAGGCACAGGACCACAAATGCGCCGAGGTATTGCCGAGCTTAATGGTGAAGGTGAAGTGGTTGGTGGCATTGTAGTGATGCGTTTTGGTGAAAATGCACAAAACGTTATCAGCGGTGTTAAAGCAAAGCTTGAAGAATTAAAAAAAGGTTTGCCCGAAGGTGTTGAAATTGTACCCGTGTATGATCGTTCTGCATTGATTGAGCGCGCAGTGAATAATTTAGGTTTTAAATTACTGGAAGAATTTGGCGTAGTAGCACTGGTGTGTATAGTATTCTTATTTCATGTACGATCATCATTAGTGGCTATTTTAAGCTTACCTGTTGGTATTTTAATGGCCTTTATTGTTATGCATGCGCAAGGTTTAAACGCTAATATTATGTCATTAGGGGGTATTGCCATAGCGATCGGTGCGATGATTGATGGTGCTATTGTCATGATAGAAAATATGCATAAACACATGGAACGAACACCGCTTACTAAAGAAAATCGATGGCAAATTGTGGCAGATTCGGCTTCAGAAGTTGGGCCAGCATTATTTTTCAGTTTGTTGATCATCACGGTAAGTTTTGTGCCAGTATTTACCTTAGAAGCACAAGAAGGTCGGATGTTTTCTCCGTTAGCCTTTACTAAAACTTATGCGATGGCAGCTTCGGCGATATTAGCTATTACCTTAGTGCCAGTATTAATGGGTTACTTTATTCGCGGTAAAATTTTACCTGAGCATAAAAATCCGGTGAATAAATTTTTAACCTACATTTATATGCCGGCATTAAAAACTGTTTTACATTTCCCTAAAACGGCTATATTTATTGCGGTGTTATTATTGGGTGTTGGTGCGTATCCGCTTGATAAAATTGGTAGTGAATTTATTCCGCCATTAGATGAAGGTGATTTAATGTATATGCCAACCACCTATCCATCATTATCTATTGGTCAAGCACGACAGTTATTACAGCAAACTGATAAATTGATTAAAACGGTACCAGAAGTAAAAACCGTGTTTGGTAAAATTGGTCGTGCTGAAACGGCAACCGATCCAGCGCCTTTAACTATGGTTGAAACCTTTATTCAATTAAAACCGCATGATCAATGGCGAGAAGGCATGACGACAGCGAAATTGATCAAAGAGTTTGACGCTTTAGTTAAATTACCAGGATTAACCAATGCTTGGGTAATGCCGATTAAAACCCGTATCGATATGTTGGCAACGGGTATTAAAACACCCGTGGGTATTAAAGTGGCTGGTACTGATTTAGATGTTATTCAAGACATTGGTAAACAGCTTGAAGAAATTTTAGAGAAGGTTCCTGGTACTGCTTCGGTTTATTCTGAGCGTGTTTCGGGTGGTCGTTATGTAAAAGTTGATATTCAACGAGAAAAAGCGGCGCGTTATGGTTTAAATATTGCTGATATTCAACAAGTGGTTGCAACCGCTATTGGTGGGGTTAATGTGACTCAAACGGTTGAGGGCTTACAACGTTATCCTGTTAACTTACGTTATCCGCAAGATTACCGAAGTTCACCTGAGAGATTAGCCGCAATGCCGATAGTAACTCCTAGTGGCCAACGCATTCCGCTAGGTGACGTTGCCAACGTGTATGTTGAAGATGGTCCACCAGCAATTAAAACAGAAAACGCCCGTTTAAATGGTTGGTCGTATATTGATATTGAAGGCATTGATGTCGGGACTTATGTTGACAATGCACAAAAAGTGGTTGCTGAAAAGTTGATATTACCAGCCGGTTATTCAATTGTTTGGGCGGGTCAATATGAATATATGCAACGCGCAAAAGCGAAACTAATGTATGTTGTTCCGTTAACCTTAGCTATTATCGTTTTCTTACTTTACTTGAATTTCCGTAATGTTATTGAAGTATTAATGATTATGGGTACCTTGCCAATGGCAATGATTGGTAGTGTTTGGTTAATGTACATTGAAGGCTATAACTTCTCGGTGGCAGTGAGTGTTGGTTTTATCGCACTGGCAGGGGTTACGGTTGAGATCGGGGTAATTATGCTAGTTTACCTAAATCAATCCTACCAAGCGATGCTACAAGATCATAAAGAAAAAGGATTATCAACTAATCGTGATGATGTTTTTCATGCAGTATTACACGGTGCGGGTTTACGTATTCGCCCAGTAATGATGACAGCTGCTGCTATTGTGGCTGGTTTATTACCGATTTTATATGGTACAGGTACAGGCTCAGAGGTCATGAGTCGTATTGCCGCACCTATGGTGGGTGGTATGATAAGTTCGGTTATTTTAACCTTGTTAATATTACCCGCGCTATTTTTCTTGTGGCGTGCTTCAGGATTAAAAAAAGCAGAGTAGTGTAGGTGGGGTTTTAACCCCGCTTCGTTAAGATGTTAATAAAGAAATAAATAAGAATGAACACCCGTCTACACTGTTTTATAGGCGGGTTTTTACCTTAAGTTATACCCAAGTGAATTTTAAAATAGGTTGAATTTATTTGGCTATAAAAATAAAAACAAAAATAATAAAGGAAGTAGATGAGTGTAGTTAAAACAAGTCGTAAGTATCATAAATGGCTAATGTTATTTTTAGGTATTCAATTTGTCATTTGGACAATATCGGGCGCCTATATGGTAATTTTTGATATTGATTATATTCATGGCGACAGTTTAGTGGTTAACCACCAAGCTAGGCTTAATGCTAATAACATTACTTATCCTTTATCTACATTAAGAAAACAGTATCCTAGTGCAGAAAATATAGAAGTAGGGCTTTTCATTGCTCAAGAAGTTTACCGTTTTACGCTGCTTGATGAAAAATATGTTATAAACGCGAGTAATGGTAATAAGCTTTCCCCACTAAGTGCAAACGATGCGATTAAAGCGGCAAAGTATTACTATAGCGGCAAGGGCGGCGTTGCTGATATTGAGTTGATCACTGAAAACCCACCAATTGAATTAAGTCGTCGCGCTTTACCCGCTTGGCGAGTTAATTTTAATGATTTTGGAAGTCCATCAATTTACGTTTCTGCACAAACAGGGAAGCTTGTTGGCAAGCGTCATGAATTTTGGCGCATTTTTGATTTGATGTTTAGTTTACACGTAATGGATTACGAAGCAGAAGACCCAAGTAATAAACTGTTATTTTGGTTTACACTTTTTTCAATTTTTTCATCAATCTTTGGTGGCATCTTAAGTTATTTTGTGATTTTTAACACAGGTAAAGCAAAAGCACGTAAATCAAAAACAGGAAATACAAAAAATAATGTAGGAGGAATAAATAATGTTGCTCCTTAAAAAAATTCATAAGTGGCTTTCACTTTTGGTTGGCTTACAACTTTTAATTTGGTTAAGCACGGGTTTGTATTTTAACTTGATGGACCATCAAAAGGCTTCTGGAGAACAGTTTCGTCAAAGTCCAGTTATAGCGCAAGTAAATGAAAATCAGCTTATTGAGCCACAAAGTGTTTTGCTTAAATCCAAACCCACAGTGTCCCTTAAGCAAATCTCTTTGTTGGAAAAACCCTATTATCTGTTGACCCATAAAAAAGGTCTTTATAGTCACTTGAATAATAGCTATTCCTTAGTCGATGCCTATTCAGGTATGCAACTGATTATTGATGAAGTAATGGCAAGTGAGCTTGCTCAAGCCTCTTATAAAGGTAAGGGGAAAATTGAAAGTATTATTAAATTGTCTCCGCCTTATGACGATATTCCTCGCGAACAAAACAAAGTTTGGCAAATTAATTATGCTGATGACCTTAATACCAGTGTTTATATTGATGCAAGCTCAGGTCGAGTAGTTAAACATAGCAATGATGATAAGCGCTTTGCGGACATCTTTTTTATGTTGCACTTCATGGATTATGGCTCAGAAGGCAGCTTTAACAATGTTCAAATAATACTATTTGCACTTTTTACTTTGTTTTTTGCTCTGACAGGTTTTATATGGACAATTGAACTAGCTTTTAATGGTCAATACAAAATTAACTTAAGGCCAAAGAATCGAAAAATTGTACTGTTTGATAAAAATCAGCAGTCAATAGGTGAGTTTGTTATCTCTAATCAAATAAGCCTGCTTGATGGACTTATCGATCATGATATTGCTTTATCTTCAACCTGTGGTGGTGGCGGTACTTGTGGTCAATGTAAAGTGAACCTTGATAAACGCGTAAAAATTATGCCAGCAGATTATGCACATTTTAGTGATAGTGAACTACAGCAGGGATTACGTTTAGCTTGTCAGCACAATAGTAATGAAGTTGCACAGCTAACTTTACTTGACGTTACTAAAGCCAATAAACATAGTCTCGAATTAACACAGAGTGAGTTTATTAGCCCCTATATTAAAGAACTCCGTTTCAAAGTGGTTGGTGATTATAAGTTAACATTTAAAGCGGGTGCACATATGCGCTTTTATATCCCGCCTGCGAAAGGGGCCTCTATTCCCATGCGTCTTCCTGATGAGTTTAAACGCCATTGGCATGATATTGAACACTTAGAATATGAACACAAAGCGTGTAGCCGAAGTTATTCCTTGGCAAAGGGTAATGGCCAAATTGAAAGTGGCACGGATGAATTGGTATTTACGATAAAAATTCAAAATGCGCCAAATAAAAGTGTTCTTCCTGGTGTTGGCTCTAGTTATTTATGTAATTTAGGATTAGGACAAACCATAGAAGCTTTAGGGCCATTTGAAGATTTTTACGCAAAACCATCAAGTAATAAAACGATGCTGTTAATGGGCGCGGGTTCAGGTATGGCGCCGCTTAAATCTTTGATTGAAGAACAATTTAATCAGAGCTATAAAGGAAAACCAGCAAATAGAGAGGTTTACTTTTTTTATGGTGCTAGAACAGAGGAAGACTTGTTATACAAAGACGAGTTTATCAAACTATCAAAACAGCACCCACACTTCCATTATTACCCTGTATTGTCTAGACCAGCAAAAGGGTGGAATGGAGCCAAAGGATATGTTCAAGAACTACTTAAATTGAACATGAACAAAGTTTGTCAAATTGATGATGCAGAATTTTATTTATGTGGGCCATCCCACATGATGTCTGCGATCATTGATTTGTTAAAAACTAAAAACGTTAATGCAAATAACATTGCATTTGATGAATTTACCTAACAACCCTTAATAGATTATTAACGTAGGAGTAAACCATGAAAACCTTAACTAAAACAGTAACTAAAATCGCTTTAGTATTAATACCAGCAATTACTTTGTCAATGACAGCTACAGCGCATGATCCTAAAATGCATGTGAAAAAAGTTGAAAAAGCAGATTGTAGCAAAATGGATAACAGCAAGATGGATATGAAAGATCCTGTTGCTTTAGCTATGATGAAAAAATGCATGGATCAAGCTGAAAATTCAAGCGACAAAATGGATCACAGCAAAATGGGTGATAAAATGATGGACGGCAAAATGGATCACAGTAAAATGGGTGGCAAAATGGACAGTAAAACTGATGACAGTAAAAAGGATGATCACGATAATCATTAATTAAATATTAAAGCACACTTAGTGCAAAGTCATGCGCTAAGTGATTTTTAACTAAAGAAGGAAAAGCTATGAAAATAATTAAATTACTACTGCTACTTATCGTTTTAGGTATAGGAGTCGCGACAACCGTTATTTACTCAGGCATTGTTAATGTGGCAGCCGATGAACCTCACAGTGACTTAGTTTATTGGCTTTTAGAAGAAACTAGAGAAACGTCCATAAAAAAGGCAGCTGAAAATATTGAAGTGCCAGATTTAGCCGATCCTGAATTACTACTTAGTGGCGGCGTTGACTATAACTTTATGTGTGCAAGTTGCCATTTAAAACCAGAACAAAAAGAAAGTGATATGAGTGTAGGCTTATACCCAGCACCGCCTAATTTAACCCTTGCTGCTGAGAGCCATGAAGGTCATGAACACGGCGATGATGAACAAAGTGCTCGTAAAAATTTTTGGGTGATCAAGCATGGTATCAAAGCATCGGGCATGCCTGCTTGGGGTAAAACCCATGATGATGAACGAATTTGGGCAATGGTGGCATTTATAAAAAGGTTACCTACATTAACACCACAGCAATATCAAATAATTACAGCAATAGAATAATTGTTACTTACAATAAATAAAATAAGAGAGCTAAAAATGAAAATTATTCCAATTATTATTACAGTCGTTTCGCTTGTGCTACTAACCATGAGCAATAACTCAATAGCATATACTAATGATGCAAAAAAGCTAAGCAGTTATGATGAAAACTCTGGTTTACAGAGTGATGCAGGTAAAGTAGTTATTCAATTTCACCAAGCAATACAGAAAAGTTACAAGCAAAAGGCTCGGTCTTTTTTAGCTGATGATGTCATTATTTATGAAGGTGGACGGGTTGAACGTTCTGCCGATGATTATGCTAATCATCATATGCTTGCCGACATGGACTATTTAGCGGATATGAATATAGAAATACTTGAGCATAGAGTAATAGTGTTAGGTGACCTCGCGTATTCGATGTCTAGAACAAAATTAATGGGAAACGTTAACGGTAAAAAAATAGAGCAAGAAGGAATGGAAACCATGATCCTTTTAAAGAAAGAAGGCAAATGGAAAATTTCTCATATCCATTGGTCACACTAACGTAAATTAAAGTAAAGTAAAGTAACGTAAACAATTAAAAAGGGTTGAAAATGAATAAATATATTACCGCGCTATTTGCACTAATGATTAGTTTTACCTCAATTGCTCATGGCAATAAAGATCATGGTAACAAAGATAAACAAGCCATCATCGATATTATCACAAGCGTTAAATACGGTTGGGAAAATGGAGACGGCACGCCTTTTAGAAAAAACTTTCTCGATTTTAAAGGAGCTCGCTATATTGAAGGTGGTGGGCAAAATAAAGGTTTAGATTCTCTGGTTACTCATCATGTTGAGCCAGAAAAAGGCGCTATGGAGTATATGAAGCTAGACTTTAGTGATATTGAAGTGCACTTTGAAGGTAAAAACAAAGAATTTGCTTGGGCTATTGCTGATACACGCTTTAAAGGTAAAGTGAAAGAAAGCGGCCGTGAACTTGATAAAAGTGGTTATCAAACGTTTTTATTTCGCAAAATAGACGATGAATGGAAAGTTGTTCATAGCCATTCTTCTGGTCGTGACAAAAAATAAAGTTAAGTCATAACTCATGAAGCCATTCTGCAAAGTGAGTTATGACGATGAATGGTAAATCGTAAAGGGTAAATAGGAGCGCTGTATGCATATAGCCAGTAAGCTGAATAGTTTTATTTTGTATCAATACCGCTTTACTCATCAGCTCAATAATAGCGTTCACTGTTTGCATGTTAAATGGTGGAAAGCATTATGAAAATTGTCTATTTTGGCAATAACATGTTTTCTTCATGCTTGAAATACTTGATTGATGAAGGTCATCAAATATTACGTGTTTATAAGAATAAACCTGAACAGGGCTCTTCAGCCATAACAAGGTTATGTACTCATAATAAAATACCTTTGGTTGAGGGTAAACCTAAGATAGATGACTTAAATCAGCTCGTTTTACTGGGAGCCGAGATGTTCATTGTTGCAGAATATTTGCATATATTACCCTCTACTGACGTAAAGTATGCAATGAACATCCATCCAACCTTGCTACCGAAAGGAAGAGGGCCAACGCCCTTGCCTTACATAATAAAACACCCAGAAACTTCAGGTGTTACTCTCCATAAAATATCAGATGATGTTGACGCTGGCGACATTATTCTTCAAATAAAGGTTCCTCTTGCCGCTGATGAATCTATCACTACCTTGATGGTTAAAATGCACATTGAGGCGCTGAACTTAATTAAAACTTTTTTTACTCATATAGATAAATATTACGATTTAGCTACGCCTCAAGTTAATCATTCCTACTGGCCAAGCATTGCTGTTTTAGAAAGAGTGTTAGACTGGGATTTACCCACCAGTCGCATCAAATTATTAATTCGCAGCTTTGGTTTTTTCGGGGTAGTTGTCAAATTGGACAATGTATTGTGTAGAGTTTGTCATATAGATGCCGTTGAATATAAACATTCTTATTTACCAGGGAACGTTATTTTAGAAGATGTAAACTTATTAGTTATTAGCTCTCTAGACGGAATTGTATGTTTGCATAAAGCATCAATATCTGAATTTTAATAATCATATAAGGATATTTGTTATATGTTTATCAAAATTAAACCATTAAAAAAAATTGCCCTTATTGTGGCATGTGTCTGGACAGTAATAATCACATTTTTAACAGTAAACTTGATTTTGTCTTCAGAAAATAATGCAAAAAAAATGGCGATAAAAGATGCAGAATCTATTAATAGATACTTCTTGGATACCTCAAGTTGGTTACTTAAAGGTCATCTATTTAATCATCCTAACCCAAATAGCAAGCTTCCTATCATAAAAGGAAATATGTCTTTTAAAGACAATGTTTTATTATTACCTATAGAGCGGGGTGAGGCTGATATGTTTTTGATTTTTGCTAAGTTAGACAGCAAAAACCAAACTAAAAATAATAAGCTTAAGCAATGGCAAGGTTATTTGCTTGAACAATTGATTACCAAAAAGAAAAAATTTTCGTTTGTTGAAAAAACAAGCGAAAACGAATTTGTACGTGCTGTTGAGCCATTAGTGATAGATGAAACATGTAATTTATGTAAAGTATTTAAATTACAAAAAGCCGAGGGTATTGTTGCCGGAATATTCGTATCTGTTGATATGTCTAGCTACTTGGCAAAATCGTACGCTCACATAAGTAGTATGATTCGAAATATTGCGGTGATTTGGATACTGGGCCTAGCCGCCGTTATTTATGGTTATAGAAAAACGAGTAGTGCCGTAGCTCAAAAATTAAAAGACTATGAAGAAAATATTTTTAATCTCGTTGATATTATTGAAAAACGTGACAGCTATACGGCAGGCCATACGCAACGAGTTGCAAAATATGCAATGCTTATTGCTGATAAATTAAACATCTCTGATTACAATAAAGATCGGCTTTATCGTGCGTCTATGTTGCATGACATAGGGAAAATATCAACGCCTGACTCTATATTACTCAAACCGGGAAAACTGAGTGAGTTGGAATATAAAATAATCAAAGACCATGTAACAACAAGTTATGAAATACTCTCAAAAGTAACTATTTATCAGGATATTGCCGAAATAGTTCACCACCATCATGAATATTATGATGGCTCGGGGTACCCGCAAGGTCTCAAAAGTGATCAAATCCCTTTCTTGTCACAAATAATCACAGTTGCTGATGGCTTCGATGCCATGACGACCGATAGAATATATAAGGGGCGAAAGTCGGTAGCAGAAGCGCTAGCAGAAATATCTCAACTTAGTGGTCGTCAATTTAACCCTATTATTGCAAAAATTGCCCGTAGCGCCCTATCTAACGTCAGTACTGACCGTAATATATCTCAACTACCCGAATCTGATTTACAGCACGAACGTTTTTCTTATTTTTATAAAGACAATATTACCAGTGCCTATAATCAATGTTATCTTGAGCTATTGTTGTCAAAACAAAAGCATCAATTAAAAAAATATAGTTATGCACTCTTAATACAGGTGCATAACTTTACTCAATACAATGCAGAACATAGTTGGAGCAAGGGTGATGAAAAGCTTACTGAAATAGTAGTTGCATTACAAAGTTTGGAAGAAACTCATCTTGTTTTTAGGGTTTTTGGAGATGACTTCGTTCTTTTGCTAAAAAATAAAATTAAGGCATCACAAAGAGAGCGATTATTGAATAATGAATGTAAAGATACCTGCCTACATTATTCAACACATTATATTGACCTGCACGAACGTACATTTATGAATATAGATGAATTAGAAAAAATTATGCATAGGGCTCAATAATCTCTATTTCTTCGTTGAAAGTGATGACTCACCTAACCACCTTTTAGCCACCTAACCACCGTTTAACCACCAATGTATTGGCATTAATACCGTAAACAGTAAGGGTTGATGAACAAGGTAAATAATTAAACTGTGTTTACCAGGCCAAGTTAATCGTCGTATTAATTTATCATTTTTCAAACTTTTAAATTTAAAAATATCGTGATTTAACCATTGGCTATGGGCTAAAGGTATGCCTAACAAAATGACACCCAACCAAGGAAATAAGGGAACATAGTCGACAGTGTAATTTGGCAAAAATTCACTAAAATAAGAAAAGGGCCATTGTTTATCTAATAAACCTAGGAACCCTAGTATAATGATGCATGTACCTATTATTAGTGACAGTCGTGGATAAGGCACAAATAAAATGGCGCATAAACTAGCAATAAGAATAAAGTGCAATACACCAAAATAAATCCAATTTTGAGGAAACATTACCAGAGACATTAGTGTAATAAGCCCTGCACCAAAAGCGACTTTAGCTAATCGTGTTATAAATTTTTTTGGATGAATGTTTTGTGCATGACTATAGACAAGGCCGACACCAATACAGATAAAAAATAACGTTAAAATAACATAGCGAAAATGTTTCCAGCCATCACCATCAGGAATACCCCACGTAAGCCAACCAAAGTACTTTAAATCATAGATGAAGTGAAAAATAACCATTAAAAAAATTGCAAAGCTTCTTATTAAATCTAGGATAGAACTTCTTTTTGTCATTGTGATCAATAACCTTATTTTAAAAATGGAATTAAGTCTAAAGTTTGATCCTAATCAAGTTACTTTATAAACTCAACTATATAATGCTGTTTGTTGGCGGTACAGAGTTTTATGGTCACGGAATCAGTGGTTTTTCAAAGATTATTTTTTGCTCAAAAATTATTCTTGCTCTATGCTTATCAACTTATAAAAACATTTTTTGAATTAACTAAGCGTCGAGATCTCCTCACGCTGTAACATAATACTAAGGTGAAACCATGAGAAAGGTACTTCTCCAATCGGCTGTAACAGCAGCCCTCTCAATGTCAATGATGACAACTGTTAATGCACAAGAAGGCTCAGCACTAGATATTGGTCGATTGGCTATATCGGGTTATGGCGATGTTACTTATATCAACCAACCTAACATGACAGATGCTAATGGCAATGATACTCAAAATAATGTTGCTGCACGATTTGTTCCGATTTTTTTGTTTCAGATGTCTGAAAAAATTCATATTGAAACTGAACTAGAATTTAGTACCACAGCTGAAGGCGAAACAGAAACTATTCTTGAATACGCTAATATGCATTACTTTTTTAATGATAATACTATCATTACTGCTGGTAAATTTTTATTGCCTTTTGGTCAATTTGGAGCGAATTTACACCCAAGTTGGATAAATAAAGCAGCAAGTAATCCTGGTCTATATGGTGGCCATGGTGGTAATGGCTCATTAGGTGGTATTACCGGTATTATGGGTGATACCGGTATTAGTATCGCTAATACTTGGAATTTAGGTGATGCGGGTCGTATTTTTACCGATTTTTATACCGTAAGTGGTCCACGCCAAGAAGCTGGTGATCATGGTGGCGGCGTTGATATGGAGGTTAAAAAAGGCGATAACAATGACACTATGGCATTTGGTGGTCGTGTAGCGTATGCATTTTTACCTGAATGGGAAATCGGGGTTTCTTATTACTCAGGTAAATATAGCGATGACGGTGATTTAAACTACAATGCTTATAACATCGATTTCAATTGGGTTGGTAGTTATGCCAGTGTTCGAGGTGAAATTTTTGGTTCTACTGCTGAAACTGAGTGGGAAGAAGAAATTGAGTTACCTGATGGAACCGAAGAGCATGAAGAGTTTTTACAAGACTTAGATAAAAGTGGCTGGTATGTACAAGGTACTTGGCAAGCTCGCCAGTTAGGTATTAATTGGTTAAACCCAGTTGAGTTTGTTGTGCGTTATTCTGATATTGAGTCAGATTTTGACGGCAGCGTTGCTCATGAGTTAGAAGAAGATTATGGTACAATGGGCAGTCGTATTTATTATGGTGCTAATTATTGGTTAACGCCAAGTGCGGTATTAAAATTAGGTGCTGAAAGCACTTCTTTAGATGTTGAAGGTGGTGGTCATGGTGCAGTAGTCGATGATCGTATCTTTTTACAATTAGCATTTGGCTTTTAAGGAGCACACCCATGAAATTAGTTAAATTATTATTACCCGTAATTGCGTTGACCCTCAGTGCATTTTCAGTGCAAGCAGAACATGTGAGCGATCCCTTGTTGGTTGGCGAAGGTGCCAAAGTCTATAGTGAAAACTGTGGTAGATGTCACAATGCGCGTCCAGCGGAAGAGTACTCTAAAAAAGAATGGTCAGTGGTCATTCCTCATATGAGAGCAAAAGCACATATGACAGGTAAAGAAGCCCTTGCGGTAGAAGCCTTTCTAGCTAGCACTTTAACGGCGGATGTTCGAAATACAGCAGATCATGACAATGCGGATGCACCTAAGAAAACTGGCGCTGAATTAGTCGCACAATTTGGTTGTCAGGGCTGTCATCAAATAAAAGGCGAAGGTGGGAAATTAGGACCAGCTTTAGATGACGTGATATCAAGTAAAGGTGAAGCGTTTGTACTTAAAAAATTAGCCAATCCTAAATTCGATAATGCAGCATCAGCTATGCCTAGATATCCAATGAATAAAGATGATATGGGTGCAATTGTTGATTTCTTAAAAAATCAATAAAGCTGAATATCATTAAAGTGTTTTAGCGGCATTTTTTAGCGGCAATATGAACAGTGTTTTTATATTGTCGCTATTTAGCTATTTAGCTATTTAATATATGAGTTAAATTTATGTTTATTGAAATGAAACATAGCTTTGACTCTTTTCTTTGATCTAGAGCAAAACAAGTCGTATGAAATAAACTAATATAAAATTTGTGATAAATTTGGTTATGGTCAATATGTTATCTAATTTTAAAGGTTTTATCGCAGTCGTTATTATTTTGTTATTTACACAGCAGAGTTTTGCTGCGTATGTGCCAATGAATTGTGATGACATGAAAAATGCTACTATCACCAGTTCATATAACTATTCCCATTTAACCGCCCAAATGACCCTGTATGGTCATTACTCATTTTCAAAAGATAAAAATTCTTCTCATGAAGAGTGTAACGTTTGTAATTCTGGTGATTGTACATGCAATGAAAGAGGAGGGTGTTTAAGCGCTACTATTTCGACCTCTACGCAAACTATAAAGCAAATGTATACGCTATTCGCGGATCATGGTAATAGATATACATATCAAGAAGAATACCCAGATTCAGGTGTTTACCTGCACTTATTTAAACCTCCAATTCATATTTTGCCTCAGGATTAATGCGTCTTTAGCACGTACATTGATTCAACGTTTTTTAGCCATTAACGCTTACCCTTTTTTTTCAATAACATTTACAGATTTTCACTTGACCTATGCCTTAGACACAGGCATAAGCTAAACATAGGTTAGCAAACCAACATTTTGTTTTACGTGTTATGAATGAGGAATCGTGTGATGAGAGTAACAGAATTAGCAAAAACTATGAACACAACGCCAGATACAGTGCGTTATTACACCAGAATTGGACTTATTGTTCCTATCAAAAACTCTAATAATGGTTATAAGGCTTATGGCGAAAAGGTACAACAGAGACTAAAGTTTATCTTAAGTGCTAGACAATTAGATTTTTCAGTTGAAGAGATCACAAATATTTTAATCGAATCTGATAAGGGCCATACCGCTTGCCCATTGGTTAGAGAGATTGTTGAACATCGGCTTGCTGAAACAGAAAAGCAGTTTCAAGCAGCATTGTTATTAAGAGAGAAACTAAGAAATGCCATTGATGATTGGCAAGATAAACCAAATAAAGCCCCCACAGGGCGCATGATTTGTCACCTTATTGAAGGTGAAGCGCGCCAAGGAGGTAATAATGAATAAATTAACGGGTAATACTACCAATAAAAATACTCAAGAATTGATTATAGAAGGGGCGGGTTGCGCAAGTTGCGTCGGTAAAATTCAAACTGCTTTAAATGCGGTTAGTGGCGTAGAGAATGCCGAAATGAATTTTGCACTACGAACAGTCTCTATAAGTGGCGACGTTGACGCTGATGTACTTATCAAGACTATTGAAACGATAGGCTACAACGCTAGAAGTGCAAGTGACAGTAGTGATGACGAATTATTGGATGAAAAAGAAGTTGCCGACCAAAACTACTACACCAGCTTAATGAGACAGATGTGGATTGCCTTAGGTCTGGGTGTTCCATTGATGATTTATAGCGTATTTGGCGGCCCTATGACCGTTGACACTTCGCTAGAGCGAGGTGTTTGGTTATTTATCGGTATCTTATGCGCAGCCATTATGTATTTTGCAGGTAAACATTTTTACATCGGTGCTTGGAAATCATTTACTAATCACACTGCTAATATGGATACCTTAATTGCACTCGGCACGGGTACTGCTTGGATTTATTCAATGATCGTTGTGTTCTTTCCTATGGCATTGCCCGAGATGGCACGACATGTTTATTTTGAAGCAACGGCAATGATTATAGGGTTAATCAATCTAGGGTTAGCGCTTGAAGTGAAAGCACGAGGAAAAACGAGTGAAGCTATAAAACGCTTAATTGGTTTACAAGCTAAAACTGCGCGTGTTGTCCGTGATAAAAAAGAAATTGATATAGCAATCGAGCAGGTTCTACTCAATGACATTGTACGGGTAAGACCTGGAGAGAAAATTCCAGTAGATGGTATTGTAACGCAAGGACACACGTCAATAGATGAGTCGATGCTAACGGGTGAGCCAATGCCTGTTGAGAAAGTTGAAGATGATGAAATTGTTGCAGGTACGTTAAATAAATCAGGTTCAATTCTATTTAAAGCAACTAGAGTCGGTAAAGATACGGCATTAGCACAAATTATCAATATGGTTAAAAGAGCACAAAACTCTAAACCTCCCATTGGTCGTTTAGCTGATATTATTTCAGCGTATTTTGTTCCTGTTGTTATGATCATCTCAATTGTTAGTGCGTTAGTGTGGCTTAACTTTGGTCCAGCACCCGCTTTAGCTTATGCCATTGTTTCAGCAACAACCGTTTTGATTATCGCCTGTCCTTGTGCGCTTGGATTAGCCACACCTATGTCTGTTATGGTTGGCGTTGGTAAAGCTGCTGAGGCAGGCGTGTTGATACGTAATGGCGAAGCATTGCAAACTGCGTCAAAAATTACCGCAATGATCTTAGATAAGACAGGAACAATAACCGAGGGAGCTCCTAAAGTAACTGATATTATTATTGCGGATAAAACCCATACAGAAAAATATATTTTAACCGTAGCCGCCAGTATTGAAAGTGGCTCTGAACACCCCCTTGCACAAGCCATAGTTGATTCAGCACTTGAGCAAGCAATTGATCCTGAAACTATTAGTGACTTTCAAGCGATTGCAGGATATGGCGTAGAAGCACAGTTTAACGGCCAGAAAATACTTTTTGGTAATCAAAAGTTGATGTTGAAAAATAGTGTAGCGTTAAATGACTTTGTTGATAAGGCACAGCAACTTGCTGATGAAGCTAAAACGCCGATGTATTTAGCTATTGATAACAAACTCGCCGCAATTATTGCGGTATCTGACCCTATTAAGACAGACTCAATCGCAGCGATAAAAAGGCTTCAGGCTAACGGTATCCGTGTGGTTATGCTTACGGGGGACAATAGCGCGACTGCTAATGCTGTTGCTAAAAAAGTCGGTATTACAGAAGTCTTTGCCGAAGTTCTACCTGAAGAAAAATCAAATAAAGTTGCTGAGCTTCAAGCGCAAGGTGAAATAGTAGGCATGACCGGAGATGGTATTAATGACGCCCCAGCATTGGCATTGGCCAATGTTGGATTTGCCATTGGTACAGGAACCGATGTTGCCATTGAAAGTGCAGATATTACCTTGATGAGAGGCTCATTACATGGCCTTGCTGATGCAATAGCGGTTAGTAAAGCAACACTTCGCAATATCAAACAAAATCTTTTTGGTGCATTTATTTACAACGTTGCCGGGGTTCCTTTTGCTGCCGGATTACTTTATCCGTTTTTCGGATTGATGTTAAACCCCGTAATTGCAGGAGCAGCAATGGCATTCTCTTCTTTGACGGTCGTGAGTAATGCAAACCGATTGAGGTTATTTAAGCCTCAAGAACATTAATGCTTAGTAAGCATTGAGATAAGAATTTAGACAAGGAATAAATGAAATGATGATAGTTAATTTATTGGGATTAGTACTTATTGGGCTAATTATTTGGTGGTTTTGGTTATATAAACCCGCCAAAGCTGTAGATACAAGTAGACAAAATATCACGATAATTGTGAATAACGGTATTTATCAACCCTCAAGAATAAAGATTGTAGCGGGAAAGAAAACATCGCTGCAATTTCACCGTAAAGATGGTAGCCCTTGCGCTGCAACAGTGCTATTTCCTGAATTTGAAATAAGTGAAGAGCTGCCTTTAGATGTCAATAAAATTATTGATTTGCCCGCTATGCCGTCGGGTGAATATTTGTTTCATTGTCCAATGAAAATGTATAGCGGCACTTTGGTTGTTGAGTAGGAACAGGATTAATAGAGGTGAAAATTATGAAGTTTAAAAAAGTTACAGCAATTATTAATGCAATGAAGTTAGACAATGTAGCAAGCGCCCTCAACGAAAATGGGGTAAACGGTTTTACCATTCATCCTGTCAGAGGTAGGGGGAATTATTGCAATACATTTTCTAAAGATGGCTTAGTGACACATAAACAAATAGAAGTTTATACCCTTGACGTACATGCAACTAAGATAGCGCGTTTAATTATGAAAACAGCCGACGTTGCGCTAGATAGTGAGGGACTTGTAGCCATTACAAGTGTTGATGAATTGTTCTGGGTTTATCAACAAACGCCCGCTCAAGTTAGCGATTTTAACTTCATTGATAATTCGAGGGATAATTCCTCAAGAGAAGATCATGAGTAGCAAATAACGAAAACAACACAATCAAAAAAGGAGGTCATTATGACTGATTTAGATCATAGAGTTGGCGTTAGAGAAAGTAACCTAGTCGTTAGAAATCTCAGGCTCGCAAAGGTAACAGAGAAAAATATTGACGCATTAATTGAAGAAATAAACCAAATGTTCGGCTTAGACGAGGTTTCATTTAATCGAAAGGACGAGTCTATTTATTTAGCTTACGATGCGGTCAATTTGAACCTTGACGGTATTGTAGACGTTATCAAAAAGCATGGTGTAGATATCCATGATGATTGGTGGACTCACACGAAGGAAAGCTATTACAAATTTTGTGATCAAAACACAAAAGATAATTTCAAACATGAACCTTGGAGTTGCCATAAAACACCGCCGGGTTCGATTAAAAGAAAACGTTAAATTCAATCAAAACAATTTAAAGAGGAATTAATTATGTTCACTAAAATATCTAAAACAATTGCACTTGTCGTTTTTGCAATAGTACTCACGGGTTGTGCAAACAGCGACTTTTCACATAGCTACCTAATGCGTGGTCAAGTGGTTTCAGTTTCATCTGATAATATTATTGTATGTGTTGGCTTGGATGATGGTGCAAAAGTTGGTCAAGTTCTGAATACTTACCGATTTGAGCTCAATGATAAGTATGATGAAGGTTCAGATGTTTTCAAAAAAGTTGAGCAAGGACAAATTAGAATTGAAGAAGTTATTGATCAACATTTTGCTAAAGTTTCTGTTTTAAAAGGAGAAATCAAGAAGTCTGATATGGTTGAATTACACAAATAGAGAGTATCCCTTTGCGTGGTGTAATTTAGTTAAGCACCACGTTTTTTTCACCCAGCAAAACCTAATAGGAGACTAATGATGGAAGGTTTATTGTCGTTACTGTTTTACGCTTTATTGTTTTATTTTCTAATGCGCTTTGGCTGCGGTTCTCATATGGTGCATGGTCATCATAGTGAAGCAGATAAAAAATCAAAGAATGAAGTTTTTATTGACCCCGTTTGTGGAAAAATTGTACCTGACAACGAAGGTTATGGAGAATTGGTAAATGGCAAATTGTTTCGTTTTTGTGCTAAACCTTGTTTAGAAGAGTTTGATAATAATATTGAACAATTAAGCAAAAAGCCTAATAAATTTACCGTTAAAGAGGAACAGAATCATGAAGCATAAAATTTCCCTTTTTGCTTTTGGTAATGCCACCAGTTTGTTTTTGTTAATGAGTTTTGTAATTTGTGTTGTATTTGACCTCATTCTTCCAGAACATGCAATGTACAGTGTGTGGTTAAAGTTATTACCCGGTTTTACTTGGATATCTTGGCAAAGTTTTTTCTTAGGTGCTGTTGAAAGCTACGCCTACGGGTGGTACATCGCGTTAATTTGGGTGCCGTTATATAACTATTTTGGTCATAAACTACCCTCTGGTTTAACTAAAAAATAAGAGTTAAATAATAATGAATTAAGGATTGATAATGGAATTTTCGCATTCAGGAATTTGGGCTATGTCGGCGATCATGATAGTGATTGCTTCATGGTTTTTATATCGCTACTTAGCACCTGAAAATTGGCGAGAATGGGCGGGTGCAGGTGTTGTACAAGCTTTTATAATAGCGTTATATGCAGAAATGTATGGTTTTCCTTTAACCATTTATTTACTCGCACGCTTTGGTGGCTTAGATGGTACAGAGTTAAACGCCAATCTTTGGTCTTCCTTGCTGGGGATGGGCGAAACAGGCATGTTCATATCAATGATCTTAGGATATATTTTACTTTTTTTTGGCGTTGGTTTGTTTTTTCAAGGGTGGCGACAAGTGTACAAAGCACAAGAGCAAAAAACATTAGTTACCACTGGGCTTTATGCATTAGCACGTCATCCACAGTACACTGGTCTATTTATTGCCTTGTTTGGCGAAGGTGTTATACATTGGCCTACTTTATTCTCAGTAGGGCTGTTCCCCGTTATTGTGTTTATTTATTATCGACTGGCATTGCGAGAAGAAAAAATGGTTATCGCCGAATTTGGTCAAGAATACTTTGCATATAAAGCTAAAACACCCATGTTTTTACCAATGAAAACTCAATGGAAAACATTTTGGCAACAATCACGAGTGAGTGAATGATTTTGCAAAGGAATAAATCACTCTTGATGATTTCATAAATAAGGATTAAAAATGGCGTTAACTCAACACACGTTAAAGGCAGTGGCAATGGGAATAGATACCCATCATGAACCCGTGGCATATATGAGACAAGATTGTCATATTTGTCGCTCTGAAGGGTTTGTTGCTAATACTCGTGTTCTATTACGAACTGAAAAAAATGCACTTATTGTCACACTCAATGTTGTTCGTAATGACAAACTTTCTCCTAATGAAATTGGCTTGTCAGATATCGCGTTTAAGCAACTTCAGTGCATTGAGGGGAAAAAAATATCGATCTCTCATGCCCCCATTGTTACTTCGCTAAGCTATGTCCGCAAAAAAATATTTGGCAGTGAGTTAACAGAAAAAGAAATAACTAACATCATAAAAGACATCAGCAAGCATAACTACAGTGATATTGAAATTGCTAGCTTTCTTAGTGCGTGTGCAGGTAACAGGATGAGTGAAGCTGAGATAGTCTATTTGACTCAAGCGATGGTTTCCTGTGGAAAAAAATTAACATGGGGAAACAGGAAAAAAATCTTCGATAAACACTGTATTGGTGGGCTACCAGGTAATAGAACAACACCGCTTGTTGTCTCTATTGCAAGTGCAGCAGGGCTGATAATTCCAAAGACATCATCACGAGCAATAACATCACCCGCAGGTACCGCCGATACCATGGAAAGCCTTGCAAATGTTAATTTAGATATGAATCAAATTAAAAATGTTGTTGCTAAAACAGGGGCGTGCTTGGCATGGGGAGGAGCCGTTAATTTAAGCCCCGCAGATGATATGTTAATTCGTATTGAACGAGCCTTAAATATTGATGGAGAAGGTCAGTTAATCGCATCTGTGCTTTCAAAAAAAATTGCTGCTGGTTCAACTCACGTCATTATTGATATTCCGGTTGGTGATACGGCTAAAGTTCGTTCAAAAAAAGATGCCGCTCGACTGGCTGAATTGTTTACCAATGTGGGTAATGCCTGTCATATCAAGGTTCGATGCTTAATTACTGACGGCAGCAAGCCAATCGGTGCAGGAATAGGTCCTTCAGAAGAAGCTAAAGATATTTTGGCTGTACTTGCCTGTAGCGAAAATGCCCCGCAAGACTTAAGAGAAAGAGCACTCTTTCTAACCGCAAATTTATTCGATATGAACGATGGTCTTGGTATCAATGCAGGGATAGATTTAGCAACCTCAATTCTTGATAGTGGTCAGGCATTATGTCAGTTTAATAACATTATTTTAGCGCAAGGAGAGCCAAAAACGCTTAGAGAAGCCTCCCATAAACATACAGAAACTTCAGAAAGTTCGGGTGTTTTATTAGTAATTGATAACCGTAAATTAGCTCGTTTGGCTAAACTGGCGGGTGCTCCATTTTCTTTGAACTCTGGACTTAGACTACATGTGAATGTTGGTAGTCACATTGCTCAAGGAACTCAATTATTCACCCTGTTTAGTGAAAGCCATGGAGAAATGGCTTATGCACTAGATTATTATCAAGATAACACTGATATTTTTCAATTTAAGGATTAGAAAATGAAGCATTTATCAAATAATTTACCCGTTATATTTTCACTAAATTCTGATGATCTTGTGGCAAGTTTATGCAAATATCTTAACGGTGAAACTGGCTACTACAATAAACGTGACTTCCCTGATGGTGAATCATACTTGTGCATTAAAACTGATGTGCATCAGCGTCACTGTATCGTTGTTGCGGATATGTCGCATCCAAATAGCAAATTTTTACCCTTATTATTTTTAGCCGATACGTTGCGAGAATTAGGGGCAACATCGGTAGGATTAATTGCCCCCTATTTAAGTTATATGCGACAAGACAGGCGTTTTCTTGATGGCGAGGCGATTACCTCTAAAATTTTTGCTAAATCGCTATCACATCATATTGATTATCTGGTTACAGTCGATCCTCATTTACATCGTTATCATTCTTTAGATGAAATATATTCAGTACCAAGCAAAGTTGTGCAAGGCGCACCAGCATTAGCCAAATGGCTTAAAGACCAAAGTGATTTATTGCTAGTTGGGCCTGATTCAGAAAGTGAGCAGTGGGTCAGTGAAATAGCTAAATATAGTGGTCATCCATTTATCATTGGTGACAAAATTAGACATGGTGATCGTGACGTCGAGATAACATTACCCGATGTAAGTGCATATACTGAGTTAACGGCTGTTATTATTGACGACGTTATCTCAAGTGGACAAACTATTTTATGCTGTATAGATGCGCTGCATAACGCAGGAATTCGGAATATAAAATGTGCAGCGGTACATGGTATTTTTGCCGACGGTGTTGATCAAAAATTACTTGATGCAGGTTTATCTGCATTGATCACCAGTAATACCATTGCGCATTCCTCAAATGTGGTTGATATTTCCCCTTTATTAATTGAACCTGTTAACGAATGTATGTTGCAGGTTTCGGAGCGTATAAAATGAAAATAACATTCCTTGGTGGTACAGAAACAGTCACGGGATCAAAATATTTTGTTGAAACCGAAAATACCAAAATTTTAGTCGATTGTGGTCTTTATCAAGGCTATAAGTGGTTACGCGAGCGCAACAGAGAACCCTTACCGTTAAACATTAAAGACCTTGATGCAATTGTTTTGACTCATGCGCATTTGGATCATTCTGGTTTTATTCCTGTCTTATACAAACAAGGCTATCGCGGCCCTGTTTTTACTCACGGGGCTACAATAGGTTTATGTTCAATTTTACTGCCTGACAGTGGTCATATTCAAGAAGATGACGCTAAATTTTATGGTAAATATAAGCTCAGTAAGCACAAAAATCCAGAACCCTTATACGATAAAGCAACCGCTGAAGCATCTTTGTCATTATTTGAGTCAGTAGATTTTGACCAAGAATTTTCGGTGGGAGATATCGATATTACCCTACAAAGTGTGGGTCATATATTGGGAGCCGCGAGTGTTATTTTAAAAGCTGATGGTAAGACCGTTGGTTTTTCGGGCGATGTTGGTCGACCGAACGATGCCATCATGTATCCGCCAACACCTTTACCCGAACTAGACTTACTGTTGCTAGAATCAACCTATGGCAATCGTTTACATGATACGGACGATCCCTTTGAACAACTTGCAGAGATTGTTAATTCGACGGCAAAAAAAGGGGGAGCTTTGTTGATCCCTAGCTTTGCTGTGGGTCGAACTGAATCAATACTGCATATGCTCGCGACATTGATAAAAGAAGAACGCATTCCAAAGTTGCCTATTTATCTTGATAGCCCCATGGCAATCAGTGTTTTTGATATTTATTGTAAATATTTCAAGTTAAATCGTTTAAATAAGCAAGCATGTCAGGAAATGTGTAACCTTGCTTCATTCACCCGAAAGGTTGATGAATCTAAAGCTTTGGCTGATATAACCATGCCTCATATTATTATCGCAGGCAGTGGTATGGCAACGGGAGGGCGTATATTGCATCATATGAAACGACTTATAGGTGATTACCGCACCACAGTACTATTTACAGGCTATTCTGCAGGTGGAACAAGAGGTGCGAAAATGATGGCAGGTAACGACACGGTAAAAATACATGGCAAGTGGTTGCCCATTAAGGCAAGAGTAGCAGTCTTGCATGGTTTATCTGGTCATGGCGATTATGCTGACATAACAAAGTGGCTATTATCTTCAAAGCTGAGAAAAAATACAAAAATTCAATTAGTTCACGGTGAGCCAGAAGCAAGCGAAGCAATGCGAGATCACTTAAGGCAAGAAACTAACTTTGACGTAGAAGTAGCGAGTTATCATAAAATTTTAAGGGTTTAGTTTAAGGGATTAGTTTGATGGTTTAGTATAGCTATTTATCACCATAGAGGTGTTATTTTAACTATAACGCGGAGGATTTATGACTTATTGGATCTACAGTCTGGGTTTGCCTGTACCAGTGGGAAGTAATCGTTTATTGAATAAACAAAATGTTCAGCCGTTACAAGCAATAGCAAAAAACAATCAAATTGCCGACACTGACAATAGCTTAATTCAGCCTAAAATTGAAAAAAATAAAAACTTAGGTGCTCAACGTGTCGGTATAAACTCTGCCTATAAAAAACATTCACAAAATGACCGTCAATTGGTGGCAAGGGCCAGTGAAATTATGTCTAATCCTGTTATCACCTTATCAAAAGATATATCGTTTCAAGAGGCTTGGAAGAAATTTCAAGACTTTAGATTTCGTCATTTTCCTGTAGTTAATGAAGATGAACAGTTAATAGGGATAGTTTCAGACCGAGATATGCTGGCTAATGCTAAGATTATGGGTAATACAAAAGAGTTAATAAACACTCATCATTCTATTACAGAAATAATGGTTAGTACTGTTCTTACCGCCTCTAGTGATACAAGTATTCATGAGATTTGCCAAGTGATGTTTAGTCAACATATTGGGGCACTGCCAATCGTTGACGAAGATAGATTGTTATTAGGACTTATTACTCGCAGCGATATTTTGCGTACTGTGATTAAAAATGAAGCGATGGAATTTTGGATATAACGTTCAATTTGACCAACAACGCCAAGATGCCAACTATCAAATCTATCATTAACTTTTTATAACTAAACAGTAATTCCTTTTCTCGAAATTTAAAATTCAGTTTAATTCAGTTTAAGTTCAGCTTACTTCGTTATCTTTATAACAGCACTAAATTAAAGGAGTGATGTTATGAAGTTATTAAATGAAAATGGGCAAAAGAAAAGTTCATTGGTTAGCGCCGATAACGAATATGTATGGGATCCTCTGGTACGCATATTTCATTGGACTTTGGTTATTGCTTTCGCAATCGCTTTTATCAGTGAAGATGATTATCTTACAATTCATTCTTGGGCTGGTTACACCATATTGAGTTTACTTATTATTAGAATATTTTGGGGTTTTGTGGGAACAAAGCATGCAAAGTTTTCAGATTTTATTTTTTCTAAACAAGATATTACACAATTTATAAAAGACACCTTCTCACTCAAAGCAAAACGATATGTAGGCCATAACCCAGCGGGTGGAGCGATGGTTTTTATTTTAATAGTAAGTTTGTTGTTTACTGCTTGTAGTGGCTTGATGATCTTTGCCATTGAAGAAGGTCAAGGGCCTTTAGCGTTCTTATTATCAGATGTCAGCCCTTTTTGGGGAGATATGATTGAAGAAGTACATGAGTTTTTCGCAAATTTTATTCTATTTCTTATCGCAGTACATATTGCTGGCGTAATCATTGAAAGCTTAATCCACCGTGAAAATCTCATCAAATCGATGTTTACAGGTAAGAAACGTCGTTAATAATAAAACTAATTACTTTAACTTTAGATCGATAGGAAAACCTATGTTCAAACAAATAATGTCTAAACAAATTTTCATAAAAAACATACTTTTTATTAGCTTAATAATTGGCATTTCAACAAGCCTTATGGCTGCGAATATTGATAATGCAGTGACAAGAAAAGCAAGTAATCAAATTGAAAAGCTTAGCGTGACAAAAGGAAAGCAGCTATGGCAACAAAAGTTTATTGGAGAAAAACCTTATGCCGAACGTAGTTGTACTTCTTGTCATGGCGCTAACGTCGCACTGATGGGGAAACATATCAAAACCAATAAGCAAATAAAGCCAATGGCATTATCTAGCAACCCAAAGCGGTTTACAAAACAAGCGAAAGTCGATAAATGGTTTTTACGTAATTGCAAGTGGACTATGGGGCGAGAATGTACTCAGCAAGAAAAGCACGATATTACCGCTTACTTAACAAGCCAATAATTTTAATCGCCAGTTACTAAAAAAAATAAAAGGAATAAAGTATTATGAAAAAATCAACAATTGGAACATTACTGATAGTATCAACATTATCATTACTTAGTTTTGGTTTTCTGTCATCGCAACAAGCATTAGGTAATGATGATAATAAATTTTGGGATTTTTCGAACTTAAAACAACCAGGTGTTTTACCTGTTAACAATGAAAATTATAAAGAGGAATGTGGGAGTTGCCATATGGCTTATTCTCCGGGTTTATTACCAAAGCAGTCATGGATAAAAGTGATGAATAATCTCGAGGAACATTATGGCGATAATGCTGAATTATCATCACAACAACATACTGAAATACTGGCTTATTTAACAACGAATGCGGCCGATTTTTCAAAGTATAAACGTTCAAGAAAGATAATGGCCACGTTAGATGAGTCTAAAATTACTGATAGGATCACATTCACTCCTTATTTTATAAAAAAGCATGATGAAATCCCTCAAAAATTTGTAATTGATAACCCTAAAGTGGGTAGTTTTAGTCAATGTAACCTATGTCATACCAATACAAAAAATGGCTCATTCAGTGAAGATGAAGTGAGCATACCTGGGGTTGGTTATTGGCATGACTAATTTAAATTGTCAGTTAAACGGTAAGTTATTTTATTAGGAGCAATTAAATGGATAAGTTTTTTAAAATAAATCACCCAATTGTTGCCATTTTGTTATGTGGTGCAATAGCTATATCAGTGTTTTTTTCATTAACGCTTTTGGCAAAAGATCATAACAATGCCTTAGACTTGGTGAAAGCAGGTGAGATTATGCCCTTAGCCACTATTTTGAATAAACTAGAAAAGTTAGAACAGGGTCAAATCATTGAAGTGGAATTAGAAAAAAAGAAAAAAAGACTGATTTATGAAATAGAATTAGTTAATAAACAAGGTGTTGTTAAAAAGTATATTTTTGATGCTAAAAGTGGCGTGTTAATAAAAGAAAAAACTAAGGACTAATGCATGCGTTTATTGTTGGTTGAAGACGATCTTGATTTGATTCATACATTACAGAAAGATCTTGAGCGTGCGGGTTACGCAGTTGATGTCGCTAATGACGGCGTTGAAGCAAAGTTTTTAGGGGGTGAAGGTATTTATGATGTTGTTGTACTTGATCTAGGTCTGCCTAAATTAAGTGGACTTGAAGTACTTAAGTATTGGCGTAATCAAGGCTTGTTGTTACCTGTGATTGTTTTGACCGCGAGGGATGCTTGGCATGAACGCATTGATGGTTTTAAGGCTGGGGCAGATGATTATCTTGGTAAACCCTTTCACGTTGAAGAGCTATTAGCCCGTTTAAATGCGGTATTACAGCGCTCAAATAACACCGCACCGTCTAAAAATTTGATAAAAAAAGGCTTGGTTCTTGATAGTACCAATCAAACGGTTACTCTTGATAAAGAGTTAATACATGCGTTAACAGGCGTAGAGTTTCGTTTATTACGTTACTTCATGTCTCACCCTGAAAGAATATTATCCAAATCAACATTAACAGAACATGTTTATGATTTTGATTCAGACAAAGACAGTAATGTCATTGAAGTTTACGTAAAAAGGCTTCGTAACATTATTGGAAAACACCGCATAGAAACACGGCGCGGACAAGGTTATATATTTAAGGATATTTAATGAGCTATTCTTTGCAAAAAAAATTGGCTTCGGGGTTACTGGTTCGCTTAATCTCTGCGTTTATTGTTATATGGGTGTTAGTTAATTCAAGCGTGAGTTATTTAACCTATAATTATGTGTATACACGACTAGGGCATGATACTGAAACCATACTAGCGGCCCTTATTAAAAAGAATGATATTATTGATGATGATATCCTTGACGATACTGCGGATGAAAAAATATCCCATGTTGGTAGTGTTTATCAGCAGCCTTTTTCAGGTCATTACTTTGAGGTTATTACGGGTGACAAACGACTAAGATCAAGATCATTATGGGATCAACAGCTAACTTACCCCAAGGGATTTTCCACGCGAGAAAACCGACTTGAAGGTATTGGCCCAATGAAACAACCTTTACTGTTATTGGCCAGTAAATTTACGCGTGATGGACAAGCCATTATGATTGTTGTTGCTGAAGATATTACTGCTGCTGAAAAGGCTATGTCGAGCTTCAATAAAAAATTTACGGTAGCTGTCGCTATTATTATGTTCATTGTTATTTTCTTGCAAATTAAATCATTACGAAAAGGTTTGAGGCCATTAGCCAAATTACAACAAGATTTAATTAGCCTTGAAACGGGTAAAATAGCGAGTTTACAAACAGATGTTCCTGATGAATTATCGCCTTTAGTTGCTGAGATTAATCACTTGCACCAAGCACTTGCTGCAAGGATATCTCGACACCGTAATGCGCTTTCAGATCTTGCTCACGCATTAAAAAAACCATTAACCGTATTACAACAACTATCAAAAGATGAAAAACTTGAAAGCCTCCCTGATATAAAAAACATTTTGACAAAACAAATAGACAATACTCAACAATTAACGCAAAGAATATTAAACAAAGCGAGGCTAGCAGGGGCAGCACAATCAGGAAGCGCATTCAGTTTTGATGATGATCTTAAAGGTCTTATAGAGACATTAAATATGATGTATTGTGATAAAAATATACGTGCAACTGTCGAGGTAACAAAAGGAATAGATTATTTATTTGATCGAGAAGACATGTTAGAGCTGCTTGGAAACGTACTTGATAACGCTTATAAGTGGGCTGAAAATGTCATTTTAATTGAAATAAGCCAAAATAGGCGTATAAAAATTGTTATTGAAGATGATGGTTCAGGCATTCCATTAGATAAAATAAACACCATTACTGAGCGAGGAGTGCGTTTAGATGAAAGTGTTGATGGTCATGGGATTGGCCTTGGTATTGTTAATGATATTATTGAATATTACCAAGGTTCAATAATTTATGACATATCCGAAAAATTAGGTGGACTCAAAGTTACTATCGAATTGCCGTCATAAGTAATACCAAGTGATCAATTCATTAATTCAATTGGTATTAATTCAATTGGTATTAATCGCATTAGTTTTATCGCCGCTGGCATTATATGCTAGAGTTAATTGTGATGTTGGCTCAGTAACTGCTGGTAGAAATAAGCGCTTGAAAACTCATTTCATCCATGAAGGCAATACCTTGATTACATGCGTTTTACAGCCACTCTTTTAGTCACTTTAACTGTCGCCATAATACGTCTGTTTTGTGCGTGTGCGGCTTCAGTATTAGCTGAATTCAATAACTGTTCTTCACCATAACCAATGGCACTTAAACGACTTGCCTCAATACTATATTCATTGATTAATTTATTAATAATGGCGTTAGCACGTCTCTGTGAAAGCGTTTGGTTGTATGCCTTGCTACCAGGACTTGATGCGTGTCCTTCAATGGTAATTGAAGTGTCTGGATTTGCCGTTAAAAAATCAGCCATCGCTTTAATTTCGTCAGTAAATTTTGCTTTTATAATTGATTTATCGTGATCAAATTTCACTAATAGTTGAATCGACATTTCATGGTTAATAAAAATAGTACAGCCTTTAACATCAACTTTATCAACCATAGGTGAATTTGGACAAATATCGTTTTGATCGTACACACCATCTTTATCTGTGTCTTGAGGCTTAGGTTCAGAAGTCGGAGCTTTTGTTTTAGCAACATCACCAAAAAAGTAAACAAAACCAACTTGCGCTGTTAAGTCATCAAACCGTTCTGAAAATTGATAGTTAGCTTTTGATTCAAAATAGATTGCTGAACGTTCATTAAAATAATGACGGTAGCCTGCACCTAAATTCCCGGATATTTGTGAACTTACAATATCTAAATTATTCACACCAGCCAAAAGATAAAAATTCTTTTCTGTAGGAAAATAGAGCATATCTACCGATGTAGATGCACCATCAGATACATTAAATCCTGTTTTTTCTGTATTTAAGTCAAACTGACTGTATGAAAGCCTAAACTCTGTTGATGGCAACCAGCGGTAACCAAGATCTACACCAATCCCGTTGCCATTATCTAATGCGGAACTTGGATCGCTAGTAGCTAAACGTTCGTCGTCGGTTTCAATACGCAGGGCATGAATACCACCGTATGTTTTACCGACTAAATCAGTTGCTGCAGGTGCTTCATCTGCTAAAGCTGTAGGTAGTATTAATGCTGAATAAATAAACACAGCAAGCGCGCTGCATAAGTAAGTTTGTTTCATGTGGGGGATATTCCTTTATTATTTTCTATGTTTATGTCTCAATAAAAATCGAGCTTGCCAAGCGAGTGTTAAAATTAACACAAAATACACGGCATTAGCAGGCGCTTGTAAATTAAAATCAACCGTAATGTGGATCAACATACCTATAATCGCCATCATGCAGCCAAAAGCTGTGCCTTTCATCAAGTTATTTTTTCGGTTACATAGAGTATAAATAGCTTGCCATAAACTCGCAAATACTAACACCGCAAGTAATAGTGTCATAAGTAAACCGTATTCTATAGAGAACTGCAAATAATCGTTGTGTGCATGATCATAAAAAAGCTTAATATCATCACCCTTTACCATAGGAAAAACAGTATAAAAACTGCCTGCCCCCGTACCAATTAATGGATACTTTTTGATGAGTTCTAGGCCATAAATATTAACCTCATCACGAGTTTCTTGACTTAACGATGTTTGTTCAATTCGATTTTTAACCTTGTCTAAGCCAAACCATGCACCAAGGATAAAGGTGTCAATTATAAACAAACTAATGAGCAAAACAGTTAAACCTTTACTTCGTTGTTTAAAGTAAATAAATGCAAATATACCTGTTATAGTCATTGAGATAAAAAATGCAGCATTACCCATACGAGAACGAGACATCACTAAGCCTATCACCATTAATGCAAGCGCGATTCGTATAACCGCTTTTCCTTCAATTAATGCAGAAACTATGTTTCTTATTTTCTCTCTTGTAGAGCCAGCTGAATGTTGGGTGAGGTTTGCTACTAACAAACCTATGCCCATTGAAAGACAAAGCAGCAGAAAGTTAGCAAAGTGGTTTTTATAAATGAACCCACCAGTAGCGATCGTTGAGTTGTGGACTTCAAAGACCCAAGAAAGCTCATTGCTAGACATTGCTTGTAAGCTGCCATATACCGCTTGAAAAGTACCAGATAAAACAATAATAGTAAGCAGCTGTTTTAACCTAGACTCACTGGTGATCAGCAAAATAGATAAAATCATTATACAAAAATAGGCAAGCCCTTTATATGAAGCAACCCGTGTTTCACTCGGATCTAAAGATAATGTACGCCACTCATTGGGAAAGTATTGGTAAACATCGGCTAGATTAGGACTCAAACTATATAAAATAGTGCTTGGGAGTGGAATGTACTGCAGTATCAACCAACATTGTACGATTAAAAAACCAATCAACAAGTACTTATACGGCAAGAGTTTTTCAAAAATGTCATCTTTGTTTTTAATGGCAAAGTATAAATGAATAGATAAAAGAAGGAATACTATAATTTCAATTAAGCCCCATGCCCAAGGACGATTTGATCCCAATGGAATAGGTACCCAAAATATTAAGGCAAGAAAGGTATAATATTGAAATTTATTTTTTTGATTCATTCGCTTGAAAGGAGTCTAATGAACATTAATTGTTTGATAATAAAGTATTTAACGGTTAGTTCATAGAAAAGTATGCATTAAAAAATAGCTCATAGGGGAGTAAGCATTAAAAAAGGCCCTAAAGGACCTTTATTTCAATTGGTATAATACAATTGGTATCATACAATAATAACCTTTATCTCAGCTTAACTTTAGTTATTTGAAGCTGCTTGTGCTGTACCCGCACCGCCGTTACGACCACCAATAATTGGAGGAGCCGTAGCTGCCGATGGAGGGACGATAGTTAAGTTACCGCCAGCTGTAGGTTCTGATAATAACGCAGGGTTACCACCACCAGCAATCGCCGCTAAAAGGACATCTGCAGGAGCTAACAAACCAGAGTCAGCAACAACTTGCATGATTTGTTGCTGATCTGTTTCTGGCGCTAGTGATATTGCTGTTTCAACAATTTGATCTGTAATTGCAGGGCAATTAGTAGTTAACAAGGTTACCGTTTCAAGTAAGTTAGTCGTCTGTGCAGTGGACAAAATCGAGGAAAACTCAGCACAGTTAATATTTGTACCATCCGTTGGTGCTGATTGCTCAGCAGCTGATACCATACTGGTAATGCCAAAACTTAGGGCTAAGCCTAATACAACTTTTTTCATATTCCTTCTCCAGTAATCGTTCTTTTATAAAGAACTTAGTAAACCAATTTTAAATCTCAATGCTTAAAAAAGCAACAGTTTAAATAGTTTCGTACATAAGTAATCTCATTATACTAGGTATTGCCGCATTTACCCAGTAATAGCTGAAACTCAAGTTGAGTCTGTTGTTTAACTTATTGTGTTTTATGATCCACTTAACCCTACCAATCCTTTGGCTTTTCAATATAATAACCTTGAAAGTTATCAACAAAAAGTGATTGTAATTGTAGTAATTGTTCATTGTTTTCAACAAGCTCTGCGATAACATTAATGTTTAAGCTATGCGCAATATTTACTAACGATTGAACAAATAGTTGATTTTCAGTTGAACTCTGAATATTTTGACTATAACACCCATCTATTTTAACGTTTTCCGGTTGTATCGCCATTAAATGAGTAAATGACGAAGTACTTGCGCCAAAATGCTCTAAAGTAATTTGACAGCCCAACGCTTTGAGTTCCTTAATTAATAGACAGACACTGTCTGCATGTTGAATTAAGCTTTGTTCGCTGATTTCAAAAGTTAAGTATTTGCATATTTCTTTGTATGCATTCAATTCATTAATAAACCAAGAACAAAAATCTTGATGCCCTAAAGATGCAGCACTTAAGTTTAGTGCGATAGGACATTTTAATTGTTTAACCTGTAGCAATGCTTTTTGTATGACTAACTGATCGAATTGATCTGCTAAGTTAAGTCTTTCGGCAACAGCCATTAACTGTCCCATTGGGATAGGAATATTATTTTGTGTATGATTAAAACGAGCATATAACTCATGATACAGTAACTCTTCGTTTTTATTTTTGATAGCTTGAGCAACAAAAGTGACAGAATCACTCGCTAATAGTTGTTCTAATTGGCTTTTCCATAGCGTATTCCCCTGAACAATGGCGTCGTTGGCAGCAAACTGCCACCCATTTTTATCTGACAAAGCGCCTAACAAGGCATTATCTGCTTGTATTAATACATCGGCTAATTTGAGCTCAGTAGAAAAACCAGTAATACCGATATGGGCAAAACTGTTTAATTGATACGTCAAGTCTGCTTGATTACCTGCTTGATTAAATTTGGCTATCAAGGTTTGTGCAACTTGTTCACTTGTTTCTTTATCGGAATTTTGTAGCGTAACTGCAAAATCAGAACCTGCTAAACGAAAGGCCGTATTTTTTGAATGAGTACTTTCTGAATCAAGTACGTCATTAATAATACGGACAGCCGTTTTTACATATTCATCGCCAGCTAAATAACCGACAGATTTATTGACTGTATCTAAGTTTGATAATCGAATAATCATTAAGGAGCCACTGTTAGCTGTTTCTTTATTTAACAATAGTGCCTCAAACTTATTATTAAACGCACGTCTATTTGCCAAACCTGTTAACTCATCAACATAGGCAACTTTTTGATATTTCTCTGTTTGTTTAGTCAGTTCGTTAAACATATTTTGTAAAATGCGTGACATGCGGTTCATAGCATTAACAAACAGATTTAATTCTATTGGTTTGGGAATGTCACTTACTTGAACAAAATTACCTTTGCAAATATCATTGGCTTGTTCTGCTGCTTTCTTTATCGGGGCCGTAATAGTTTTTAAAATAAATGAAACTAAAGTACCTGCGATAATAAACAGAGCTAATATCATCCAAGAACTCTTTATTGCACTTTGCCATAATTGCTCATATCCAAAACCAGGATGGCTAGTAATTTGTAATATTTTTGGTTTAACCCAACCGTCGTAAATTTCAGTTGAAGCTTTTGGCGGAGTCAATGGGAACAAACTGACAAACCAAGCAGGTACTGAGTCAAATGTCATTGGGTTACTTCTTTCTAAAATTAGAGTACCTTTATTATCTGTAAGGCTAAATGCTTGATAATAACCGCTGTCAAAAATGGCATTTATCATGCCTTCAACCATGGGTAAATCGTCTGGATTACCAATAAAAGGTTTTATCGACAACCCCAGTGAAGTTGCCGTATCTTGGGCATGTGAAGCTAACTGATTATTAATATAACTACGGGTATTATCAACATTAATCCATAGTGTACTAACAAAAACTAATGTTAATACGAGTGTTAATCCCAAATAAAGCTGTTTAGATAAACTCATGATAATTCTCTATTAATTTTAATAATTATTTAAAAGTACTGTTTAAAAAAATATGACTATTGACCACGTTCAATACGGGTCATTAGGGTTTCCCATGTACTATGGCTACCTTTCTCTTTAATTTTTCGTCCACGCCCTTGGGCTTTCGCTGCCCATAAACCATCACCATTAAAACTATAAATAGGTTGTAGATCTTGGCGATAGTCGGCAGGAAGAATTTTTTTATTAATATTATCTAGCACCATTGGCATTGCATCAGGTGTTTCAAAATAGGCTAAAACCATATGAGACTGTTTGAGCCTTAAGGCACGCACATACATTAATCGTAATTTTTTTGCAGGAATGCCTAATGCGCGTAATGTAAAATATTTGGCAATAGTAAAATCTTCACAATCTCCTGCATTACGACCTAAAAATTCTATTGGAGTGGCCCAATAATCTTTTTGACCCCATACACGAATATCATCAACAAAACGTACACGATTGAAAAATCGGTTTACGGTATGTAGTTTGTCTTTCTCTGACTTATCTTGCTCATTTATCACCAGTTGCTGCCAAGCTTCAACACGTTCTCTTGCATCTTTATCGTAATCTTTCTCTACGCGATCGAATAAACCAGATGGGAATATGTCTATAGGGGAATCGGCAAGAATGCTAAAAGTAAGTATAAAAAAGGTGCTACTAATGAGAAAGGGTCTAAAAGTTGATATAAGGAACCTATTTAAATATGAATACACAAAGCTACCAAATTTTTTTATCAATAGAGGTTTTGATTGTTAAAAAAGAGAACAAAAGTAGACACATCCCATATTAATATTTCAGTTAAAAATGACAGTGTTTATATTGTTAAACTATATGAAATATAAGGGATATGCAAGAAAAGTTAAATAATCAATTAAAGAAAGTTTAAGGCGGTTATTGTTGTGAATGTATAAAGTAAAAGGCCATTGTTATTAATAACAATGGCCTTTCTAGAAAGTAGTGAGTAAAACTTAACTAAAACCTTAACTAAAACTTCAACTAAAACGTCTTAAGTTTACTAAGCATATTACGGCAGTACCAAATAATAAAAGAGTTGTTGGCTCTGGTACTTTAACCGCGGTAATAACTCTAAGTTGATCTGCATAAAGTGGTTTAACAAACAACGATAGATCAAGTTGACTCCCTGAAACGGTAACTTTATCCGCTGTATTGTTTGAATTAAAGAAAGCTTCTGGTTCTAAACCTCGTCCTATTGCATAAGTTGCATAAGTTGTTCCTGCTAATCCTAGTATTCCATCGCTTAAATCAAGGAACCCACTGCTGGGTACGATAAGATTTTGAGCGTAGGGTCTTGTTCCACTCCAAATAATGCCAAGAATTTCAGTATCAAAAAGATAGCTACCAACACCATTAAATGAATTCACAGTGCCTGAACCTACAGCATCAAAATTTAAAAAGAAGCTATTGACCTTTGTACCAGAAGAAATAACACTTGCAGCGTTCGTTGAACCCATATAGTCAACATTTAAATCACTGGTCAAAAGAAAATCTTCTTGCTCTGTGTACAAGAATATATTTGTGTTACTTTCAGGTAGTGCATTTAGAGCTAATGACGTTGGTAAGGGGTTAGTATCATCAATATTCCCGCTTAGTATTATACCTGCCTGAGCAGCAGCGGTTATTGATAAGGCGAAAAAAGAAATTAAAAGATGTTTAATCATTTTACTACAATTCCTATATTAAAAATTTACTCTAATGTGTACAGTTTACAAAACATAGTACAAATACACAAACTTAATTACATTAATGGTAAGCATGTTTTATGCCGTTATTTTTAATGTCTTTAAAATCAATCTATTGGGTTGGTTTTGTTTTTGGTTTATTGATCAAGTAAATTAAGCTGTAAAAATATCTGACATAGAATTTATGTAAATTTTATTCATTAGTATTTTATACGTTATGAAAGTTAACTTTATGTTTTACCTAAACTAATGTTATAAATGAGTTTCCGTAAATAAATAGTGTTTGAGATAGCAATAATGATAAAAACATTATTACTTCGTTACAAGTCTCTTAATTGGGCTATAGCTGACCAGCTGCTTGTAAGTGGAGTAAATTTTTTAACTGGGATTTTTATAGCAAGAATTTTAGGCTTGGAGGCGTTTGGCCAATTTACTATGATTTGGCTGATTATTTTATTTTTTTCTAGCATCCAAGAATCTTTATTGTTGTCGCCTATGATTTCTATAAGTGCGAAATTAACACCACAGAAGGCACGTAATTACTTTGATGGTATGTTTTCTTTAGCGCTATTATTTGCCCTTATTGCGTCTTTTACCCTAATTTTATTGCTATTCCTTTTTCCTCAATACGCATATGGAAAGCATGTATCGTCGGTTATAGTTGTTATTGTTTTTTTATTGTTATTCCAAGAAACATTAAGGCGTATTCTTTTTGCTAAAAATGAAAATAAATTGGTTTTTATTAACGATTTGATCAGTTATTTAGGACAATTTTCTCTGTTAGTGCTACTTTTTGTTTTTAAAGAGTCTATTGAACTAGTAGATGTTTTTCTGGTTATTGGCTCTAGTACATTGGCAGCGGTTATCTTTAGTTATTTTTCAATCCAGAATTTATATTTTTCTTTTAGAGAATTACTTTATGCATGGCAAAGAAATTGGCCAATGGCTAAATGGATGGTTTTATCTGCCATATCAAATTGGTTCACCGGTAATCTATTTATTATTATGGCGGGTATATATCTTGGAAACTCAGCCGTTGGCGCTTTAAAAGCAGCTCAGAATATTGTTGGTGTTAATCATATAATGTTTAAATTAATAGAAAATGTTGCTCCTGTTAAAGCGAGTAAACTACTTGTTGAGTCAGGTATAAACGCGATGATTTCTTACCTTAAGCAACTTACTGTAATATCAATAGATTGTTTTTCTATTTTTTCTTTGATTTTTATCGTTTTTTCTCAAGAATTGATGACATTTATTTATGGAGCTGAGTATACTAAATATAGTTGGCTGCTAGTGAGTTATAGCGGTATATATCTTTGTCTTTTGTTAGGGTTTCCATTGAGGATTTGTTTAAGGAGCTTAGAAAATACCAAACATATTTTTTATGCTTATCTTACAACGGGGTTAGTTTCATTGGTGCTGAGTAAGTTTTTCGTTATACAGTGGGCTTTGCAAGGCGTTATTTCGGGAATGTTAATTGTTAATGTGATAATGCTTATTATGTTGATGATATTTGTCAAACGTAGTGTTTTACAACATAAAGCTTATTCTACTTTATAAAGGTAGGTATAAAGGGAGTGATCTAAGTATGAGTGTAAAAGTCAGCGTTATAACGCCCGTATTAAATGGCATAGCAACAATCGCTGACTGTATTTCCTCGGTTAAGCAACAAGATTATGACAACATCGAACATATTATTATTGATGCCAACTCTACTGACGGCACCGTTGAATACATTGCGAGTCAAAAAATAAAATATATAAGTGAGGCGGATACTGGTGTTTATGATGCCTTTAACAAAGGGATTAAATTAGCTACGGGAGATATTATTCATATCTTAAATGCTGACGATTATTATGAAAATGATCGCGTTGTTAGTACCGTAGTGGAAAAATTAGAATCTGAAAATACTGATCTATGCCATGGTTATATAATGCAAATAGATGGACAAGGCAAACCGGTTAAGCAAGTGGGTAAATGTTTAGATAAACGTGAATTATTATCGAAAATGCGTGTTGCACACCCATCTGTTTTTATTCGAAAAAATGTATACTTAAAATATGGTTATTTTAGTCAAGGGTTTAAAGTAGCTGGCGACCATGAGTTTTTATTGAGAATTTGGGATTTAGTTAATATCAGTTTTCTGAACGAAATATGTGTAAATATGCGTCTGGGAGGCATTAGCAACTCACAAGTCGAATTAAGTTATCGTGAATCAATGGCAGCAGCAATAATGCACGGAGCACCTCCTTGGAAAGCAATGTGTCGATATTATTTAGAGCTTGTTAAAAGCAAATTTTTCTAAAGTGCGTTTTTATAAAGTGCATTTTTATAAAGTATTTTTTAATAAAGAACATTTTTTTCAAAGTGTATTTTTATAGAGAGTAAGGTAATTAATGAAAATACGACCAGTACTATGGGGCTTTCGTACCTTATTAATATTAATTTATTTAAAAGTATTCCATAGAGCGAAAGGGTGGAAATATTTTTTTGGCTCTTGGGGCGTTTTTAGAATAAACAAAGGACAAGTATCATTGTCTCCTGGTGTTTGGATAGAATCTGATAGCTTATGCCACTGTGAGGGGGGTAGTATAGCTATTGGAAAATGCACCTATATAAATCGCCTTGTGACTATTGTGAGTAGAGTAAACATAGAAATTGGTTGTGAAGTACTCATTGCTGATAATGTGTCTATTTATGATCATGATCATCAGAGACTTAACAGTGAACTACCTTATGGTATACAAGGTTATAATAGTAAAAGTATTGTAATAGAAGATAATGTTTGGGTTGGTAGTCACAGCGTAATATTAAAAGGTGTAACCATTGGCAAAAACGCTATTATTGCTGCTGGCTCCGTCGTTAATCGTTCAGTTCCTCCTGCTGAATTATGGGGTGGTGTACCAGCTAAGTTTATTAAAAAACTTAACTAGAACGTTTATTTAATTCAATAAATTCAGTAAAAGGTTTTTATAAGTGACACCTATTTTTATTTTTTCAGCTCCTCGAACTGGCTCCACGCTTTTACAACGAATATTGTCTAGTCATACAGACATCGCAACCACGCCTGAACCATGGATTTTACTGCCATTAATATCAATGTCTAAGCAGGGTACGCATTTATCTAGCTATTCATCGCAAGTTAGTACTCAAGCAATTAACAGTTTCACCCAGGAAATAGATAACAACAATTATAATAACAAAAATAATAACAACAATAATTATAATGAATTATTGGCCGATTTTGTTTTATCTCTCTACCAAGGTGCAATACAAGGGGATGAGTCGTTTTTTATCGATAAAACACCAAGGTATTATTATATTATTGATGAAATTATTAACTTGTTTCCCAATGCTAAATTTATTTTTTTGTTTAGAAACCCTGTACAAATGTACGCTTCAGTATTAACTACCTGGTGTAACAACAGCTTCTTTAAACTTTATCGAAACAAAGATGATTTATATTTGGCTCCTAAATTACTATCTAACGCTTATGTAAAATATAAAGATATTTCGTTAGCTGTAAATTACGATGATTTGGTTAGTAATAATAAAAACGAATGTAATAAAATAGTTACTTACCTAGGCATACAAGAGGACTTAACAACGTCCTTTGAATGTGAAACTAACTGCTTTAATAAAGGCCAAATGGGTGATCCAACAGGACAGATCAAGTATACCAGTGTCAGTACTGAGTCTATCAACAGTTGGCGAGAGGTTTTTAATAATCCTTTTAGAAAATGGTACCTAAAACGATACATAGATTTATTAGGTGATGCAGTTGCTAGTGCGCATGCTTATGATAGAGCAAATATAAAACAAGAAATTGATTCATTGCCCAGTAAAGGGCTACTTCATGCTGTTAAGGATATAGCTAAAGATATAGTAGGCGCTTTCTATCAACATCTAGTGTATAAATTTAAATTGAATTTATTATTTTCCTCTAAGCATAAAAATAATAACGGTTTTTTTGATTAATAAGTGCATCATGCTGATGTACGTATTTTGTACGTATTTTAAATTAAAGTTAACAAGTAAAATATAATAATGAAAATACTTTTTTGTCATAATTTTTACCAACAAGCAGGCGGTGAAGATGTTGCTGTTGCAAATGAAATGGCAATGCTTGAACAGCATGGACATGAGGTAAAACTGTTTTCAGTATCAAACAATTCAATTAAAACATTTTGGCACAAGCTATTTGTTAGCTTTCGTTTAACTTATTCAAAGAAATATAAAAATAAATTAAAAAACGTTATCGCTGACTTTACCCCTGACATTGTACATGTCCATAATTTTTTCCCCTTATTAACACCATCAATCTTTGATGCCTGCGTAGAAATGAACGTTCCTGTTGTACATACATTGCATAATTACCGTTTGATTTGTCCTAGTGCAACGTTATTTGTTAATGGCGCTTGCAATGAAGAGAGCATTGAAAAAAATGCTTATGCTATGGTTAAATACAAAGCCTATAAAAACTCTTTTTTAGGAACCTTTATTTTAGCAAGAGCGATTGAAAAAACTAAAAAAAACAAGCTGTGGTCAATACAAATAGACCAGTTTATTACACCTTCTCAATCGGTAAAAAATACGTATGCTAAAGCGGGTTTTTTATCTGAAAAAATTACTGTTAAAGCCAATTTTATTCAACCTCTGCAAATAAGCCCATTACCACAACAAAAACAAGACGAAGAAAAAAATGAAGAGTATGCCATTTTTCTTGGACGCTTAGTCGAAGAAAAGGGCATTATAATGCTACTTAACAGTTGGCGAGAAACAGATATTGAATTACGTATATATGGTGGTGGCCCGTTAGAGAAAATATGTAAAACGGTGCAAAGAAAAAATATTATGTATTGTGGGGAAGTCGCGAGAGAGGAAGCTTTACAGGCGTTAAAACAAGCTAAGTTCCTTATTATGCCCGCTCAATGGCATGAACCATTTGGTTTAGTTGTTATTGAAGCTTTTTCATTAGGGATCCCCGTTATTGCTGCGAAAATGGGAGCCATGCCGGAGCTTATTGCCCATGATTATAATGGCTTGATTTTTGAACATGACGATATAAATGATTTTCATCGGCAAATTGATCAGATGAAAAGTATATCAAAACTTACTGAAATGAAAAAAAACGCTTTAAATACATTTGATAAACAATATACTGCAACAATGAATTATCCATTACTTATTGATATATACAATAAATGCTTATTAAGGCGTAATCACCTTGGCAACTAAATCGGAAATACTTTCCATGCAGGTTGATGTAACTAACTTAGCAGACGCTGTAGATGATATTTTATCATTTACAGCGTCTCAAAAGGCATCATATATTTGTGTTGCCAATGTACATATGTGTATGGAAGCTCACGACTGTGAAAAGTTTCGCAATATTGTAAACAATGCTAATTTGGTTTTAGCTGATGGTAGGCCTATATTTTGGGCTCAGAAAATACTTGGTTATAAACAAGCAAAACAGATACGCGGCCAAGGCTTGATGACTGAGTTGTGTCACCACAGTGAACTATTGAATTTACGCATTGGTTTGTATGGTGGACATAATAAAGAAATTTTAGATAAAGTGACTAATGAGTTGCTTAAACTATTTCCCAAAATAAATATTAGCTATCAATTTTCACCACCTCATAGAGTATTATCAGCTAGTGAAAATAACAAAGTAGTTGGTGAAATCAATGAAGCAGACGTTGATATTTTGTTTGTTGGTATTGGTTGTCCAAAGCAAGAAAGATGGATGGCAAAAAACGTTAACAGCCTTTCGTGTGTGCAAATAGGCGTAGGTGCTGCTTTTGATTTTATTGCAGGCGAGAAAAAACAAGCACCTAAATGGCTACAAAAAATTGGGTTAGAATGGTTATTTCGCTTGTTAAATGAACCAAGGCGATTGGCTTTACGTTATTTAAAGCAAAACCCTAGGTTTGTTTATTATTTTTTAGCACATTACTGTACTAAAAAAACATAGTGGTATTTTTATGATTTTGAGTGAAAAAAACTGTGTGAATTTAGCTTTATTTGCTCTTTTTATTAAGATGTTAATATCTCCTTGGACAACAGGTAGTTACGAACAAGAAGGCATGAAGTTACTAAATTACGCTTGTGATGGCCTTATATTATTGACAATATTGGCTTATATACCTTATGTGCTTAAATTGTTTTCATTTGTTTACTTAGTTTTCTTCATATTACTTCTAAGCTTAGTTACTTCAACACTTATCTATACAGACGGAAGTGTTTTTGATGCGGTCAACTCTCATTTGCGCGTGTATTCTCCTTTTCTATTTTTTACTATGTTGGCTAGTTACTTCTCTAAAGCACCAAGGTTTGCAGTTTCAATATCTATTAAGTTCTGTGTCTTTACGGTGATACTTCTAATTGTGGGTTTAATGTTCCTTCCTTCTTCTGAGAATAGACTTGAATTATGGTGGCCAGCATACTTTGGCAGTATACATACAACGTCCTTCATGGCTATGTCTGTATTCTTTATATCTTTTGCTTTGCTCATGGTGGGTGAAGTAAAAAAAAATACATTACTGTTTATTGGAGTCGTTGTTTTATATTGTGTTTTCTGGGGCTGGGGGGTTCGAACTGTTTCAGGTGCTATTTTGATTTTACTTGGAGTATTTTATTTAAATAAAATACGATTCAATAGTAACCAAGGGCTTCTACGGGTGGTTGCTATATCAATACTATTGATATTTTCCTTTATGATTGTTTTTATATTTGATTTTCGAACGTTTGATAATTTTACTTCAGGAAGAATTTCAATGTATGGTGTAAAATTAGATCAATTGTCAAATAATACGTTTTTTAATTGGCTATTAGGTAATGGGGCGGGTAGTGACCTAATTATGACTGATTTTTGGTGGTGGGCAGCTAAAGGTGCGCATAGTGATTTTATTACATTTTTGGTTGAAGGTGGTTTGATATACTTTGGACTCACTTCATATACCGTAATAAAATTTTATAAGCTTCTCAATAGATCAGAAGGTAAACTTTTACTAATTTCTTTTATTTTTACAAGTCTAATAAGTAATGGCTATTTAGTACGTCCATTACCTAGTTATTTGTTTTTTTTCTCATTAGCTATTGTTTATGCATTTTATAATAAACGAGATATGAATGAAAGATAAGCTATTACCGTTAATTGCTGTTGGGTTTCCTGGAGGTTACAAATTTTTTATTGTTTTACTCGTCACAACATTTTCTGGTGATATGGTTGCAAATGAATTTTCAAAAATATTTTTCTGGGTAGCATTATTAGTCACCTTTACAGGATTACCCATAGCATCTTTAATGATATCAACTGAATATAATATTTCCGGTAAAGATAAAGTGACACTCGTTTTAATATCGACCATGATTTCTTTTTTTATTGCCCATTATATTGAATTAAATAAATATACTTTAAGTGTAAATGTTTTTGTTTTTATTTCAGTTCTCTTTTTATCATCCTACGAAATAGTTAAACAATACTTTTTGAATTTAGCTGACTTTGTCTCAATTTTTATCGCATCAAGTTCGACATTAGTATTATTTGTTTTTTTATTTTCTGTAAGTTCTGACAATGCAGGGTATATTTTGTTTTTTTGTTATATATCTTTATTATTACCAATAATATTTTTGTATATATTCCAAAAACAAAAAAACATATTAAATTACTCTACTTTAGCCGATGTGTTTAAAGGTTTTTTTAAATACTTAGTATCTAATGCAGCATCAACTTCGTTAATGTTTGCTATACCAATTGTAATAATCGCTGAGCTGGGTGATGAAGTTGCAGCAGATTTAGCTCAAATTTTTTATTTTTCAACACTGTCTTATTTAATACCTCGTGCTCTTTCAGCTAAACACATTCCTAATATGCGTAATAAAGGTATTGCCAACCATGAAGTAAAAAATTTCTTTATGACTATATTTACCTTTGTGGTCGTGGCTATTGGCGTTGCGCTTCCTCTTTTTTATTATTTTTATGAGCAGTGGTTAGTTTACATTCTTTTGTTTGTTGCAATGCAATTATCACAGCTAAGTTTACCATTTTCGAATGTCTTGATGGTTAAGGGTGATGTAAATACCATTTTAAAAATTAATTTATCTTCAATGTTAGTTTTTTTGATTGCTAGTTTATCAATATATTATTTGTTTGATAAGGGGGTAGAAAGGGGCGAATGGCTACTTGTAACTTTTTGTTGTTATCAACTTCTTAAACTGCATTTAGGATTTATTAAATCCAAAATATATTTGCACCAAGTAAAGTAAATTCACTTATTTAGAGAGATCCTAATATAATAATGTTTTATCGTATAGCACGTTGGTTTTATATAAAAATATCTTTAATTTCAAAGTTAATTTTAATGTTGGTTTTTGTACTTTATAACGCTACCAAGTTTGATCAAAAAGGAAAATAAATGATTTTGTATCTTTTAGGAAATAAATTTCATAAATGGCGCCTCCCTTTACTACCTAAAATATGTGATGTCTTAATAAGATTAATTCATAATTGCGCTATTTACAGTGAGACTCAGATAGGAGAAGGTACAATTTTTGGATATGGCGGTATTGCTGTCGTTATCCATAAGCGTGCAGTTATAGGGAAAAATTGTATTATAGGTAGTAATGTAACCATTGGGGGGCGTTCTCGAAGTATCGATGTTCCAGTGATCGGTGATGACGTATATATTGCTACTGGAGCTAAAATATTAGGGGCAATTACTATTGGTGATAATTGTATTATAGGGGCTAACGCTGTTGTTCTGATTGATATGCCTGCAAATTCGATGGCTGTTGGAGTACCTGCAAAGATAATTAAAACTGATATAGATATTAGTGACTTTAGGTAACTTCAAAAATTATGGTATGTAAAAGGAACTATATGTATATTATAGGGTTTTGTAATGTCGATTGTTAAAAATTTAAAGTTACTATTTAGGTTTTTATTACTTGATGTGTTCTTTTTAAATAATCGCATTAATTTACTGAATAAAAGAGCTAAATTGAGTCGTGAGGAGATGGATAAGTTACAAAATGATCTTTTGTTAAGGTCCCTCTTAGCAGCGAAGAAAAAAATTGCTGCTTATCAATATTTAGAACTACCTTCTACTAGTGCTGAAATTAAGCAGTATATAAATAGTCACTGTCCTATCGTGACGAAATCAGATCTGTTGCAGAATAAAGCTTTATTTTACCCAAATGACGGCAAAGTTAAGTTTTTACAAATAATAGGAAAGTCGAGTGGTACAACAGGTACGCCATTAGAAGTAATAAGATCTTTTGATTCTATTCTATGGGAAAACGCTTTTATTAAAAGGCACTGGCAGAGTATTTGCTGTTTAAAAAAAATCAAACGAGCGACATTGAGAGGTGATAACGTTGTCAGTGCAGCTCAAGACAAAAAACCATATTGGATATTTAACAAAATTGAAAATCAACTAATACTGTCTTCAAAGCATTTAAACAAAAAGACATGTAAAGATTTTATTTCTGTAATTAATCAATTTACCCCTGATATTTTGCAAGCTTATCCATCTACAGCATTTCAACTTGCACAATATGCACTTGATAATAAGTTAGAAATTAAGATTCCTTATATATTCACTACATCTGAAATGCTTTATCCGTATCAAAGAGAAGTTATTGAAAAAACAATAGGTCAAATTTGTGACTTTTATGGCATGGCTGAAAGAGTTGCAATGGCAACAGAGTGTTGTTACAAAAATCTACATATTAACAGTGACTATTCATATGTAGAAATTTTAGATGAGAATAATAAACCAACAGATGGAGAAGGCTTTATTGTTGGTACAACATTACAACATTACACAATTATGCAATGCCTTTGATACGCTATAAGTTATCGGATCGAACAATGTGGAAAAAGGGAGTGTGTAAATGTGGCTCTAACTACCCAATGATAGAGCCCATAGCTGGAAAGTTCGAAGATATATTATATGACATAAATAAAAACCCTATTAGTCCATCATTAATTACATTCGCTTTTAAAGGAGTAAGTAATATAGAAGAAGCACAAGTAGCACAAACTGAATTTGACAAATGGGTTATAAGAGTTGTGCCAACAGCAAACTATCAGACAAAAGATGGGGAACAGATAATGCATAATTTATTAAACCTTGTGAGTAAAAATATTAATGTTGAAATAAACATTGTAAAAAATATTTGTAGATCGAAAGCAGGAAAATATAGGTGGGTGAAAAATGAAATGCCCAAAGCTGTAGAAGAGAATAACAATGAATAAGTTAAAAAAAATCAATTTGATGATAAGTACTGACCCAGAAGGGCAAGGTGGAATAGCTACTGTTGTTACGGGGTATCATCAAAATACATTAATTGACGATATGGCGTTTATTTCGATTAATACACACTCTTCAAGTAATAAAAATAGACTTTCAGCTATTATTCTTTTTTTATCCAGTTTACTAAAGATTATCTTTCATGGAAGGAGGAAAAAATTAGGTATAGCCCATATTCATATGTCTTCAAGAGGCAGCTATATTCGAAAATCTATAATACTTCGTTTGACTAAGTTTTTAGGAGCCAAAACAATAATTCATTTACATAGTGGTGAATTTGAAATGTTCTATAACAAGGAATGTTCTGAAAGAAAAAAACAACATATAAGAGCTACTTTTAATATGGCTGATAGAATAGTCGTGTTGTCAAAGTCATCTCTTCAATGGGTCAATACAATTGTTAAAAATGTCGATAAAGCTTGCATTGTTTACAACGCCTCGCCTGAAGTAGACCTACCAGAAAGAAGCACCAAGCAAAAAAACATTTTATTCTTAGGGCGTTTAAATCAAAATAAAGGGATTGAAGATCTAATCAATTCTTTCGCAAAAATTGCAACTGCGCATCCTGAGATACAGCTACAGTTAGCTGGTGACGGTGATATTACAAGATACAAAACGCAAGCAATAAAATTAGGGATAGCTAGTCGCGTTGATTTTTTAGGCTGGATATCTGGTCTATCTAAAAGCCAATGCTTAGCTAATGCGACTATTTATTGTTTACCTAGTTATAACGAAGCTTTCCCCATGGGAATACTTGAAGCAATGTCTGCTAATGTCGCCGTTGTTGCTTCGACAACTGGAGGAATTCCTGACGCAATCACCCACAATAAAGAAGGCTTATTAATAGAAGCTGGCAATGTCGATGCGCTCGCCAAAGCTCTAAACATCTTATTAGAAAATGATGATTTAAGACAAGAATATGTTAAAGCGGCCAAAAAAAAGTACTTAAACAATTTTAGCCCTGATGTAATTATTCCACAATTAAATAACATCTATAAAGAACTTTTGGAACAAAAGTAATGAATCAGTCTGTACTGACTATTAACCAGGATATGTTATCAAGCGCTCAGCAAGATGATTACTCCGGTCAAGATCCCTTTGACAGTTTAAATAGTAAATTTTTCACTATTTTTCCTAAACTCAAAAAGGGGCTGTTTGGTTTAGCCTGGACACAGCTAAACAAGCGTTCAATTATTAATGTGCGTCCTTTATTGGGCGTACCGGCTATGCGTAACCCTAAAGGTATCGGCCTGTTTATTTTAGGTTTATTAGAGGATTATCAGCGTACGCAAGAAAATCATTATTTAACGGAAGCCACCAAGTTAGCTGATTGGTTATTAACTCAACAAAGCGATAAAAACATCTGGCAACATGCCTGTTGGGGGTATCACTTTGATTGGAATGCTAGAGCATTTTTTGTTCCAAAAGGTAAACCTAATATTATTACCACAATCTATGTTGCACAGGCACTTTATGCGTTAAGTGAAGTTACGGGTGAAGAAAAGTACCGTGCACCAGCTTTAGATGCAGCACACTTTATTGTTAAAACTTTACTGTGCCAGCAAGAAGGTCGTACGTTTTTCGCTTATATTCCAGGAGAAACCGCCTTTGTGCATAATGCGAGTTTATGGGGGGCTGCTTGGGTTGGTTTTGTCGGTAAAATTATTGGAAATGAAGAGTATATAGCAACGGCTTTACAAGTCGCAAGGCAATCAGTAAATGAACAAGCAGAAGATGGTTCTTGGGTTTATGGAGATCGTCACCATCATCAATTTATTGATGGCTTTCATACGGGGTATAACCTTGAAGCATTGCACTTGTTATGTACTGCGTTAGATACAGATGAGTTTAATATAGCTATAGATAAAGGTTTAGCTTTTTATAAAACTCATTTATTTGAACAAGATGGTACTGCTAAATATTATCATAATAATCCTTACCCTTTAGATATGCATTGTGTTGCTCAGGCTATTTTAACGCTATTGAAAGTAGGGGGAAGCCAAGCCGACGTAGAGTTGACAGGAAAAATAATTAAACAATCAATTAAGTTATTATACCTACCTAAAAATAAGCATTTTGCCTACCAAAAACATAAATATTTTACCAATAAAATAAACTATATACGGTGGACTCAAGCATGGGTATATTACTCCTTTGCTTTTTACAACCGTTATACAACAGAGCATAAATAATGTATGTCTAGAATTGAATTTATGGGTAGCCCAATGGACAATTTATCCATGCAGGAGTCTGTTAACATTATTGAGACAAATGTTGCTAATGGGGCGTTTTTACAGCATGTGGTAGTAAACGTGGCCAAATTGGTACATATGCAAGACGACAGTGAATTGGCTGAATCTGTTAAAGCGTGTGATATGATCAATATTGATGGTATGGGAGTGGTACTTGGTGCTCGTTTTTGTGGGCATAATGTACCAGAGAGAGTGGCCGGAGTAGATTTATTCCACCAGTTACTTGCTATGAGCGCTAGGCGCGAATTTCCAGTGTTTTTATTAGGGGCCAGTCAAGAGGTTGTAACTAAAACAGCCGAAACGGTAAAACGACTTTATCCAGAGTTATGCTTAGCTGGTTTTCATCATGGTTATTTTTTTGATGAAAAAGGCGATAATGAGCAAGCCGTAGTAGAACAAATAAAGACATCTGGTGCTAAATTACTTTTTGTTGCTATAACTTCTCCTCGCAAGGAAAACTTTATTAATAGGTGGCAAGATCAACTTGGCGTTAATTTTGTTATGGGGGTTGGTGGCACTTTCGATGTTGTAGCAGGTAAAGTGAAACGGGCTCCCAAGTGGATGCAACAGTATGGCTTAGAATGGTTTTATCGTATAGTGCAAGAGCCTAGAAGAATGTGGAAACGTTATCTGATCACCAATAGTCAATTTTTGTTTTTATTGTTGAAAGAGAAATTTAAACGCTAATAATTATTAGCTAAAGGTTAGAATTAAATGAAAAAAGCACTGATCACTGGAGTGACCGGACAAGACGGTTCGTATTTAGCTGAATTTTTATTAGATAAAGGCTATGAAGTTCATGGAATTAAGCGTCGCTCATCTTCTTTAAATACAGAGCGTATTGATCATATTTATCAAGATATTCATGATGAAACCCCTAAGTTTTTTCTTCATTATGGTGATTTGTCTGATAGTGCAAATTTAACTCATATACTCGCTAAAGTAGAGCCTGATGAGGTTTACAATTTGGCTGCACAAAGTCATGTTGCTGTTTCATTTGAAAGCCCTGAATATACCTCTGACATCGATGGCTTGGGAACGTTAAGATTACTCGAAGCAATACGTTTTTTAAAAATGGAAAAACGAGTAAAGTTTTTTCAAGCATCAACATCTGAACTGTACGGTATGACCAAGGAAACTCCCCAAAATGAGACCACTGCTTTTCATCCTAGGTCACCCTATGGCGTCGCTAAAATGTACGCTTATTGGATTGTGGTGAACTATCGGGAAGCATACGGTTTACATGCCAATAACGGTATTATGTTTAATCATGAATCACCTAGGCGTGGTGAAACGTTTGTTACTAGAAAAATTACCCGTGCAATTACCAATGTTTTTCAAGGCTTAGAGACTTGTCTTTTTCTCGGTAATTTAGATGCTTTGCGAGATTGGGGTCATGCGAGAGATTATGTCGAAGCTATGTGGTTAATGTTACAGCAAGACAAACCTGATGATTATGTTATTGCAACAGGTAAACAGTACTCTGTTCGACAATTTGTTGAATTGGCTGTTAATGAATTAGGTATATCAATTGATTGGCAAGGCTCAGGGGTTAATGAAACAGGTGTTGTGTCAAAAGTTTCTGGCGCTGCATTAGAACATCTAAAAGTAGGGGATGTTATTGTTCGTGTTGATACTAAGTATTTTAGACCAGCAGAAGTTGATGCCTTACTTGGTGACGCCAGTAAAGCCAAAAAATTATTAGATTGGCAGCCTAAAATCAACTTTCATCAGTTGGTCGTTGAAATGGTAAACAATGATCTATTAGTGGCAAAAAAAAATGCCTTTCTAAAATCTCATGGTTATGAAGTTAACCTAAGTAATAAAAATTAATATGGCTAAAAAAAGAGTTTTTGTGGCTGGCCATACTGGTATGGTTGGATCTGCACTTGTTAGGCAATTACAAAGCCAAAATAATATTGATTTAATATTAAGAACCAGAACGGAGCTTGATTTAGTTGACCAGCAAGCAGTGGTTAGTTTTTTTTCTCAGGAAAAAATTGATTACGTTTATATGGCGGCAGCAAAAGTAGGTGGTATCAGAGCAAATAATACCTATCCCGCTGACTTTATTTATCAAAACTTAATGATTCAATGTAATGTTATTCATGCGGCTCATCTTGCCGATATTCAACAATTACTCTTTTTAGGCTCTTCTTGTATTTATCCTAAATTGGCTGTTCAGCCAATGGTTGAATCTGAACTGCTCACCGATAGACTAGAGCCGACCAGTGAACCTTACGCAATTGCTAAAATTGCTGGTATCAAGTTATGTGAATCATATAATCGGCAATATGGTCGAGATTATCGTAGTGTTATGCCAACTAATTTATATGGTATAAACGATAATTTTCATCTAGAAAATGCACATGTTATTCCTGCACTCATTCATCGTTTTCACCAAGCAAAACTTAACCAAGCTTCAGAAGTTATTGTATGGGGAACAGGTAGAGCTATGCGTGAATTTTTATTTGTTGATGATTTAGCCACCGCTTGTATTTTTGTTATGAATTTGGAACAGAATAAATATCTTGAGAATACTACACAGATGCTGAGCCATATAAACATAGGTACAGGGGACGACTGTACAATCAGCTCTCTAGCCGATATTATTGCTAAGGTAGTAGGATATCAAGGTCGTATTATTTTTGATAGTTCAAAGCCTGACGGCACTCCGAGAAAATTGTTGAATGTGTCAAAGTTAGCAACCTTGGGCTGGAAGTCTTCTATTTCTTTAGAACAAGGGCTTAATGACACTTACCAATGGTTTCTTAAACAAGATGCAAAAAATATCAATACTCGTTAAAGTCATTTTATTTGTAATAGTTAAAGGTTAATAAATTATAAAAAACTTTGTTTATAAAATTAAATATCGACTGCACGTATTCATTGCTAAACGACCACGGTTGTTAATTATTTTTTATCGTTACCGCCGAAAATATAAAACCCTAGTGGTTAACCATAATACTGAAATAGTCATTGAGGGTTTTCCTCGAAGCGCAAATACTTATGCTGTTTTAGCTTTTCAAAGTGCTCAAACTGAAAAGAGAGTTATTGCCCATCATTTACATGCTGAAGCACAGTTTATTTTAGCTAAAAAATATAATGTTCCCGCTATAGCATTACTGAGAGAACCAATAGAAGCGATTTCATCACTTATAAATCGTGATAATAGTATTAATGTCGCGCAAGGTATTCAGCGCTATATAGATTTTTATCGCTTAGTCTTACAAATGAAAGAAAATATAGTTATTGCTAACTTTACTACTGTTGTGTCTGATTTTTCGAAAGTAATATCTATTTGTAACAGTAAATTTAGCTGTGATTTTGAACTGCCTAACAATACCGAAAAAGAGAAGGTTAAATTATTTTCAAAAATTAGTGAATTAAACCATAGTGAGGAAAATGGGGACTTATCTATGATTGCTATTCCACATAAAAGTAAAGATTCTTTGAAAGCGTCTGCCAAGTTGAAAGTACAAGATTGTGCTTTATTGTTTGAAGCACAGGCAATATTTGACGAGCTAATTAACTATAGTCACTAGCAGTTATTGGTAAGTTTTATGATAGTTAATAGGCATTTAATAGGCATTTTTATTAATAAACCCTTTAAAAATAGTTAACAATATAATTTTCAAATCAAATGCCAATGACCAACGATGAATATATTTCAAATCAAACTCAATCCGTTTTTCCATTTTTTCTAAGGTGTCGGTTTCACCGCGCCAGCCATTCACTTGTGCCCAACCTGTAATCCCTGGTTTTGCTTTATGGCGTAGCATATAACCATCAATTAATTTTCGGTACTCTTCATTGTGCTGAACCGCGTGTGGCCTAGGACCTACAATTGACATATTGCCTTGAATAACATTAATAAACTGTGGTAATTCATCGAGAGAAGTTCTACGAAGTAGAGCGCCAATTGGTGTGATTCTGGCGTCAAATTTTGTTGCCTGAACAATGTTATCAACTTTTTTATTCACTAACGCCATGGAACGAAATTTATAAATTTTTATTTCTTGGCCATCTAATCCATACCGTTTCTGCTGAAATATAATTGGCCCTCTTGAAGTCAATTTTACTGCTATGGCGATAAAACACATAGGAATAGCAATTAAGGCTAGAATTAGAGTAGCTAGCAAAATATCTTCTATGCGTTTTATAGTTAAGTTAAACCCATCAAACGGTGAATCGAAAATACTCAAGGTTTGTATATTACCTACATTTTGCCATCGCGCATGAAGCAGGTTATACATAAAGAAATCGGGAATAATATGTACCGTTGCTGTAGTGTCACTGCATTTATTTAGTATTTCAGTGATACGTGCCTCAGCTTTCATTGGCATCGCAATATATACATGATTGATATCTGGATTTGATTTGACTAAGTTTACGCCTTCTTCAATACTTCCTTGAACTTTGTGTTCGCCCATGTCTGGTAACCTATTCGCAGGCCTATCTTCATAAAAACCGCCCAATTTAAGCCCTAGTTGAGGGTTTGCTATAATTTGATCTGCTAGTTTTATACCAGAAGGTGTTGCCCCTATTATAATAACTGATTTGGTATTCATCCCTGATTTACGAAACTGAAAAAGCATTGCTCTAAAAGCTACACGCCACATATTCAGGGTGATAAAAGTAGAAATAAACCAAATACCAATGGCAACACGGGAATAGTGAGTTCCAGTTTTAGTGAAGTAAGCTAAAGTGATTAGAATAATGCAGCAGATAATCCAAACTAAACTAGTGTAACCTAGCATTGTAAGTGTGGTTGACGTACGCCATGAGCGATAAAGATCGAATGATTGAGAGATAAACAAGAAGCAACTTAGTGAAATAAGCAAGACTAATTGATAATGAGTGTCTAATTCAACGCCATAGCCTTGCAGAGACAACAGAAAAAGTGCAGCAATAACAAGTAAGTCGACAGTACGGTATAGGGCTGAAAAACTACTTTGAATGGTACTGAGCAAACCGTCTGACATTAAAAAAACTCTCTTAACTGCATTACCTTTTAGTGTACCGATTAATCACCAAGTTAAAAAGCAAATAATTTTTGCAAAGCTAACTTGAAGGGCAATCAGGTAGTTGACAGCAGAATTAATTTTTATTTATGTTAATCAAAATGATGGAAATGTTATATAGTAAGATTCTTATCTGTTACAGTATGAAAATTAAATTAAATTAAATTAAATTAAATTATGTATGGTTATCTTTACAGGTTTTATCTTGGTGAAATTATAATAAAATTCGTGTGCTAGGGGGAAGGGGAATTGTTAAAAAATTGTATTAAATGTGCTTTGATATTAAGTATCACATTTGCAGTAGGGAGTTCGGCTTCATCGTTTGATGAAGATGAAAGACAAGATCAAAGTATTCCTGTTGCAGGAACCTTGATTACGCCAATTTTTGATTTTAAACAACGCTATGATAGTAATGTTATCAGTGCTAAAACAGATGAAATAAATTCATGGCTGACTATTTTTCAACCTAGTGTTAAGTTAACTAAAGAGTTCGGCGAATTTGGCAAGCACAATTTAGAATTAGATTGGGTATTCACCCATGGTGCGTATCATGCCAGTGGTAATGATAGTTATAACGATCATGACCTGTCGGGTAAATTAAACTATGAAATAAGTTTACGCCATCATTTAATGTTTCAAGCTGGCTATATTGACGCTCATGAAGAACGCGGTAGTCGTTTTTCTATCGGTATTGGTAGTCAATTAATCAAGCCAGATAGGTATGAACAAATATTTGGTGGTATGCAATATACCTTTGGCGCGCCTACTGCTGATATGCGTTTGGAATTAGAGCTTGGTTCTCTAGATAACAATTATCGCAGTGTTATTGAACAAAATACGAGTGGACTAATTGATGTAAACGCTACACGAGATCGTACAACGGCAAAATACGGTGGTACTTTTTATTACAAAATTGGCTCGGCTACAGATTTAACGTTAGAGGCGTGGAATAGCGATATTAATTATGATTTTACCGCTGAGCCCACTGAAGAACTCTCTAGTATTGAAAATCAAGTGATGATCGGTGCTCAGTGGGAAGCAACCGCGTTAACAACGGGCTTTGCTAAAATAGGTTATAAAGAAAAAGACTTTGATCTATCAACCCGAAATTCTTTTTATGCACTTGAATGGGAAGCTGAAGTGCTATGGGAGCCTAAAACTTATTCAAAAGTATTATTTAGTACAGGTAGAGTGACTGAAGAAACAAATGGTGAAGGTTTCTTTTTTGAAGATAACTTTCCAGGTTTGGCTGATGTTATTGAAGGTACATCATATTCAATCGACTGGAAACATGAGTGGCAAGATCGTTTAAGTAGTAAAATTACTTATGCGGTGAATAAAGACACTTATAAAGGCTCAACGGGCACTATTAGAGTTGACAACAACTCTGGAATAAATGCTTCTTTATACTACGACATGAATTATTGGCTAAGTTTTTCACTAGATTACACCATTAATAAACGAGAAAGTACCCGAGAACTTTTAATTTATGACCGACAATTAGTAACACTTGGTGCTCGTATAGCTATATTTTAAAGGTGACACATGAATAAAGTACATCAGGTATTACTGACAAATTTTATTTTTTTATTGCTGTTCGTAAGCATAAATACATCGGCTCAAACGGTAGATGCTCAAACGGTAAATGAATATCGCTTGGGTTCTGGCGATACCATTAAAATTACGGTATTTGGACAACAAGATTTATCCATTGAAACGTTACTTAATGATAGTGGTAAAGTTGATTATCCTTTTTTAGGTCAACTTCAAGCTTCAGGTTTAACGCTTGCTGAATTTCAGCAACAAATTCATCTGGGTTTAAAAGGAGATTATTTAGTTAACCCCAATGTTTCCGTTAGTATTGTTGAATATCGTCCATTTTTTATAGATGGGGAAGTAAAAAAACCAGGTGGCTATCCTTTTCAACCAGGACTAACTGTTAGTAAGGCTGCGGCTTTAGCTGGTGGCTACACTGAAAGGGCATCTGTAACCAAGGTATTTATAATTCGAAGTAATGATCCAGAACAAAAATCTGTAAATGTTAAAGGAAATACAGTTGTTCGACCTGGTGATATTGTTACCATTAAACAAAGCTATTTTTAAGAGTTAATCAATCATGAGTTTTAAAGAGTTTATCCCTGCCGAAAATAGAGACGAAGAAACGATTGATTTACAAAGTTTCTTTAGGGTTATCTCTCATTTTAAATGGAAAATACTAACCCTTTCATTTATTGTTACATTATTGGCTATTGTTATTGTATATTCAATAACGCCGCGATATATCGCTACTGCGACTATGCTTATTGAAGCGGAGCAAGCAAAAGTAGTTTCAATTGAGGAAGTGTATGGTCTAAATTCAGGTAAAAAAGAATATTTTGTTACCCAATTAGAAATATTGAAATCAAGGCATATATCATCGAAAGTAGTTGATAAATTAGAACTTATTACACATCATGAATTTGATCCTGACCAACAGCCTGAACAGTTTAGTCTCGTAGAGACAATAAAATCATTCTTACCTTTTTTACCGCAACATATTGATAATAGTACAGAAGAAGAAAAATCATATATTAAAAAGCAAGAAGTTGTTTCTGAATTTATTTCACGCTTATCGATTAATTTAATCAAGAAAACTCAACTAATTACTATTTCTTTTGAATCTGAATCGCCTATATTAGCAGCATTAGTAGCAAATACCGTTGCAGAAATTTACATTGAAAACCATTTGGAAGCTAAGTTAATGATGACTGCAAAAGCTTCTACGTGGTTAAATGAAAGGCTTAGTGGATTAAAAGATAAATTAGATACATCGGAAGCACAGCTATTAACCTATCAGAATAAAGAAAAGCTTATTGATATAGATGGTGTCAAAGGTATCGAAGCGAAAGAACTGCAGAACTTAAATAGTAAACTTTCCATTGCTAGGCAACAGTTAGAACAAAGTGAGCACATTTATAATATGGTGAAAACTAATCGTGATGACATTAATTTACTTATTGCATTGCCAGAAGTATTAAATCACCAACTTATTCAAAATGTTAATGAAGCAGTTCAAAACGTTAGGACTAAAGTCTCTGAATTGCAAGGGGTATATGGTCCTAAACATCCAATTATGATTGCGGCGCAATCGGAATTACGTTCAGTGAATGATAATTTAAGTAGTCAAGTGAGGTTATTAGTTTCAGGAATTAGTAATGAATATCAAAGTGCTAAAGCCAATATTGCAAATTTGATGAAGGCAGTTAAAGAAAAAGGGCAGAGATTCCGAGAGCTTTCAAGTTTAGATGCCAAGCAAAAAGAATTAAAGCGAGAAGTTGAAACCAATGAGCATTTGTATAATGCCTTTTTTGTTCGATTAAAAGAAACAAAAGAAGTTGGAGAGTTCCAGTCTGCTAATGCAAGGTTAACTGATCCGGCTTTACCTCCTTTATTACCAGCAAAACCGAAAAAGAAACTTATTGTGGGGATGACCTTTGTACTTTGTTTAGGGTTAGGTCTGGTTTTAGCGTTTTTATTTGAATTTTTGAACGATGGAATTCGGTCGATTGATGATGTTGAAAACAAGTTAAAACAACGCATGTTAGGTTTACTCCCTTTACAAAAAACGTCGCGTAAGTCTGGTTTGCCTTTACGACATTTTTTTGAACCGACGGAACATGCCTTTGGTGAATCAATTAGAACGCTTCGAACAAGCTTATTATTAATGAATATAGAGCACGAAGCTAAAGTTATTTCGGTTACTTCGTCTGTCCCAGGAGAAGGGAAAACGACAGTATCAATAAATTTGTCTTTTGCTCTTGGACAATTGGAAAAAGTATTACTAATTGATGCCGATATGCGTAGACCTTCTATTGCCAAAACTTTTGGCTTTCCATTGTATCAAACGGGACTATCAAATATTTTGGCAGGTACCCACACTTTTGATGAATGTTTGATTAATGATGAGCAATCAAATATTGACGTTATCTGTGCCGGTACTTTACCACCAAACCCTCAAGAATTATTAGCCTCTGGAGCGTTTTCACAATTGATTGAAGCGGTTAAAGGCAAGTATGACCGCATTGTTATTGATACACCGCCAACTCAAGCCGTTAGCGATGCTATTTTACTTTCTCAGCAAAGTGATTCACTGCTTTATGTAGTCAAAGCAGATAATACCCGTGAGAAAATGATCAAATCTGGATTAGGACGATTAATTGCTGGAGGTATACGAATTGACGGCATTGTACTTAATTACGTCGATTTAAAACAGGCAGCAAGATATGGCGAGTATACTGGGTATTATGATCAGTACGGATATAATGCTCAAATTACTGAGAACAACATTACTGAAGACAACAACAAAGAACAACCTGCTGATTTGGTTAAATCATGATTGATCTGCATTGTCATATATTGCCCGGGATTGATGACGGTGCCCAAAATTTGACTGATAGTATTGAATTAGTGAAATTAGCAATTGCAGATGGAATTACACATGCTGTTTGTACTCCACATATTCAATTAGGTCGTTTTGATAATAATGTGAAAACCATTTCTACTGCATTCAATTTATTAGTCGCACAAATTAAATCACAGCAACTTAAGTTAGAAATAGCCTTTGCAGCTGAAGTTCGAATCTGTCCTGAGATAATGCTTTTTTCTAAGCAAAATAAATTACCTTTTATTGGTAAATGGCAAAATACTGATGTGCTTTTATTAGAGTTACCTCATAGCCACATTCCTCCAGGTACAGATCAACTGATAAAGTGGCTTCATAAGAATAAAATAACGCCAATGATTGCTCATCCTGAGCGTAATCGGGACATAATGGCGGATTATCATAAGTTAGATATGCTCTGTAAACTTGGTTGTTTATTTCAGGTGACAGCCGTATCACTGTGTGGGCAGTTTGGTGAAATAGCTCAAACAATAGCGGTTAACATGTTAAAAGAGGATAAAGTGACCATTTTGGCAACCGATGCCCATAATGTAAAACGTAGACCACCCAATTTACTAGCAGGTAGGAATGCGGCAGCCGAAATTATTGGAGAGAAAAAAGCGGATTCACTTGTATATGATATTCCTAAGTTAATTAGCCAATCTAAGTTTATTAACCAGTCTAAGTTTAATAGCTAGTTTTATTCGAATATGAAAAATAGAGAACTTAACCAATTTAAAAAAATAATTTTAATCTTTTGTATTTTTCTTCTGATCTTTTCAGGATATCAAGCACTAAAAATGTTAAGTGCAAATCTAAACTTTTACCAAGCTTTTCAATTGGAAAAAAATTGGCAGAAAAATGAGTCACTATCCTCTGTAACACAGTTTGAGCAAGCATTAAAAGAGATTGAGCAATCTAACCGCTCACATCCTAATAACCCTCATTACTTAATCACGCAAGGGTTAATATATGAGTGGGGTGGCATAAGTAAGGAGTTCGATAAAAAAAAGCAGAGAGAGTTGTTATTACAGGCAAAACGTTATTATTTAAATGCTGTAGAGCTTAGACCTACCTGGCCGGTTACTTGGGCAACTTTAGCTGTTTTGAAATGGCGACTTGAAGAAATTGATCAAGAGATGATTAATTTTTTGAAGCAAGCTGATAAGTACGGTCAACATACACAAGAAGTAAGCCGTGCATGGTTAGACGTTGGCTTCTATGTTTATAAGAATAAAAGTGTCTACACACCACAAATTATTGAAGGGTTAAGAAAGCACCTGAAACTTAGTATGGCTGATAAAAGACAAGAAATTCGACAATCAACTTTGTCCATAGTTAAACGTCATAACGCAGGGTTACTTTTATGTAGTTGGTCAATAAATTATAGCTTCGATACAAGTTGGTATGACAAGGCTTTATGCCAAGACAAGAAAAATTAATGCAAACTCAAATATTAAATAAACTATCACGCCTATTAAACGCTACCCAAACAGGCGGTATTACTCTGGTATTACTCTGGTATTATTTCGACATTGCTCCAGTACTATTGACCGTCAGGCCTTAAATAAGCGAGGTCATCCTCATCGTCAGCATGAAAGTCGTAACCACCCTCAAAATCATCATTTAATTCATTGGCAACGGTGATAGGTAATTCTAATATTTCGGGCATATAAATAGAAATATTAGTTTGCTCATTAATTATTCCCTTTAACTCATTGAAACCTAATAAATCTATTTCTTGCAGGTACTCTTTCGTTAATAGCGGTAGTTGTTTGATGAAACTCGCGATACAAGTTTCCACTTTTACAAGCAGTAACTCTTTCTTTGTATTAGTAAGATAAGTGTTCAACTGCTGATATAGCGTATTGGTGAACACTTTTTTGTCACAATCAATAAGAAGCAATGCAAGTGCAGTATTAAGAAACTTTTGCAATTCAAATTTCAACACGTCATCATCATCATCAATAAGTAGGGTGTTTGCACAATAGTTTGCGGCAATACTTTTATAAACCTGTAAAAGCATGGCACTTTGATAGCCTTCACGCACTAATTCATCATGCATAAGTCTTATATCAGAAGTATCATTAATTGCTAAAGCATATCTACCCAGTGATATATCTTCAAAGTATGAGGAAGATATTTTCTTTAATTGAGCATATTTTGCCCAGCCTGCTCTAAAGCAATAAACAATACCTTGGTTTTTTATAATGTCTTTTGCTTTCTCAGTATCGTTATCGCACAGCTCTAATAAACCTAAGTTGCTTAGTCCAAGTACAATTTCACAGCCTTTTTTTATTTGATCAGCATAAATTATCGATAAGTTATCAGAGGCTATCCTCAACGACATATCGGATAATTGTTGTTTCGCTTTATGTATAAATTCGGGGGTGAAATAGCCTTCGCTTGCTCCATCTTTTAAGACTAAAAGTAGAAAAGGGTGATTTCTTAACTCTGCAATTTTCATTGATGAATCCTAATCAATTAAAGTGGCGCAAACATATCGTCAGTATCCATTTCAACGGCAGTCACTCTTTGTTTGTTTGCGTTTTGTTTTAACGCTTTTTCAATATTTTCTAGCGTGCCATTAGTACTTACTGTCATCACTTCTCGATAGGCGTCTTCGTTTAACGTTTTTATTTTCATTAACAATTCTTCAACGCTGCCAGAGGTTTGTTCTTCATCTTCTTCTAACTCTGAAAAATCGTGACCAACAAACGGCAAAGATAAATATAAAAGACCAAAGTCGTCTTCAACAATCGCATTTAATACCTCTAATTGCTTTTCTTCATCGTCAGAAGACAGAAAAATTTGTGTTAATAAACTATGCGCCTCAGTTTGGGCACAAAACACTTGATCTTCACCCATATTTTGCCAATACGATGGTTCAACATTTAACAGCTGCTTAATTGATTCTGCATCCATTAGCCATGTGGCAATGGAAGGAATGGTAGCGTCGTGCTCTCTAACAATTTTAGCTACGGTTAAAATATCCATTTCAGTTAACACGGCAAGCATCGTTTCGTCGCCTTGTTCAGACGCTATTTTTTCTAATGAGGTGCCTGCGCGTCTACCGCTATGCTGTGCTTGTTCAATAATATCGCTAGCAAGAATTAATGCATTTTTTGTCAAAGTGATTCCTTAAAACTTATATTTTTATTAATTAAATTTATGAATGAGACTGTTTAATTGCTTAAGTCTAGTAGTTCTCATCATAGTCATTAAATTCATTGTCATCGAGCTGATCATGTTCATCTTCCTGAGCTTTTAAAGGTGTAGCATCATAGCCGTTATAAAAATGAATGAGCAAAACGGCTGTTTTCAAATCATGTTCTGCGTGAGTCATTATTTCAGTAACACAGTCTCTAGCATCAGCATGCACGCCCACAAAAGGTTTTACCTCTGCCCAAGAAGGCTCTTCTGTAAGTTCAATTTTTGTTAGGCTTTTGCTATCGATTTTAATTTTAGTTGATACTGCCATCGCTAATTGATCAACCATACCATTAAATAATAACGGCATTATTTTCAATTGTGCAAATAAATTAGATAAATAATTTGATAATAGATCAGGATTTTCGGGATCAGCTAACGAGGTCATATTCTCTAAATACAGAGCAAAGTCATCGGTTAAATATTCAGGTACGCTTATTTCGGATTGCATTCATTCTTTCCTAATGGAGAGTCTAATAAAGAGTTTAATGGAAAGTCTATAAAGAGCCTTATTGAAAAACTCATTCAGAGTTTTATTCAAAGCTTAGTTAAAAGTCTAGTTTAAAGCACTGTGCCAAAAAGAATCAGCAATTTCTCGGGGATCAGTAATTACGGTGTAGTTGTTTTTTAAATATAAAGATCGCTTTTTTGGATCAGAAATAACATCATAAGCTTGTTGAATTAATTGAAATTTTTCTTTAGATTCAGCGCTATCATTTCTATCAGGATGATACTTATTAGCCAGTTTTCGGTAGGCTTTTTTAATCTCGATGGTCGTTGATACTCTACCAACACCTAATTGTTCAAAATAATCCATAACATTTACTTACCTTTTAAGAGTCTTTTGCTAAACAACATAAAAATGACCGCTAACATGATAAACGCAATTCTACCTACGAAATGACATTATTCACATCATTATGTTTGCTTATTTTTTTTAAAACAATTATTTTTTTGCTGAAAAATAAAAGCACATAAAAAATCCTAAATAATCAAATGTAGACTTTTTGATTATTTTAATTATTGCTATCTTGAAAAACACCGCTACAATCAAACTGATGAATAGCAGGCTATTTGAATAGGTTCAATGTACTCAATAAATCAGACTGTTTGAGTTAACTGTTCCGCTTGGCTAAAAACCATATTGGTATAGTCAACCATGCCAATCATTTCTTTGTTTTCAATAACTGGTGCAAGGTGAATACTTAAACGCTCAAATAACCGTGCGCAATATCTTACATCCATATCAGGCAATACACTGACCAATGGTTTTGTCATTATTTCATATAAGTTCACGCGCTCGGGTGAACGATCTTTTGCGAGCACTTCTTTGGCAATATCGGCAAGCATCACTAAACCGTATTCATCTTGTTCATTACGTTTATTAATAATTAATGCGCTAATATTATGCTCTTTGGCTAATTTAATCCCTTCAGCAACGGTCATCATACCATCAGCAAATTGATAATTTTTGGTGGTCATAACATCTTTAACTTGTACTAATTTACGGTTCATAGCTCTTCCTCTACTTTTCCTTTTAATCGCTCTACCTGATGAGCTACGCCTACTGCATCTTCGATACTTAATTGAATAGCAATACCTTTACCAGGGTCTTCATCAAAACCAGCAATACTGCTAATTCGTTCAAGTATTTTTCTTGCTAAATGTTCTTCAACAACAAAAAGTAATACATCTCTTTGTGTTTCGAGTTGCATACCAAAAAAAGTGCGCTGACGTTTTACACCTTCACCCCGGGCATTATTTATTATGGTTGCGCCTGTAGCGCCAGCCATTCTAGCTCCTTTCATAACGTCGTCTGTTACAGCGTCGTCAACAAAGGCAACAATTAATTTGAATTGCATATAATCACCTGTTTATTTATCTTTTTGACTCTTTTAAGGAGCCTTGTTGTTTCTGTTTAATCTAATTTAAATTACGTTTTTCTTGCTTAATTTTTTTTCTTTTTTCTGATTTTTTATTTGCTCGATGTGTTTTGGCTTCAGTGAGCTGAGCATAAGCCATTACCGCTATTATTGGACATAAACTAGCGAAAGCGATTAAACCAAAGCCATCAATCAGTGGGCTACGTCCTGGAATTGTACTGGCTAAACCTAAACCTAAAGCCGCAACTAAAGGTACGGTTACGGTTGATGTTGTTACACCACCAGAATCATAGGCCAATGGTACAATTAATTTAGGGCAAAAAAACGTTTGAATGACCACAACAACATAACCGGCAATAATATAATAATGAATAGGGTGACCAACGACGATGCGGTAACTCCCTAACGCAATACCAATAGCAACACCAATAGCGACTGAAATTCGTAGGCTATTGGCATTAATAGCGCCACCAGAAACTTCCTCAGCTTTAACGGCTACAGCAATAAGTGAAGGCTCTGCAATGGTTGTGCTAAAACCAATTGCGGCGGCAAAAACATAAACCCACTTATAATCTGACCAATGAATACTTGTTAAAACGTGTTCGCCAGTATGAATGAATTCTGGCGCGGTTAATTGCTCTGCCATCATTTTCCCTAGCGGAAATAAAGCTTTTTCCAAACCAAGCAAAAACAATGCTAAACCAATAAGTACATAAATAAAACCAAAACCTACTTGCTTGATATGAGGAATAGGTTTGCGAATAACCAGTAGTTGAAAGCCCAAAATTATCGACAAAATAGGTAATACATCGACAACGGTATTTTTTAAGGTGATTAAAAACTCAAAGAAAATACTCATTAGCTGATCACCATGCCGTAAATCATCACAAAAATCATCGGTGTTAATGAGGCAAAAGCTATCAAACCAAATCCGTCAATCATTGGGTTTCTCCCTTTTATTGCTGATGCTAAACCAACACCTAATGCAGTTACTAAGGGAACAGTAATCGTTGATGTAGTAACGCCACCAGAATCGTATGCAATGCCAATAATCCAGCTAGGCGCAATTAAAGTCATCAGTACCACAACAACATAACCGCCCAGAATTAAATACTGTATGGGCCAACCACGAAGTATGCGTAGTACACCAACAACAATAGCTAGGCCCACAGCAAAGGCAACGGTAAAACGTAAACCGTTGGCGTAAGAAAGTTGTGACGCTAGCGTGTCGCTAATGATGCCACCCGATGCGGCCACAATAGCTGCTTCTTTGGCTACGGCGATTAATGAAGGTTCAGCCACGGTCGTGCCAAACCCTAAACAAAAGGCAAAAGTGAGTAACCAGCTAATGCTGCCTTTTTTAGCGAAGGCTTGCGCCATCGATTCACCAATGGGAAATAAGCCCATTTCTAAACCGTAAATAAAGAAAGTTAAACCAAGCACAACTAATACTAGGCCAACTAAAATATCGCCAATATTAGGCATGGGTTGTTGCAGCACGGCAAATTGGAAAAATGCAATAACGAGAATAATAGGTAGTAAGTCTTTGCAACTACCTAATAGTGCTTTTAGAAAAACGAAAAACTGATGAATCATAAAAATTTCGTAATGGAAATTACTTTATATTATAAATGACATTATAAAAGTAATTAAAACAATTACTTTTATTCAATACAAGGTAATTGTTATTTAAAATTAAAAGTAGGGGTGTTCTTGCTGTTGTATGGATGTATTTGAAGGACTATTTAACCGATGAGTTCGATATAACACCAGGTGATTAAATGGGAGGGGTTAATTCTTACGGACAAACATGTTCTCATGGTTGTATTATAAAAAAACGTATAGACTAACTTAATAACACTTTATTAATTGCTACTAAACACATGAGAGAATAGAGGGGTAAATTACATGTTGATTTCAAATGATGTACTACTTAGGAACCATGTCAAAGTAATTGGAAAAGGCAATAAAACCTTATTTCTCGCTCACGGGTTTGGGTGTGATCAAAACATGTGGCGTTTTTTAACACCTGGGCTGGTAAAGCACTTTACTATTGTATTATTTGATTATGTTGGCTCAGGTGCATCTGATATTTCTCAATACGACAAAAAACGCTATAGCCAATTAGAAGGGTATGCTGATGATATTATTGAAATATGCCAAGCGTTAAAATTGTCAAATGCCATTTTTGTTGGTCATTCAGTTAGTAGCATGATCGGGGCAATTGCAGCCACTAAAAAGCCAGATTTGTTTTCTAAATTAATCATGATATGTCCATCGCCCTGTTTTTTAAACTTCCCTCCTGAATATTTTGGGGGCTTTGAAAAAGAAGATTTAGTAGAACTATTAAATCTTATGAACAAAAACTATATTGGCTGGGCTAATTATTTAGCACCGTTAGTCATGGGCACCACTAGTTCTGATGAACTTATTGGTGAGTTAACAGGTAGCTTTTGTTCTACTGACCCTGTTATCGCAAAAAACTTTGCTGAAGCCACCTTTTTATCTGATTATCGTTCTCTTTTAAAAGAGATTAAACAGCCATCATTGATTTTTCAAAGTGAAAACGATGCCTTGGCTGCAACGTCTGTTGGTGAGTTTATCGCCAGTGAAATAGCGCATAGTGAGCTTAAAATTATAGCAGCCGATGGCCATTGTCTTCATATGACTCACCCTGGAGCTATTATGACTTCGATAATAGAATATGCGAAATAATCACGGTGAAGAATAATAAACGTGAGAATGATAAATGCGAAAGTAATAAAGCAGTTAATTACTCTCCTGATAACTTTGCAAGTGGCGCTTTAGTGACTAATTCTTCAAGAATTATTACCTATGTAAATTCATATTTTACCAACGAACTATTGTGGAAGCCAGGTGAGCTTATTGGTAAAAATGCAGATGTAATATTCACGCAATCGTCCAGAATATTTTTTCAAAGTTATTTAATTCCAACGCTTTTGCATGAAAAAATTTGTGAGGAAATGCAACTCATCATATTTAATGCACAAGGTCTGAGGATTCCCATTACCGTTAATGCCCGTATTGACGATGATGGCTGTATATATTGGAGCTTTTTCAATGCCTCTAAACGGGATAAACTTTATGAAGAGTTAATTCAAACTCGTGAAACACTGAATGAGCAGGCAGAACAGTTGAAATTACTTGCTTCAACTGACGAGTTAACAGGGTTATTAAATAGAAGAGAAATGAAATATCGAAGCGGCTTAGTACTTGAACAAGCAGTGAGATCTAATCAATCTGTAAGTTTGTTAATGCTTGATATTGACTATTTTAAAAAAATAAATGATACCTTTGGTCATTTAGAAGGAGATAGAGTTCTAAAAGAGCTAGGACAAGTCTTGAATGATTTTGCTCGACAAACAGATCTTGTTTCTCGCTTTGGTGGGGAAGAATTTCTAATTATGCTACCAGATACTAACCAAAATGATACGTTGCTATTTTGCAAAAGGTTGCATAAATTAATTGCTAACATTAGCGTTGGTGACGCGCCTATGACGATAAGTATTGGCGTAAGTTTTTGTGATGATAAAGTATCATTTACAGATTTATTTACTCAGGCAGATAGCGCTGTATATAAAGCGAAAGAGCTTGGAAGAAATAGAACAGAAATTTATGATAAGAGTTAATACACCTTAGTGATCATTGTAAATATTCAACGGTCTCTTCTTATGGCTTACTTTCTTACATACTAAACTCTTTTCTATTTTTTTGATTTAGATTAATAAAAGGGGAGGGTTTACTCTTGCTGTATTTTCTCTCGCTGTTTATTCTGTTTAGTCGGTCTTCGTCATAATCTTAGAGAATAAAATAAAATGAAAGAAAATTATTTTAAAAAGTACCCGAACAAAGATGGATTTTTTAAAGAATACGGTGGTGCATTTATTCCTCCAAATTTAGAAGAGGAAATGAAGAAAATTAATGATGCTTATTTTTCTATAAGCAAGTCTCATAAATTTATTTCAGAGCTACGTGATATTAGAAAATATTATCAAGGTCGTCCTACCCCTGTTTATCATTGTCACCGCTTATCAGAAAAATATGGTGGACAAATTTATTTAAAAAGAGAAGATTTAAACCATACCGGTGCTCACAAGCTAAATCATTGTATGGGCGAAGCTTTACTTGCTAAACACTTAGGTAAAAAGAAGTTAATTGCTGAAACGGGCGCAGGACAACACGGTGTTGCACTGGCTACGGCGGCCGCTTATTTTGGCTTAGCGTGTGAAATTCATATGGGTGAAGTTGATATTAAAAAAGAGTACCCTAATGTGTTGCGCATGAAAGTGTTAGGGGCAACTGTTATTCCAGTAACCCATGGCTTAAAAACTTTAAAAGAAGCGGTAGACAGTGCTTTTGAAGCGTACCTTAAAGATCCTATCTCAACCATTTATTGCATCGGCTCAGTTGTCGGACCACATCCATTCCCCATGATTGTTCGTGATTTTCAACGTGTTATTGGTATTGAAGCAAGAGAGCAATTTTTGGATATGACAGGAGAATTACCTGACAGTGTTGTTGCTTGTATTGGTGGTGGTAGTAACGCTATAGGTATGTTTTCTGCCTTTTTAGATGATGATGAAAGTCAGTTGTTTGGTATTGAGCCTGCAGGAAAGTCTTTTACAATGGGCGAGCATGCCGCGACAATGACTTTAGGTAAACCTGGCGTTATTCATGGTTTTAAATGTTATATCCTGCAAGATGAAAGTGGCGAACCAGCACCCGTACATTCTATTGCCAGTGGTCTTGACTACCCTGGTGTTGGTCCAGAGCATAGTATGTTAAAAGACTTAAATAAAGTTACCTACGAGAGTATTACAGATAAAGAGTGTATTGATGCTTTTTATGAGCTAAGTCGGTTAGAAGGGATTATCCCCGCTTTAGAAAGTGCCCATGCTGTTGCTTATGCCATAAAGCTTGCGCAGAAATTTCCAGAAAAGTCAGTACTTGTTAACTTAAGTGGTCGAGGAGATAAAGACCTCGATTATGTTGTTGATACCTTTGGTTTACCTGACTAAAGCATCTTGAGGTGGTTTGGGTATAATAGTTCGAAGTCAATTTATCTTGTTTTTATGAATAAACATAGAGTATAGAATGTAACAAAAATTGTTACATTCACACTTGTTGATATCCGGGAATATTACATAAATCAACATCATCTATTTGAGATTTATCTAGGAAGTTTTCAGCAAAAGTTAAATAAACTTTTTGCTGTATAAATACGTCGAATAGGTCGGGATCAATATGATCATCTAATTTCATATGGCCCATTATTTTTAACGTCTCAGATAAGGTTTTAGGCTCTTTATAAGGGCGATCGTTGGCGGTTAATGCTTCAAATATATCGGCTATCGCCATAATCCTTGCTGGAATTGACATTTGGTCACGTTTTAAACCTTTAGGATAACCGGTACCATCCATTTTTTCATGATGACCACAGGCATATTCAGGTACATTTTTTAAGTGTTTAGGAAATGGCATTGATTCAAGCATTTCTACAGTCACCGTCATGTGATCATTAATTATCTGCCGCTCTTTTGCTGTAAGTGTACCGCGTTTGGTAATTAGATTGAGTACTTCGTTGTTAGTTAATACTGATTGTGTTTTACCATCGATAGAGATTTGATATCGTTTGGCTATTTTGTAAACACGTTCAATTTTACTATCATCAAAAAATTCACCGCCAGTGTTTGCAATATTTATAAATTCACGATCGTCTGATAGCTCATTTAAGCGACTAACTTTTTCGTTATCGGTAAACTTTTTGGAATAGGTAATATCTCGAGCAGCTATTTCGAATCGAGCGTTAACAAGCGCTATTCTGTCAAAAATAGTTTCTAATTTTTTAGCTTTATCCATTATGTATTCGGGTGTGGCAATCTTGCCACAGTCATGTAACCATGCGGCAACACTTAATTGATGAAAGTCTTCATTACTCATTGAAAAATCGGCTAAAGGCCCATCTGATATTCGATGACAAGCTTTGGCTAGCATCATGGTTATTCGAGGAACTTTACGGCAATGACTCCCCGTGTAAGGTGACTTTCTATCAATAGCCGAAGCAATTAATTTAGAAAAAGAAGAAAACAAATTCTCCATTTCAACAACTAATTGTTTGTTGGTTAAAATAATAGCAGCAAAAGATGTGAGTGATTGAATGACTCTGACTATTTCATTTTTAAAAGCAACCGTATCACCTTTTTCATTCATTGCATTTATAAGCTGTATAACACCATTTAATTCTCCTTGATGATCCTTCATAGGTAAAGTAAGCACAGACACCGTTTTATATCCTGTTATCTGATCCATAGATTTTGCTGAGCTTAGGTCGTATTTTTTAGATTGATAAGCATCTTCTATCGTTATAATTTCTCCACTTGCTGCTGCAATAGATACCATGGCGCTGTTATTCACTTCACCATAGGTATAAATATCAATGTTTGGAAAATCAATAGCATTATTGCTTGTGCCACCTAAATGAATATTTAAACTTGTGTTTAGTACAGTGTTAAAGGCAAGTTTTTTGTCGTCTGTCACTGAATAAATAGTGCCAGCATCAGCACAGCTCAGCTCCATTGCACTTTTTAAAATTTTCTCTAGCAGAGCATCATGGTTTTTCTCTGTAGATAGTGAAATGCCAATATCCACAAAATGCTCAACGTTGCTTTTGACATTATGGTTAACGTTATTCATAAGATAATCTCTTTAACTCTGTTAGTTTTTTGACTTATATAGAGCCAAGTATAGAAGTAACCTGTTATTTTTGGTAAAAAAATTAGCTAAATATTCATTAACGATTACCCTTAATAATAATTACTAAGCAATTTGTTTTTCAAATGAATTTATCTAAAACAACACAATGGTCTTCAATTATTGGCATTTTACTAATGCTGAGTTATGTTTTTGCATTAACAAACGACTTACTTAAACAAGCTGATTTTTTTATTTTAGATTTACAAACAAAGCAATCAGCTAAGCGCTTAAGTAGTGATAACGACATCGTTATTATTACCATTGATGATTATAGTTTGAGCAAAATGCAAGCAATAGCAGGTATGTGGGTTTGGCCCAGAAGTGTGCATGCTCAGTTAGTTACTCGATTGAATAAAAGACCAATCAAAGCCATAGTATTTGATATTTTATTTGCCGAGAAAGATGTTTATCGACCTGACGACGATGCTTTTTTTAATGAGGTGCTGTCGCAAAGCTCTAATACATATTTTGCAACGTTACAGCAAAATATGGCAAACGAAGGTGGTGTTGCCATTGAAGAAATTGCCAATTTATTAGCAATTGAACAATCCGATTCAGCTAAAAGTAATGTAAAAGCTAGCTTTGTTTTACCTTTAGCTATAGATCCGCAATATTGGCAAGTGGGTACTATTAATTTTTCCAGCGATACCGATGGCGTTGGTCGTTCATATGACGTAAAGAGAAATATTCAAGGTTGGTTGATACCATCATTAGCTGCCAAAGTTGTTTATGGGCTAGATAAGCCACTGCCTGATGTAGATAAAATACTGCTTCAGTGGCGGGGCGATTTACAACAACCTTTTACAACGTATAGTTATGGAGATGTCTATCAAGCTGTAATTGACCATGACGAGAGTTACTTCTCTAAATTTGATAATAAAATTATTTTAATAGGCGCCTCTGCTTCAGGTTTATATGATGCACGGGCTACCGCAATTAATAAAAACTTACCCGGTATTTATATGCTAGCTATGGCTATAGATAACTTAAAAAACCAACGTTATTTAAATTCTGTACCCTCTGTTTATTCCTTAGTTTTAGGCTTGATTACTATTTTATTAGTAACAGTTTTGTTTATTTATATTCAAAGTTATTTAAAGCAACTCTGTTCTGCTTTGTTATTAGTTATCGTTACGAGTTATTTTTTATGGTTAGTATCATACTCATTATTATTGCAACAGCAGCTTTTGTACATTGGTGTTGTTATTAGTTTTATGGCAATTAGTTTTGTCGTGTTTTCGGTGTTTTATGGCTATTTAGAATATCAACGTCGATTGCAAACTATCACCATGTTTGATCGTTTCTTACATCCTCATGTTGTGCGTAAATTATTAAAAGATAAGCAACTTTCACCAGAAAAATTAAATAAAAAACAAGTGATCACGGTACTTTTTTCTGATATTAGAAATTTCACACAACTATCAGAAACTCATCCTGTGGAAGACGTTTTACAACTGTTAAATAATTATTTTGAGCAGCAATTACAGGTGATTTTTAATCATAATGGTACGCTAGATAAGTTTATCGGTGATTGCATGATGGCTTTTTGGGGAGCGCCATTGGATAACCCCAACCATGCCGTCTCTTCTATTGCTGCTGCATTAGCAATGGAAGAGGCATTGCTAGCTTTTAAGGAAACGCTACCTGAATCATTATCTGGTTTTGATGTGGGTATTGGCATTCATACTGGAGAGTGTATTGTTGGCATGATTGGCGCAAATTCACGGCTAGACTACACTGTAATAGGAGACACAGTAAATTTAGCAAGTAGAATAGAAGGGCTGACCAAAAATACCCATAGAATTTTGGTATCACAATCCACTAAAGAATTATCTGAACATGTCTACGACTTTGAATTTGTAGGCGAACACCAAGTTAAAGGCCGGCAAGCGTTGGTAAAAGTTTATCGACCTATTGGTTTGAAATTAGTTGTTTAAAGTTAATGGTTTAAAGTGAAGATTTAAAAAGGATAATTAAAGGTTTTTGTAATGATGAATATTAAGCGTACTTATTTAACTTATGTAACTTTTATTGCTTTGTTATTGGTAAACCCAAAGACATTAATTGAGTTGGTAATCAATAAAGCTCATGCGAACAATAGAGTTGAGTCGAGTCAACCGCTTAACTCAAGTAAAACTCGTGAGGCTCAGCTTATTAAAAGTAGTAAGTTATATAAAAAAGCGAATAATCAAAGTGAAGTGATAGAAACTATTTTAGCTAATGAACCTGTTGCTGTTCATCACAGGCAACGCGCTTGGTATTTTGTAGTGACAGAGCAAAAACTAACAGGCTGGCTTAGTATGTTAAACGTCAGATTTAACGGTGTTGCTAAACGTACAGGTGAACTAGGCGTAGCTAATGTTTTTGGTAGCTTGAGTAAAAACTCTTTACCTACTCAATCAACTGGTATTAGGGGATTTGATGAGGCAGACTTAAAAAATGCCAAGGCTGATTTTAACGCGTTAGCTCTAGTTAATGCTGTTGAAGTATCTACTGCTCAAGTTCAAAAGTTTGCTTTGCAAGGGCAACTTAAAACAAAGACTAAAATTGAGGTGAAATAATGAAATCACAGCATTTTTTATTGTTCATATTCTTATGCTTGTTATTAAGTTCATGTAAAACAACAAGTTTGAAAGTTGGTAACGTAGACATAGGTAACCTTGTTAATCAAGGAGTGAACGTTTTTAATGTCAATAATATTGACGAAAAGCAGGAAATACAATTTGGGGAGAATATGTCAGCTGTTTTATTGGGGGCTAGGCCTTTATATGGCAGCAAAGAAATTAATATTTATGTCAACCATGTTGGTTTGTGGCTTGCCAGCAATAGTGAAAGACCAGATTTACCTTGGCACTTTGGTGTTATTAATAGTTCAAGTATTAATGCCTTTGCGGCTCCCGGAGGGTATGTGTTTATTACCTCGGCTATGTTAAATCAGTTAACTAATGAAGCACAATTAGCGGCGGTTTTAGCGCATGAAATTATTCATGTGGTCGAACAACATCACTTAAATGCTATTAAAGAAGGCGCTATGCGTGATGCGTTAACAGAAAGTTTGTTTGTTTCTGTAGAGGCGTATCAAGCGAATACTGGCGCAAGTAATGAACAACAAGAATACAAAGCATGGAGTAAACAAATTAGCAGTGCTGCGCAAGATTTATATAGCAAGGGTTTAAACAGAGATGATGAACTTCAAGCGGATCAGCAGGGTATTCGTTTACTAGCAAGAGCAGGATATGATCCCTTTGCCTTTATTACAAATTTACAACTTTTAAATGCGATTGCTGCCGATGATTCAAGTTTAGCTTTGCTTTATAAAACGCACCCAACACCTGAGCAAAGGTTGGCTGCGCTTTCAAATAGTATCAATGAACTTTCAAATGTTTCAGGCGCATTGCTTGTAAAACGTTTTCAGAAAAAAATTCATCCGTTTTAACTGATATTTTACTTTTGTTTACAAAGTATCAGTTTATAAAATATCAGTTAAAGCAAAGCCAATGCGTTGTTGTTTATCTTATCTTATAGTGTAGTCAATTAAACTTTCACCATAACCATTGAAATATTGAGCATAACCTCTTAATCTTTTCTATAAAGGAAAAGTGAATCCAATTTCTAATGGGCGACTCATAACGTTGGTATAGTAAAGTAAGTCAGTAGTATTCTTCGCATTTTTTAGTGATAATATTAATAATAAAGTATGCTGGATGTTTTCCAGTCAACAAAGAGCAGCCAACAAAGTGATTTTTAATGTCTATGAATGTTACCAACACTTCTCTCGCGCAACTTAGTGCTTATGCATTACGTCAGCTAATTCGCCAGAATAGATTTAATGATAATACTTCAGGCTTTGCGCAAGGTTGTGTGCAAGGAAATATTGTTATTTTGCCTAAAGACTGGGCGAGTGATTTTTTACAATTTTGCCAGTTTAATCCAAAACCGTGCCCTTTAATTGGCATGTCAGCAAGTGCAGGGAATTTTCACTTACCAGAACTAGGGAAAGATATTGATATTCGCACAGATGTGCCTGGTTATCGTTTGTTTATCAATGGGGTTTTTGAACAGGAATTAACAGATATTAAAGCACTTTGGCGCAATGATTTAGTTACCTTTGTTTTAGGCTGTTCTTTCTCTTTTGAAGAGGCGCTTATTGCTGATGGGCTTGAAATTCGTAATATTAGTGAAAATAAAAATGTTCCCATGTATCGTACTAACATCCCTTGTAAAACAGCAGGTCGTTTTAGTGGTGAAACGGTTGTGAGCATGCGACCAATGTTAGCAAAAGATGCTATTAGAGCCATTCAAATTTGTAGCCGCTTTCCCTCTGTTCATGGTGCGCCAATACATTTTGGTCAACCTGAACTCATTGGCATTAACGATATTGATAACCCTGATTATGGCGATGCCGTTACGATTAAAGATAACGAAGTGCCTGTGTTTTGGGCTTGTGGCGTAACGCCACAACTGGCATTAGAACGTACTAAACCGCCGTTTTGTATAACCCATAGCCCCGGTAAAATGTTAGTGACTGATATTGCTAATTCAACGTTGGCTGTGCTGTAGGCTTTGTTAAGAAATAAATTTTCAATAAAGAAAGTTGCCAAGCAACTAAAGCAAGTAAAGCAAGGAAAGCAAGGAGATAAAATGAAATTAAATTGTGATTTAGGTGAAAGCTTTGGTAGTTGGACTATGGGGCTAGACGCACAAGTCATGCCGTACATAGATCAAGCGAATATCGCTTGTGGCTTTCATGCGGGCGATCCCTTGGTGATGCAAAAAACACTCGAATTAGCAAAAGCGAATAATGTGAGTGTCGGTGCGCATCCCGGATATCCTGATCTCGTTGGTTTTGGTCGACGATCAATGAATTGCTCAGCAGATGAAATAACTGCGTTAGTAAAATATCAAATAGCCGCGATTGATGGTGTTGCTAAATCGCTAGGTATTGAACTGGAATATGTTAAACCACATGGCGCTTTATATAATGACATGATGGTGAAAAAGGAGGTTAGAGCAGCTATTTTATTTGCTTTAAGTAGCTATCATCGTCCATTGAAACTTATGTTGCAAGCAACTCCAAATATTGAACAACACAGAGCAGAGGCTAAGCATTTTCAGGTGGAAATACTGAGTGAGGCTTTTGCTGATCGATGCTATGACGACGATGGAAAATTATTGTCTCGCACCAAAGCAGGCGCAGTCCATAATAAAGAAAAAATGCTAGCGCAGGTTAAGCAACTAAAAGAACAGGGGTGTGTTACGTCCGTAAACGGTAAAGTTTTAACCTTAAACACAGACAGTTTATGTGTTCATGGTGACAATATTGAAGGTGTTCAGGCTATTAGTGCTATCCGGGAGTTAATAGGTTAATGTTAAAGGGAGAACCATTTTATAAGCCAACTATTGAGATTGCAGGTGAAAATGCCTTAATAATCTATTTTGCTGAGCAAGCAAGTAATGATACGTCTGTAAAAGTACAACAAGCTGAGCAACTTATTCGCCAAGCAATGAAAGATGATTTAGCGATAGACATTATTGACTTGATCCCTTCCTATGCGTCAATGTTGGTGATGTTTAATATACTAACGACTGATCATCACCAAGTACGCAATAAATTACGGTTATTGCTGCACTCTCTAGATGATAATTGCCAAAGGCTTAACGACTCTCAACTGGATGACCACTCCCAAAAGCATGAGCAAGCAGATAAATCGTTGGTTGTTGAATTACCAGTCTATTACGCAGCTGAATCAGGGCCTGATTTAGCTGTTATTGCTGAACGAAACAAGTTAACTGTTGAGCAGGTGATCGATATTCATCAATCTAAAGTTTATCGAGTTTATGCCATAGGTTTCGCGCCCGGTTTTGCCTATTTAGGTGAAGTAGATGAAAGAATTGCTGCGCCGCGCTTAAGTACACCTAGAATGAAAGTACCTAAAGGAGCCGTTGCGATTGCTGACAAACAAACAGCGGTTTACCCCAATACATCGCCCGGTGGTTGGAATATTATCGGTTTATGCCCTGTCGATATGTTTGACGCAACAGCAACACCGATAATGCCGGTTAATGTCGGCGATAAAGTAAAGTTTAAAGCAATTGATAAACATGAGTTTTTAGCGCTAGGGGGTGAGTTACCTGACGAGTTTGGGAAATCAGCTTTTGGAAAGTTATCATGAGTTTATCAACAGGTTTTATAGTAAAACAACCAGGTATGTTAAGTCTTATTCAAGATGCTGGGCGCTTTGGCCATTTCAATATTGGCTTAACTAATGGTGGCCCAATAGACTTAGAAGCATTTCAATGGGCAAACCGTTTATGCGCAAATGAATTCAATGCTACGGCTATTGAAATCAGTATTGGCGATTTAGCGCTAATCGCACAACTTGATAGTACTATTGCGGTTACCGGCGCCAATATGTCATTAACGATTAATAGCCATAAAAAAGAGTTATGGCGCAGTCACCCTATTAAGGCGGGCGATATTGTTGCGTTAGGTTTTGCCAGCCAAGGTGTGCGAAGTTATTTGGCTGTTGCGGGTGGTTTTACTATTCAAGAAAGTTTTGGCAGCACTGCTACAGTATGTCGTGAGGGCATTGGTGGTTTGGCGGGAGAGAAACTTAAAGCGGGTGATGTTTTGCCTTGTGTAAGCCAAACAAGAAAAATCAATTTAGTCTTATCAGAGTCATTAAGGCCTAAGTACTGTAATGAGGTGGTATTGCACACCGTGCCAAGTTATCAACAAAAGCATTTTCCTCCATATCAGCAGCGGTTGTTTTTTTCTAGCGAATATATGGTTGGCAAAAGTTTTGACCGTATGGGCTACCGGTTAACAGGACAAAAAATTTCGTGTGATATTGAAGGTATTTTATCTGAAGGGATTTGTCATGGCGCCGTTCAAATTCCCGCTGATGGTCAGCCAATTGTATTAATGAATGATAGACAAACTATTGGTGGTTACCCTAAAATTGGTGCCGTTTCATCGGTAGATACCGCTAAGTTAGGGCAACTAAAGCAAGGGGGAGAAGTACGTTTTGAACCCATTAGTATGGAGCAGGCACATAACTATTTTCATTTAAATTTAAGTAATTTTACTCGTAAAAAATTGAATGTATGTGAATAATTCCAATTTGGTATCAAACCAATACAAGTTAGAAGAAGCCATGAATATAAGTAATGAACAGAAGCATGAACATAAGTATGAATATAAGTATGAATATAAGTAATGAACAGAAGCATGAACATAAGTATGAATATAAGTATGAATATAAGTAATGAACAATCGCTTAGCGAACAAATAGAAAACATGCTTGTTGAGCGTAATTTACGAGGTATGAAAGATTTACAATCACAATTAACATCAGGTTATTGTTTACGTGCAGCTAAAATATTAAAAAATATTAAAGGTAACATACTGATAGGTACAGGCTTTCCCGTTGTTAATACTTTTGAAACGGATGGCCCGGTAGGTGCTTTAATTTTATATCATGCCTTAGAAATTTTAGGCGCTACGCCTGTACTTGTTTGTGGCACAGTCATGGCAAATGCCTTTCAACATGATTATCGCACTTGTGCTATAAGTATTGGCAAAAAAGATATTGCTTTAGCTGAAGCAAAAAGTGCAATATCTCATTTTAAGCCACAAGCGATTATTTCTATTGAGTGTCCGGGCATAGCGGAGAATGGTTGTTATCATAATATGCGTGGCGAAGATATCAGCAGCCAAGCGGCTTGTTTTGATTTTTTTATGGATGAAGCAAGTTGCCCAACTATTGCCATTGGTGATGGTGGAAATGAAATAGGTATGGGTAATGTCAAAGACGTATTAGCTCAATTTGATATAATTCCTGCGGTTACAAAATGTGACGAGCTTATTATTAGTGATGTTTCTAATTGGGGCGTTTATGGCATTTTGGCTTTTTTAAGTCTCTGGTCTCAGCATGATTTATTGAATGAAACTTGCCCAGAGACAATGCTTAAATACATTTCAAAATTAGGCAGTGTTGATGGTGTTACCCGTAAAAATGAATTAACAGAAGACGGTCTTCCTGCATCAGAAGGTATTGCCTTAATTTCAAGAATTAGCGCTTTAATTGGTTATCCTTCTGCAAATTAGGGAAAATAAAGCATTTTAAGGATTACAAAGCATTTTAAGGATACAAAACAATGAAAATTAAATTATCAGGAAAAGAAAAATGAGCACAGTTTTTTTAAATGGCGATTATATGCCCGTGGAACAAGCCAAAATTTCCCCGCTAGATCGCGGCTTTTTATTTGGCGATGGCATCTATGAAGTGATCCCATCATATTTTGGTAAAATGGTGGGTTTTCAAGCGCATATAAATCGCATGAATGATGGCTTAAAAGCGATTGGTATTGAATTAAACTGGAGCGACAACCAGTGGTTAGCTTTATGCGAAAACTTATCAGAGAAAAATGGTGCTGGCCCGTTAGGTATTTACTTACATGTTAGCCGTGGTACTGATACTAAACGTTTTCATGCTTTTCCTACAAATATAACACCAACCGTATTCGCTATGACGTTTGAAATCGCTATACCGAAAAAACCTAGTATGGCCATTAAAGGTAATGGATACGCTTTAAGTAGCACTGAAGATTTACGTTGGAAACGTTGCCATATAAAATCAACGTCATTATTAGGCAATGTGTTGCACTTTCAAGAGGGTTTTGAAGCAGGTAGTCAAGAAACCTTGTTGTTTAATAGTAACAAAGAGCTAACTGAAGCAAGTTCATCAAATGTTTTTATTGTGAAAAATGGGGTGATCGCTACGCCAGTTCAAGATAATCAAATTTTGCCGGGCGTTACTCGACGTTTAGTTATTGATATATTGGCTAAAGAGGGTTCATTAGTTGTTGAAGAACGTATAATAACGTTTGATGAAGTTAAAGCGGCTGATGAAATTTGGATCACCAGCTCATCAAAGGAAATTGCCCCCATAACCACACTAGATGGTATAGCAGTGGGAGATGGTAATGTTGGTTCAGTTTGGTTAAAAGCGGCAACGTTATACACGATAAATAAATTCTCTTATTAATGTTTTAGCTATTCCTGTTTTATCTAAAAAGTAAGTGTATAAAAAATTTCAGATAAGCCCATGAAAAATTGGTGTTTTGCAAAAGAGTTATCTACATTAATAATAAGGCTAGTTTTTATTATATGTATATAACTCTTTTTTGCTAAATGTATAAGGATTTATTATGGAGTCTCTAAAAATACAAGATTATATGAACCACTACCCCGTTACTTTCACTGCTGATATGGCCGTTGAAGAAGCATCATTACGCTTTTTGAAAACCAAGCAAATCGGCGGGCCAGTCATTGATGGTAACGGTAAATTAATTGGTTTTTTGTCAGAAAGTGATGTACTGGCTAAAATGCTTGAAACCATTTATCACAATGAACATATTGCGAATGTTGTAGACTTAATGAGCAAAGACGTATTGACGATGAAACCCTATGATAGTGTTATTGAACTAGGGCAGCTAATGCTCAAGAATAAACCGAAAGTGTACCCCGTGATTGATGACGACAATAATTTATTAGGTACTATTTGCCGCAATGATGTTTTACATGCAATTGATAAACACCTGCGAGCAAATTTAAAATCGGATAAAGCGCATGCGGCTATTTAAATAATATAAGTATGATACTTATATTATTTAAACCGAGCTTGATTTCTGTATCGCAAAGTAATGTGATTTGTGAAATATAACTGATAAAATAGAATTTACTACGTTTTATTTTTGTTATCTTAGTTGAGTCTATTTTGTCGTTGAACACTTTATCGAGTAAAAAGCCGAGTAAAAACTTGAGTGAAAAGACTAGTATAAATCCTAGTGAAAACTCTAGTAAAATCCCTAATATCCAATCTTTATTTGATGCGTTAACTCAAGTAAAAAAATCTGATTTACTACGCTTAAAACAGCAACTCATTCATCATAAAAGAGTAATGAGTCAACTTGAGTCGACTGACAATCAGCAAGCGAAAACTGAACAACAGCGTAAACAGTTAAATAGAACTGTGCAAGCAATCGAAAAATCTATCAGTGAAAAACAGCATAAACTAAAAAACCTTCCCAATATAAGTTACCCCGAAGGCTTACCTATCAGTGACAATGCTGAGCAAATAGCACAAGCCATTCGTGATAACCAAGTAGTGATTATTGCAGGTGAAACAGGCTCAGGTAAAACCACTCAAATTCCGAAAATTTGTCTTGCATTAGGTCGTGGTGTTGATGGGCTTATCGGTCATACTCAGCCAAGAAGAATAGCGGCTAGAACTGTTGCTAATCGTATCGCAGAAGAGCTTAATACTAAGCTAGGAGAGCAGGTCGGTTATAAAGTCAGGTTTAACGATCAGGTAAGTCAGCACAGCTATATAAAATTAATGACAGATGGTATTTTGTTAGCTGAAATGCAAAAAGATCGGCTGCTTCGTCAATACGACACCATTATTATTGATGAAGCCCATGAACGTAGTTTAAATATTGATTTTATTTTAGGCTACTTGCGAGAAATTTTAGTTAAGCGATCTGACTTAAAAGTTATTGTTACTTCAGCCACTATTGACCCACTGCGTTTTGCAAATCACTTTGCGGATCAAAATGGCAAACCTGCGCCTGTTATTGAAGTATCCGGTCGAACTTATCCGGTTGAAATGCGTTATAGACCATTAAACGACAACGCTGCTAACAGTAGTGAGCAAGATGATAATGTTAACCAAGGTGTTAGTGAAGATGTTAGTGATGGCAATGATATTATTAGCGGCATTCTTAATGCGGTAGATGAGCTTTCAGAGCTTTCAACTGACAGCCAAGGTGATATTTTAATTTTCTTAAATGGTGAGCGAGAAATTCGAGATACGGCCGCAGCGCTAAATAAAGCTAATTTACGCCACACACAAATTCTACCTTTGTATGCTCGTTTAACCATTAGTGAACAAAATCGTATTTTTAAGCCGCATTCAGGGCGAAATATAGTGCTTGCCACTAACGTTGCTGAAACAAGTTTGACCGTACCTGGTATTAAATATGTTATAGACCCTGGTACAGCACGTATTTCACGTTATAGCTACCGAACTAAAGTGCAGCGTTTACCAATTGAGGCCATTTCACAAGCGAGTGCTAATCAGCGATCAGGACGTTGTGGACGTGTTTCATCAGGTGTTTGTATTCGCTTATATAGCGAAGATGACTATTTAAATAGGCCTGAATTTACCGATCCTGAAATCCTGCGCACTAACTTAGCGACCGTTATTTTGCAAATGTTGGCACTAGATTTAGGTGAAATTGAGGATTTCCCTTTTGTTGAAGCGCCAGATAACCGAAATATAAATGACGGTGTTAAATTATTAGAAGAACTTGCAGCCATAGACAATGGCGCTAATAATCAGAAAAGTCAAAAAGATCATCAAAAACAAAAAGAACAGCAAAACCAAGGTACTCGGTTAACCAAGTCAGGACGTTTGTTAGCGAAATTTCCAATCGATCCGCGGTTAGCTAAAATGGTGCTAACCGCGATAGATTTAGGTTGTATTGAGCAAGTACTTATTATTGTAAGCGCGTTAAGTATTCAAGACCCTCGAGAAAGGCCTCATGAAAAACAGCAAGCGGCAGATGAAAAGCATAATCGCTTTAAAGACAAAAATTCAGACTTTGTTAGTTTGCTTAACTTATGGCAGTACGTAACTGAGCAGAAAAAAGATTTGTCACAAAATCATTTTAGAAAGCTATGTCAGCGAGAATATTTATCTTATGTGCGCTTGCGAGAGTGGCAAGATATTTTTAGCCAGCTTAAATTAACCTTAAAAGAGCAAAAAATATCACTCACGTCAGTTGATTATCAGTTTTCAATTATTGAATCGGGCACTTCAACAAATCAAGAGAAAAAAGAACAGACTTTGCCTGACAGCTTAGTGTTAGTTCATCAAGCGTTATTGTCGGGCTTATTAAGTCATTTAGGGCAACAAGACGAAAACAGAGAATTTAAAGGTGCCCGAGGCAGTAAGTTCTTTGTTTTTCCTGGCTCTGCGTTATCGAAGAAGCCGCCTAAATGGTTAATGTCGGCTGAGCTTGTTGAAACCAGTCGTTTATTTGCCAGAATGAATGCCCGTATCGATCCTCTGTGGATAGAGCCTTTAGCTGAGCATTTGTTAAAGCGCAGTTATAGCGAACCTCACTGGGAGAAAAAGCAAGGCGCTGTGATGGCCTTTGAGCAGGTTAGTCTTTATGGTTTACCTATTGTATCAAAAAGAAAAATTAACTTTAATACGATTGAACCAGTTACATGTAGAGAACTTTTTATTCGTGAAGCACTCGTTAATGGTGATTGCTTTATTAAAGAAAAGTTTTTAGCAGAAAACCAAGCATTAGTCGCTAGTATTGAAGCGCTTGAGCAAAAAGCTCGGCGTAAAGATTTTTTAATTGACGAACAGCAACTTGTCGATTTTTATGTAGAGAAACTGCCACAATCAGCTGTTTGTCAACGAAGCTTTTTGGCTTGGTGGAAAAAAGCTAAAAAACAAGATGCTACGCTACTTAATTTCACGAAAGATTTTTTACTTAATAAATCATCCGATGAATTATCACTAAAAGAATACCCAGACACATGGCAGCAAAATAATCTTACTCTACCTCTCACCTATCATTTTAGCCCTGGAGATATTGACGACGGTATTAGCGTGATAATACCTGTAGCGTTGTTGAATCAGTGCCAAAATGAAGGCTTTGACTGGTTAATACCTGCGCTTCGTTATGATTTAGTGGTTGCGTTAATTAAAGCTCTACCCAAAGCATTACGTCGCAACTTTGTGCCTGCGCCAAATTATGCTCAGGCCTGTTTGGAAAATATGAGCGAAAACCAAGGAAGTTTAGTTGATGCTTTAGCAAAACAACTATTGCGAATGACAGGGGTAAGATTACCTGAAGACGTTTGGCAAGGTGTGGAATTACCCGTGCATTTAACAATGAACTATCAAATTGTTAATGAAAATGCAAAACTGCTAAAACAAGGGAGAAACCTTAATCAGTTAAAAGCGCAGTTACAGGGCAATGTTAAAGCATCAATCAAGCAAGTAGCGGAAAAGGGCATAGAGAAGTCGAAATTGACTTTATGGGATTTTGGAAAGTTGCCCCAAGGCTACGAAAAGAAAGTAGCAAATATGACAATTAAAGCATTCCCAGCCTTGGTTGATCATAAAAACAGTGTTGCTATTGAGTTGTTTGAACAAGAAGAGCACGCAGAGCAAGCTATGCTAAATGGTATTAGCAGACTTATTCTATTAAATATTCCATCGCCGCTAAAATACTTGCAAGAGAAAATGCCAAATAAAGCCAAGTTAGGTTTGTACTTCAATCCATTTGGCTCTATTACTGATTTATTACAAGACTGTATTCATGGTGCTTGTGTTTATTTAGTTAAAAAACATAGGTTAGATAAAGGTTTGACCAATTTACCTAGAGATGAAAATGATTTTAATTCAGTACGTGATTACGTTCGTGCTGAAATTTCAGATTGCGTATTAACGGCTGCCATTAAAGTTGAGCAAGCGCTATGTTTACGCCACGATATAGCTAAAAAATTAAAAGGGAATGTAGCACTTAATGTTATTCAATCTCATGGTGATATCAAGCATCAAAGCGAAACCTTAGTATTTAAAGGGTTTGTTAGTGCTTCTGGTTTTGAGAAGTTAGATGATATCAATCGTTATTTAAAAGGGATTTTGCGCCGATTAGAAAAGCTGCCAATAGATCCTAATCAAGACAGATTAAAACTCATTGAAGTGAAAAAAACATCAGATTTGTACTACAGTGTGTTGTCACAACAACGAAAAGATAAGCCTATAGCGCAAGAAATTTTATCAACTAAGTGGATGATCGAAGAATTACGTATTTCATTATTCGCTCAGAATTTAGGTACGGCACAACCTATTTCTTTAAAACGAATCGTTAATCATTTGAAAGGCTTTTCTTAGATTGATATGAACAGTTATTTGACACACAGGCTTAAGCTCAGTATAAATACGTATCTTTTAAGTAAATGTAGTCAATGGGCTCTAATACTAGCCTGTATTCTAAATTAACTTAGATCTTATCGTTTTAAGTTTTATTACATAGAGGTACGAATGATAAATTTTGATGACAAGCGTAATTTTTATCGCATGATGTTAAACAGTGAAGTAGATGTCACCATTATTGACGATGAAGCAAATAGACAAATAACAGCAACGTGTCGGGACTTGAGTGCTACGGGAATGGCAATTGAAGTAGACCATCCTATAGCTATGTCTACTCAAGTAAAGATAAAGTTGGACTCATCTTCAGAACAAGTACAATCACTTGATATACGTGGAAAAGTAGTGCGTATTGATGAAGAGTGTGAAGGGGTTTATTTAGTGGGAATAGCAATAGAAGAGCTCGAATAGTAGTGAATATCACACTTTCGGTATAGATATAAATTTTCTACAATATAAATAAAGTTTACATTGTAGAAAATAGAAAACTGCAAATAGATACAATAAAACAGCGTTATTATTCTAGTTCTTCATCAGTGGGCTTTATGCTTGCCGCATGATGTCCTTTTGGTCCCTCATTTAGTTCGTAATTGACATCTTGCCCAGCTTTAAGTGTACGGTAACCATCCATTTCAATCGTTGAATAGTGAGCGAAAATATCTTCTCCACCACTATCAGGACGAATAAAGCCAAACCCCTTTGCATTATTAAACCATTTAACTGTACCGTGAGCCATACTTCTACTTCCTTCTATATCCTTCAGTATTATAAGTTATGCTTCATATCAATTTTATAATTGATTTTAGTCTCATTAAAATAGAGATACAATGGAGCATATACATAATTAAACACGTGACTAAAAAACAGTCACCTACTAAATCGTAGATAAAAAATAGAATTAGTCAAGTTAATTATGGAAATATATTTAATTAATAAATAAGTTTTAATAAGTAAGTTTTAATAAAAAAAGTTACAGCAAAAATTATCAGCAGAGACTAAGATAAGTATATGAGTAATTGGAAAGAGTTATTTGACAGTCATGAGTTTGTAGAAGAAGAGATTAGAGATGAAGTAGAAAAGCCGCCTAAGTATCATGTTTTTTTACTTAACGATGATTTTACGCCGATGGATTTTGTTGTAGAGGTATTGTGTCGATTTTTTAATAAGACTTCTGAACAAGCTACTGACATAATGTTAACTATTCATTATAAAGGAAAGGCTCTTTGTGGCACATTTACTGCAGATATTGCAGAAACAAAAGTGGATCATGTTATCCGTTATGCTATTGAAAATGAACACCCCTTAAAGTGTGTTTTAGAAAAAGCTTGATGCTGTCTACTTACCATTGCATAAAAAAGGCAATTGAAGAAAAAAAGATCGCAAAGAATTAAATTGGAGTACCTATGCTGAATAAAGACTTAGAAATTTCCCTGAACTTAGCTTTTCGCCAAGCCAAAGAGTCTCGTCATGAATTTATGACGGTTGAACACTTACTGCTAGCTCTACTAGACAATCCTTCTGCGATTGATGTCTTAAGGGCTTGTGGTGCAGATATGAATAAAATACGGGCTAACTTGCTTGAATTTATTCAAGAAACTACGCCTGTTATCCCTGTAGGTGAAGAAGAGCGAGAAACTCAACCAACCTTAGGTTTTCAGCGAGTATTACAACGCGCTGTTTTTCATGTGCAATCCTCAGGAAAAAGTGAAGTAAATGGCTCTAATGTTTTAGTGGCCATATTTAGTGAGCAAGAATCGCAAGCAGCTTACATCTTGAAAAAAGCAGATATTAGCCGTTTAGATATTGTTAACTATATTTCACATGGTATTGCTAAAATAGATAATAATCCGGGTAATGCACCAGTTGAAGAAGGAGAACAAATAGGGAGTGAAGAACCTCGCACTATTGACAATTTTTCAGTGAACCTTAATGAAGAGGCGCTTAAAGGTAATATAGACCCTTTAATTGGTAGGGATAACGAGCTAGAAAGAACGTTACAAGTGTTAGGCCGTCGTCGTAAAAACAACCCTTTATTTGTTGGTGAAGCAGGTGTTGGTAAAACAGCGATTGCAGAAGGGTTAGCTAATTTAATTGTTAATGAAGAAGTGCCTGAGTTTTTAAGCAATGCAACGATATACTCGCTTGATATGGGCGCTTTACTTGCTGGAACAAAGTACCGAGGAGATTTTGAAAAACGCTTTAAAGGATTATTAAAAGATCTTGAGTCTGAAGAGAATGCAATTTTATTTATTGATGAAATTCATACCATTATCGGTGCAGGAGCTGCATCTGGTGGTATGTTAGATGCTTCGAATTTAATAAAACCTTTGCTTTCAGCGGGCAAACTTCGCTGTATGGGCTCTACTACTTACCAAGAGTACCAAAGTATTTTTGAAAAAGATCGTGCCTTAGCAAGACGCTTCCAAAAAATAGATATTGTTGAACCAAGTGTTGAAGATACCACTAAAATTCTACAAGGCTTGAAAGAAAAATATGAAACACATCATGGTATTCGCTACACCAATGCAGCCTTACGTGCTGCGGCACAACTTTCAGATAAATATATAAATGAGCGTTTTTTACCTGATAAAGCCATTGATGTTATTGATGAAGCAGGGGCCAGACAGCAGCTTGTAGCCCCGTCAAAGCGTAAGAAAACCATCAGCAATACAGATATTGAAAGTATTGTGGCAAAAATGGCTCGCATTCCGGAAAAATCAGTTTCATCAACGGAAAAAGATAGCCTTAAAATGCTAGATCGAAATTTGAAATTAGTGGTGTTTGGTCAAGATAAAGCTATTGAAGAATTAACATCGGTGATTCGTTTATCTCGTGCCGGTTTAGGTGATGATGAAAAACCCGTAGGCTCTTTCTTATTTGCTGGCCCTACCGGTGTAGGTAAAACGGAAGTAACAAAACAATTGGCTAAAATTCTAGGTGTAGAATTATTACGTTATGACATGTCTGAGTATATGGAAAAACATGCGGTTAGCCGTTTAATCGGTGCTCCTCCAGGTTATGTTGGATATGAACAAGGTGGTTTGCTTACCGATGCTGTAATAAAGCATCCCCATGCAGTGGTTCTTCTTGATGAAATAGAGAAGGCTCATGAAGATGTTTATAATATTTTATTGCAAGTGATGGATCACGGTACTTTGACCGATAATAATGGCCGTAAAGCTGATTTTAGAAATATTATATTGGTATTAACTACCAATGCGGGTGTTCAAGAAACGGTGCGTCAGTCTATTGGTTTTAAACAACAAGATCATAGTCTAGATGCCATGAGTGAAATTAACAAAGTTTTCTCTCCTGAATTTAGAAATCGCCTTGATAACATTGTTTGGTTTAATCACCTCGATAATGAAGTTATTCAACAAGTTGTTGATAAATTTATTGTTGAGCTACAAGTAAAACTTGATGAAAAAGGTGTTTCTTTAGAATTAACACATGAAGCTAAGAAATGGTTGGCTGAACATGGCTACGATAAAGCCATGGGCGCTCGACCAATGTCTCGTTTGATTCAAGAACAACTTAAGAAAGAACTTGCTAATGAGTTGCTTTTTGGTGAATTAACTAACGGTGGTGTTGCTAAAGTTGGCGTTAAAAAGGATAAGTTAGTCATTTCATGTGAAAATAAAAAAGTATTGATTGCTGAAAAATAAACGTTAATTTTTCTTAATAGTTAGAATGTGAAGCCTTATTCTTATAGAGAAGATAAGGCTTCTTTGTTTTTTAAATATAAATTTTAATAAAATCAGGTTTTAATTAATGGAATTAAATATACCATTTATTAATGCTTTTACTGATGTGCTATTTAAAATAAGTACACGTATCTTGTCTCACAAGTAAAGTTAATTTTTTCGAATAACAAAACATATAACTGCACCAGTAATACAATATATTGATAAAAACATAAATAGAGCCTGATCACCTAATAATGTCATTGAAAATGAGGCTATAATGGGTCCTGAAAATCCACCAATTGCATAAGCTAGCATGAGTGCACTGCTTGATGCTACAGCTTTATCATCACTGAGGCGAGCATAGGTTGCAGCGACACTTACCGGATATAAACATGCAAGAGGAGCACCTAGCACAATACCTAAAATAGGCAAAGAAACTATCGTGTTTAATAATAATAGTAGCTGTGCAGCACCAGCAGTAATGATAAGCAAAACAATTAAAATGCGTTCCCTTGAATATTTGTCTGCTAATTTGCCAATTGTTCTTTGCAGTGTCACGCCTGAAAATACAATTGCTGACATAAAAATTGAAATATCTAATGTCGATATTTGCATGTTTTTTACGTAAATAGGGGCAAGGTTAAATACCGTGCCAATGGCATTTCCTGCACACACTGCTCCAACAATGCCGCATGGTGCGATTCTTATTAGTTCTGAAAGTTTAACAGGTGTATTGAGTGCCACAACAGGGTTTTCTATTCTAACCAGTGTTATTGGGATAAGTGCACAACAGGATAATAGGGCTGCAATCAAAAAAGTCGCAGAGAAGTCGGCAGGTACTAAGTTTATCAGTAATTGTCCTGTTCCCATGGCAAAATAAAAAACGACTTGGTGAAGTGCCATCAGTCGACTTCTATTAGCGTTTTGACTCAGTGTATTAAACCAACTTTCTATAACAATTAGCATCACTGCTGCTGATAAGCCACTAACGATTCTAAGTAGGGCGTAAAATACTACACTGTGAGTTAAACTATGAATTATAGCCGCAGATATTGCTATAGCACCAAAACCTGCAAATGCTCTTATATGTCCTACCCGAGCAATGGCTTTTTTCCCTTGGTAACTGCCAATGACTAAGCCGATAGAATAGAGCGCCATTACTTGACCAACCGTATTGGTAGATATTTCGTTACTTGAAAGGCTTAAGGGAATGGTAATACCCAGTAAACTAATAGCCTGCATTTGAGCAAATAAGCTCACCAGTAAGGCTATGATAGTGACTAAGGTGGATTTATCGTTAACGCTATATCTCATTGTTAGCTATCGGTTATGAGCAATTCACTAATATTACCTCAAATGACTGCGAAGTCATTGATTGAGATCATGAAGCACATAAATAACTATAAAACATACTTAATGGCAATGTTATTGAAATTAACGTGACAATTATCACAATATATTCGTAAATTTATTAGAGTATAGAGATATTTTATTATTTAATTCTCAAATAAAGCACATATTGACGGCGAAGTCATTTATTTTGTTTATTTTGTTTGTTTATTTTATTTTATATTAATACATTGTTTATTATGTAGTTATATTATTTTTAGGTTATTTATTAGTATTATTACTAATAAATAATCACAAACTCGAAGGTTACTTACTTGACATCAAATTGACTTCGAAGTATAAATATAACCATGGGCAATATATAAACAATAAATAGCTCATAACTGACACTAATTAAAATACACTTAACTTCATAAGTGAAAGAAGAGGGTTTATCCATGAAGCCAGTTACACCAATAAAACTTGTTAAATCGGCTATTGCATTGGCTGTCGTCAATGCTTTTTTAAGTCAATCAGTATATGCAGAAGAAGCACTTAAAGGTGATGATTCAGATAGAATTGAAAAAATAATTGTTACGGCAAACCGCCATGCACAAGATATACAAGAAGTATCTTCCTCTATCACTGCACTGGGGGCTGATGATATTGAACGCGCAGGTATTATTGATATCACAGGTTTACAACAAGTAGTACCTGGTTTAAAAATTGGTAGTTCCGGTGGTGAAGTAAGACCTGCGATGCGTGGTGCTCGAACTAACGAAGTGGGTGTAGCGGGAACGGGGATAGCCGAACAAGTTATTGGTATTTTCCAAGACGGCATTTATGTACCAACAACAACATCAGGTATGGGCGCGTTTGTCGATATTGAACGAATTGAAGTACTCAGAGGCCCACAAGGTACACTTTACGGTCGAAATACATTTGCTGGTAGTATAAATGTTATCACTAATCGTCCAGTAATGGATGATATAGAAGGTAATGTCAAAATTACTACAGGTGCATATAATCGTAGTGCTTATGAAGGTATGTTAAACCTTCCTTTGGCGGATGGCTTAGCTACGCGTTTAGTTATGGCCTCAGACAGACATGATGGCTACATTAATAACCTTTTCGTACCTGGTCCTTCTGACGACTTACGTGAAAAGAACCAGTTTTATGTACGTTCAATTACTCGCTATGAAGCCAGTGATGATTTTAATGCTACTTTCCGTTTTGATTACTCGAAAAAAGATGCAAACTCAGAAGCTATTTGGGGTTATCAACAAATTGCGGGGTATTCATTAACGGAAACTGCACCAGGTTCAGGTGTATTTAATCCTAATGCAACTGTTACTAAAGGGCATATTTATCAGCCGGGTGATGCTGAGAGAGACGATATTGGTCCATATGACGTATATAGAAATGCAATGTCATGGGATAAGCAAGAAACATTTTCTGCTACAGCTACTTTAGAGTGGTACACCGATTTAGCTGATATCAAATGGACTTCCAATTACTCTGAGTTAAGCGGCAAGCAATTCTACGATAGTGATTATAGTGATGGCGGTTTAGATTTTGTTGGTGGCTTTGGTCGTCAAGATGATCAAAAAACAATCTCAAGTGAATTGCAGTTATCTTCTAATGATGATGGGCCACTTCAATGGATTGCAGGTTTGTATTATTTTGATCAAGAAGCTGACTGGGCATGGATATGGCGCGAGGATACAACAGGAAATGGTGTAGCCGATTCGTTAGTGGTTCCAAGCTGGGGAAATCCAGATTATGACCCACATACTTCAGATTCAATCGCTGTATTCGGTCAATTACGTTATGAAGTGTCAGATGACCTTCGTTTGGTCGGAGGCTTACGTTATAACAAAGATGAAAAAACGTTTACCGGTGATAGTATCCCCGATTGGGATGATTCTGCTGTTTTATGGAAAACGGCAGTGGAATATGACCAAAGTGATGACTTAATGCTTTATGCATCAGCATCCACAGGTATCAGAACAGGTGGCGCTAACGATGGACGTGTTGTTTCTCGCGGTGCCGATCCTTTATATGATAACGAAGAAGTTATTTCATATGAAGTGGGTATGAAGAGTACATTACTTGATGGTGATATGCGTTTAAATATTTCAGCATTTGTTAATGAATACGATGATGTTAAAGCACAACTGTTTGCCGTTGCTTGTAGTGATAGCACTAGTAATGAACCTGTACTCGATTGTGTGGATGCCGGCACTACACAAAGTTTTGAATATTATGAAAATGGTGGGAGTATTGATACTGTTGGCGTAGAAGTTGATGTGCAATGGTACCCAACAGATAGCCTATCATTTTCTGGTACGCTTGCTTGGTTAGATTCTAAATTTTCTGATGACTTTGCCGTTGGTAATTCGTTACTTCGTCCGTTACTTGGTTTAGGTAACTTTGAAGGTCGCCAGGACATTAATGACAACAACAGTCAATTCAGTTTTGCTGGCTGGTCACCTGCAATGTCTCCAGAATACTCAATAGGATTAGCGGCAACTTATGAAGTTGATTTAGGCAATGGCGCCTTCTTAATTCCGCACATTCAACTAAATTATAGTGATGACTACTACGCCTTTGATACTAATATTCCAGAAGCAAAAGTAGATGCTCATGCTACGGTTGATGCACGCGTGAGTTGGATTATTAATGAAAATGTACAAATGGATTTCTTTGTGAAGAATTTAACCGATGAAGCAGTATTAACTCGTGCTGTTGTGCATTCACAAATTCGCGATGCTAAGCCTCTCAACTCAGTACAAGCTAACTGGAACGACCCAAGAACTTGGGGTGTAAGTCTTAAATACACATTTTAATTCATACTAGTTTAGTGACATGATAATAAAGCCGCAGCATAGTCTGCGGTTTTTTATGTTTGCCCAGCGAAGCTAACAAATCTGTCTACTTGAAAGAAAGTGGAGTCACCCTGACTAAGGGGAAGATAATCCAAATGTCAAGGGCGTTACTGGCTAACGGTAGGGTCTGAAGGAAGCTGTAGGAAGATAGAGGTAAACAACTAACCGTAACCTGTTTAGGTGGTGTTGGTGGGTAAGCGTCCATAAAAATCACAGCGCAAACCTCACTCTTTATTTGGCAAAGTAAATTCATTTGAGGGTGGTTTATCTAATAAATATTAGGCGACAATTAACAGTATTTTGTGGAACATCGCTTTTTTCTATTATGTTGATATCAACATAATAGAAAAAACACATTCTTTCTAAATTTCAACTACTGGCTGCGCCATAATCCACAAACTTAATATGGTATAACACAACATTAGAACCAACATGGGCATTTGGCTCAATAAAGCAGAGCGATTATCACGAAACGTTCTTAGCGCCATCACATGGGATAGCCATACGGCAATAATATGACCAACCACAATTGCTACCACTGAGGTAAACCAGACAAAACGTGCATCAATAATACTAATGTCCACTTGATAGAGCTGAGTACCAAACAAATTCCAGCCGATACCCAAAGGGTCGGAAGCCAACGGGATAATATATTGGCCGACAATGGCCAGATAAGATAAATAATGAGCTAAGTGGTAGGCCAACGCAATTGGGATCAAGCTTAAAACGAAAGTTCGAGCGAGAAACATAATTGAATGCCTTGCACGTTGATCGCTTGGTAATAAAATCCACATTAGCGCGTTAAATAGCAGATATATTGATATGAATAATATGATAAATACTACTAACGCAATGGTGCTAATAGCTGTGATCGCGTTACCGGTGTAATCTTGGATAAAAATAATTAACGGTCGTAGACTTTCAGCGTAAATCATAGTTTCAGCGAGACTTGCCCACAAAGGCGTTGCCAATAAGCCATCAAAGGTCACGCTGGCGAGCATTAGTAAAACAAAAATACAAGAGGACAGTCTCAGCGGTCCATTCGTTAACAACCCCACCGCCCAAGGGCGCAAATTCCATCGACGGTTCTCAACTTTCGCCCTTTCAAAGCAGGCAATATGATTAATACAGTCAGTTTCGCCATTCTTGAAGATGCAGCCAGTATTGTTAGAAGCATTTTCAACACGGTATTCACTCGCATAAAAACGACCTAGAAATTTGAAAATGATAGAGAATATTTCTCCATTCTCTAGCCATATATATCGTCCAAATAACCACATACCTAGCCACGTAATACCACTATAAATAAGTACTATCAGGGCAAGTTTTGCAGGAGAATCGCTGCTTGGCCATATTAATTCAGCCCAAATGAACCAGCAAAATAAAAAAACAGCGGGCCAACTCTCCAGTTTTTTTGGCCAGGCTAACATCAATCCAAATTGGCTGTTTGGAAAAATAATTAGTTTAATTTTTTCTACGGTGGCAAATATCACTGACCAAGGATTCACAAAATCCCATAGGTTAAAAAACAAACCCGCCAGATAAGAAAGGCCAACCCACCAGATAACCCAAATTGCTGTTGGTGCAATATTGGAAAACGGATCTTGTTGTCCATAAAGGCCGCTAACAATCACCAAAATAAAAATGCCAACGGCTAATAGCTGTAATGCTCGCATGCTCCACAAAGCAATTTTATAGCGAGCCCCTGAGTGACTAATTAGATTAATCCGAGGATAACTGTTAACAAAACGCTTGCCTCGGACAAAAAAAGCAATCACAAAAAAAGACAAAAGCACGGCAATGGCCGAGCCGCCAAGATAAAGAAACAGAGGGACGGGAAGATCGTATCTTTCGCCAAAACCATGCGCGAGTATACTGCTCGAATATACCAGAGGGATAAAACAAAAACACTTGAGCCAGGAATAAAAATAGTCGTTGCTCGTACGAAAAAATTTTGTATTACGACAGATGCTTTTTATTAACATGTCATTCATAATCCTCTTCATCATGTATTAATCAGGATATACTTCAACGTAAATTAGTGCCTGGTGACCATGAGATTCATTATCAACAAAACTATGGCTGGTGATAGCAAATCGCCCACTGGCGTTGGCAGTAAATTGAATGGTGTTCAGTTTGTTAGTGGATAATAAGAATTCAATATCATAGCCATGCAAATGCAGTTTAGCGGGCTCATCAGCTTTCCAAACAAGTCTTACGAGATCACCTTGGCTAACTCGAATTGTTTTAGATCCAGTGAAAACTTTTCTTTCTTTTAGTTCCAGATTGAATATCTTGACTGTTTGATTATCAACTACTGAATCAGAGTTCTGTAGAGCGGTAACCTTTTGATCCATAACTTTTTTCTCAGTCGTTATTTTTGTTAACTGTTTGGCATTATCGTGAGCCATTACAGGATTAATAGTTAGGTATGCCAAGATCAATAAAATTTTAAAAAATACCTTATGAGCGTTAAAAATCCTTATCATTTTTATCTCCTTCAATAATAACTTTTCAAAAAACAAAGCCCTTTTCTTCAGGTGAAAAAATAAAACCAAGGGTTTTGTGAAGTGTTTTATTAGTGACCTCGAGGGTCATTCCACTCATCGAGCAATACAATACAGTTTGGATTAAAACCGTTATCTTTTAACGTATTCCATTCTTTTACAACCTCTCGCGTGGCTAAGTCAATTACAGAAATTGACCCATCATTCATCTTGGGCAAATTGATAAATGAATTTTGTACAAACGCGTATTTCCCATCTCGTGTATAAGCAACATGATGTGCACCGCCTGCCGTATTGATAGTTTTTTCAATGGTCGCTTTATTTCTATTCTCATTTAATTTGAAAAAATGCATTTTGCCCGGAAGTGAAGTTGTTACATGCATTTCTTTTCCCTCTGAATCAAAGTAAATTTCGAGGGGGACAGCTGCATTTTCTGTAGCGAAATCGAAACCAGGAGCAGGATCAAAGCTTTTAGACTTGGGGTTCCAAGTTAACGTCCACAGACTTCCATCATTCATATTGCTTACCCAAGCAACTGGTGGATTTGATTTTGGCACAAAAATGACTTCAACCGGTGCAATATTGTTTGGTGCAGGTTTATCCGTAACGCTAACCGAACCAAGACTTTTCAGCGTACTCGCTTCTAATATCCCTATGCTATTACCAGGATCGCCATTATCACTTGCACGTACAGTACTGGTAACGAGTATTCTATCGATACTCTCATTAATTGTGATTCCATGAGGATACTTAACCGGTGAGTCAACACTGCGTATCAAACTATCATTAACGGCGTCACCCACCATTATCTTACTTGACCCCATACAGGTTAAATACCATCGAGTATTGTTTTCAGAAAAAACAACATCTTCACCTACTGAGCATTCTGGAAGACTAATAACTTTCACTCGATAGGGCATTTTTTTCATATCTATAACGCGTAATTCATTTTTTGCTAACGCCGTCAAATAGATTTTGGAATGGTCTCTATTCCAAAAGACATGATGAGCAACTAAATCGGCAGGTAATGGAATATCCATTAATATATCGCCGAACGTTTCCGATTCAGGGTCAACATCAAAGATAGCAATGCCTTCTTTTCTGGTTTGCTTACCAAACGGCATTTTGAGTTCTTTTAGGGAATTATCCGGTTTTGATTCATAATTTGATAACGCTAGTATTTCAGCTTGGATGCCCATGGGTATTGCAAAAGAAATCAGTAGCAGTATTATACCTTTAATTTTAATGTGATTCATTTTCAGTCTCCTTTGATTGCGCGATACGCTATCAATAAAGTATTTCGTTTCTTTGTGGACTGCAATTCTCACAAAATCTTGTAAACAGCTATTATAGTTGGGTCAGCATACTGGCTGCTTGGTCAGTGCCGTCACTAAAAGTCATTTTGGACTAACCTGCTAAATATCATAAATTGGACAGTATCAGGAGTCGTCTGCAACTTCATATCGTTCTTTCACGCTTAAAACTAAAATAGACAGTCGACTTATATTATAGCCAAGGATCATTAGAAGTGTGATAACAATGACAAGACATACCGAAAATGAACTGGTTGTCTATAACGGCGTATGATACTGCTACCGACAAAAAAGCCTACAAACACAAATCCAACAAACAACCACGCTTGCCATGGATGAAGTGCCAAGAGTCCACTGGCAAACTATGCTATGCCAAACAAATGGTTTAAAGAAATTCATTTGATTGGTAGGTCATGTGCAGAGTTACAACTGATAAAAGTTGCTCGCAGTTCTTGCCGCTAAATAGTTAGCTTCATCAATAGTGTAGGCAGAAGTAATTTCTTGCCATTGAATGAATAAATCAGCGTAAGAGATATAAAGTTTATCAACAGGGAAATTAGAGCCAAACATACAACGTTGAGGACCAAAAATATTAATAGCAGCATGTGCGTAACGTTTAAAGCTTTCTGAATCAAAGCCATGTTTAAACATTGAAAAACCTGAAAGTTTCATATAACAATTTGGTAGTTCGGCAAATGCTTTTATCTGTTTTTTCCAATAATTAAAGCCCAAATCTGATTGGTCCCAAGGAGAAGCTAAATGGCAAATAGCTACCTTTAGCTCTGGCACTCGCTCAAGTGTTTTTAATACAATTTGGTATTGTTCGCTCGTTAATTGTAGATCGAAACTTAGCGATTTACTGGCTAAATATTGCCAATTATTTAACCAAATATCGGGATGAAAAGTAGGCAGTGATTTATTCTCTTCAGGGCTTTTCCCAATGATATCTCTAGCACCGCGAGTGATATTATAGCTTAAATGGGGGGCAAGCTGTTGCTCAATGGATGGCTGACACATATCAATGGCCACAACCGCAGCACTTGGGAAATACAAACCATCACGTTGAGCTGATTGAGATAAACGCTGAATTAGTGCAGTTTCTTCTAATGAATTAGCGGCACCAACTTGAATATGAACACTCTGTGAAATTTGGTGCTGATGATCGAGAGCGAAGTCTTTTACAAGGTAGTTTTTTCTGATGGGGTCGGGCTGACCGAAAAAACGCTTTTCGCCCTTGGCAGCTAGCCAAGGGTAATGCACTGTATCTAAGTCCCAAAGGTGGTGGTGAGCATCAATCCATGATGTTATTTTGCTCACACGAAAGGGTAGGACAAATTAAAGCCTTTACAAAGTGCTAACCAATCTACCTGAAATTGTTCTTCAACAATTAAATTGTTTTCTAATCGTATTATCGAGATGACAGGTAGTCGAATGCGTTTAATGATATTGCTTTCAAGATAATCACCATCAATATGCCACTGAATGGCAATTGTGTTTTGTTTCTCGTCAACACACATCTGCTCTAGCTGACAGTAATTGCGATTCATACGATTATGTAATTTCAGTTGAAACTGTCTTAATGTGGCATAACCTTGGTTTGTACCAAAGCCAGAAATATTCACTTGGGCATCCGCATGATAAATTTTTTCAAAGCCAGCTAAATGTTTTTCTTGCCAGATGTTCCACCATTGCGTCATTACCTGATTAATGCCTTTAGGCATATCACAGATATCAGACGGCATCGCGTGATAGCTTTGCGGATGCATTTGATGATCAAATTGACTTAAAAACAAAGGGTCTGGTGACGGTAACGCTGCAATAACTTGTGCTGGCGTCATGTTTAACAATTTTGCTAGCCTGACTGTATCGACGATGCAGTGCAGGCTTTTTATATGAACATTATTATGTTCTAAGAAAAACGTTACCGAAACACTCTGGTTAGTTTCATCATTCGTTAATTCAAAATAGAGGGCTGAAAACTCGTCACCTTTAACTGTTTGCTTTTTTGACAGTGTTAAGGAGCCAAATTGCTCAAGACTTTTTAACCATAGCTTTTCAATTTGCATATTACCATACGCGGTAAAATCATGCTGTTTCCAAGACGTGCTATGCAAGATATTCGACGCTAGTTGCGCGATATCGCCTCGCGTATATAGCTCAATGAGTTTACTAAACATAATTAAGCTCCTCTTTGTAATAATGGTAACGACACGCCAGAATCTCTAATAATATTGGCGTAAAGAGATATTTCATCAAAAACAGTCGTTTCTTTAATAATCTTTTTATTCCTTACTCTCATATGAGTACAACCTAGCACAAAAAAGTTATTACCTTTGAGTGTAGCTAGTCGTTCCATGTGAGGTGAATAAGTACCAGCAACTGACCAACGCAGGGCAATATCAATAGTATCTTCATCAAAACCAACAACGGCAATATGATCTACTGTCATTTTGGCATCGGGGCATTGTGCTATCCATTGAATTAAGGTGCCGCTAATTTGTGCAAGACCGGTTGATTTTCTCCCTCCTGGCCATTGATGCGCGGCGGCGACATGGTAAAAGTCAGTTAAGGTAGAAAATTGTTTTTGATTGAATATGGTTTGCGCCCATGATTGGGCAAAATTATCAACGGTCCAGTTTTTATCGGTAAAACTTAAGGATGTTCTATGCTCCGTTTGTCGTACACGAGCAAACTCATCACTGTACCAAGTATTAAACGTATCATTTGGTACAAGTTTAGCGAAGTGAATAGCGGCGTCAATTAAGTCGATTCCGAGCTGAGCGATTAAAAAGCTGTTGTCACGTACTAACCATTCTTTAACGATTTTGTTTTCAAAACATACACAGTCAGCAATGGTGGTCACTCGACCAGTTTTATTGGTAGCTAAGCCAAAATCTGAGTTACCAGTATTGGTCATAATACTGGTGATTAAATGCGAAGAATAATAAGTGTCATCTTGCTCTTCTTTCCAAATAACATTTTCGCCAATTAAGCTTCTGTCAGGAAATGCGGCAATGGTTTTTAACGTGTTTTGAACGACTTGCTCTATGCACTCAGAATAACCACCTAAAGTAAAAACTGGACAAATATCACCATAGTATTTATAGCAAAGGCCAACGTTTTTTTGCTCCCAAATACGGTGAGTAATACGAATAATATAGTCAACAATATCAATAAATTCTTCATCAAATCCAGAGAGCGTTTGTTGTTTCCCCCCCGATGGTTCTAGTAGCTTAGTCAAAGGCTGCCAATGTACTTGGGTGATTGTATTATTAAGTTTAGAACTCATTATGTTACCTGTTGTCCTTAAATAAATAATTCAAAGGAGAATAAAAAAACTAGTGTGAATATAAAGAAGCCAAAGAGCGAGTAGCACACCTTGTCTACTTTACCTGGCACTAAGTTCCAACCATTTTCAGTTGTCGGAGAGCCGCTATCAGCAAAGGCTTTTATTTGACCTTTGACCTTTGACGGTGTAAGGGGAGTATTCCGCTTGTTTTCCATCTATTGCGATACTGGCGATGATGGTTACCATAACGTTTACAAAGGCACCTATTGCTGCATACCACGGCCAAGCAATATCGGTATAAATAGCGGTGTAAGCTACTGCTAGTACGCCCACAAAGGTACCAACTAATAGCCCACGTTCGCTCGCATGTTTTGAAAAGAAACCTAAGCCAAACATACCGAGTTGCGCGCCAACAAAATAAGCACCTACTTTACTTAACACTTCTAAAATTGAACCTGTGCTGTGTAAATGATACATAATGGCAGGGAAGATAATGATTGCCGCCCAAAACACGGTAAATATCCGAGAAACATTAAGGTAGTGCTCATCATTTTCATTAGGCTTGAAGTATTTTTTATAAAAATCTAACGTAGAAACGGTAGATAAAGAATTAAATGCCGAATCTAAACTCGACATCGAGGCAGCCATTACTGCGGAAGCAATAATTCCCATTAATCCAGGCATGCCATATTCAGCGGCAAATTCTAAGATAATAGTATTTTCATTTTCGAACGCCTTACCTTGGTAGTGGTTATAAAACAGGATACCCATGATGATAAAAAAGAAATAAACGAAGAAGGCGAGAAAGCCCATCAATAAATATGATTTTTTCGCATCACCAATGTTTTTAGCGGCTAGGGTGCGCTGAACCATCATTTGGTTAGTGCCGTAAACCGTAATATGGTAGAGCGACATTGCAAAAATTCCGGACCATACTGTGGTGACATTGGTGAAGTCGAAATCAAAATTAAGCGGGTTGGTTTTACCTTGCGCTTTTAGTTGAGCTAGGCTGTCCATTACTGGCATTGTACTACTATCGATAAGCGCATACATAATAATACCTGCGCCAAGTAACAAAATACCCGATTGAATAACATCCGTCCAAATTACTGCGGTAATTCCCCCCATCACAGTATAGATTAAGGCAATAATAGTGACGATGACAATGCCGGCAATTTCAGGAATACCTGTAATGAAACTGAGCACAATTGACGTGGCGTACAAAACAGCTGCGGAGCTCATTGTTTGGGATATTAGCCAAATACCAGACACTAAAGCGCGCGCTTTTTTACCAAATCGTTTCTCTTGGTATTCATAGATTGAAGCACACCCTGCGTTATAAAAAAATGGAAAGAAAAAAGTAATAACAACAATAATAACAAGCGGATAATTTAGATGAATAGCAATAACGGATAAGCCATCCTTGTATGCCCATGCGGGGGCTCCAAGAAAGGTCATGGCACTGACATAGGTCGCGAGAACTGAAATACCAATAGCCCACCAAGGTGTTTGCTTTTGGCCTAAATAAAAATCGTCTGCGGTGCTAACTTTTTTACTAATAACATAACCAAGTAAAAGATTTGCTAATATATAGACTATTAAAATAGTCCAATTTAGGGTGCCAAATTCAGTCATGTATATATCTCTTATTGTTTCTGTGTAGAGGTCTTATTATAAATTTACATAGTTTGACTTCGAAGTCAAACAAGAATAACATTGTTTAAAATAATTTGAAAGTCAATATTATAAAGAACCATGAATTACATGTTCACTAATTGTTCGGCATAAGTGTTCCATATCAGGTTTTTGTATTTTTGATTGCTTTGTAAAGTATTTGAATTTCATGTAAATACAATATTATATAAATATAATGGAGAACTTCTATGATGAGTGTTGAGCTGCAAAATAAAGAGCTAATTTTAGAGTATTATCAAGCGTTAGAACAAGCAAAGCCTGAAACCATTGGTGATGTTTTATCTCATTATATGAGTGATGACTGTCAGTGGTATGGAGTGCACCCGTTTAATGAGCAGAAAGGCCCTGAAGCGGTAAATAAAGTGTTTTGGCAGCCTTTTTTGCAGGCATTTAAACACATACAACGTCGACAAGATGTATTTATGGCTGGTGTCAGTGGAAATGATAATGCTAATTGGGTGACTAGTATGGGGCATTTTATGGTGCAATTTGATCAAGACTGGTTAGGAATACCACGTTCAGGTCAAGTTGCTATGGTGCGATATGCTGACTTTAACTGTATTGAAAACGGAAAAATTATTCGTTCAGGCTTTTTCTGCGATATTATTAGCGTAATGCATCAAGTTGGTATTAATCCTTTACCTCAAGCAACAGGACACTCATTTATTTATCCTGGGCCTAGAACACATGATGGTATTCAATTGCAGGATATGAACCCCATTGAGGGCGAAAAAACCATGGCTGTGTTAAACCAAATGATTGAAGATTTTTCACAGCTTAATAAAACAGCGAATGATAATTACCCCCCTGAAATATTGGAAAATACGTGGGCTAAGAATATGACATGGTATGGACCTGCAGGTATTGGTGCTACGTATACCATTCCTAAATTTCAAGAGCAGCATTCTTACCCGTTTAGACAAGGCTTAAAAGATAAAGTGTTTAACGGTCATATTTGCCGCTATGCCGAAGGGAATTACGCCTGTTTCTTTGGCTGGCCAAATTTAAGCAGTACACCTATTGGTGGTTTTTTAGGGTTACCTGGAGGAGAAATCAGAGCCGACATGAGAGTGGTTGATGTCTATCGCCGAGAAGGTGACAAGCTGATAGAGAACTGGGTGTTAATTGACATTCCTTATTGGTTAAAACAACAGGGTTTAGATATTTTAGAACGAAGTAGAAAAATTAATAATCCGAGCTAAAGTTCTTTAAAAAAACGTTACTCATCAAGAATAAAGGAAGTTTTTTAAAGCTTCCTTTTTATTTAATAAATAAGTTCTTTTATTATTTTCCTTTGAGTTGCTGCTGCATCATGGCAAATACATCAAGCCCCATTTGCATACACATATCAATAATATCGATAGCGACCCAATTTTCTTTGAGTAAATCACCTTCACGACGCCAAATATCCATTACTCGTAACGATAACTGTTTATTACAAGGCGGTAGTCCTAACCAACCGCCTGCGCTATGCGTGCCATGCATATGTGGCCAACCACCCGTTGCAACATAATTACCGTCAGCAACTAAGGTTGCTTTATGGTCTACATCTCTATCAGGAAAACTAAAGACAAACGGCCCTTGATGGTCTCTTCTAAAGCCCTCAATACCACGGGTTGTTCCTATGCCCGCTGGGCCATACCACATAAAATCAGGGTGCCAGTAGTTTTCTAACTTCATACTTGATAATGATTTACCGTCAAAACGGCCTAATTCATCAAGCATATCAAGTATTAGACGTTCAGATTTTTTTGCAGCATCTACACTACTTTCTGCTCTAACTACGCCGTCCATTGTTGATGGTGGCATGATTAATCCGCTATGACCTAAACTTTTTCTTAATGGATTAACGCCTACTTGGTTCATCGCATCAAGAAAATCTACAATAATAAAACACTGTTTAATTTTGTTATTTTCTAACTGCACAAGTTCTGTGTAACGTAAGTATAAGGTTTTATTGTTGGCAGGTATTCCCCAAAGCGGTTGCCTTAAAGTACCGACAAAATAACCAGTACTTGCGATCCAATCTTGACCTTTGTATTCGCTTTGCACATTTATAAAAGGTTTACGTTCTATATCAGGTAAGGCATTAACTAAAGGTTGCCAAAATGAGGTTAATACCTCTGCTGAGCCTAATAAGTCATTGATGGGTGCACTAACACGCCAAGCTACATCATCATGAATATATTGTTCAATGTTGACAGGGGATGATTTAAGTTGCTGATACAACTTATCAATAACAGTTAACATAATTTTCTCCACTAAAATAAGTTTTACTTGAATTACTTCGCGCTTAGGTTATCATTGAATGACTTCGAAGTCACTTTGTTTGCCATCCGCTTTGGTATTAAATTGAGTGTAATGAAAATCTGTTTATATATCAGTGTGAGTGGCATCAAAATATCACTACATAGTGTATGTTTCAATATAGGAGAATAGGGTGTCCCAAGATTTACAGAGCATTAATAAGAAGGTAATAAAACTACTTAGCCAAGCATTATATGACTACGATGATAAGGCTGTTTATCAAGCCATTAAAAAAGTGTTTTCGTCTAACGCTAAAATACAGCTTTCATATCCTTTTGAAACGTTAGCAGGGCCAGATAGCCTATACAAGGATATTTACAAGCCTCTGCATTATGCGATTCCTGATCTTGAGCGTCGTGAAACAATCGTAATAGCAGGCACTAGTGAAGATGGCAGCGCTTGGGTAGGATGCTGCGGTTATTATACGGGTAGCTTTGAAAATAATTGGCTAAACATTCCGGCAACAGGTCACCAAGTTTCTATGCGCTTTCATGAATTTTATCGTATAGAAAACGGCGCTGTTATTGAAATGCAAGCCCTATGGGATATTCCAGAAGTAATGATGCAAGCCAACGCATGGCCTATGGTACCTAGTTTAGGTCGCGAATGGCATGTACCTGCACCTGCTACACAAGATGGTTTGGCTGTTAAGCATGATGCTGAAAAAGCGAATCGTAGTTGTAAGCTTGTTGCCGACATGTGTGATTCATTAGGACATTACGCGACAGGTGGTGTTGAAGCAATGCAGCTTGAGAAGTATTGGCATCCACGTTGTAGTTGGTATGGTCCATCAGGAATCGGTACTGGGCGTGGTATTAAAGGCTTTAGAAATTGGCATCAAATTCCTTTTTTAAATGGCATGCCTAATCGTGTTGGTGATGTGGGTAAAGGGTATTTATTTGGAGACGGTGAGTATGTAGGGTTTACCGCATGGCCGGGTATGCAAATGAAGGTTAGTGGTGATGGCTGGCTTGGTATAGCTCCTTCAAATCAAGAAATTACCATGCGTAGTTTAGATTTCTGGCGTTGTGAAAAGGGGTTGATTCGTGAGAACTGGGTTTTAGTTGATTTACTACATGTCTATCATCAATTGGGCGTTGATGTGTTGGGACGCATGAGGGAATTTAATAAGGCGCGTCGTTAGGTTTTGGTTTTGAAAGCAGTTATAGAAAAGCGCTAGTTAAGCGCTTTTTATTTTGAGATGTATCGCTACTTTTCTGCTTGTTTTATTGCATCGTTAAATGTTTGTTGAAGCTGTTGTGCGCCACTTAGCATAAATCCGTGATCTGAGCCGAGTAAAAATAAGCTAACACCTAATGAAATCCAGCGAGGAAGCTCACTTAGATCGCCAACAAACATACCGCAATTCTTACCATACTTGTTAGCAGCATTAACGACTTTTTCTACGGCAGCTAATACATCTGGATGACTAGCATTGGTTTGCTCTAAGGTAACTGTTAGGTCCATTCTGCCAATAAAAAAGCAGTCAATGCCCTCAACTTGGCATATTGCATCGATATCATTGACCGCTGCTAAGTCTTCAATTTGAGCAATAACACACGTTTGATTTTTATTGTTTACTAAATTTTCAGGAAGCTTTTTAGTGGTGTAGCCAGCAAATCGAGTAGAGCCAGCATAACCTCTACCATCAGGACCGTAGAAACATTTTTTAACAACTCTACGTGCATGCTCTGCATTTAAAATGTGTGGTAAGACAATTCCATCTGCACCCAAATCAAGTGCATTTAAAATAGTAGCATTCTCTGTATCGGGTATGCGTATTACCACGGGCATCTGTTGTGATTTTGCGGCTAATACGCACGTGTCTAGATCAGAGCGATCAAACGGAGCATGCTCTGCATCTAAGCACAACACATCAAGGTTTGTATGAGCGAGCACTTCGGTATTATGAAAATGTGGTGTTTTGATAAAAGTACCAATTAAGGGTTTATTTTGCGCTAAAGACTCTTTTAAAGACTCTTTTAAAGAAAGTTTTAAAGACATAACTATAGACCTGTTAGTAATGTGAGGGTATTCATTAATGAGTATTTGATAAATACCAATGTGTTAATAAGTTTGAAACCTTTTCTGCTTGCTCTAGTGGTGCAAAATGCCCACATTGCTCAAGCAGTCGTAATTGACTGTTGGGCAAATTTTCGTGCATCATTTGTTGATGCTCAACAGGGCATATTTTATCTTGCTTACCGCCAATAATGAGTATATCGCTTTTGAGCTGTTGCAGTACTGATAGAGAGTCGGCCCGATCTTCGATAGCCATTGCTTGGGCTGCAAAACAATCAGCCCCTAGAGATTCAGCCATTTCTATTATTAATTTTTCGTGAGCGCCATCTGCTTTGAATAAATAGTTAGGTAAAAATGTTTCCACTATTAACTCGGTTAGTTGCCCCGATTTTGCCTGGGCAATTTGTGCTTTACGAGCGCTTTTGCGTTCAGGAAGATCTGCATGACAATTGCTGTTAACTAAAGCGAGTTTTGCAATAAGTTGTGGCTGCTTTCTTGCTACTTCTAATGCAACAATGCCGCCCATAGAAAAACCGATTATTGCACAAGGTATATTTTTGGTCGCTGTAATGACTTTGTCGCCCATTTCGTTAAGTGATTTTTCAGTGGTAAATTGCACAACAGAAATACCTTGGCAATATTGCTGTAGGTGATTTATCTGCTGGCTAAACATAGCGCCTGTACACAAGGTGCCAGGCAATATTAAAATTGGTAGTTGAGTCATCGTTATTCGCTTAGTTTCTATTGCTTAGCTAAAGTCAGATCACTCAGTTTTATTAGGTAACCTGAGCGAGCTATGGTCGTTTAACTGAATTGCCTTTAATTAAAACACCCGTTAATACTCGTGCTTCAGGTGGCAAGTCAGGGTTCTCTATCCGGTCTAATAACATTCCAACCGCCGCTTTTACCAATTGTTCTACAGGCTGTTTGATTGTGGTAATTTGATAACTTTGCCAGGCGGAGGAAGTAATGCCATCGAAGCCAACAACCGAGATATCATTAGGGATATGGATTCCATGATTTTCTCGGGCTTCATCAATAACACCAATTGCCATGGTGTCATTACTACAAATAATCGCATCGGGTGCTGGATTCTTCTGTAGCCATTTTGCTAGACAGTCACGACCCGATTGATAAGAATAATCACCATAAAGAATAGAAACGTCTTCAACAGCAAATTGCTTTAATAATTTAATGGCAATTTCTCGACGTTCGTTAGCAACATCAGAATCTCTAGGTCCTGATAACACCAAGTATTTTTTAGGATTATTGTTTTCTAATTCAATAATGAGTTGTTTAATACCAAGCTCATGATTACAACTAACTGTATTGGCCGTTGAATCTGGTACATTACGGTTATAAAGCACAACAGGAATATCATGCTGCTCAAATTGGGCCAATCGGTGGCTTTCAAAATGAGCTGCTAATGCAATAACACCGTCTACTTGGAAGGTCCAGATTTGTTCAAATAACTCATCTACTCCTTCGGCGTCATCTAAGGTAAATAATAAAACTCGTTTGTTTTGAGCCGCAAGTTGCTTACTGACTTGCGAAAGAACTTCTGGATAATTAACGTTTGCGCGCGAGGAAACAATAACCGCAACCATGCCAGATTGCTTGGTGATCAGCATTCTGGCAATAGCGTTTGGTCGGTAGCCCATTCTATTTGCAGTGGTCATTACTTTATCTCGCGTTTTTTGCGAGACGCTTAGGCCTGGGCGAAAAACGCGTGATACCGCTGATTGAGACACACCTGCTTCGCGCGCTACGTCATAAGAAGTTACTTTTTTATTTTTAGCCAATATTTACCCTTTATACCTTCTCAAACGGATATCTGCCTGCTCCTTATGGCCGGCAAAACCTTCAACTGCACAGAGCCTTGAACAGTATTCACCAACGATAACAGATGCTTCTTCCGTTGCACTTTGGAAAGTGCAGGTTTTAATGAATTTACCTACCCATAGACCGCCAGTATAACGTGCTGCTTTACGAGTTGGAAGTGTATGGTTGGTACCAATACACTTATCACCGTATGATACGTTAGTTTCTGGCCCTAAGAACAAAGCACCAAAGTTACGCATATTTTCTTTAAAATACGGTACATTTTGTGTCATTATTTGTACATGTTCAAATGCTAGGTCGTTTGCAACATCAACCATTTCTTCATAAGTATCACAAACAATAACTTCTCCATGGTCACGCCATGCTGCACCGGCAACTTCTGCCGTTGGTAAAATGGTTAACTGACGTTCAATTTCTTTAAGCGTATCGTTCGCTAATTTTTCACTGTTTGTCAGTAATATGGCAGGAGATGTTGGACCGTGCTCTGCTTGACCAAGTAAATCGGTGGCGCATAATTCTCCATCAACACTTTCATCAGCAATAACGAGCGTTTCTGTTGGGCCGGCAAATAAATCGATACCGACACGGCCAAATAACTGACGTTTAGCTTCGGCAACAAACGCGTTACCAGGGCCAACAATCATATCGACTGGTGCGATAGTTTCTGTCCCAATAGCCATTGCAGCGATTGCTTGAACGCCGCCAAAGCAATATATTTCATCTGCACCTGCTAAGTCCATTGCGACAACAATGGCAGGAGAAGGAGTACCATTAAATGGTGGGGCTGCTGCAATAACACGCTTAACACCCGCAACTTTAGCGGTAACGACACTCATATGAGCTGATGCAACTAAAGGATATTTTCCACCAGGTACATAACAACCAACACTTTCCATAGGGATGTGTTTGTGACCTAAAATAACACCTGGAAGGGTTTCTACTTCAACATCTTTCATTGAATCACGTTGAATTTGCGCAAAATTTCTTACTTGAGCTTGTGCCCATTTGATATCTTCAATGACACTGTTTTCAACTTGCTCATAACATTTCGCAATGTCATCGGCACTTAATCTGAATGACTCCGGATTCCATTTGTCGAATTTTTCAGAATATTGTGCTACCGCTTTATCACCATTACTCTCAATATCCTCAATGATAGTCTCTACAGTAGTCTTAACTTGCTGTAAAAATTCCTTTTTATCACCTTCTTGTTTGCCTTTCTTGATGTAATTTATCATTTTTTAATCTCCTGTTTGTTTGACTTTAATCAAGTTTTATTTTGATGATTTACTTGAATTTGAATAAATATTACGTAATAATGACTTCGAATGCAATAAATAAATTAGAGATATTTTATGACAGGTTTTAATAACGAATTGTTTATTAATAAAACAATACTTGTTGCGGGTGCAGGTAAAGGAATTGGCTTGGCATGTGCGCAAATGGCTGCTGCCCATGGTGCAAATGTTATTGCTGTGGCGAGAACACAGACAGATCTTGATGTACTAGCAGGGCAATATCCTGAAAATATTACTAGCTGGGTAATGGATGTAACCAGTGAGGCGTTTTTTGAAAAAGTTAAGTCACTACCTATTTTACATGGTTTGGTGAATAACGCGGGTATTAACCGCGTTGGCCCGATGGAAGATCAACCTAACGAAAATATAGATGCGGTTATCGATTTGAATATTCGTACTTTGTATAAAATATCTCAAGCTGCAATAGTGCCGATGAAGCGAGCAGATAGTGCATCAATCGTTAATATGTCTTCGCAAATGGGATTTGTTGGTTCACCTAACCGTACTCTGTATTGCATGAGCAAACATGCTGTTGAAGGCGTAACAAAAGCGATGGCCGTTGAATTGGCTGAACATGATATTCGTGTAAATACTGTTGCACCGACATTCGTATTAACACCGATGACAAAGCCAATGTTTGATGATGAATCGTTTAAAAAATTTGTATACGACATGATCCCCCTTGGACGTTTAGGAAAAGTAGAAGATGTAGCGAACAGCTGTACGTTTTTACTCAGTGATTTAGCGTCGATGATTACCGGCACAAGTATTAAAGTTGATGGTGGATGGACTGCTCGCTAGTCATGTTAATTGGCAAACATCTTTTAAATATTATACCTTGCAAACAATAGGAAAAACAAAATGACACTTGAAAAAAGATTGATTAGATATGCAGACTTGAAACCTTGTACCAACGCATTCATTGATACGCGTAGTCCAGGGAGTGATCAGAAAGAGAACTTCACCTTAATTGGCCCTGGTGTTGCGGAAAATCCAGATCAACATGTTCATATTTCAATACCCCATGGCTTTAATATTGGTGGCGCAAGACAGCCAAGTGGTTGCTTAAATTCACAGCATAGTCATTTAACTGAAGAAGTTTTTGTTATACATAAAGGGTCATGGGCATTCTTAAGTGGTGTGAACGCCGATGACGGTCAAATAGTCTTAAACGAAGGAGATATCATTTCCATTCCCATGGATATTTTTCGTGGTTTTGAATGTGTCGGTGAAGATATCGGTTACTTGCATGCGGTTCTTGGTGGTGACGATCCAGGCAGAGTGTTATGGGCACCAAAGGTTTTTGATCTTGCGAAAGAGTATGGGTTAGTTTTATTAGAGGATGGCAGCCTGGTGGATACCACCTTAGGTGAAACAATACCTGAAGGTAAAAAATCGATGCCAGTTACCTCCGCTGAACAAATAGCGCAACATCGCGTGGTAAATAGTGATGCTATGGAATCAATTGTGCAACGAACAGAAACTTTCGATTGGGCAAAAAATAATTGTTTAGCACAATTTGATGGCGTAGAGGAAGTTGCTCTGGTTGGAGCAAAAAACTCAGAGGAAGACCTACCCGCTGGTAAATTAAATTGGTCTCATAAGTTTGTTGTACGTGGATTGAAATTAGCACAGGGAGCAAAAGTGAATGATCATATTCGCTTTGAAGAAGAAGTTATTTTTGTTCATCAAGGCGAGGTTAGTATTACTGTTGATGGCGAAACTCTGTCGCTTGATAAAGGCGATACCTTTACCACACCAATTAACGCGACACGTAGTTTTACACAGCAAGGTACAGCTGACTGCATCCTTTATATTACACGTCGACATGATCACCCACAGGCACCAAAGTTTATTTAGTGGAAATGTGAAAAAATTTGTAATATCAAACGGTACTCAATATTAATCGTGAAATAAAAATTGCACTGATGTGTATAGAGTACCTTAAATACAAACAGTTATGTTTATTCGTTGACTTGGCACTTATCATGCGAAATTAACAATCAAGCCGACTAAGGCTTGTAGCTAAAGTGAAAAAAGACTTTTCGCGCTGTTTTTTATCTCAATAAAAAAATTAATTATTTTTTGAATTTTTTATCAAAACCAAGATCTGATCAAATTAATGTTTGAGCCGCTAGTTGAGCCACACTTTTTACCCGATTCATATGGTTATAGACCCAATAAATCAGCGATAGATGCTATTGGCGTGACGCGTCAACGGTGTTGGAACAATAATTGGGTACTTGAATTTGATATCAAAGGGCTATTTGACAATATCCCCCATGATTTACTGTTAAAAGCGGTGGGCAAGCATACCGATAATTGATGGCATAAATTGTATATTGAACGTTGGTTAACAGCGCCAATGCAGCAAAGCGATGGAGAAATAATAGAAAGAACACAGGAAACGCCACAAGGTGGCGTTATCAGTCCAGTTCTTTCTAATTTATTTCTACATTATGTCTTTGATAAATGGCTGCAAAAGCATTATCCAAAGGCACTATGGTGTCGCTATGCTGATGATGGACTTGTTCATTGTCGTAGTGAAGCACAAGCTAAATACATGTTAGCGGTGCTAAAAGACCGCTTTGAAGCATGTGGCCTTGAACTTCACCCACTGAAAACTAAAATTGTTTATTGTAAAGATGGAAGTCGTAAAGGACAGTATGAAAATACTGAATTTGATTTCTTAGGTTACACTTTTAGAAGGCGGCTTTGCAAAAACTGTAAACGTAATAGTATGTTTATAAACTTTACACCAGCGGTGAGCAAGTCAGCTTTAAAAGCAATGCGATTGAAGATCATAAAGTTACGTGTTCGTATGGCAACCGAGTTAAGTATTGTTCAGTTAGCGAAATGGCTCAACCCAATAGTCAGTGGGTGGATAAGCTATTATAGTCGTTTCACTCGTTCAGCCTTATATGGGATGTGAATAAAGCATTGGTTAGGTGGGCTAGACGTAAATTTAAACCACTACGGCGTCATAAAACGCAAGCGATGAAATTCTTGGAAGGAATATCAAAGCAAAATCCTTATTTGTTTGCTCATTGGCGAGCAGGAATGATAGGAGGGGTTGCCTAATGGAAGCGGTATGAATTGAGAGGTTCACGTACCGTTCTGCGAGAGGCTGTTGGGGAAGCTCTCACGGCCTACTCACCACGAGTGTTTCAACCCCCTTAAAAACCAAGGTTACCACCTAAAGCATAATTACGGTCACGGTGATAAAACCTAAGCTACAACATGTACCTGCTCACGTTGCTTGCTTTTTATTTCCATCAAATATTTGAATTAACCGATGGGGTATATCAAGCCAAAGAGCTCGAACCAGTGACACATGCTTTACTAATAAATAAAGAGTACAGTTCATCACTATACCAACTGACACTTGGGGAATAATACTTTTGAGCAATAAAAAAGGCTACGATTTCTCGTAGCCTTTTTTATTTATGTGGCTCCCCAAACTGGGCTCGAGAAACCAATCAGCGACACATGCTGTTATTAGAGAGTACAGTCCATCGCTCTACCGCTCTTCATTTGTCGCCAATATAAAATGTGGCTCCCCAAACTGGGCTCGAACCAGTGACACATGGATTAACAGTCCATCGCTCTACCAACTGAGCTATTGGGGAATAAAACTTTTGTTGTTGATTAGACTACATGGATTAACAGTATCTGATCTCCCAAACTCTACCAACTAACACTTGGGGAATAAAACTTTTCATGAGTTCGTTACTTCTCATTTTAAAATGTGGCTCCCAGCTCTTTATAAAATATGGGCTCGAGAAACCAATCAGCGACACATGCTGTTATTAGAGAGTACAGTCCATCGCTCTACCGCTCTTCATTTGTCGCCAATATAAAATGTGGCTCCCCAAACTGGGCTCGAACCAGTGACACATGGATTAACAGTCCATCGCTCTACCAACTGAGCTATTGGGGAATAAATCTTTTCTTTGTTGATTAGACTACATGGATTAACAGTATCTAATCTCCCAAGCTCTACCAATTGACACTTGGGGAATTGCTATCTTTCGATAAGCTTGTTAACCAACTTGGTTAACGGGGCGGAATATTAAAGGCCTGATGCCAATGTGTCAATACTAAAATAAGAAAAAAATCATTTATTAGTTTGTTTGCTTAAATTGCGTCCACTAAAGTTAGTTTGTCAGCATTTATTGGTAGTTTTATATGCATTGTTTATTATTGGCCTAAAAAGTAGGGTGAAAATGTAGTTATCCACCGAAGTTGTGGATAACTATGTTAGTTAATTTGTAAGAACTCTTTACATTATCGTTTTACTTAGCGTGTAGGTAAGTCAATAACTAAATTAATGTTTTTATTTATCTATATTATTCATTGTGTTATGTTTATTTTGTTGTTTTATTACCACTTTGGTGTGATTTTTAACCAGATGGTTATTTAAGGGGATTTACTGTGAATTTCTTTTGCTTTTGATTACAATAGATATTGTTGTGCTTGAGCTACATTCAAAATGTTTTGATATGAAACTGAGCCTTTTAACTATGGCCTTTATAAAATTTATTAATGACGTCAACTAATCTAACAAAAAATAGAAAACAACCGGTTAATTTACTCAAAGACCCTGTTGCTAGTACTTTAAAAAGAATGACCATCCCAATGATTTACGGCATGATTTTGTTGATGACGTTTAATTTGGTCGATACATTTTTCGTTAGTATGTTGGGTACACAACCATTAGCAGCAATCAGTTTTACTTTTCCCGTCACTTTTACTGTTATTAGTTTAATGATTGGGTTAGGAATAGGTACATCAGCTGTTATTGCTAAGTTTATTGGTCATGATGATCATGAGTCCGCCAAAGATTCAGCAACGGCTGCTTTATACATGGCCGCTATTGTTGTTATCAGTTTATCTTTTGTTGGTTATTTATTTACCGACGAACTCTTTACTTTACTTGGCGCTAAAGTGTCTTTATTACCTTTAATTCATCAGTACATGGATATTTGGTACTTAGGTAGTGTGTGTTTAATTGGTCCTATGATTGGTAATGCCGTGCTTCGCGCGTCTGGCGATACTAAAACACCCAGTATAGTGATGGGAAGTGCAGGGCTGATTAATGCCGTGCTTGACCCTATTTTTATTTTCGGTTTCGGTCCAATACCATCTATGGGGCTTGAAGGCGCGGCAATAGCTACATTCATCTCTTGGCTCTTTGGTTTTGCTTTTGTACTCATTATTTTAACAAAGCAGAAAAATTTAATTCATACACACTTATTGCCAATGAAACACTTACTTGTTTCATGTCGTGGCATATTAAAAATAGGCTTGCCTGCAGCGGGTGCTAATATGTTAACACCCATAGCCGCCGCTATTATGACTGCCATTGCTGCTAGTTATGGTGAGTCAGTTGTGGCTGGGTTTGGTGTTGGTACTCGAATAGAATCTATCGCTTCACTGGTTGTTTTAGCTATGTCGATGACTTTACCTCCTTTTATCAGTCAAAATTTTGGTGCGGGTCATATGCACCGTGTTAAACAAGCCTATAAAACCTCAATTAAGTTTGTTTTATTCTGGCAGGTATTTGTTTATTTAGTTTTAATTATTACAGCCCCTTGGATTGCCTCCGTTTTTGCAAAAGAGCAAAAAGTTGCCGATATTATTATTTTATTTATGTGGATTTTACCCTTAGGTTATGGCTTGCAAGGTATTGTTATTTTAACGAATTCATCTTTTAACGCCTTGCATAAACCTATGATGGCTTTGATGTTAAGTGTTGTGAGGTTGTTTGTTTGTTATGTACCTTTAGCTTACTTAGGAAGCTATTTATATGGTTTGTATGGCTTCTTTGTTGGTGCATTAATGGGTAATTTAATGATGGCATTTATTTCTTATCGACTATTTTCAAAACAGTTTAATGATGATGAGTTTATTGCTAAGGAACAATTGTCTTGAAAGAAAATATATTGAAAGAAACTCTGTTGAAAGCAACAACCGTAAAATCATTAACGTTAGAATCAAGCTATACACCAAGTGGCGATCAACCAACGGCTATTAAGCAGCTATTAGAAGGTATAGAATCGGGTTTAGCTCACCAGACGTTATTAGGTGTTACCGGCTCAGGTAAAACTTTTACTATTGCTAATGTTATAGAAAAACTAAATCGCCCTACCATGATGTTAGCACCAAATAAAACGCTAGCAGCACAGCTTTATGGTGAAATGAAAGAATTTTTCCCCAATAATGCTGTTGAATATTTTGTCTCATATTACGATTATTACCAACCTGAAGCGTATGTACCAACCACAGACACTTTTATTGAAAAAGATGCTTCAGTCAATGAACATATAGAGCAAATGCGTTTGTCGGCAACTAAAGCCTTATTAGAACGCCGTGATGTCATTATTATCGCCTCTGTCTCTGCTATTTATGGTTTGGGCGATCCTGATTCATACCTAAAAATGATGTTGCATATTAGTGTTGGAGACATCATAAATCAGCGTGATATTTTGCGTCGTTTAGCTGAGTTGCAATACAAGCGCAATGATGCAGCCTTTGCGCGTGCTACTTATAGAGTTCGTGGGGATGTTATTGATATTTTTCCTGCCGAGTCTGACCGCCTTGCTTTGCGGATAGAATTATTTGATGAAGAAATAGAGCGCATTAGTCAGTTTGATCCATTAACAGGGCAGGTTGAACGTACATTAGCCCGTGTCACTGTTTATCCTAAAACGCATTATGCAACACCGCGAGAAAAAATATTAGCAGCAGTAGATAAAATTAAAATTGAGCTAAAAGAACGATCTCAATACCTTAAAGATAATAACCGTTTAGTTGAAGAGCAACGAATAAGCCAACGTACTCAATTTGACATTGAAATGATGACTGAACTTGGTTATTGCTCGGGCATAGAAAATTACTCGCGTTATTTATCTGGTCGAGAGCACGGTGAAGCGCCACCCACTTTATTTGACTATTTACCTGATGATGGTTTACTCATTATAGATGAGTCTCATGTTACTGTGCCGCAAATTGGTGCTATGTATAAAGGTGATCGTTCACGCAAAGAGAACCTAGTGCAATATGGTTTCCGTTTACCTTCAGCGCTTGATAATAGACCAATGAAGTTTGAAGAATTTGAAGCCTTATCACCACAAACTATTTATGTGTCAGCAACGCCTAGTAATTATGAAATTGAAAAATCAGCAGGAGATATTGCCCAGCAAGTAGTCAGACCAACAGGCTTATTAGACCCACAAATAGAAGTGCGGGACGTAGAAACGCAAGTTGATGATTTATTGTCTGAGATTCATAAACGATTGCCATTAAATGAACGCGTATTAGCGACTACGTTAACCAAACGTATGGCGGAAGACTTAACTGACTATTTAGATGAACATGGTATTAAAACGCGTTATTTACACTCTGATGTTGACACGGTTGAGCGCGTAGAAATCATTCGTGATTTCAGGTTAGGTAAGTTTGATGTTCTAGTTGGAATTAACCTCTTACGTGAAGGTTTAGATATGCCAGAAGTATCACTTGTCGCCATACTGGATGCTGACAAGGAAGGTTTTTTACGATCAGAGCGTTCGTTAATTCAAACGATTGGTCGAGCAGCACGTAATATTAATGGCAGAGCTATTCTTTATGCTGGTAAAATTACCAAGTCTATGCGCAAAGCCATGGATGAAACTGAGCGTCGTAGGGAAAAGCAACACCAGTATAATCTTGACAATAACATTACGCCAAAAGGTGTCATACGCAAAATTACTGACGTAATGGATGTTGGTAGTTTTAGCAAGTCAACCCAGTTTGATATGGTTGCCCAGAAAAATGCTAATTATCAAGCGTTAAGCACAAAAGAGATTGACGATAAAATTAAAGAACTTGAAAAAACCATGTATACACATGCTCAAAACTTAGAATTTGAGCATGCTGCTGCTACGCGCGATGATATTGCTAAATTAAGAACTCAACAATTAAGTACTTGATTACTAGCTACTTAACTATTGAGTGCTTAGCTATTGGAGGTAAAAATAACTATTTGAGGTCTACAATAGAATAGCGACCAATGATATTAGCAACGGCATCACTACTACAGTTACCTAAATGGCTAATTTCATTAATTATTTTATCTTGTATATCAACTGGAAAAAGCAATAATTGTTCAAGATAAATATGTGCTTGTGTTTCATTGTTAGCATCAATCATTTTATTTAAACACTGAGCTTGTTGTCTAAATATTGCACTCATAAAATATCCTTAATAATTCAGGGGACACATATTAAGTCTAGACTACGCTGTGATAAGGGTTATATGGATTTTGTCTTAAAATAAAATCAAAGGAAGATAATATTCTATAGCGCTATTTATTTACCACCATTTATTTACCGCAATGCGGGCATTTTTCACCATGATGGCATTCTTTCAATTGTGCAATGCTTCGTTGCAGTTCTTCAGGTTCTATTTCTAACTTTTCAGCTAATTTTTCTAAAGCTTGGTGCTCATTGATGTCAATATAACCTTTAGTTAGAGCGCCTTTGATGTGGACATCTAAATCTTCTTTTCGCTCTCTTAACTCTTCACTAAAGCGTGCTGCCAACATTGCAGCAGGTAATGCCACTAATCCAACACCAATAAGCATTATAAAGGTAGATATGACTTTACCAGCAGTGGTAACAGGAACAACATCGCCATAACCAACGGTTGTCATGGTAACCACTGCCCACCAGAAAGAGTTAATTATGCTACCAAAGGCTTCTGGTTGAGTAGTACCTTCAATAGAATGCATTAAGCTTGCGGCAATAATAATTAGAAATATCATCACCATTACAGCAGCGACAATACTTTTTGATTCTTTAATGATAACAGTAATGAAAATATTAAACCCTTTAAAATAATGGGTTAGTTTTAACAACCTTAATACTCTGATCAAACGAAGCGTGCGTAAATCTATAGCGAAAAACATTGCTATGATAAAAGGTAATACGGTAATTAAGTCAATTAAGGCGACAGGGGTAAAAATATATTTGAGTCTAGCATTGGATTTAGAGAGGCTTTGATATTCTGTAGATTCAACACAACACCAAACTCTCAGTAAATATTCAAAGCTAAAAAGAGATAATGAAATAAGCTCAAAAGCAATAAATGCATCTTTGTATAACAAGTAAATAGCTTTTTCTGAGGCGACTATAGCTGCCGCAACATTGCTAATAATGAGTAAAATCAATAACCAAGTAATAAATTTAGCCGTGACATTAGAGCTAGTTTCACTTTCTAATATCCGATAAGTCTTAGCGCGTATGTTATTTATTTTGTTTGTTTTTTTTATTTCGTCTGACTTGTTAGACATAATCCCACTTATTTTTAATTATTATTCGTACGCTATTGGGTCGATAACCTTATTTTCAGCAAACGCTTCAAGGCGCTCTTGGCATGCGCCACATTTACCACAAGCTTTCTCTCTACCATTATAACAAGTCCAAGTATTACTGTAGTCTAAGCCCATACTAAGTCCGTCAGTTAGAATTGCCGTTTTATTTACTGTTAAGTAGGGACTGAAAATTTCGACGCTTTCATAGTTGGCAATTTGGCATACATCATTCATTTTTTGCACAAATTCTGGGCGACAATCAGGATAAATTGCATGGTCGCCACTATGAGCGCCATAATAAACTTGAGCAGCGCCTACTGAAACAGCATAACCTACCGCTAAAGATAATAATATCATGTTGCGATTAGGTACTATGGTTGATTTCATGTTTTCTGCTTCATAATGACCTTCTGGAATGTCAATATCATCAGTCAGTGAAGAGCCTGCCAGTAATTGGTTGATAGATGAAATATCAATAACTTTATGTTTTATATTCAATGAAGTACAAACGCTGCTAGCACATTCCAACTCTTTTACATGGCGTTGACCGTAGTCAAAAGAAAGCGCATACACTTCTTTGCCGTCTTTTATTGCGCGGTTAAGTACGGTAAATGAATCCATGCCGCCTGAATAGATAACAACAACTTTCTCAGCCTCTATTATTTTAGCGGATAGTTTTTCTTTCATTGTAAGGTCTCTCAAAAATATATAGGGTATAATCAATGCAGCATATTTTACTTGAATACCCTCTTAGGCAAAAGCACAAATTAAAATGATTCAATACAAAATCAACGAACTATTTGAAACCATACAAGGTGAAGGCTCATTTACTGGCCAACCATCAATATTTATTCGTTTGCAAGGCTGCCCTGTGGGCTGTTCTTGGTGCGATACTAAGCATACTTGGGAAGTAGAGTTAAGTGATAAAGTGACTAAAGAAGTCATGTTAGCTAAATCACAAGAAACGCCACAATGGGCAGAATTCTCAGTAGAACAAATACTATCATTAATTACAGAACGTGGTTACCAAGCTAAACACATTGTTATTACGGGTGGAGAGCCTTGCATGGTTGACTTAACACCACTTTGTAATGCTTTTGATAGCCTAGGCTATAGTACACAAGTAGAAACATCAGGTACCTTTGAAATTTATGTTTCGAATAAATGTTGGGTAACTGTTTCGCCAAAAGTAAATATGCGTGGTGGCTACCCTATTTTAGCGAGTGCGATGAAGCGAGCCGATGAAATAAAACACCCAATCGCTACAGAGCAACATGTAGACGATTTAAAAACATTATTAGCCGAACATAATATTGAAAATACCCCCGTATATTTGCAACCGATCAGTCAAAAAAATAGAGCAACTGAACTGGCTATTGAAACGTGTATTGCCAATAATTGGCGTTTATCGGTACAGGTACATAAATATTTAGGGATTGAGTAAAAAGCGAGTAAATAGAAAACTTAATAATTAACAGTTACGTTAATTAAAGAAATAAAGCAGTCAAGTAATGTTAGTCACTGTTATATACTTTTATACGCGTATACCTAGTTATTCTACATAAATTCGAGGTACTCGGTTAGATACGCGAGTAAGTAACTCATAATTGACGGTATCAAGATACTCGGCTACTGTTTCTATCGCCAAATTTTTACCCCACAATTCAACACTGTCGCCTAGCTTCACGTTATCTATATCAGTAACATCAATGGTTAACATGTCCATGGATACTCTACCCACAAGCGGTGCAATTTGCCCTTTAATGAATACGGGAGTGCCATTTTTAGCATTTCTAGGGTAGCCATCAGCGTAACCAATAGCGATGGTGGCAATAACCGAAGGACGATTAGCTTGCCATATTTCTCCATAACCAACGGATTCTCCAATGCTTAATTGTCTTAAGGCAATGATAGTTGACTGTAAGGTCATTACTGGCGTTAATTTAACGGGTAAGTTTTCAACGGGAATGGGTGTGGAGCCATATAAAGCAAGGCCAAGTCTGTTGTAATCACCATGGCTTTGAGGCCAATTAAGAATACCAGCAGAGTTAGCTAAACTTTTTTTATAGCAAGGTGCTTGGTTGATACGTTCAAATTGCTGTATTTGTAATAGTGTTTTAGGATTATTCAAATCTTCAGCGTTAGAAAAATGCGTACAGAGCACTAAGCTTTGTAATTGCTCACATGTCAACTTAGCAAAAATATTATCTACTTCGTTTGGTTTTATTCCTAAACGATTCATACCCGTGTCAACTTTAAGCCATAACTTACCAGAGTATGAGGGAGTTAATTTATTTAACCAATCAACTTGCATAGCAGTATGTAGCATCAACCAAAAATTTTGTTGTAATGCAATCGCAAAATCTTCATAAGACAATGCCCCTTCCATAATTAAAATGGGCAAGGTAATACCCGCATCACGCAACTCAATAGCCTCGTCAATAAACGCTACAGCTAAAGCCGGTACATGTGGGCTTAAGTATTTTGCTACCTCGATGGCACCATGACCATAGGCATTTGCTTTAATAACGGCAATTGTTTCACTTTTCGGTGCTAAATTGGCAATATTTTTATAATTACTGACCAATGCCGGTAAATTAATAATTGAGTAAGTTTTTCTTGAGTGGTTATTCATGCAGGTTATTTAGTCAGGTTATTCAAATTAATCATTTGCGAGAAGCACAGCCCTTTTTTTCAGTGTATCATGTTTATAACCAGTTAGTTTATATACTTATAACGAACAAATAGAAGAACATAGTATGAATACATTTTCGATCGAAAAACAGTCTCAACTACTTGATGAGTTAAAACAAATTTCTACAGAGAGCCAGAATCCAGATACTGTCGATATAGATTTACTCGACGCTACAGGCATTTTGGAAAAAATCAATATCGAGGATCAAAAAGTAGCTGGTGTGGTAAAAAAAATCATCCCTCAAATTGCTACAGCGGTTGATGAAATTGTTAACGCTTTTGCAAATGGTGGGCGGTTGATTTACATCGGGGCAGGCACTAGTGGTCGCCTTGGTATTTTAGATGCGGTTGAATGCCCTCCAACTTTTAGCGTTTGTGATAAACAAGTTATTGGTATTATTGCCGGAGGGAGCAACGCAATATATAAAGCAGTAGAAGGCGCTGAAGATAACGAATCACTTGCGATTGATGATTTACAAAAAGCGGCGCTATCAGAAAAAGACGTGTTAGTGGGAATAGCCGCTAGTGGTCGAACACCTTATGTGATTTCAGCAATGAAATATGGCAAATCTATCGGGGCAACCGTAGTAGGTGTTAGTTGTAGTTACAATGATAAATTCAAACAAGCCAATGATATTAACCTTTGTGCTGTAGTCGGGGCAGAGGCGTTAACTGGCTCAACTCGAATGAAGTCGGGCACAGCACAAAAGCTGATTTTAAACATGCTCAGTACTGCCAGTATGATCCGTTCAGGTAAAAGTTATAAAAATTTAATGATAGATGTAAATGCAAGCAATGAAAAACTGTATGCTCGTGCAGTACGTATTGTGATGCAGGCCACAGAGTGTGATTATGGTTGTGCGAAACAAGCCTTAGATCAATCTGAAAATAATGCCAAGCTTGCTACCTTAATGATATTAACGGGGTTAAGTCTTGAGCAATCAAGAGATTGTTTAGCGAATAATAATGGTTTTTTACGAAAAGCTGTTGAACAAGTTAAACCTTAATTAAAAGACTTTCTTATGCCTTCATTTTCTAAAAATTGGTTATTTAAAAAGCGACTGTTTTTAAACCGGCTATTTAAAAATAAAATGTACTGTAATGTTGTTATTGCATTTATTACGCTTCTCTTGTTTTCTTGCGCGTTTTCCTCAAATCATTTATCAGAAAACTTATCAGAAAACTTATCAGAAAATCCATCAGAAAATAGAATAATTGTTGGGGCTGAGCAAACGCTTTATTACTTGCCAATGTTACAAAATAAACGAGTAGGTTTAGTAGTTAATCAAACATCAATGGTTGGCAATCAACACCTAGTTGACTTGCTTATTGCTAATAACATCGATGTTAAAGCAATCTTCGCACCTGAACACGGCTTTCGTGGTAATTATGATGCAGGAGAGAAGTTTAGTTCTAGCATTGATGAAAAAACAGACGTAGCATTGGTATCAATTTATGGGAAAAATCGCAAACCTTCAAGTGACATTATGGCAACGCTTGATGTCATCATTTTTGATATTCAAGACGTAGGTGTTCGCTTTTATACTTATATCAGTTCAATGCATTATATGATGGAAGCTGTTGCTGATGCAGGTATTGCTTTTATTGTTTTGGATAGACCAAACCCTAACGGCGCTTTTGTTGATGGGCCACTATTAGAGCCAGCATTCACGTCTTTTGTTGGTATGCATAAAATCCCCTTACTTCACGGCATGACAGTAGGCGAATTGGCACTAATGTTCAAGGGGGAGATGTGGCTTAAAACTGAGCTTAAACCCCAGCTTAAACCCCAAAAAGCACTTGATTTACACATAGTAAGCTTGAAAAACTATGCTCGAACCATGCCTTATTCATTGCCGGTAAAACCAAGCCCAAATTTACCTAATGACACGGCAATTAGTTTATACCCTTCATTGGGCTTTTTTGAAGCAACACCCGTGAGTATTGGCCGTGGTACTGATTTTCCTTTTCAGGTCATTGGACATAACAAAATTTCATTAGGTCAATTTACTTTTACGCCTGTCTCAACGCCAGGTGCAGCGTCTAAGCCAAAATTAATGAATGAAAATTTATTAGGACAAGATTTACGTAACAGTCAAGTTCGAGGGTTAGATTTAAGTTTTATTATTAACTGGCATAAAGCATTTAAATTACAAAATATTGAGTTTTTTACGCGTCCTAGTTTTATGGATAAACTCAGTGGTACAGACAAATTAAGAAAAGCAATTATTGCAGGGAAAACAGCCCAAGAAATCAAGTTAACTTGGCAAAAAAATTTAGCTGAATTTAAAAAATTGAGAAATCCCTATTTACTGTATTAGTAATGTATTAGTAATGTATTAGTACTGTATTAGTACTCGTTTTTCTTGATGACGGTGTTTTGTGTAAAGGAATAATTTTAGAATGAAAATCATATGAGCCTATTACAGATGAATACATTAAAAAGAATAATGTCTTTAGTTGCTTGCTTAATGTTAACTAATTGTACATCGAGTACTGTGCCTTTAGAAAATATCAATTTTAAAAGTTATGGGCATCGAATTAAGTTTTTGATCATGCATAACACGGGTAAAGACTACCAACAATCTGTCAACGAATTAACCCATAACAGTGCTGTTAGCTATCATTATTTATTACCAGAACGTCATGATAAAACTAATCTTAATGATGATGTTACCGTTATTAACTTGATAGATGAAGATAAGAGTGTTTGGTATGCAGATAGTAGTTTATGGCAAGAAAACAGGGTAATTAACGAACAATCTATTAATATTGGCCTAGTTAATGTACCAAAGTGCGAGCGTTTACCAACCGCCCAAACTGAATTAACGGTTAAACAAAACATTAAATCATGGAACACATCAGAGAAAATGTGCTTTTATCCTGATTATGATCCTAAACAAATTGAATTATTAATTGAATTATCGAAAGCGATTTTAAAGAAAAACCCTGATATTTCTCCAACGCGTATTATGGGCTATGGTGATATAACCTCTTTAGGAAAAAATAACCTAGGCCCTCGTTTCCCTTGGTATCAACTATATCAAGCGGGTATTGGCGCTTGGTATGAAAAAGAAAGTGTTATTAGATATTGGCAGTTGTTTGACGAGCAAAAGCCAAATATCGGCTTAGTACAAGCAGCACTTAAAAACTATGGCTATGAGGTTATTGAAACAGGTGAATTAGATAAGCAAACACAAGCTATTCTACACGCTTTTCAAACACACTTTGTGCCATGGGAAATTACTAAATTAGCTGATGAGCAAACCGTAGCCACTTTATTTGCTTTGTTAGATAAATATAAGCCGAAGGTTAGTGAAAAATTACTTGCACGTTATCAACGTGAATTGGCTCCGTTAGTTATCGCTCCTGTTTATACGGCTAAACAAGGTCAAATAGATCAAACATTCCCACAAATAAATCGCAGTAATCGTGAACTTGTCAATGATCGGGCTGTGTTTAAAAGTTATCAAGGGCGCGGCGACATTTTCATAGATAACCAAGATGCTGTTTCAGCTGATATCTTTGTCAATGGTGAAAAACTCAATATTGCTGAGCCATTACAAGCATATAATAGCTATCATTATAGTTTAAAAAAACGTACTCAAAATGGCAATAACACCTTTAAAGTTGAAAATATCTTGCCAGCTGGGGCAAGCTTAAACATTACCATACCTTACCCGCACCTTGAAAATGAAACTCAACAGAATAAGCAACGCTTTAGTAAAGTTGATGCATTAATTAATGATGATGTTGATAAGGGCTTTCCTGGTGCAGTACTGGTGGTAGTTAACAATGGAAAAATAATTAAAAACACGGCTTATGGATATGCCAGAAAGTTTGCTGACGGTGGAGAGCCGCTTAAAACACCCGTTAAAATGACGACTGAAACTTTATTTGATATTGCTTCAAATACAAAAATGTTTGCCACTAATTTTGCTTTAATGAAGCTAGTTAGTGAAAGAAAAGTAGATATTAGTTTACCTATTAATCACTATTTACCTAGCTACCGTGGTGGTGGGCGTGATTTACGTACGATAAAAGATATTATTACTCATCATGCGGGTTATGCTCCTGAGGTGAAATTCTTTACCAAAGCAAATAAGTTAGGGAGTACTTTTTTCTCTCAAAATAAAAAGCGCACTAAGGAACTGATCCTTACCAAAGTACCCTTTGCGGTAGGACGCTCAACTAAACGCATGTATAGCGATACCGACTATATACTTTTAGGCATGCTGATAGAAAAAATCACCCATATGCCGCTAGATTTATACACTGAATATAATATTTACCAGCCTTTAGGTTTAAAAAATACGTTATTCAACCCACTACAAAAAAGTTTTAGAAAAAATCAATTTGCTGCTACCGAAATACACGGTACAACGCGAGATAATCGTGTCGATTTTAACAATGTTCGCACTTATGTATTGCAAGGTGAAGTACATGACGAAAAAGCTTATCATTCAATGGGTGGAGTAGCAGGGCATGCGGGATTATTTTCTACTGGTCAAGATTTAGCGGTGTTAGCACAAACGCTATTAAATAGAGGAGGCTATGGGAACAAGGTTTTATTTTCAGAAAAAGTAATTGATCAATTTATTAAACCTGACGATGGTAATGGCACTTACGGTTTAGGTTGGCGCCGGGCAAATAATGGTGATCGAAAGTGGCATTTTGGACCTTATGCCAGTAGCTCTGCTTTTGGTCATACTGGCTGGACAGGTACGGTTACTGTGATTGATCCTGAACATGATTTAGCCATCATTCTACTTACCAATGCTCGTCATAGTGACATTGAAGGTGACGATAAAAATTACCAGTTTACCGGTAAACAGTTCGAAACTGGCAAATATGGCAGCGTTATCTCCCTTGTTTATGAAGCAGTTTTAAATAAGTAAACTGAGGTTATATTCATTGTCCTAGTGAATTTAAAAGCCAGTCTCTGAAATTTTAAAATAAGCTTGTTATGCCTTAAACGAAACACTAGTAATAAAATATTATTAAAACGATATTAAAATAGTATTACTAGCGTTAATTCACCGCTAAAAAATTGATTTTGTCATGATATACTCAAGATAACTCATACTTGTTTACAGAATAATATTCATGCTACCCCGTATTGATCACCAAACACATCTTCCACCGCTTTATGATAATTTTGTCAGTTCATTAAACGCTAAAAACTTTACTGGCGATATCAGTGCCAAGTACAGCGCTCGTTTAGCTGTGGCAACCGATAACAGTGTTTATCAGCAATTGCCACAATTGGTAATTAATCCTCGTACCCAGCAAGATATTGTTTTATTGGCTAAAACGGCGAGTGAAGATAACTATAGCGAGATAAAATTTAGCGCTAGAGGCGGTGGCACTGGAACTAATGGTCAAAGTTTAACGCCAGGCATTATCGTTGATTTATCTAAGTACATGAACAAGGTCTTAGAAATTAATATTGAAGAAAAGTGGGTTAAAGTTGAAGCTGGCGTAGTTAAAGATCAATTAAATGATTTTTTACGTCCCCATGGCTTTTTCTTTGCACCTGATTTATCAACCAGTAACCGCGCCACTATTGGCGGCATGATCAATACGGATGCTTCAGGGCAGGGGTCTTTAGTTTATGGTAAAACCTCTAATCATGTATTAGCACTAACCTCTGTACTCGTTAATGGTGACTTGTTAAAAACACAGCCAATGACTATTGCTCAAGCACAAGATTTAGCGCAAGAAGACAGCAGTCATGGTCGAATAACCAAGCAAGTGCTGGCATCAAGTCTTGATAACCGCGCACTTATATTAGAAAAATTTCCTCGTTTAAATCGATTTTTAACAGGTTACGATTTAGAAAATGTTTTGCAAGCTCAAAATACAAAGAATACAAAGAATACAGAGAATACAGAGAATACAGAGCTTAACACTTTTGATTTAAGTCGTTTGATCACAGGCTCTGAAGGCTCTTTAGCTTTTGTTTGTCAGGCCAAACTTAACATTACCCCTATTAGCCCCGCTAAAACGTTGATCAATATTAAATATGATAGTTTTGACTCAGCATTGCGTCATTCGCCATTTTTGGTCAGAGCAAAGGCGACTTCAGTAGAAACCATTGACAGCAAAGTATTAAACTTAGCGAAACAAGATATTGTTTGGCACAGCGTCAGTGATTTAATTACTGACGTGCCAGATAAAGTGATGGACGGCATTAATATTGTCGAATTTAATGGCACTAGCGTTGAAGCGCTTACAGCGCAAGTAGCCACATTAACGGCTGGCTTGGATGAAACTATCGCCAGTGAAGAAAGTGGTGGCTCTTGTGGCAGCCCTTGTGGAGTAATAGGCTATCAAGTGACCTCTGATTTAGCCAGTATCAATAAACTCTATGCGATGCGTAAAAAAGCGGTCGGTCTTTTAGGTAATACAGAGGGCAGTCAAAAACCGTTAGCTTTTGCAGAAGATACCGCGGTACCACCTGAAAACCTTGCTGATTATATTAGTGAGTTTAGAGCATTACTTGATAGCTATAATTTGCATTATGGCATGTTTGGTCATGTTGACGCTGGCGTTCTACATGTACGTCCAGCCCTTGATATGTGTGACCCAGAACAAGAAAAGTTACTTAGAACCTTATCCGACAAAGTCGTTAAGTTAACAGCCAAATACGGTGGGTTAATGTGGGGAGAGCATGGTAAAGGTTATCGCAGTGAATACGGCCCTGAATTTTTTGGTGAACAGTTATTTACTGAGCTTCGAAAAATCAAAGCGGTATTTGATCCCTTAAATAAAATGAACCCCGGCAAAATTTGTACACCAATTGATTCAACTGAGCAATTAGTGAGTGTTGATGATACCAAGCGTGGCTTTTTTGATAGACAAATTCCAGTCACCGTTAAAGATTCATTTAGTGCTGCGATAGACTGTAACGGTAACGGCTTATGCTTTAACTATGATGTTAACAGCCCCATGTGCCCATCGAGTAAAATTACCAAAGACAGACGTCATTCGCCAAAAGGTCGTGCTGGTTTAATGCGTGAATGGTTAAGGTTACTAGAAAAACAAGGTGTTGATATTTTAGCGCTTGAAAATGACATAAACCATTGGTCAGTGAAAAAACTGTTAGATTCTACCTTCGCCAAATTAAAGCTTACTTTTTTTGATAAAAATGAAGATGACTTTTCTCACGAAGTGATGGAAGCAATGCAAGGCTGTTTGGCGTGTAAAGCTTGCGCTAGCCAATGCCCAATTAAAGTTGATGTACCTGACTTTAGAAGTCGCTTTATTAATATTTATCACTCACGCTATCCTAGACCATTAAAAGATCACCTCGTTGCTAATGTAGAAATATTAGCGCCACTCATGGCAAAAGCACCAAAACTGGTTAATAGCATTTTAAGTTTGAAGGCTTATGATAAATTATCTGAAAAAACCATCGGTTATGTTAATACCCCATTACTCAGTGTTCCAACATTAACGAGTCAAGTCAAAAAAGCAGGCTATTCAGGTTTTGATTTAGCTAAATTGCAAGGTTTAACTGATATACAGCGCAAAGATTATGTACTAATAGTACAAGACCCATTCACTTCATTTTATGATGCCAATACAGTACAAAGTATGATGGCACTAATAAAAAAATTGGGTTTAGAGCCGATTTTATTACCGTTTAAACCCAATGGTAAAGCGCAGCATGTTAAAGGCTTTTTAGCGCGCTTTGCTAGTACGGCAAAATCATCAAGCGAGTTTTTAAATCAGTTAGCAACATTGGATATACCCATGTTAGGCATGGATGCATCAATGGTGCTTTGTTATCGTGATGAGTACACAAAAACACTGGGTGATAAACGTGGTGAGTTTAACGTGTTATTAGCACATGAATGGCTATTGTCATTTATCAAGCAAGATCAAACCTTCAAAAATGATGTTGATGACAGTCAGCAATCGTTTAAGTTATTCTCTCATTGTACTGAAAAAACAGCGTTAGTGAATAGTGAAAATGAGTGGTCAACTATTTTTAATCATTTTGGTTTAACCTTAGAAAAAGTCAATGTTGGATGTTGTGGCATGGCGGGCACTTATGGTCATGAAAAGTCTAATTTAGACAACTCAAAAGGGTTATTTGAATTAAGTTGGCAGCCTAAAATAACTGAATTAGCACCAGAGCAAATATTAGCAACGGGGTTTTCGTGTCGCTCGCAAGTAAAACGTTTTACAAAAGTGCAAGCAAGGCACCCAGTGGAAGCTTTATTAGTAGCTTTAACGTAAATTTTTTAAAAGGGTTAACAAAACAGAATAAAAGAAGTAATTCTAAGATAAGTAGCGAGTTTTTTCATTAAAACCGCTATTTCCTCTACATATTGCGTAAATATCGTGTAAAATCATCCCCATTTTTATGTTCAAAAGTCCGTCTCGTTTTAGAGGAAATCATGAGTTTAGATACCACCACTATAGATAGCATTGTTGCACAGGCCGAAGTTGCCATTGCTGATGCTTCAGATCCAGTAGCACTTGATCAAGTTCGCGTTAATTTTTTAGGTAAAAAAGGTTTATTTACAGAGCAAATGCAAGGCTTAGGTAAATTACCAAAAGAAGAAAAGCCTAAAATGGGACAAATAATAAATATTGCCAAGCAAAAGGTGCAAAAATTATTAACTGAACGTGGTGAATTGCTACGAGCAGAAGAGATTTCGCAAAAGCTTGCAGCAGAATCTATTGATGTAACTTTACCGGGTCGTGGCACCCAACTTGGTGGCTTACATCCTGTATCTCGCACCATTGAACGTATAGAAAGTTTTTTTGGCAATTTAGGTTTTGAAGTTAAAGCCGGTCCTGAAGTTGAAGATGATTATCATAACTTTGATTCTTTAAATATTCCTGAACATCATCCTGCGCGTGAAGATCATGATACTTTTTATTTTAACCCTAAATTAGTTTTACGTACCCAAACGTCTTGTGTGCAAATACGCACGATGGAAATAGAAGAGCCACCGTTGAGAATTATTTCTCCAGGTAAGGTTTATCGTAATGATTACGACCAAACGCATACGCCAATGTTTCATCAGGTTGAAGGGCTGATGGTTGACAAAGATGTTAGTTTCACTCATCTAAAAGGTGTACTACATGACTTTTTGCATCATTTTTTCGAAGAAGAAGTCGAAATTCGTTTTAGACCTTCCTATTTCCCATTCACTGAACCTTCGGCTGAAGTGGATATTATGGGTAAAAATGGCAAATGGTTAGAAGTACTTGGCTGCGGTATGGTGCACCCTAACGTGCTTAAAAGTGTTGGTATAGACCCTGATATTTATACTGGTTTTGCTTTTGGTATGGGCGTAGAGCGCTTAACCATGTTGCGTTATGGCGTAAATGATTTACGTGCATTCTTTGAAAACGATCTTCGCTTCTTAAAACAGTTCAAGTAGGAAAACCAACAATGAAATTTAGTGAATCTTGGTTACGTGAGTGGGTTAATCCTGCACTTTCATCTGATGAGTTAGCTCATCAAATTACTATGGCTGGTCTTGAAGTAGACGGTGTAGAGCCTGTTGCAGGTGAATTTACTGGCGTTATTATTGGTGAAGTAATTGAATGCTCTCCACACCCTGATGCGGATAAGCTACAAGTAACAAAAATCAGCCTTGGCAACTATGGCTTAGGTAAAGAAAATAGTGCTGATGGAGAATTAGTTGAGATTGTTTGTGGCGCAAAAAATTGCCGTCAAGGCCTAAAAGTTGCGGTAGCTACTGTGGGTGCAGTCTTACCGGGTAACTTTAAAATCAAAAAAGCTAAACTACGCGGCGTAACTTCATTTGGTATGTTATGTAGTGAGTCAGAAATAGGGTTAAGTGACAGTTCAGACGGTATCATGGAATTGGCATCTGATGCTCCAGTAGGTACTTGCTTACGTGAATATTTAGATCTGAACGATGTAACTATTGATGTTGATTTAACGGCTAACCGTGGCGACTGTTTAGGCATAAAAGGTTTAGCACGTGAAGTCGGTGTACTTAACTCACAATCTGTAATTGAAGTAGAAATCACACCAGTAATGCCAACCATTGATGATGTGCGTGAAATTACCATAGATGTTGGCGAGGCTTGTCCGCGTTATTTAGGTCGTGTTATTAAAGGCATTAATCCAGCAGCACAAACACCGTTATGGATGGGAGAAAAACTGCGTCGCTGTGGTACACGTTCAATTGACCCAGTAGTTGATGTGACTAACTATGTATTGTTAGAGCTTGGTCACCCAATGCATGCATTTGATTTAGCTAAAATAGAGGGCGGAATCAAGGTACGTTTTGCTAATAAAGAAGAAAAGTTAACGTTATTAGATCAAAATGAAGTAATCCTTAAAGATAAAACCTTAGTGATTGCTGACGCCCCTGCTCATGGCAATGGCAAAACATTAGCCATTGCAGGTATTTTCGGCGGTCTTGATTCTGGTGTAACAACCCAGTCAACCGATATCTTCTTAGAAAGTGCTTTTTTTGCGCCGTTAGCTATTTTAGGTAAAGCACGTCAATACGGCTTACATACTGATGCATCACATCGTTATGAGCGTGGTATCGACCCAACCCTACAACAAGCAGCGATGGAACGAGCTACGCAATTGTTGTTAGACATTGTTGGCGGTCAAGCGGGTCCTATTGTTGAAGCTAAATCAGACGAAAACATTCCTCAACCTAAAGACGTTTCGCTTCGTCGTGAAAAGTTAGACAGTCGTATTGGGCATCATATTGAAGATGCTAAAGTGTCTGAAATTTTAACTCGTCTTGGTTTTACGGTAAGTGGACAAGGCGAAGGCAGCGCTAAAGTTTGGCAAGTAGTGGTGCCAGCTTACCGTTTTGATATTAAAATTGAAGTCGATTTAATTGAAGAAGTTGCTCGGATTTATGGTTACAACAATATTCCGAATGTTGCGCCAAAAGCCAGTTTAAAAATGGTTAAGAAAAAAGAAGCGAATATTGATTTAGCTAAGTTAAAACGCACACTGGTTAATCGTGATTATCAAGAAGCGATCACTTACAGTTTTGTTGATCCAAAAGTACAATCACTCATTCACCCAGATCAAGATGTAATGACGTTACCGCATCCTATTTCATCTGAAATGTCGGTAATGCGTTTAAGTTTATGGACAGGGTTATTACAATCAGTTGTTTATAATCAGAACCGTCAACAAAGTAGAATACGCTTGTTTGAAACAGGTTTACGCTTTGTGCCAGACGAAAATGCTGAAAACGGTGTTCGTCAACAAAATATGATTGCGGGTGTTATCAGTGGAAACCGAGCAGATGAACATTGGGGTTTAGAAAAAGCGTCAACAGACTTTTATGATATTAAAGGTGATGTTGAAGCGCTAATATCATTGACTTGTAACCTTGATGCCTATGAATTCTCAAAAGCTGAAGTGGCTGCATTACACCCAGGACAAACAGCTAAAATTACCAAAAATGGTCAATTAGTGGGTTATCTTGGCGCCTTACATCCTGAATTGACAAGAAAATTAGGATTAAATGGTCGAACGTTAATTTTTGAGCTTTTGTTAACCGAAATATTAGGTCAAAAAATCCCTGAAGCCTGCGATATATCTCGCTTTCCTGCAAATAGAAGAGACCTTTCTATAGTAGTAAAAGAAGAGATTGATGCAAAAAAAGTGTTACAACTTATTGAAAAGGTTGGCGGAAATCTATTAATTGATCTAAACTTGTTTGATGTATACCAAGGTCAAGGTATTGAAGACGGTTTTAAGAGTCTTGCCGTAGCCTTAGTATTACAAGATACCAACAAAACGCTTGAAGAAAAAGACATCACAGATGTTATTGATCGAGTCGTTGATTCCTTACAAACAGAGTTGAATGCATCACTGAGGGACTAAGCAATGGCGCTTACTAAAGCAGAAGTAGCAGAACATTTATTTGAAAAAGTTGGGCTTAGCAAGCGCGACGCAAAAGAAATGGTTGAAATCTTTTTTGAAGATATCCGTAAAACCTTAGAAAGTGGCGAACAAGTAAAGCTTTCTGGTTTTGGAAATTTCGACTTGCGTCAGAAAAGCGAACGTCCGGGGCGTAACCCAAAAACAGGTGAAGATATTCCAATCTCAGCCCGTAAAGTGGTGACATTTAGACCGGGTCAAAAATTAAAGAGCCGTGTTGAAAACGGTAATAGCGACTAGTTTTCAGTCGTTATTGTTTTAAGCTTTTCACTTAAGCTCATAATTTAAGCTTATAATTTAAGTAGTAAAAACCATATTAACTTAACTTAATGTTAGTGTTAATGTGGTTTTTTTATTTATAGGCGGAGTTTTACTATAAGCCACTAAATATTTTTAATATAACCACCTACAAGTTAACCACCTATAAAGAAATAAGCTAACTATGCGCCGATCAAGTTATCCTGAACAAGAAGTAACCACAATAAACTGGAAAGCTTTTAAGCTTATTTTACCTTACCTATTTGAATTTAAAAAACGCATAGCCTTTGCTTTTATCTGTTTGATAATAACTAAAATCGCCAGTGTTTATTTACCTTTTGTTTTAAAAGATATTGTTGATACTTTAGATGCTAAGGCACCTGAAAATGTACAAATTTTAGTAGCACCTTTAGGGTTAGTGTTAGCTTATGGTTTAGTGCGTTTATCTATTGTAGTGTTTGCTGAGGTTCGCGATACCTTATTTGGCCGAGTTACCGAGCGAGCAATTCGTCGTATAGGTTTAAAAGTGTTTCGTCACTTGCATCAGCTTGATTTAGACTTTCATTTAAATCGCCAAACAGGAGGCTTGTCTCGCGATATAGACAGAGGCACCTCTGGTATTAGTTTTTTAATGCGCTTTATGGTCTTTAATATTTTGCCGACTTTGTTTGAAATAGTGATGGTAGTGACCATTTTGTTTGTCAATTACGGACCTTGGTTTGCATTAATTACGTTAGGTTCAATTCTTATCTATATTAGCTATTCGGTTTATGTCACTGAGCTTAGAACGCGCTATGTACGCGCTGCAAATCATGCTGACTCTTCTAGTAACACCCGTGCTATTGATAGTCTACTTAATTACGAAACCGTGAAATATTTTACTAATGAAGACTATGAAGCTCAGGCGTACGACAAACAACTCAGTAATTGGGAGCAGGCGAAAATAAAAAATCGCTTATCATTGTTTGCGTTAAATGGCGGGCAGGCGTTTATTATCGCCATGGCGATGACCTCTATGTTGGCACTTGCCGCCGTAAATGTTAGTGAAGGAAAAATGACTTTAGGTGATTTTGTTCTAATTAATGCTTTTATGATGCAATTATTTATACCATTGAATTTTTTAGGTTTTGTTTATCGGGAGATTAAAGGCTCTTTAGCGAATATCGAAAACTTATTTGGTTTGTTAGATAAGGCGCCTAAAGTACAAGATACTGACCACGCCCGTGAGCTGACAATAAGCCAAGCCAGTATCAGTTTCGATAATATACATTTTGCTTATAATAAAAAACGACCCATCATTAAAGGTATTTCTTTTAAAATAAATGGCGGCGAAAAAGTGGCCGTTGTTGGGACAAGTGGCTCGGGTAAATCAACCTTGGTTAAATTATTATTTCGCTTTTACGATGTAAGTTCAGGCACCATTAGCATTGATAATCAAAATATTAGCCAAATAACGCAAAACTCACTTCGCCAACATATTGGTATAGTGCCACAAGATACCGTGTTATTTAACGACACCTTATTTGCTAATGTTAATTATGGCAACCCAGAGGCTAATACAAAGCAAGTTATGCAGGCAATCGAGTTAGCTCACTTGACTAAGTTTGTAAACAGCCTACCTGATGGTTTACAAACGATGGTAGGAGAGCGTGGGTTGAAACTCTCTGGTGGTGAAAAGCAGCGGGTTGCTATTGCTCGAACTATTTTAAAAAATCCTCAAATACTCGTATTTGATGAAGCAACTTCATCATTAGATAGTCACTCTGAGCAAGCTATTTTAACCGCGATTAATGATGTTGCAAAAAACCGCACGAGTTTAGTTATTGCCCACCGATTATCAACCATTATTGATAGTGATAATATTATCGTTATGAGTGAGGGAGAAATAGTTGAACAAGGCAATCATCAACAGCTATTAACCTTGCAAGGAAAATACAGTAAAATGTGGCAATTACAGCAGTCGGTAGAATAAAAGCCTAAGTGAATTTATCTATGACTGATTATAATGAGAATAACAATGAGAAAAATAATGATGATAACAATAGTAAAAAGAATAATAACAGTAAAAATATGATTTCAAATAGCATAAAAAGTAACATTGAAAGCAACGTGATTTTAGCAACTAAACAGTGGCTAGAAGAAGTGATTATCGGTTTGAATTTTTGTCCGTTTGCGAAAAAAGAATTTGTAAATAATACTATTTGTTACCATGAGTCTACAGCGGACCAAGTAAAATCAGCATTACATGAATTAATAGAACAGTGTCGTTATTTACTAGCGCATGATGAATTAGAAACAACACTTATTGTGTATAGCGATGGTTTTCGTAGTTTTGAACGTTATTTAGATTTAGTTGATTATGGCAATGATTTATTGGTTGATTCTGGTTTTGAGGGCATTTTTCAACTAGCGAGTATGCACCCTGAATATTGTTTTGACGGTGAAGATTATGATGATAGTAGTAACTTTACTAACCGTTCGCCATATCCCATTGTCCATATTATTCGTGAGGCTAGCATGGCTCGCGTTTTATCTGTTTATACTGAGCCAGAAAAAATCCCTGAAAACAATATTGCTTTAGCGAATGAAAAAGGGGCTAACTTTTTTCAACAATTACTGACACGTATTCACCATAAGTACCCCTTAGCATAATAAAAAATAGAATCGTTTATGTCTTATTTAGAACAGTTTTTTCTTATTGTAGCAGTACATTTACTCGCGGTTGCAAGCCCAGGTCCTGATTTTGCTATTATATTAAAGCAAAGTATTCGTTATGGTCGTCGCACCGCAATTGTTACCAGTTTTGGCATAGCGACAGGGATTTCATTGCATGTAACCTATTCTTTAGTTGGTATAGGATTAATTATTGCTAGCGATGAACGTTTATTTACAGCGTTAAAATATATTGCTGCTAGTTATTTTTGTTATGTTGCATGGCATGGTTTGCGAGCGAAAAAACCAAAAGACAGTAGAAACGAGTTACGAGTGACGAGTAGCGAAGAAAATATAGAACGTGGTGAGTTACAAGTTTCTAATGGTAAGGATAAAAACGAGCAAATTCCTTCAGCTAAAAAAGCTTTTTTTACCGGCTTTTTAATTAATGGATTAAATGTAAAAGCAACGTTGTTTTTTGTTAGTTTATTTTCAGTGATAATTGCTCCTGAAACCCCTTTTTTCATAAAGCTAAGTTATGGTTTGTACATGGTATTGGCAACGGCTGCTTGGTTTGTATTTTTATCTTATTTATTAACACACCATAGGGTCAGGTATTTTTTACAAATAAAAGGTTACCTACTCGATAGAGTGATGGGTGGCGTTTTATTATTATTAGCGGTGCAATTAGTGCTGAGTGATTTAAGTTAGCCTCATCAACACTTTTCTTCATATTCGGGTATAATGGTACTTTTATTTATTATTCTCGCTTGATTTACATTTTTACTCATTGTTTTTGATTAATTCAAAAGAAGCCTATAAGGATCACTGTTTTGCCAGAAAAAATAACTATCGTACAGGTTGGTGGTAATATTGAAAGTGCACTTAAAGGTGACTACCAAATAGATGTTAAAGCCATTTTGACAGAAGCTTGGCAACAAACGTTAAAATCAAGATCAGCAATTAATGTAGGTTTGTTATTTGCTTTATTGCTTGGCATGTTGGTTTCTTTTTTAGTGAGTAGTTATCTTGGTGGAATTGAGGCGGTACTTGCTGACCCACAAGCAAGCATGTTATTAAATGTTATGGTCACTATTGCTGTATGGCCCTTTGTTGGTGGTGTTGAAATGATGGGAGTACAACATGCTGTTGGTATGAAAACTAACGCTAAAATGACTTTTTCCTTCTTACAACGTGCAAGTTGGGTTGTGTTATGTGCATTATTTACGTCGGTGTTGATTAGTATCGGTTTTCAGTTATTTATACTTCCGGGCATTTTTTTAGCGGTGACGTTATCTTTAACAATACCTCTGGTTATTGAGAAAAAAATGACTCCCATGAAAGCGATCATTTTATCAATTAAAGCCTTACGTTTTAAATTTTTATCTTTGCTTTATATATACTTTATTTTGCTCTTATCGCTTGTGCTTTTATTTATGCCACTTGCTTTATTACTTGAATCAAGCTTTGCTCCATTAGGGATTATGGTTTTGATCATTGGAATGTCGTTCCTTGCACCTCTGTTTTACAATGTTAAAGGTATTTTATATCGTGAAATTTTTGGCATCAGTTTAGCTACAAATAAACATGCTAATGTTACTTCAAGCTCAAAAAACATTAACTCAGACAGCTCAGGCTCAGAAAAGCTTCATTCTGATACAGATGATACCTTTTCAGCATAAACTGAGTAAGTTATGGAGACTTTATGAAAAGCTTAATATTAATTAAAATTGAACTATTGCTACTTCTAGCTATTTTGTTACTCGCACCTTTTACGTTTTTAAAGCCCAAAATAGCAGATAAAACGATAGATGACTTATCAAGCGAAAAGGCAGTAAAAAATAAACAAAAAATAGTAGTAAAGAAAAAATTTGAAAAGCCATTACATGATGTGCTTTTGCCAAATTTCGCTGCAATTTTGGATATACAGACTAAAAAGAAAAAGTTTTTTAATTTTATGAAACCTACCGTGATTAAACAAAATAATAAGCTACTGAAAACTAGAGCAAAAATCAACACTTGGATTGAACATATATCTTTAGAATTGCCATTATCTGAGCAGGAACACCAAGAGTTAAGCGGTTTAGTTAAAAAATATCGCGTAAATAAGAACGCTTCTACGTTAGCGCAATTAAATGCTTTGCTGTTGCGTGTTGATATTATTCCTATGTCTTTAGTTTTGGTTCAAGCTGCTAATGAATCTGCTTGGGGAACTTCTCGCTTTTCTCGTATTGGGTTGAATTTTTTTGGTATTTGGTGTTATCAACAGGGGTGCGGCATGGTACCTAATGGTAGAAACACTGGCGCAAAGCATGAAGTTGCTGCCTTTGATAGTTTAGATGAAGCCGTAACTCGCTATTATAATAATATTAATTCTCATAATGCTTACCGAGTTTTTCGCACTATTCGGTTTGAATTAAGATCACAAGAGCAAGAGTTGAATCCTGAAATTTTAGCAACAGGCTTATTAGCTTACTCTGAACGTGGCGTTGGTTACGTTATGGATATCACTAAAATGCTTAGACAAAATCAACAATATTTGCTTTAAGAGAAAAAATTCCAAAAGCGGTACTTGAAGGTTAATCGTTGCTCAAAACTAGCGTTATTATTTCAGGATCCTTTTGACGGTTACATTGCCAAACAAGGTGCTTAGCTTCGGCTTGTCTACTCCTTGACATGATTGAGCTTGTCGCCAGCAGTGGCTGTTACAAAAGCCCGTCGTGGTTCAACACTCTTCTTTTGGTCCAAATATCCTTGAAAAAGACATCTCAACAACTCGTTACCTTCAGTCCTGATGTATTGCTCGATTTCACTATGTTCACAGTTAGCATAGTGTACTGATTCAAATGATGAAATTATCTGATCGAGTTGTACTTTGGCGTCAGAAAAGGATGAAAGATCAGGCATATTTAGGTAGGTTAGGCTCATTAAAGAGTCATTTTTGTTGATCATGTTTAGTCACTTAATAAATACCACAAACTGGGCTTTCTTTCACTTACAAATTAACTCAACAAAATGAAAATAAAGGATTTTTTCTAATTTTTCGTCGATTCAAAGGATCTACACCCAATAAAATTTGTATACTGTTGGCAATGGAACGCTTGTCAGGGGCATAGTAATCTTTAGAGACGATTTTATTGTCGCTCATCTGCATTTTTCTCGCAACGTATAAACATTAGTGCTCATAGCTCTGCTCTTTGTTAAAAGCTGCTTGTCACACGCCGACTTGCCACAAAACCCACTAACTAGGTTTTTTTGCGACAGCAAAGACCGTTTATATCGTTAAAGTAGTGCCAATATGGATTCGGCCGAACTAACATCAATGCCGCCTTTGGGCTCGACATTTAATGAGGTGACGGTGCCATCTTCCACTATCATGGAAAAACGCTGACTACGTTGTCCCATACCATAGCCTCTGGCATCTAGGGTTAATCCTAATGCCTCGGTTAAGTCACCATTACCATCGGCTAACATGATCAGCGCCTCTGCATTTTGAGCTACTCCCCAAGCGTGCATCACAAAAGCGTCATTTACCGACATGCAGATGATGCTGTCTACCCCCTTGGCCTTAATCTTGTCGGCATTGACTACATAACCAGGCAAGTGAGTATTAGAACAGCCTGGAGTAAAGGCACCGGGCACGGCAAAAAGTACCACATTTTTACCGGAAAACAGACTTTCGCTACTGATATCTTCAGGACCTTTCTCACCGAATATTTTAAGGATTACCGAGGGTATTTTATCATTTACTTGGATCATGGCTTTATTCCTGTGTGGGTTAAATTGTTTTGCTATAAAGAAGGATAGTTTACTTGGTGGAGAATTTAAACCTAACTTATTGAAATATTATACTACAATTAAGCTTAACACTAAGGCAAACATGTCGCGCGGTAAGTGCGATGATATTAGCCCTTAACCACAAACGCTCTTATCAGCTATAAAAGGAGAAACTTATGGCAACGATTCCGGCCAAGCAATACTTAAAGATCAAAGCGCGCTATCCAGATTTTGTGAATGCAGTGGAGTTGTTAGGGAAAACACTAAAGCAAGCGGGGCCCATTGATGATAAAACGGCTCAGCTTGTTCAATTAGCCGCAGCAGCATCGCTTCGCTCCGAGGGGGCGGTACATAGCCATACCAAAAGAGCCCTTCATGTTGGTGCGCAAGCCGATGAAGTTTATCATTGCCTTATGCTGCTCACCAGTACCATAGGTTTTCCCAACGTGATGGCGGCATTGGCATGGGCGGAAGACATTATAGAAAGCGTCTCAGATAAACAAGCGGATGAACAGTAAGAGGAATGAGCTATGAGAGGGCATGGGTTAAAAAAATATCGGCTTTAATTACGGTTCCACAGTATTGACTTTCACGCTATTAATTCAATTGGTATAAGGCGTTATCTGTATTTATTTACAAGCAGCAACTTTGATCTTGGAGATTACAACATACATCATTTATTTATCAGCTTGCTTTAATCACCTTTGCCTGGCTGCCCTTGGTGCTGGTTTGAGCATGACTCTGGATGAATGGCTGTATATTATTGTTACCGATGGCAGAGGACAAACAGGCAATGACTACCGACAAAGCCAAGCGATATGGCATAGTTAAAGGTTACCATCAACAAACTAAGCACCATCTAAACGGGTATGCTCGCTCGTTGGGCTACATGGATTGGGCGAATCAGCCTAAGCCCTTTCGAGTATATTACGGCGCTCCTCAACTGCAATTGCCTCTACTGGATCACGACCGAGGTTACCCTTATTCCGCACTTTTTCAACCCACAGAAGACTCGCCGCAGCCGATCTCCATTAGTAGCATTGCCAGTATGTTAGAACTAAGTATGGGACTGTCGGCCTGGAAGAAATTTGGCAGTTCAGAGTGGGCGCTAAGGATGAATCCTTCCAGTGGCAATTTACACCCCACGGAATGTTATCTGCTGTTACCTGACATTGAGCAGCAAAGCGCTGGTATTAGTCACTATCTTCCCTATGGGCATGCCATGGAACAGCGAACTGTGCTTAATGAAAGTCACGCCCTATGGTTAAATAACTGTGGTGGTTTCGGTATCATTTTGACTAGCATTCCCTGGCGTGAGGCATGGAAGTACGGCGAGCGGGCTTTTCGTTATTGTCACCACGATCTTGGCCATGCCCTGGCTGCTTTGCGTTATGCCTGTAACCTCAATGGATGGCAGATGACCCTGATGCCGGACGTTTCTGAACAAAATCTGGATCGATTTCTGGGCTTTGATCAATGCAAAAATCATGAGGGCGAGTATGCTAATTGTCTTTGTTGGGTTGGTCGTAAAGGGGAGAATCCTAATGAAATAGTTCAATGGTTTAGCCGTCTGCCGGATTTTACTTATCAACACCAGCCAAACCGACTTAGTGATAGTCATGTTGACTGGGAGCTGATCACCAAGATTCAGCAAGCTATCCATATAGGACATAGCGATTTTTTTGCTTTGGCCAGCCAGGTAAACCCCAAGAATGATCAGGGCCGTTCTGCATTTACCGCAGAAGAAATTATCCGTAAGAGAAGAAGTGCTCAGGATTATGATCTGGCGGCCAGTCAAATGGACTTGTCTGCTTTTTTGCATTCGTTGCAGCAAACCCTACCAGGGAGCGGTTGTCCTTTTGATGTATTTCCCTATCAGGCACAAGTGCATCTGGCGATATTTGTGCATGCCGTGGTGGGACTTGAGTCTGGACTTTATATGTTGGTAAGAAATGCCGAACATTTGGGCTTATTAAAGCAGCATACCTGCGCAAGTTTTGACTGGTATCAAGTCAAAGATAAACTGCCGCTTTACCTACTGCAAAAGGGAGATTTCAGAGCGAAGGCGCAAAGGATCTGTTGCACACAAGCCATTGCCGGTGACGGTGCTTTTTCTCTGGGCATGATTGCCCATTTTGATGCAGTTTTAATGGACGCTCCGGCTATGTACCCAAAGCTCTTTTGGGAAACCGGACTCATTGGCCAAGTGCTCTATTTAGCAGCAGAAGCTGATGATTTACGAGCAACGGGAATTGGTTGTTTTTTTGATGACGAGATGCATAATTTACTTGGCTTCAAGGATGAACAATGGCAATCACTTTACCATTTTACCGTCGGTAAAGCGGTGCGTGATGATCGTATTGAAACTAAAGCACCATACTTTCACTTAACTACATGAAAACTAAATGCTGTTGATTATTTGAGCGTTTTAGGGTAACTTTATTTTAAAGGGATATTTTAAACTTCAGGGGTATAAGTATATAAATATTAATATGTTAGCTAATTAAATAATGAGGTAAATTATGGAATTCATGGATATTTTGAATATGTTAACTCGTTGGGGCCATTTACTCTTTGGTATGACTTGGATTGGACTTTTGTATTATTTTAACTTTATCCAAGGTGGCTATTTTAAGTCGGCAACTCCGGAAGGGTTAGCTGATGGTAAAGCCAAACTGGCGCCCGCTGCACTTTGGTGGTTTCGCTGGGGAGCAATGTTTACTTTTATAACCGGTTTAATATTGCTGGAAAGCGTTCGGAAAATGAACGTGATGAATGAGTATATTATCGTTGGTGCTGTAATGGGAACCCTAATGTTTTTAAATGTTTGGTTGATTATTTGGCCAAATCAGAAAATTGCTCTGGGCATGGTTGCAGGCGATGCGCCAAGTGCAGGAGCCAAAGCATTACTGGCGTCACGTACTAACACCTTGTTTTCCGCACCCATGGCATTTTGTATGTTGGCAGGGCCGCATTTTGCCGGGTATGGCATGGGCACAGGCTCCATGGCAATGTGGGCTGCGTTGGCCGTTGTCGCTGTACTAGAAGTAAATGCCCTGATGGGTAAGCAAGGACCAATGACTACTGTTCGTGGTGTAATCGTCAGTAGTTTAATGCTCACCGCGATAATTATTGGCATACTTGTGTTTATGTAGCTTTAAATTTCAGCCCAATCATGTTTACTCGCCTGTTGCTTGGTTTAATTTACTGAGCGAACAAACAATAGTTTAACGTTAACTCATTGCGCTGGCGCTTTATCTGAGCTGGTGAGGCTCAGCTCAACAACAATAGACTTATTTTGATAAGGCACATTATTAAGTGTTTGCCAGTGTACTTGGACATGTTGTTTATATAACGCTTTAGCGCAGAGTAGTTGACCTCACCGTCAACAGAGTCTACTTTTAGCCAAACCCAAAGCATTAAGAGGTAGGTGATATCACCAACTGGCGTACCTGAACGCTTAGAAAACTTAGCTTGACGTAACATGATGTTAAAACCAATGCTCTTCCATGTAGAGCTGAAAGTATTGTCAATATTAAGGTTTATATAAAAGACTTCTGTGGTAAATATACTATTGTGTACATAACCGAGTCCATCATCACAAACGTGAGCTCAGTGCGCCCTAACATGCCGAACCCTATCATCACTGACTCTTTATAATCGAAATTTCTGGTAAAACGAGTGGCTAAATCTGCTGAGAGTATTTGTGCAATCATGATGTTGCTCTGCTTGTCATCAATCCCAAAGGGGCACGTCAAGCCGTATTTAAGCCAAATGACAGTGTATTAAGGGAAAAGCCATTTAACGCAAATGTTATTTATCAAAATTTAATGAATAACCCCACGCCAAGGTTTTTCGCTTAGGCTCAAATTCGATTATCGAAGAGGGGTATCTTATTGGCGTTAAGTTCAAAAGACTTTACGCCGCAAGCGGCGGGAAATTAAACCCGTTCAGATTAAAAAATTTAGCATATTACCAAGCAAGTGCGTAAATATATTTGCCTAGTTGGTCCGTGAGTTAGCAAAATAACTCTATTGATTTCGTAATTTTAATTATTTAGCACTATACTTTAGATGTATTGATAAAGGATCGACAAAAATTGATTTATAGGAGTCTGATATGTTCTTAAAAAATAGAAATAGTGGGGATATGGTAGATGTAGAAAGGCTTTGTGATTTAACTAATTTATTTCATGATAAAGTTTTAGGAAGTTATCAGGTAGGCGAGGAATTACAAGAGCCGCAAGAATTTAATAAAGCGGATTTAGTTTTTCTTTCAGGAGAAGAGCTCCCTAAGTGTTGGACTGACCCGAAATATCGAGTGCTTAAATAACTATTCTGGCGTGTTCGGACATAATTTTAGCTAATCTAGTTTGAGCGCATAGGTTTCTCTATAATATAAATTATAATCAGTCTATGTCGATAGAGCCATTTTTTTTTGCTTTATTTTATTTAAGAATAGACACAAAAGTCACTTAAAAAAAGTGTTTTGTCTTAAGTCAAAATTGCATATTATTAGCGAGGTTTTCTGTTCTTGCTGCCATAATAAAATCATTAAGGTGTAAACCTAAAATAGTATGAGTCCACCAAATAACTTCGACTTTGTCTCATTTAATTTGAATTGGTGGTTGGTGATTATTACACTCAGCTAATTCGGGATACCGTTAGTGAACTCCACCGTTAACTTTAAGTTTTTAAAAGAAAATATGCGTGATATTTGCGTTATATTGTCAACGCTCTTTATTTGCCCGTTGGGCAACTGCATTAACAATAAGTTACTTTGCTTTTGGCTGAGCTGAGGGGAATCTTTTTTTGCAAGCTTGGCATTGCATAGCTAATAAGTCCACTTTTGTGATTTCTAGTTTATTTCTGCACATTACGTCGAACAATAAAGAAATGAATTGCTATTTACTGGTCATTTGGCTTTTAAGTTCTATAATATTGCCTTCGGGATCTTTTATATATAATGATGGACCAAATCCTTGAGCACCATATCTATTTTCAAACTGACCTAATTCAATATCAAATCCAGCCAAGTATTGCTTTAGGCATTCGGGCGATACAGCTCTTAATTGTAAACAAAAATGATCTAAGTTATTTTCTTTTTTACTAGGCGGACCGCCACCTAGTTTGCCTAATTCACTATCAACATCGACCAAATCAATTAAAGCGTTACCTGCTCGAAGCTGTGTTAAACCAACTTCTGGTATTTTTCGTTCTATTTTGCAGCCCAGCACTTGGCAATAAAAGTTGAGCATTTTATCCAGTTTACTCGTTCTTAGCACTATATGGTCAATGGTAATTATTTCAATCATCATATTACCCCTACAGTAATTATTTCTAATAGAATTAGCCTCAATTTAATTCCCTTCAATTTTACGGGGATTTGAGGAGTTGAGTGTACTTTTATTTTTAGTATAATGAAGTAAGGCATAATTTTTACATTGTTTTAAACGTTTACAAAAATCGGCTAATGCTCTATCTGTACTTTGTTCAGGTATATACAAGGGTTAGCTAAGGCCATGGTAAGTAATATTGTGTAAATTGGAATAACTTAAGCATAATTGGTCTTATGATCTATGTCCAATGGTTAACTTTTGCATTCACCTTTTTATTATCTAGCTATACTTAAGAGTGCATACAGCTTTATTGACTACTTTTTTGTTAGGAGCTATCTTATGGATGTACAAATACTGGTTACTCACACCGACTTTTGTCTGCCAAATCTTGAATGTGAATTCAAACATCTTGGCGTAAAATATTCTATTGATTATATTGAAGATAATGCAAATTTGGTCAATACACATCAAATCAAGCATTCACCTAGTATCTTTGTTGATAATAAACTAGTTTTTAGGTATCAACCAACCTCTGCACAATTAAAAGCATTGTTCAATCTTAATTAACTATTTGAATATTATATTATGCCTTGTCTGACTCATATTGCCCTACATGTAAAGGATGTTAGTCGATGTGTTCTTTTTTATCAGCGGTATGCCGGATTGGAAATAGTGCGCGATCGTCATGTGAATGGTAAACATATCATTTGGTTAGCGGAATCAGGTAAAGGTGATCAGTTTATTTTTGTGCTCTTACCGGGTGGGCCAGGGCATCAACAATCTTCAGTAGACTTTTCTCATTTAGGTTTTGCTTTGTCGAGTAAACATGAAGTAGACAAAGTTGCCCAAATGGCAAAAAAAGAGGACATCCTTTTGTGGCCACCAAAGTAAGAAGATTTTCCTGTCGGTTATTATTGTGGAGTACTAGACCCTGATGGTAATAGAGTCGAGTTTAGCTTTGGGCAACCACTAGGATAATATCCATATGAAAACATGATGACGCCTTATGAAAAATTGAAATCATTACCAGATGCAAAAACTTATTTGAAACCTGACTTCCATTTTAAAATACTAGATGAGTAGGTAATGGAAATGACTGATAATACTTGTGCTGAATTACTTTAAAAAGAACGTAATAAATTATTTAACCAGATCTTTGAACAGAATAAGCGAGCCTAAAAATTTATTTCAGACTCATTTGTTAATTGGAAAATACTGAAGGCTGTATATATTGGATGATCCAACATTACAGCCTTTTAATAATGAAATTTATTGTAGAGGTGATACATAACCATCAGGCTTAAGAGCAAGTACATCACAATTAAGTTGGTCAATGACGTGCTCAGCGGTATTGCCTATTAACGCAGCTGAAATGCCTGTTCTCCCTACTGTACCTAAAACAACAAGCTCAGCATCAATTTTTATTGCCACTTGCTCTATGACCGTTTCAGGTAGACCTTCTTCAACGTGGGTGTTAGCAACGCTAATATCAAATTTATTTGCATGAGCAATCATTGCTTGCTCATGATGTTTACGCATAATGTCATTATATTCAGTTGAATTAAACTCAGGAATTTCAATGGCAATATTAACGGGGGTGCCAGGGAATGAATTCACTAAATGCACATTCCCCTGAATAAGGTGTGCTAATTGTTTGGCTTCTTTAGTGATTTTTATATTGAGTGAATGATGTTCAGCTTCATCACTGCCAACATTTACTGCTGCCAGAATGTTGCCATTTCTTGGCCATTCATGTTCTTTTACAAGCAGAACTGGGCATGGGCACTTACGCAAAATATGCCAATCGGTCGGTGTAAATACTACCGATTTAAATTTGTCATGTTGATGAGTGCCTTTAACAACAAGATCGTAATTTTCTTGGATCACTCGCTCAATAATTGCCTCAAAAGGACGGTTATGCCAAACTACTTGACTATTTATTTCAATTTTAGGATTTAAATCACTAATGAGATCTTCTAACCAAAGTTCTTTATCTTTGATTACAGATTGACGCATTACATCACGTTCATCACTTGAAAGGATAGTGGTCATTTCGTAAGAGAAATCAAAAATACTTAAAAAGGCACTAACATTAACCTTGCCACCACTAGTATTTATGCTTACTGCTAAATCTATTGCTCTTTTTAATGCTTTTTGTTCGTTGGTTGTTGGGTCGATAACAACCAGAATATTTTGATAAGTTTCCATGATAACTCTCACTTTTGCTATAAATAAATTAAACTTTAGTAAAGCCTAGTTAACTTATAGCAAACGTGCAAAATTAATGCTTGTTTTAAATCAAGTTATTGAATACTTAAGAAGCTAACGCTACAAAATTACAATACTGGTTGGCTGAAATATAATTAAAGCTCTGCGCAATCAATTAGCTCATCAATATCTAATATGGTGATCAGTTTACCATCAACTTTAATTAACCCATTTTTATGAAAACGATTTAATAAACGGCTGATTGTTTCAACAGTTAAACCAATATAGTTGCCAATATCACTACGCGTCATCGTTAGGCGAAATTCGGAAGAGGATAAACCTCTGGCATGATATCTATTGCTTAAATTCACTAAAAAAGTAGCAACACGCTGCTCTGCATTCTTTCTATTTAATAAAGTAAGCATTTCTTGATCGGTGCGGATTTCGTTACTCATTAAACGTAAAACTTGTTTTTTAAGTTTAGGCATAGTGTTAGATAATTTATCTAAAGTATTGTATGGAATTTCACAGATCATTGATGTTTCAAGTGCTTGGGCAAAACTTTTATGCTCTGAATCTGCAATAGCATCAAAACCAAGCAAATCACCTGCCAAATGAAAACCAGTAATTTGTTCTTCACCTTGCTCGTTTACTGTAAAGGTTTTAAACGTACCTGAACGAATAGCAAAAAGCGCATGCATTTCTTGACCATCAGTAAAAATTTTATCACCTTTATGGAAAGGTCGTTTACGCTCAATTATTTCGTCAAGCGTGTTAAGTTCCTGATCATTTAGGGTAAAAGGGAGACAAAGTTCACTAATACTACAGTTTTGACAATTAATATGCTGTGTACCAGGGCAACTATTCTTTGGCATAGGTTACTCAATTAATTTTAGAGAAATAGATTGATTTTAAATACCCACTAATAGCAAGGGTATTTACTCTAATTTCTTGGACTAGTCTATGGTATTAGAACATTTGTTGATATGCAACAATAAAACTGTAAATGCCAAAGGATATTAGTATTAAAGCCATTGTTTTTCTTATAGCAGGCTTGACTAGGTTGTTTTTTATGCTACTGAATCCAATCGATAACGTTAATAGCGCAGGTAGAGTACCCAACCCAAAAAAAAGCATGATGCTAGCCCCGGTGAGCATGTTGCCGCTTGCTAATGCCCACGTTAAGGTTGAGTAAACTAACCCGCAAGGAAGCCACCCCCAAACAGCGCCTAGCGTTAATGCTTTAAGTGGTGAATTTACAGGGATTGCTTTACTTGCTAAAGGAGAAATATAACGCCATAAGTACTTACCTAATGCTTCAATGCGATTTAACCACATTAACCATTGACCTAGGTATAAACCGAGTAAAATCATAAAAATGGCCGAAAATATTCTCAGGCCAGCAAGTGGCATGCCAATGTTTTTTGCAGCAATAGAGCCTGTCAAACCAACAATAGCGCCTATAAATGAGTAAGAAGCAATTCGTCCAAGGTTGTAAAAAATAACTAACGCTGTTTTGCTATTCTTTATCGATGTAATCTTTTGGTTATTGACGGGTATTTGTTGTTTATCATATTTATTTGGTGGGAGTTGTGGCGATGGCAGGGCAGAGGTTAACATAGTGGTTATACCGCCACACATGGCAATACAATGACCAGAGCCAAGTAACCCTATAATAAAAGCAGAGAATAAGTCTAAGCTCATTTGCTAGTATGCTCATTATTTGTTGTTTTTTCTTCGCCTCTAGAAACTCGCCACTCGTTACTTTCTTCATTTTCATCAAAAAGAATGCTCATTCCTTGTTTTTCAAGATCATCAAACTGTTCGCTTTTCACGGCCCAAAAAAACAGGTAGATACCAAGGGCGGTGAGTAATACCGCTATTGGAATTAATATGTAAATAATACTCATTTTTGTTACCCTCTAAGTTTCATACCCTTGACGTTTCTTACCTTTGAAGTTTTTACCTTTGGAATAAGGACGCTATTTTTTTAGTAAACGAAGTGAGTTGCTGATCACTAAAATTGAACTTGCAGACATGCCAATCACTGCCATGTAAGGTGTAATAAAGCCACCCACAGCTAAAGGTAGTACAATAGCATTATAACCAAAAGCCCATAAGTAATTTTGAAAAATAATACGTCTGGTTTTTATTGAGATATGATTCAATATGCTGATGCTTGTTAGTTTATTGTTTAATAAAATAACATCGGCACCACTTTTTGCTATATCTGTTCCACACCCCATCGCCATAGAAACATGAGCAGCACCAAATACAGGCGAATCATTTACCCCGTCACCTATCATAGCTACGGTGCTATTTTCTTCTTGTTGCTTTTTAATGGCCGTCATTTTATCAGTAGCGCTTAAGTTTCCATAACAGTGAGATATTGACAGTACTTGTCCAACTATGTCGCACGCACCTTGGTTATCACCTGAAAGCATTAATGTTTGATGACTAACATTAAGATTGTTAATTAATGTCTTAGCATCATCCCTTATTTTATCCATAAGATAAAAAGCAGCAATCAGCTTATTTTCAGAAACGAGCACACAAGAAGCATACATTAAAGACTTGTTTTTTTTATGCTCTTTAAATGTTTCTTTAGATTTTAGTAACCAACTAACTTTGCCAATTTTATAATCTTTACCATCAACAGTGCCACTAACGCCTTGTCCTGGTTGAACCGTTATAGCTTTAGTTATTAAGTTAAAGTCTCTGTGTTGTGTAAAAGGTTTCGCTAAAGGGTGCTCAGAATGAGATTCTAAAGCGGCTGCGATCGCTAACACTTCATTTTCTGAGTATTGATTATCGATGATGTCAACTTTATCAATAGCAAACTCGCCTGTTGTTAAGGTGCCTGTTTTATCGAAAGCAAAACAATCAATATTTGGCATAGTCTCCATAACATGGGCAGATTTTATCATTATGCCATCACGGTTTAATCGCGTTGTTGCACAAGTTAAGGCTGTTGGTGTTGCTAAAGATAAGGCACAAGGGCAGGTGGCAACCAATACCGACAAGGTGATCCAAAAGGCTTCTTCGGGTAAATGTTGTTGCCAATAAATGGCTGTGCCAATGGCAGTAATTAAAATAACAGCAACAAAGTACTGAGCAACTTTGTCAGAAAATCGTGCTAGTTTAGGTTTGTGTGCTTGAGATTGCTCACTTAAGCGAATTAGCTGGCTTAAAAAGGATTGGCTACTGGGCTGTTTAACTTTAGCAGTAAGATTGCCGTCGCCATTAATTGTGCCGGCAAAGACATTGTCATTCACCGCCTTTGCAACGGGTATTTGTTCGCCAGATAACATGGCTTCATTAACTTGACTGCGGCCGTTAATAATTAAACCATCACAGGGAATAACTTCTCCTGGTTTGATTAAAACCATATCACCCTTCACTAAGTGTTTAGCTGCGACAAGCTCCTCGTTATTTATTTGTTTGTCTTCGCAACTCGACTCTCGCAACTCGGCACTTTTTCTGCCTATTCTTATCGCTGTCATGGGCATAAGCTTTAATAAATTTGCAGAGACTTGTGCAGCATAAGAGCGAGCACGAAACTCTAAAAACTTACCAATAAGCAATAAGAAGGTAAACATAGCAACCGATTCAAAATAAACTTCACCTTGCTCAGTTATGGTTGCCCACGCGCTCGCACTAAAGGCTAAAATAATAGCAATAGAAACAGGTACGTCCATTGATAGCCGTTTCAGTTTTAGTGCATTTATTGCCCCAATATAAAAAGGAAGAGCGCCATAGAAGACAATAGGCACAGCTAAAATAAAGCTGACCCAGCGCATATAAACTTTATTATGTTCAGCCATACCGGAAAAAGCACCAAAATATAAACCAACGGTAATCATCATAATTTGCATCATTAAAATGCCACTGATACCTAAGCGCTTTATAAACACTTTGCTTATGGCTTTGTTACGTTGTTCTACTTCATTCGCTTTAAAAGGGAGCGCTTGATAGCCAATATGCTCAATAGCGTTAAGAATTTCACTTAACTGTAAGATACTGTCTTGCCACTTCACCGTTGCGCGCTGGGTTGTGGCATTAACACTTATTTTCAGAATACCTTCAAGTTTGCTTAATTGCATCTCAATTAACCATGCACAAGCTGCGCAACTAATACCTTCGACGGTTAAAATTGCTTCTTTTGAGTCTTTGTTTTGGTAAATAAATTCACTTTGAAGTATTTCTTCATCAAGTAATCTGTTTTTTTGACGTTGTTGTGTTTTTAGTTCTTCGGGTATTAACTGTGTGCCTTTTTGAGCCGGCTCTGTTCTAAATTGATAATATTGTGTTAAATTATTATCAACAATAGTTTGAGCAACAGCTTGACAACCTATGCAGCACATAGGTTGTTTTTTGTTGTTGATGTTAACGTAAAGATTTATGCCTGATGGGATTGATTCGTCACAATGAAAACAAGAATTGGACATATACTCATGTTACCTCGAAATGCTCGTTTCAGCGAGAGTTAAAAGGCTTAGAGGCAAGGCATTGATTGAAGAGAATGGTTGTTCCCTTGTTGAAATCAATAACGATGCATATAAGCATTTTAAACTCGCCCTTTGGGGATGCCTGAGCAAATCATGCTCGTCGTTGCTCCTTTTTTTAAGGGAACAACCATTAATAAAAATAAGCGCCTTGATCATGAGTTGCTCAGGCATCCTGAAACAGACATTTTGAAGTATCATGAGTATAACTTACTGTGCTTTAGTTGGGTCTGGAATGATATCAATAAAGTCACTTTGCGGCAGGCTAATGGTGTCTTGAATTTTCCAACTTGTGTCGGAGGTATTGTCAAAAGGCGTGATGGTTATTTTCCATTTCCCCGCAATATCATGATCAAATCTGTGTCTAAAATAGCTATTACCGTCAGGCGTTAAGGCTAAATAAAAGTCTTTGTTTTCAAGCGTTGGATGAAAGAAATTAACATTGAGTAAAGGAAATGTTTTTTCAATGCCTGTTGGCTTTATTACCAGTTCATTATTTGAAAGCTGCAATGCGAAACGCATCCCTAATTTTTGTGCTTGTTTTACTTTAGCAACTTGTAAATTAATGGTTTTACCTGTTTTATAATAATCACCAACAACAAGTGTATCTGGATTCGTATTGGCAATTATATAGGTGGCAATTCCTGCAACAACAGCAGTAAAAGGAAGGATAAAAACTAGCCAAGCCCAAGGCTCGCGATACCAAGATGTTTTCATAATATACAATAATATTTGATGGTGAAAAACTGTTAGTTATTATAGCGTTTATCTGTTTTTTGAGCTAGTGTTCTTTATCGGTTTTTAATAATAAAAAACCCTAGTTAACAATATGTTATCTAGGGGGATTTTTATTTTATAATCGCTATCATAGCGGCTAGCAATAGCTTTGTTTATTCTTGGGTATTAATCCTGAGATAGAGAGTAAATATAAGCACTTATTACATGTACTTTCTCTTCTCCTAGAATATCTTTCCAAGGAGGCATCACACCAGCACGACCATTACGAATCGATTCTTCAATCGCGCGTTGTGAACCACCATATAACCAAATATCATCTGATAAATTTGGCGCACCCATTGGTATGCCAAGTGCTAAACTACCTTGACCATCAGGACCATGACAACCAGCACATAATCCAAATTTCGCTTTACCGGCGGTAGCCAGATCAGCATTAACCGTGCGACCACTTAAACTAATAACATAAGCGGCTACTTCTTTAACGCCTTCTTCACCGCCAATAGCGCCAACCCAGGCCATCATGCCTGTCGCTTTACGGCCATGCATAATACTTTCTTTGATTTTTTCTGGCGTTCCGCCATATAACCAGTCTTTATCAGCTAGGTTAGGAAACCCTGTTGTACCGTGGGCGTCAGAACCATGACACTGTGAACAGTTGTGAATAAATAAGCGTTGTCCAACTTTTAAGGCATCACTGTCAGTTGATAAATCTTCAATACTACGTGCAGCGTAAGCTTTAAAAATCGGACCATATTTCTCATCAGCTTTTGCAACCTCACGGTCATACTGAACTAAAACGCCAGAATCTTTCGCTAAATACTCGGTTGTTTTCGCTTTAGACTCTGCAATGTTTAATATGCCTTGGTTGGAACTTTTCCAGCCTAATAAGCCAGTCCAGTTACCCAAACCATAAAGCGCAATATAGCCAAACGCCCAAATGATAGTTAATAAGAAAAACGTGCTCCACCATTTCGGTAAAGGGTTGTTTAATTCTTCAATGCCGTCGAAGGAGTGTCCCATAGACTCACCTTCTTCAACGCCTGCAAAGTTCTTTAAGCACCAACGTAATAGAATAAAACAACCTACTAGTGTGCCAAGGGTAAGAACCCAAACCCATATATTCCAGAAGCTAGACATTATTATTAGTCTCCTGTTTGCTATCTGTATCAAGATGGCTTTGTTTATTTTTACTGGTTGTTTGCTCTTTTAAAGCAAGATCTTCTTCAAAAATAGAATTAGCAACTTCATCAAATGAAGACTTACGTTTTTTTGAATAGGACCAAACCACAATAATAATAAATAACGCCAATATAAGGAGGGCAAAAAACCCTCGAAGTGTTCCGTAATCCATAACTTTTCCTCGGGTACGGTGCTTACTTCAATGCATGGCCAAGCGATTGCAAATAGGCAACCAAGGCACTCATTTCAGTTTTACCTTTAACAGCATCAGTAGCGCCATCGATTTCAGCCTGAGTATAAAGTGGAATGGCATTACCATTTTCATCTTTATGACTACGATTGCGCGTTAACCAATTAAAAGTTTCAAGCTTCTTACCTGTAATTTCGCCATCAAGCGTATTAGTGTTTAACCAGTTATACGCGGGCATATTTGATTCAGGTACTACTGAACGAGGATCAGTTAAATGGGCAAGATGCCAATCATCACTATATCGTCCACCAACACGCGCTAAATCAGGACCAGTACGTTTAGAACCCCATAAAAATGGATGTTCCCAAACATGTTCACCAGCCACACTATAATGACCATAGCGCTCTGTTTCTGCCCTAAATGGACGGATCATTTGGCTATGACAGTTACTACACCCTTCGCGAATATAAATATCACGACCTTCCATTTGCAGGGCAGTGTATGGTTTTAAGTTATCAACGGGTGTTGTTGTTTCTTTTTGGAAAAATAAGGGGGTAATTTCTACTAATCCACCAATACTGATTGCCAATACGGTGAAAAGAAAGAACAAACCAACATTTTTTTCAACTTTCTCATGTTTATTTTGCATGTTTATTCTCCTTAAACTGCTTCAATTGGCTTAAGACTTCCGTCTTTCGCGCCCATAGTTTTAAACATGTTGTAGGCCATTAATATAAAACCAGCTACAACGAGAACGCCACCTAAGAAGCGAATAAAATAGAATGGATATGATGCAGTTAAGCTTTCAACAAAGCTGTAAGTTAACGTGCCATCAGTATTTACAGCGCGCCACATTAACCCTTGCATAACACCTGAAATCCACATAGCTACAATATAAAGTACAATACCAGCTGTGTGCATCCAAAAGTGAATATTAATTAAACGAATACTATACATACGACCTTGATTAAATAGCACTGGAATTAAATGATACATAGCACCAATTGATACCATAGCAACCCAACCTAAAGCACCTGAATGCACATGACCAACAGTCCAGTCAGTATAATGAGATAAGGCATTCACTGACTTAATTGCCATCATTGGCCCTTCGAAGGTAGACATACCATAGAAAGATAAAGAAACAATTAGGAAACGTAAAATAGGATCAGTACGAAGTTTATGCCAAGCACCTGAAAGCGTCATAATACCGTTAATCATACCACCCCATGAAGGGAGGAATAATACGATAGACATTACCATACCCACTGATTGCGCCCAATCAGGTAGTGCGGTGTAATGTAGGTGATGGGGACCTGCCCAAATATATAAAGAAACTAAGGCCCAAAAGTGAACAATAGATAAACGATAAGAATATACAGGGCGCTCTGCTTGTTTTGGAACGAAGTAGTACATCATCCCTAAGAAACCAGCAGTTAATAAGAAACCAACGGCGTTGTGCCCATACCACCACTGAACCATCGCATCAACCGTACCAGAATACAATGAATATGATTTCATTGCTGATACAGGTAGCGCCATAGAGTTCACAATATGTAGCATCGCCACAGTGATAATAAAGCCACCAAAGAACCAGTTAGCTACATAGATGTGTGAAGTTTTACGCTTGATAAGCGTACCAAAAAACACAATAGCGTACGAAACCCAAACAACAGTAATAAGAATATCAATTGGCCATTCTAGCTCTGCATATTCTTTTGATGTGGTGTAACCCAAAGGTAAAGAAATAGCAGCAGATAAAATTACCGCTTGCCAACCCCAAAAAGTGAAAGAAGCTAATTTGCCACCGAATAATCTCGTTTGACAAGTTCGCTGCACCACATAATAAGAAGTAGCAAATAAGGCACTTGTACCAAAAGCAAAAATTACTGCATTGGTATGTAGTGGACGAAGACGAGAATAGGTTAACCAAGGTGTATCAAAGTTTAACGCAGGCCAAATTAATTGTGCCGCGATAAGTACCCCTACAAGTGTACCAACGATCCCCCAGATTACAGTCATTACAGTAAATTGACGTACAACATCGAAGTTGTAGTCTACTGCTGACGTATTACTTTGAGTCATGTTATGGATTCCGCAGTGTTATTATTAATGAAAATAGTTCATCGACTTTATTTATTACTAAGCTTAAATAAGTAACAAAAAACGAACGATATTTTTACTATTTCTGTTTGTTTGCCAAATGGCGTTGATATATGTCACAAAATCGAGCTAAATGCGCTATATGCAAGACAATTTTACCTCTTGGTGGCGACATAAATCAACCATTGCATTCATATAAGTTTGACTTAGATCAAGTTATAACTCTATTGACCATGTTTTTTATATGGGTATAAAAATAAGCGTATATAGCAGAGTCGCTAATTAATAAGCAAAAAGAGTAAAAATTAAACAGAGACAATCAATTAACAAGGTAGACTAGTTTTTAAAAATCAGCCAGTTTAATCAGTTTTTTCTGTTCAAGTATCTGAATTTTCTTACCTTCTACTTGGATTAGCTGTTCTTTTTGAAATTTAGAAAAAACTCGACTTAAGGTCTCTCGACGTAACCCTAAGAAATTAGCTACATCATTGCGACTAAGCGGTAATTCGATACCATCATCAAGACCAGTATAATCGGCGTTTCTTTCGATTATATTTAATAAAAATGCGGCTAATAAGCTATCCGCAGATTTTTTGCCAATATAAGCTTGAAAGTTACGCTGTTTGACATGGCTTTGTCTACTAAGTAATTCAATAAGGTTTTGTTGAACTGCAGGCACTAGTTTGCCACAAGATGCCATTTGTTCTACAGAAACTTTACACACTGAACTATCACCCACTGCAATTGCTGTATAGTTGTAGGTTTTTAAATATAATGCATCTTCGCCAATTAACTCACCAGGAAAACGCAAGCCAATAATATTTTCATTATTATCATCGGTTTGTTGGCATAATTTGAAGACACCAGAGCTTACGGCATATATATCAGTTAAGGGGCTTGATTGTTGAAAAAGTACGTTGTTAGTTTTTGCAGGAATTCTTCTATCTAAATAACTATCGGATAGATTGATTGACTGCTTTGCTGTTGTCACTGGCTGACAAACAGAATTCATGGAGCAGTCATCGCATTCCACATATTTGGTTTGATCACTTTGGGATTTAGGTTGACTAGGCACAGTTATCACTTCTCTGGTAGCATAGATAGCATAAATATACACAAATTAACTCAAGATGCATTGCTCAGTTATATTGACTCAGCCATGTTGAGGTATCATGTGTATGTATTCAGGTCGCTTAGTTTAAGGGAGTCAAGTAATAATAACAATTGCTTGAACTTAAAAAATTTTCAATGATTAAAATTATTATCGTTATATTATTTATTTTCAATAGTTTAGCTTGTGAACCAATACAACAGGCATCCGACAGGGAAAATATTCAACGCGATAACTCTTTTGTTTGTTTAACAAGTCAAAGCCAATGTGGGATAAACACTAAATTTGGCCGCTTCAATATTCAATTTTCAGGAGAAGCTTTACAACAAAGCATTAAAACTGAACTACCTTTTCAAATACAACTCACGCTTAATGCAGTAAATGAAGCATATCAATTAAAGAGCATATCAAGTTATCTTGAAGGTAAAACCATGTTTATGGGAAAAATCCCTATTTTTTTTCAAATAAATAAAACTAATTCCATGGTTGCAGAAAGCTTGCTGGCAAGTTGCTCTGAAGAAGGGATGACGTGGCGATTATGGTTTCAGATTGAAATACTTGCTGATGGAAAAATTCACCAGCAAGACTTTTTTATAGATTTTGATAGTCAGCGATTGTAATGGTAGGCTGCTATATATTATTAGTCACATCAACTGATAATTTTAATTTTTGTCCTGGCTGTAAATAGTTAGTTCTACTTAAACTATTCCAGCGTTCAATATCACTGATGCGAACATTAAACTTGTCTGCGATGCAGGCGAAAGAATCACCACTACGTACTTTGTAAGTAATATTACGTATAATGGCTTGTTCAACACCTGCGTTTATTCTTGCTGTTTCAGCGCGTTTATTTGATGAAGAAGATTTTTGCCAGATAACTAATTTTTGACCAAGTTTTAAGGTGTCGCGCGGAGCAAAACCGTTCCATCTAGCTATTTTCCTACTGCTGACTTTATAACGTTGACCAATATCCCAAAGGTTATCACCAGAAACAACCGTATGTGTTATTTTTACACCTTGTTGTGGTTTAGCTTGTTTTTTTGCTATACGCTGATCTTGAGAGAGTATATAGCTATCAAGTGACTTAGCGGCAACAGGAATAAGTAAATATTTTCCTGCTCTTATTTGATTACCGTTAATACCGTTTACTTGGCGAATTAAATCGATACTGGTATGAAATTTATTCGCAATATAGCCTAAATTATCACCCTGCTTAATTTTATAACGTTGCCAAGCTAAGCGCTCATTCTTATTCAGTTTTGCTAAACCTTGTTCAAATCTTTCAATTTTATGTTTGGGTAAAAGTAAATGGTGAGGGCCGTCTGGATCGGTTGACCAACGGTTGAAACCAGGGTTTAATCGTTGTAATTCAGTCAATGATAAGCCAGCTAAGCTAGCGGCCTTAGCTAAGTCGAGCTGCGATTTAATGTCAACTTGACTGATCACTTCTTCATTAGCTATTTCATAAAGATTAAGGTTGAATTGCTCTGGACGTTTAATTATATCGGCAAGCGCTAGTAACTTAGGAACATATGCTTTGGTTTCTTTAGGTAAACCTAGCGCCCAGAAATCGGTGTTTTTACCTTGTTTTTTGTTTTTTCTTACCGCTCGTTGTACGCGGCCTTCACCTGAATTATAAGCGGCTAAGGCAAGTAACCAATCACCATCAAAAAATTTATGCAAATACTTCATGTATTTTATCGCACCTTGAGTTGATGCAACAACATCACGGCGACCGTCATACCACCAGTTTTGTTTCATGCCAAAGCGTGTCCCTGTTCCGGGAATAAACTGCCACATGCCCGAAGCTCTACCATGAGAATAAGCAAAGGGATCAAAGGCACTTTCAACGATAGGTAATAAAGCAAGCTCAACGGGAACATTGTTTTTCTCTAACTCTTCAACAATGTAATACAAAAAAGGCTCAGCACGTTTGGCTACTCTTGTAAGATAACTTGGGTGTTTAACGTACCAATTGCGTTGTTCTACAACACGATTATTTTCAGGGATATCAAACGTTAACTTTTCTCGAATACGTTGCCAGACATCGTTACTGCTTTGCAGTGCCTTGTCTTTTGACAATAACGAGAAAGCGACATCATCTACAGGATGTATAACATTAATATTTTCGTCAATGAGCAACGCTTGGTTAATATCAGCAGCGGACGCTATATATTCTGCTTGAATATAGTTTTTTTCCTTGTTGGTATTATCTTGTGATAGTAAAGTGCTTTGACAGCCACTAAGAAGAATAAATGCTGGGAATAAAAAATATTTCATGAACAACCAATGATAATTTGTAAGGATAGATGATTCTAAATTGCACTTTGTTATGCTGCGAGGCTTAAGATTATCATGTTAAAATTGGTCTTTCCAGCGCCTAATAGTAGTGAAAGCATCAAGGCTACTGGCATGCGTACTACTATCAAACGCCATAGCACTCGCTTGTATTGCTTGTTTATGACTTCGTAAAAAGGGATTAATTTGCTTTTCAACGCTTATAGATGTTGGGATTGTTGCTTGTTTGTTGGCGCGTAACTTATTCACTTCTTTACTATAATTGATTAAGACATCATTTTTAGGATCTACCGTTAAAGCAAAATTTAGGTTGGCTTGAGTATATTCATGAGCGCAATATACTTTTGTATTTTCAGGTAAATTTGCTAGTTTAGTTAATGACGTTAGCATTTGCTCAGCAGTACCTTCAAAAAGCCGACCACAACCACCTGAAAAGAGAGTGTCACCACAAAATAGCAGCGACTCTATATTGTTATTGGCAAAATAGGCAATATGCCCTGCAGTATGTCCGGGTATGTCTATTACCGTAAAGTTAATGGCAAGTTCAGGCAGATTGACGAGGTCGTTTTCTGCTAATTTGATATCGCAATAGGGAATATTCTCATGTGCTGGCCCATAAATGGTGAGGGGCCATTGCTTTTGTTGACAATAAGCAACGAGTTTCTTTATCCCCCCAGTATGATCGACATGGTGATGAGTAATGAGTATCGCATTCAGCATCACTTGACTTTTTTCTAAAAAATCAATGCAAACATCAGCATCACCAGGGTCTACCAAAGCAGCTTTATTATCAGCAACAATAGCCCATATATAATTATCAGAAAAAGCTTTTATCGCGGTAACTTTAATTGTTGAATTATTTGCTTTAATTAAACTCATCTAGAATTTCCCACTTGCTTAAGATGTATAGTTAATTATACTGAGATTATTAATAATACCAATTAAAATCATACCAATTGAAATAATAACAGACTTAAATAACTTGAATTTATGAAACCAGCTTTAGCTTTCAGGCAACCACATTATCCTAAGTCTTGGCAAGATTTACCTAATGGCACGACTATTTTGTCGGCCATTGACGAAATTTTACAACCATGGTGGCAAAAATTCTTTGGTTATCATTTACTAAAAATAGGCGCTTTAAGCCATGAAATATCTTGTGAAACAAGCCCTATAAAACATCAAGTTAGCTGTTGTTATAGCCCCTCAGCTTCAGGCTCTCAAAGAGAACGTAAGGCTGATATTGTTGGAGAATTAGATGATTTGCCACTACTTGAACATAGCGTTGATGTTTGTTTACTTAGCCATGCTTTAGAATTTTCATTAGATCCACACCATGTTATTCGTGAAGCAAACCGTGTACTTATCCCTAATGGTTACCTCATTATTACTGGCTTTAATCCCTTATCCTTGGCGGGGCTGAATCGGGCTATTCCTTACAGAAGAAAACAAATCCCTTGGAATGAACATTTTTTCTCTCCGATGCGAGTTAAAGACTGGTTACACTTAATGGGCTTTGAAATTCTTAGCGATGAGCGCTGCTTACATAGCAGTTTGGCCGGGAAAGTGAGTGAACATGTTGTGGCTAATTATTGGCGGAAATTTGCGAGTAATTACTTCACTAGTTTGGGGTCTGTTTATGTCATCATAGCTAAAAAAAGAGTGTTGCCGTTAACACCGATAAAACCCAAATGGCAAATAAGAACTCAATTTCAGCCGGTAAAGGTTCCTAGTATGCGTTTGCATAATACTGTTACATTTAAAGAAGTACCCAATGAGGCGAAGGAAAAATAATGAATAGAAATAACCTCGAACACTATTTAGATAAATTATTAACACCTGCGCGGATAAAAGATTACGCTCCTAATGGATTACAAATTCAAGGCAAGCAAGAAATAACCAAAATAGTGACTGGCGTAACCGCATCACAAGCACTAATTAACAGGGCTATTGATGACAAAGCCGATGCAATAATAGTTCACCATGGCTATTTTTGGAAAAACGAATCTTATGTTATTCGTGGTATGAAGCATAAACGTATTAAAGCTTTGCTTGATAATGACATTAATTTATTCGCTTACCACTTACCACTCGACATTCATCCTATCCTAGGTAATAACGCACAGTTAGCAAAGCTGCTAACTATTGAAGTGACTGGTCCACTCGAGTTAGGAAATGAGTTAAGTGTTGCTATACAAGGTACATTACTTGAAAGTTGCTCGGGTACAGCATTAGCTAAAGAAATAAGTGAAAAGCTGAATCGAACATGCCTACATATTGCTCCGCCATCAAATAAAGCAATTAAAACCATTGCGTGGTGTACAGGAGGAGGTCAAGATTATATTGAACTTGCAGCAGAGCAAGGGATTGATGCGTTTATCTCTGGAGAAGTTTCAGAAAAAACCACGCATATTGCGCATGAAATGGATATTCATTTTTTTGCGGCAGGCCACCATGCAACTGAGCGTTATGGCGTTAAAGCATTAGGTGAATGTATAGCAAAAGACTATGGTATTGAGGTTGTTTTTGTTGATATAGATAATCCAGTTTAACTATTATTTACATTCATATTCATTATTTTTATGAACAAAAAAACACAAAATAAAAGCCCACTTAAGCTGTTAAAAATGGGCGGTACTTTTTTCTATTATTTTAACCGTGATTAATCATCACTTTGATTAGCAAACGTCATTTTGTATCCTGTGGCAGAATCAGCCTCTTTTTCTAAGATAACAAACTGACTTTGACTTTCTTGATCAAGTGTTAATTCTGTTGTTGCAAGGATTATATCACTACTATCAAGTCTGCCAATAACATAAACCGTATACGTGTTGTTAAGTAGTTCAACAGTACTTGGATTTGCAAATATTGCCGTTAAGTATTGGTCAGCAGTTTCTATAATTTCATCATTGCGTACAAAATAAACTTTCACATTAGAAAAGTCATCAATAATTTCATCTTGATCAATTAAATTCACTACCGTCATTTGATGACTATAAATACTTTCATTTTGACTATTGTCAACAACAAGTGAATTAACGGTTATTGCTATTTCGTCAATATAACCATCGCCATTTTCATCAATATCGCCATCATTATCTTCATCTACAGCTTCTTCTAAAAGATAGAAAAATAGGGTTTTATCTGTGTTTTCGTTTAAAGGTAATAAATGATTGCTGATAATTACACTTTGATCATTTGGCGTAACCAAACTCATACTATAATCACCTGAATTAGTGAGAATTGACGGGCTAAATTTTCCAAAAGCAAGCGCTGAAATTTCAGGGGTATCATGAATGCTATTAATATGAAAATCAAAAGTTCCTTCATATTTAGGAAGTAATTCGTGCTCTATAATGCCGTTATATACACGGTAACTCGCCTCAGAGTTAGTATCAGAATATTCTTGAACAGAAGAAGTTGATACCTTATCTATCATAAAAGGAGACGAACCCACACCAGTGTTTGCTCGAATTACTATGATATATTCTGATGCGTAAGGGAAAGTAATATCTTGCGATGCATACAAAACTTCATCATTACCTGCCGAAGTGATATAAAAGATATACTCATCTTGAGCAAGTTTTTGGTTGTCAGACATTTCACTATAAGTGGTTTGGCTTAATAATTTGGCTTCATTAAAAGTTTCATCTGATTCTGAGTAATAAATATCTACACCTGCTGACCAAGTATGCATGTTTAGCACTTTAATGTTGAAAACCTCATCGTCGTTATCATTATCCACTTCATCATCGTCTCTAACAGAAATTTCATAAACCAGCACCTTTGGTTCTTTAATATCTTCTGCTATGACAATAAACTCAACAGTATCACTATTAACTTTTAATTGATTTTCATAAATATTTTCCAAATCATACGAACTGTCATATTCACTTTGCCAAGCTAATTCAATATCGTAAGTATCTGGATCATACGCAAAGCGACTGCTGAGGTTAGTAAATGATATGGCAGAATAGGTTTGCTCACTAAAATCATCATTGCTGTAATCGTCAACGGTTAAATATATTCCGGGGGAATTTGATGATAAGTTGTATAGTTGAATGTAGCCAGTATTAGACTCACCGTCACTGCCACAGCCAAATAAAGTTAATGAAAAAATCACGCTAAGCCACAAAGGTATGAACCGTTTGTATTTGATAGACAAAAAATTGTTGTGTGTCATTTATTTTCCTTTTCCTTTTGTTATTTTCCTCTATCAGTACTTTAAATTTAAGGCGAAAAAGCTACTTAGCTTGCATGCTAATTTTAAAGTTTTAAAGAGGTAGTTAAGTTGTTACTAGCTGGTAGAGTGCATTGTAATTAGGAAGTTCACTACACACCCATGGCTTTACATTTCTTTACTTAACCTTACAAAAGGGAAGGTGTATTAGCTAGAATCCCATTTTGATTAATAGCAAAAAAGCCACAAACTCGGATAGTTTGTGGCTTAAACAACTGTACTGAATATGGATGAAAAAAATGCTACAAAGTTAAATTAAAGACCTAAACGAGGAATTTCAATAGCAGGGCAACTATCTACTATTATAGGAATGTTGTTTTTGACAGCGAATAATTCAGCCTTAGTATCACTTACCCCTTGCTGCGCCCAAATAAACTTAACATTAACTTTTTTAGCGTCTATAACTATATCGTATAGATATTTTGATTGGCGAAAAACATCAAGCATATCAATGGGTACAGGGATATCAGCCAAATCGCTATAAACCTCGCAGCCTAATATTTGTTGCCCTGCTAGCATAGGATTTACGGGGAAAACTTGGTAGCCCCTTTCAATGAGAAACGCCATCACTTTATAACTATCACGTTCAGGTTTTGAACTTGCACCCAGCAAGGCGATAGTTTTCGTGTTTTTTAAAATGTGAACGATCTTTTTATCTAATGAGGCAGAGCTAAGGGTAGTGTTCAAGGTTTAAGGCCTTGCCAAACAGGTGTTCTTTTTTCAAAAAAGGCTGAAACTCCTTCTTTACATTCATCTGAAAGCATTGCTTGTAACATAGCACGGCTCGCTGAGTGATAAGCTTCTTCAATTGACTCTTCAATTTGCTGATAATAGGCGAGTTTACCGGAATGAATACCGACTGCTGATTTTTTTGCGATTTTTTCTGCTAGCTTTTCGGTTTCTTCAATTAAGGCTTCTTTACTTACAACTCTATTAAGTAAACCAAAACGCATGGCATCTTCAGCCGAAAACATATCTCCAGTTAAGGCTAATTCCATTGCATGTTTACGATGTATATTTCTGCCTATACCAACGAGGGGAGTAGTGCAAAATGTACCTATGTTAACTCCAGGAGCACAAAATAATGCCTGTTCTTGTGCTATAGCTAAATCACACATTGATACTAATTGGCAACCCGCAGCACTTGCTGTACCTTGAACGCATGCGATAATAACTTTGGGTGAGTTAATCAACGACATCATAAATTGTGTGCAGTCATCTAAAATAGCTTTAATGCGTTTTTCATTATTGGGTTCACTATTGGCTTTTTTGCCAGACATTTCTTTTAGATCATGACCCGCAGAAAAAACCTTGCCTTCACCTTTTATCACGATAACGCGGACATCATCATTATCATTAGCTTCGTTAATGTGCTGATATAAGGTTTGTAGCATGGCTGATGACAAAGGGTTTCTTTCTGTTGGGCGATTCAATGATAACCAAAGAACATGGTTTTTAATTTGTGTTAGCACGTAAGGCTGTTCTTTTTCATGATGAAGCATAAATATTTCCTTTGTTTTGATTGTAAAAAAAGTGGTCTATTGTCTAAATTAAAGCTTAGGATGAAGAATTAGTATAAAGGCTCAGTATTGCTTGCTCTCTATAATGAAATTGATACTTTTTATCTAACAAGGTGTCAAGATTAAGTTTATGTAATGATTGCTTTATCTTATCATTGCCTGTGATTATTAGCACTTGTTTGCCATTTGCTTTGGTACGATCTACTAGATCGATAATCATCACTGAGGTTGTTGTTCCAATGAGTTTAGCTTGTGATAAGTCTATGATCAAAATGGTAAAGTCAATGTTTTCGGTAAATCGACGTGATAATTCTCTTGAAACAGCAAAGCTTACCGGGCCATCAATTTCAAGTAACAAAGTACTGTCTAGTATTTGCTTTGGTATTGTATGTGCTTTACCTTTTATTATGTCTGAACCTTTTACAAAGGTAATGCTATCTAGTTGAATGTTCGTTAACCGATCTAAAGTAACCAGATTTGCTATGAACATCCCTACTAATACGGCGGTGATTAAATCTACAAAAACGGTTAACAATAAAACTAGCAACATTAATGACGCTGAAAATAAACCAACTTTGTCAATTTGGCCAATAAAACGCCAGTCAATTATATCAACACCTACTTTAATCAACATGCCTGCAAGTACCGCATGAGGGATAAACTGTGCGTAATTTCCAGCCCAAAGTGTAATAACTAACAGCGCAATTGAATGTGTAATACCTGATAATGCTGTTGTACCTCCAGCGCGAATATTAATCGCGGTACGCATGGTAGCGCCTGCGCCAGGAAGTGCACCAAAAAGCCCGGCAATGCTGTTACCAATCCCTTGACCAATTAATTCTTTGTCACTTAAGTGATGGGTTTCAGTCATAGTGTCGGCCACCATGGATGTTAAGAGGGAATCTATAGAGCCTAATACTGCTAATAAAAAGGCAAAATAAGTTACATCGTATAGCGCTTCAGTGGAAAGGGTAGGAATGATCATTTCGGGAAGCCCACTTGGAATTTCGCTAATAGTAGGGATATTATACTCAGTTAAAAAGAGTGCATTGATGGTTGTTAATATAACAAGAGCAAACAGAGGCGCGGGAATAAGTTTAGCTAACTTTTTAGGCCAATAAACCATAATAGCTAACGATATTACCCCAATGATGGTGGCAGAAGCATTAAAGTGGTTTACTGAATCACTAATTTTAGTTAACGCTGACAGAGCATTGCTATAGCCTGTTAGGCCAACAAGGGGGGAAACTTGAAGTAAGATAATAATTATGCCAATACCGCTCATAAAGCCTGATATAACAGGGTAAGGCACCATAACAAAGTATTTTCCAAGCTTCAATAAACCAAACGTTATTTGGAATACGCCCGCGAAAATAACACAAGTAAAAGCTAAGGCGAGACCCTGTTCAGGATTATTGGCAATCAATTGCGTTAGCACTAATGCCATTACTACGCTCATTGGCCCAGTAGGGCCAGATATTTGCGTTGCAGTACCACCAAAAAGCGCAGCAAAAAAGCCAACAAAAATAGCCCCGTAAATGCCTGCTATTGCACCAGCGCCTGAAGAAACGCCAAAAGCGAGTGCAAGCGGTAAGGCTATCACTGCTGCAGTTAGACCGCCAAATATATCGCCATATATATCTTTGCTAGATAGCTTATTGAACAAATTGATAGCGTTACCTTTTGCTTGTCGACCATTTGTAATGAATTATCTGTTTATAATTAACCAGTGTGATTTATTCAATATAAGTCAATCAGTATAAGCATCAAAAATAAATAGGTGTTATTAGACTTTGGTGGGAAGAACAATTTTAATAGTTACACCATCAGGTGAGTAGTGGTTTTGCGCACTGATTTTTCCATGATGAAATTGGCAGATTAAGCGAGCAATATATAAACCTAAACCAAGGTGAGGCTGCTCTTGTTTCTTCTTTTTGAGTGAATAAGCATCACGCAATGAAACCATAGAGTCAAACAAGCGTTCACTAAGTAATTCAGGTAATAATACGCCATTATTGTGAATCAATAGTTCTACCTGTTCATTGTGGTGCTTAAGTTCAAGGGTAATAACCCTATCTTGGCTAAACTCAACGCCATTATTGATGACTTTATCTAGCAACTGCACTATATGCTCTGGTGAACCATGGAATGTTAACTTAGCTAGTTCAGTGTTTAAGTTGAAGGTAAAGCCATCGTAGACTTGTTGATAACCTGCAATACAACCCGAAACGACTGTTTTTAAATCAAACTCTATCTTCTGTGTAGTGGCTAGCATTTGTTCAAGGCGAGTCGCTTCACTCATATTTGTGAGAATTAAGTTTAAGGTATTAATACCTGTTTGAGCTCGGTCAATGTAGGGGTTTTTCTCACTACCTGCTTGAGATGATGAATTTTGTTGCGCTTGTAATGCAAGGTTTTCCAATGACGTTTTTACCACGGCAATGGGCGTTCTTAATTCATGAGATAGGCGCGAAGACATGCTTTCTAAATAATGATTATATTCACTGAGCCTATTAACAGCCGTGGTAAAACTACGAGATAAATCACCAATTTCATCATGACTTGTAGAGGCGGATATTTCGCCAATAATGCGTCCTTGGGTATCAATAGCGTGCTCTGCTTGGTTGGATAAATGCCGAATACGTGAAGAAATTCGCGTGGCAAAAATAATGAAGGTTAATGCGCCTAAAATCATAATAGCTAAAATGACGGTAAACAGTTTTTCTAAAGCACGATTTCTTAAAGTGCGAATGCCATTGGTTGTTTCTTCAACAATCACCGCACCTTGTACCTTATTATTAATAAAAATAGGATAGGCTGCAGAGAGTACTAATGCTTGCTTGTCTGTCGTTAGTCGCCATTGTGACGTCGCCTTACCTGTTAACGCACTCACAATATGGTCACCGCTTAAGTGCCCAGCATCATATAGTTTATCAATAAAATCTGTAGGTGGTTTGGTGAGTATTTGGTAATACAACGGCAGTAATACTTGTTGCTTAAATTGATACCAAAGATCGTTTTTCTCGGTATCACTTACTGGCTTTTCTTTATCATGCCAGACGCCACTTGCCGATTTTAAAGAGCCTGCACTAGCAAGTACTCTATGGTGTTGATCTACAACCCAAATGCTAGAGTTAGTATAACGCATACCTTTAACAATACGTTCAATTTCAGGTGAAGGTACTAATATAGTACCTAAACTGTCTAGTTTACTTGGGTCGGCAGAGCCAATGGCAGACACAGCGTCGCCTGCTGGCTTATTTACATCAAAAAAAGCAAAGGCAATTTTATCGCCTAGTGTTTTTAAAGGTACACGTAATTCAATATTATACCCCTGAGGTGTAAGCAACCATTGCCCTTGAATATGAGAGGCGGGTTTTGGAATATCATCAGTATTCTCAGTGACGCTAAAAGCAGATATCCAGCCTGCTTTTTTATTACTGATGATGAAACGATTTAAGTTATTGTTGTGATCGCTAAAAGATAAAGCTAAATGATCGTTGCTGGTTATGCCACGGCTATTTTTACCACGAAAGATAACTTTGTTATCAACCACTTGAAAAAACAAATAAAGGTACTTGTCGTACTTTCCTACACTGGCTTTAAAGTTTAGGCTTAAAGGCTCGTTAGTAAAAAGCTGTTGTTGGTGATTATAGAAATGTGCTCTTTGTGAAAAATTAGGCCAGTCGTTATGCAAACCGTCAAGCTGAATGGCTTCAGTGAGTTGGTAACCATATAAGTCTTTTCCTTGTTCAACATTAGGTAAAAAACTTGCTTGGTTATTAAACAAGTTTTCACGTTCGTGTAATGCGGTAGCAAGTGCTCTAGCGGTGCCAACTAATGTTTGCTCTTGACCAAAACGTAGGTACTTTTCCATCTCCCATACATATTGATAGCCAAACCAAGGGATGACAAAAAGGAAGCTGGAAAGCAATAATAACTTTGCTCTTAAGCCAAAGCGTAGTTGAAAGAACTTTTTGTTAGACATTAGTGCTTCTGTTAACCATGAGTGCCAGTGTTATTTACTTCACTTAACCAACGGTAGCCCATACCATAAACCGTTTCAATACAGTCAAAATTGTCATCGATTTTAATAAACTTTTTACGGACGCGCTTAATGTGAGACGTTATTGTGCTGTCATCAACATAAATTTTTGAATCAGTCATTAATTGTGTGCGATTTTTTACGTGGCCAGGATGTTTGGCTAGCGCATGCACTAACCAAAATTCAGTAATAGTTAAATCAATCGGTTTATTATGCCAAGTAATTGTCATACGTTGGCTATCAATTGTTAACGGGCCTGTTTGGGTGATATGTTCATCATTAACTGGTTGTTTAAATGCTTCTTGGCGACGAAACAATGCTGATATACGAGCTGTTAAATGCGGTAAACTGATATCTTTAGTTAAATAATCATCGGCACCAATTCGAAGTCCAGACACTGTATCAAAATCATTATCTCGAGCCGTTAAAAAAATAATTGGCAAACTGGCAGATTTAGCGCGTAATTGCTGACATAAAACAAAACCACCGTCATATTCTTCATTTAAGCCAATATCTAAAATGACTAAGTTAGGTAAGCGTAAATTAAAAGCTTGTGTTGCTGTTTCTCTACTCGCGTAAGTTTGCACTTGATAACCTTGAGTACGTAAAACATCGGCATAGTTTTCACGTATGGCCGCTTCATCTTCAACAATAGCAATTCGTTTGGTCATTTATAGATACTTCTAATAGATTTCTAGCAAGAATAAAAAGTTACGAGCAAGAAAAGTAGCGAGTTACGAATTCATCACACGCTTAGTACCTGTCTTCCTAACTAGAAACTGAAAACTCGCGACTTGTCTCTTGCATTTGACTATATATAAATTTTTCCTCTAACGCGCCTTATTTTTGAAATTGCCATATTGTTGCCACAATTGCTCAGTGATTTGCCTTTATTGGAGCATATCAGTGCCTTTTTATTGCGGTTTAATAGCTCCTGTCAACCAAAACAGATTTAACCACACACTTAACCACATAGTTAAGTCATTCATTTTAATTAATACCAACTATATGAACAAGGAAATATCATGAAAACAACTACAGCACCTAAAATAAGTAAAACAAGTAAAAGCACTATCTCAAAAAAAATGTTAATCGCTACCATAGTAACAACAGCTATTGCTAGCACATCAGTTTCAGCTTATGAAAACACAGCTTATGAAAATACCATTGGCAAAAAGCTAACCGTAGTAGAAAAGCAGCAAGCAAAAACTAATAATGAAAATATTGGTTTTGGTACAGGTGCTTTAATTGGTGGTATAGCGGCAGGACCTTTAGGCGCCATAGTGGCCGGTGTTGGCGGTGCTTTAATTGCGAAATTTATTAATGTAAATGATGAAAATGAAGCATTAAATATCGCTTTAATACAAGAACAACAAGCTCAGAAATTAAGTAATAAACAGACTCAACAACAGTATCAAGCAAAATTACAGCACTTGGAATCCTCTTATCAGCAGCAGTTAGTTGCCCTAGAAAATCAACAAAAAACAGGACAATTACAAGCAGACAATCTATTGATGAGCCTACAATTCTCTACGGGTTCAAGTGATATTGCGCCGCATTATCAAGAGCAAGTAGCAGCGCTAGCACAAATACTAAATAGCTCGCCTAAAATGAAAATTGATTTGTCAGGTTATACTGATTTAACCGGTGAAGAAACGCTTAACCAAACGTTGTCGAAAGCCAGAGTTGAGTCAGTAAAAACCTTGTTGATGGCACAAGGAGTTGATGAACAACAAATAGCAACGTTTGCTTTTGGAGAAGGGTCGCCTGTGGTGGCAAACAATGAACGGGAAGTGAGCTTTTATGATCGTCGTGTGGTGTTGAAATTACATAAACCTACAGCGGTTGAGCATGATCAAATGGCAAATAATCACTAGTTTTTACTGAGATTTATTTATTAAGGTTTTTTTCCTGTCTGTAGTTGTTTTTTAATACTTATGTTGAAATAAAAAGGAGGTGCATATCAGAATTTGATTTATTAAGGATTAAAAAAGAAAACATTCAAGGCAGAGCCAAAGTATTACTAATTACACTTTGGCTCTGCTCTTTTTTGAAGCTTGAAACTTACAACTTAACAGGAGTTAATAGTTACCCTGTCACTTTCCTCACCATGGCTCTACCAACCATGCGCACTTTCGTTGGTAGCGGCATGCGTTTTAAGTTGGTTTTAACTGCTCCTTCGGTAAAAGCGGTGGCTTTTGAATAATCAATATTGATATCTAAAATAACCGCTTTATTTTCTTGAGCAAGCGCTCTTGCTTTGGTTAATCCTGCTTTAATTTCACTATTATTTTCAATACGTACATATTCTGCGCCAGTTGCCATCGCTAAACCTTTTAATTTGGTTTGTGGCAATACAGTGCAAGTTTTACGGTTGTATGGTATTTGCTGTGCTTGAGCAATTTGTGATAGCTCGCCATCATTAAATACGCCAATCACTAAACCTAAATTTTGACTCACCGCTGTCGCTAGCTCGGTTGCTGTCATCATAAACGCGCCATCACCAACAATGGCGTGCACTTCTTGCTCAGGTTTTGCCATTTTTACGGCAATTGCCGCAGGTGTGGCGTAACCCATGCAGTTAAAGTCTGTTGGAGAAATAAACCCATAGGCTTGATGAATAGGCATTAGTTCGGCTGTTAAAAAGGTATGATTACCATCATCAACAACCAAATGAGCATCGTCGTTTAGTTGCGCTCTCAGTTCATCAAAGTAAAGAGCAGGGTTAACCTTGTCTTTGGAATCATGCTGATACCATGATTCGCGATAGGCTTTTTTATCGCTAGCAATTTGCTGAGATACTTGACTAGTATCTTTAGCTGAGCCTAATGCTTTTAATGCGCTAAGTAATTGTTGGCAAATCTGTTTTGAGTCACCTTCAATAGCGATTGCTGATTTAAAGTTAGCGTTAAAAACTTTTGGGTTAATATCAATATGAATTAGATTTGTCGGTAATTCACCACCAAAGCTGCCAGTGGCAATTTCACCAAAGCGTGTACCAATGGCTAATACGCAATCAGCATTGTTAAAAGCATTTTGCGCGGCAGGAGCGGCGGCAGGGCCAAAACAAAAACCTGCATGTAAAGGATGGTTAGCAGGAAAGGCACTAATACCTTGCATAGTAGTAGCAACAGCGCTACCAATTTGTTCACTTATTTCAATTAACGTATCACTAGCATGAACCGCTCCCCAACCAGAAAAAATTGCAGGGTTTTTAGCCTGCATTAGCATTTGTGCTGCGTTTTTAATTTGCGCAATAATTTTTGGAGATAAAGGCGGTTGTTTTGGCTTAGTGTAAGTTGGTAGCTCACTAATACTTGCTTTATCAAGTTGTAAATTGACGGGGAGTTCGATAAATACGGGGCCAGGTTCGCCTGATGTGGCAATATCATAGGCTTTATAGATGGTTTTAATTACTTCTTCATGGCTATTAATTTTAAAGGCTGCTTTAGTAAATCCAGCGACTAATTTCAGTTGATCCATTTCATGAAGCTGATAATCAAACTTTGAATCATTGCGAATCCCCCCCGTGATAACAAGCATAGGAATGCCATCAAGATAAGCTTCTGCAATACCACTAGCTGCATGGGTTACCCCTGCGGCAGGAACGATTACTAGGGTGCCAATAGAGTCGGTCACTCGGCTAATAGCATCAGCCATAAAACCACCATGGCCTTCATGCATGACTAAGTTTGGTGTAATTTGATCAGAATTATTTAATTCATCATAAAGCTCTGTATTGTGAACGCCGGGAATGCCGAAGGTGTATTTTACGCCAATTTGCTCTAGCGCGTATCGTGTTAACCATGCAGCTGTTTTTTTCATTATTTAGCTTCCTGTGTGTCTGAATTTATTACTTTAGTGTTGTTTATAGCTTTTGCTGCTTGTTGTGCTGTTAGTATGCAACCAGCTAAAAATGTACCTTCTAGTGACTTTTTGCCACATGCTCCGCCACCGCCAAAGCCAGCTGCTTCGCCTATGGCATATAAGCCTTTAATAGGCTGAGCCATTTCATCAATTACTTGTGAGTTTAGGTTGGTTTGAATGCCACCTAAGCTTTTTCGGCTAATAAGTGCTACTTTGATGGCTATAAGAGGGCCGTGCTTATCATCTTGAATAGGGTGAGGTTTGCAGGTTCTTAATTTATCTGCACCCCATTTTCTTGCATGTTCGATGCGCCTGATTTGATCGTCATTCCACTGCGAAGGTGGCCTTGCTAAAATAGTATCGTAATCATCTAATGTTTGTTGCAAAACTTCTGTTTTAATTGTGTTTGATGACGTTAACGCATTCATTTTTTTGGCTAACTCGATAACAGAATTAGCCACGATGAAGTGATCACTCTCATTTTGCATTTGTTTTACTAACCTATGATTGCCTAACAGCGTTTCTTTTAGCATGGTAAAGAATTTTTTATCGCGGATCATTTGATTATGCTCTACGCCTGAGATCGCAAATTCTTTACTGGCTATTTTCCAATTAAGCACCTGCCAAGCATAGCCTTGTTTCTGTTCACACATACGTCGGCACAACTCATTAGTGTCAAACCCTGTCACCATCGGCTCTGGGCCAATACGTTTTCCTATGCTGTTTAACCAAAGCGCTGATTTACAAGGAATCAAGCTTAGACCTTGATGATCAAAAGTGGCCTTTGGGTGCGGTATTCCTGCTGCGTAGTTCCACATTTTATCTAAATGGGTAACATTACCGCCAATACTGCTCACTTCGTCATGCATAGCACCATCACAGCTTGGGTGTGTGCCGTTTAACATGTTTTCAGGGGCAGGGGAGAAATGCCTAGGCCAATTTTCTTTTACTTTAGCTAAATTACCAGTAAAACCGCCTGAGGCTACAATCGTGTTGTTGGCAAAATATTGGTTGTTTTGAGTGTCTTGACAGCCAATGATGGTTCCGTTTGATGTTAACAACTGGCTGACTTTACAATTAAAACCAAAATGAATGTTTTTATTTTTAAAGGGATCGATAGCAACAAGCATTTTATTTACAAGATCTAGAGAGGTTCCCCAAATCACATGGTAGCGTGGTACTGAATTACCGCCTGAATATAAACCGCGTTCAACCCAGTTAACAGCGGGTAAAAATTTCACGCCTAGTTTTTTTACGTATTGATAAACATTTCGGTAGCTTTGTTCAACGTACAATTTTGCCCATTGCTTTGGAAAAATATCTTCTTTGGCGAAATTGGCAAATGCATACCAATCTTTTAGTGCTATGTCGGCATTGTCAGTAATACCGTTACGTTTCTGCTCAGGCGTACCAATAAGTGCCATGCCGCCAAAAGCACTTCGGGCTAAACCACCAAGTTTTGTTTCATCTTGTGCATCGAGTATCAGCACTTGTTTATCTTGTTTGGCTAATTCTAATGCCGCGGTTAATCCTGCAATACCGCCGCCAATGATGATAGCGTCATAGTGTTTTTCATGGCTTTCACTGTTGGTATTATTCGTGTTCTTGTGGTCAGTTAGAGACATAGTTCTTGCATCACTTTGGTTGGCATAGCATTATCATAGCGCGTCATTTTTTTAACGCTATAGTAAAAATCACCTAATGGATAAATAGGGTAAATACGTTTATCCTCAAATTATCATCAAACTATCATCAAAAAAGTATTAGCCGTGCAACAAGATAAATTAAATCAGTTTATAGCAACGCTTTATTTAGCAACCAGTAAAATAGAGTTGGCTGAATATCGTAACTGGGCTTTATCTCAACTACAGAATTTAATTGATTTTGACGGTGCCATTTGGAGTAACGGTCATCAACAAACAGCGCGTTTTCATAACCATACCTTAGTTAATGTACCTGAATCATTAACGCAGTGTTTACTCGAAAATTTATCGATAAATCCTTTGGTAGATAAGCTGTTTGATAATTTAGGGTCGCCAATAGATATGCGTGATTTAATGGCTGATGAGGATTTTTATCGTTCTGAAATATATCTGAAATGTTTTAAACCTCATGATATTGAAAGAATTTTATCATCTATTCATCTTGATGAACGCACGGGCTTATTTACCTTATTAACCTTGTATCGCTTTGAACGTAACAAGCCTTTTTCTGACCAAGATAAACAGCTGCAAAAGCAAGCTCTATATCATTTGCTTACCGCAGCTAAACATGCACTTTTCTTGCAGCTTGAACGCACTGAGGAAAGCCAAACTAAATCATACAGAACTAAAGCGCATAAAACTAAAATACATCAAAATAGTCACAAAGCTATTTGCGATAGCAGAGGTTACTTTCACCAGGTGCAAGCGAGTTTCATTGATTTATTAGAGCGTTATTATTCTGATGATAGTGAGTTTAATAAGAGCGAGTCTAAAAATAGTTTACTAAAACTACCTTTTGCGTTAGATCTATCTAAACAAGCTTATGAAGTAGAGGGTTTACAAGTTGAACTTAAACCGTTTAAAGATTTAGTGATTGTTGAAATTTGGCCACAAGGGCCTTTAGATAGTTTGTCACTGCGAGAGCGAGAAATTGTACAAACACTAGCCAAAGGATTAACCTTTAAAGAAGCGGCAAGAGAGTTAGACTTATCGCCGTCAACGGTTTCAAATCATCTTTATCGCATTTACCAAAAACTTAATATTGGCAGTAAAAGCGAGTTATTTAAATTACTGGCATAAAGAGTGGTAGATCATATGTGAGCTAATATGTTTTTGATGTTTTCTCTTACTAAACTACTTCAATTAATAGAAAAATTTACTAGTTGTCCACCTCAGGGCGTGTTGTTAGTTTTGCTTTAATTTAAAAAACTGCAGATAAACTAAGGGAATCAACATCATCAGATACAGATTAATAACCTCCTGTAATAAATACATTTTCACCGATTAATTTTGTTCTAAAAACACCAAAGCTAGTTAACTTGTCTCCATCGATATCCACAGATTGATAGGATAATGATGCGCTATCCCAACGAACGAATTCAGCTGCTTGAATAGAACCAATGGATAACAATAAGGCTGATGCTAATACTACTTTTCCTTTTGAATGACTTATAGTTACACCAAGTCATGCGGTCGTTCAAATGCACCTTTTTTATTTATAAAATCATAAATAAACCCAGGAAGTAACGATGGTAAACCAACAACAAAAACCAAAATTAAAAAGCTAATCTTATCTAATCTACCTTCTGAAATGGAACTACTAAAGATAGAATCTCTAAGTATGTTTATCCAAGCAGTAGAATTGTGACCAGTCCAGAAAAGGTATAAAGCAATAGAGAGTGCAGGTAATAACACAGAAAAGTGAATAATCTTGGCTGTTGAACTCATTTTACTAAAAGAAAATTTACCTTCTATTTGTGACGAAAAATCTTTGGTTACCAATTCAGTGATAGAACATTCATATACCGCAGCTAAAGATTTTGCTGATTCTTGTGATGCAACCCCTGTTTTTTCAATTCGTTGAATAGTTCTAAGACTTAACCCTGAGACCTCAGCTAATTGTGTCTGACTCCAAGCTCTACTATCTCGTTGGTTTTTTAAAGTTTCTTTGTTTAATTCCATTTCCATTTTTCAAACCCTCTTCATAAATGTTTGACCAATATGAAGAAGTATTGCCTTTATTGATACGACATATATACGCCACTAGTATGACAGAGTTATGCCAAGTATGGCTAACGCCCAAATAATGGGCGAAATATTGTTGGTTAAAATTGCGAGGAACGAGCGTTAGCCAACGGTTTAGCGTCCGTTTGAGTAACTTGTTTATTATAAACTGCCACAATCCATACTCTGATAACCATCTTCTAATGTGGACACCTCGGTAAAACCAATGTTCGTAGCACTATTGATGTCATTTTTAGATATGGAGTAAATATGAATTTGCCCAGTCCCCCCTCCACAAACAGTTGGATACCCAGCATTTATAATACCGCAGCTTTGTTCCAAAAAGTCTAACCCTGCATTTGTTAAGTATGATTTAGTGATATTAATTGGAATAGCATTGTCCTGACATTGCAGCTTTCCATTTGAAATGTATACCTCAACTGTTTTTTCTTTATCGTCATCGTTACACGAGAAAAGCGCAAACAAGGCTAAAAAGGATAGGTATTTAATTTTCATGATAGTACTCCATTACTAGATTAAAGTTTATAATAACCTCATTAAGCCGAACAACTTGGTGTTTCCACCAAAATAATAGCCAACTTAATTATTTATGATTTACCGACTCTACATTTTTTCTATCACACCATCAACTGCTTATCTATTTAGATATATCTATTTGTTCGTTGAAAGGTGAAATTTTCCCAGTATTCCCGTGTAAATATGGACTTATAACCTAGATGATAGCTTTCACTTCTCTACTTTTCATATCTTACCTTTCAATTACTCGCTCAAAAGGGGGTAAAGAATCGAGTAGTTGTTTGCCATAGCGTTTAGTCACTACGCGTTTATCCATTAACGTGATCACGCCTTCATCCATTTCATTACGTAATAGTCGACCACAAGCTTGTACTAGTTTTTTAGAGGTATCAGGTACAGATAATGACATAAAAGGGTTTCCTCCTTTCGCGGTAATATATTCCGCTTGCGCCTGTTCAACGGGGGAGGTTGGTACAGAAAAGGGCAGTTTAGTTATAATTAAATTGTTTAAATAATTACCGGGTAAATCTAAACCTTCAGAAAAACTTTGTGTACCAAAAATTATACTGGTTTTGTTATCGTCACAGCGCTTTTTGTGGTTTTCAATAATATGCTGGCGAGAATGTTCGCCTTGCACTGCAATATCAAGCTCATGCTTTTCTTTTAATGCTTGGGCTACTTTTTCCATTTGCCAATAAGATGAAAATAGCACTAACGTTGCACTACCTTGTTCAATATATTTGGGTAATTTTTCTATTAATTCATCGGTGAACTTTATTGCACTTGGCTCGTTAGTCATTTTTGCGATCACAAGTTGAGCATTGTTTTGGTAATCAAAAGGTGAAGTGACTTGTTGGTATTGGCTACCGTCGCCATTTTTTAAACCCGCTTGAAAGCGGAAGTGATCAAATGAGTTTAAGGCAAGCAGTGTTGCTGAACATAAAACAGCCCCTTCACATTGGCTCCACAGTTTATCTTCTAGTGTAAAACCCACCTCTATGGGTGAAGCGCTGAGCAAATAGTCTTGACGGGCACTGGCTTTAGTTGGCTCTTGAATTTGAATCCATCTTGCCATCGGGGCTGCTTTGTCACTGTCTGTTTTAGCATACATATGCCAAAGCGATTGCAAATTCTCTAGTCGTTGCAGCATAAAGCCTGCTTCACCTAACACAGGCTCAGCAAGGTACATTTTGCAATCACCATCTTTTACCGCTTCAATTAAGGCGTTATAGAGTTTATTTAAATGACTTAACGATTTCTTACTAAGCTCGTTACAATCTTCTGCCCAATTTTTGAGTGTTTTGGGAATAACACCGTTGTCGAAGCGATATACTTTTTCATCTTTTTGTTTGAAGTTGCCGCTGTTGTTATCAGCTGAATTGCTTTCTAAAAAATAGGTTTTAGCATTGTTATCAATAAAGGTGAGTACTTTTTGCATTTCTATGAGTAAATCTTGGCAATCATCACTTAACTTTAAAGCGGGTGAAATAGCGCGTTGAGATTTGATCAACTTAGCCATTTTATCGCCTGTTTCCCTTAGTTTTGTTAACCACTCAATTGCGCCGCGTAAGGTAACACTGGCGCTTGAATGATCACGGGTTACTTTGGGTAAATGGTGAGCTTCATCAATGATATAAAAGGTTTCATCAGGCGAAGAAAGTATTCTACCACCGCCTAGTTCTAGATCGGCCAATAACAGGCTGTGATTTACCACTAACACATGTGCTTGTTCCATGGTTTCACGTGCTTTATGAAACGGACAATGATGATGCTCAGATAAGGTTTTTAAACAGCTGTGCTTATCACTTTGTACTTGTGACCAAATATGATGTGGAATAGGGCTTTTCCATGAGTCAATATCACCTAACCAAGAGCCATCAGTTAATGCTTTGTGCATGGCATTTAAGGTGCGAATATCACTGGCTTTGGGTTTTTCTGCAAAAGTAAAACCTGCCTGTGGTGAGTCGGTGGCAACAGCTTGGGTAAGTTTTTGCCTACACACATAGCGTTGGCGACCTTTAACTAAAGCGAAGTCGAACTTTAATCCGGCATGTTTTTTCAGAAAAGGTAGGTCTTTATCGACCAATTGTTCTTGTAATGCGACAGTGGCAGTGGAAATACAAACTGTTTTGTCTCGTGCTAATGCCAGTGGAATAGCGCCCAAACTATAGGCAAGTGACTTACCAGTACCTGTTCCTGCTTCTATGGTAATGATTTTTCTATCTTTACTATATTCACCCGCCAAGGTTTTAGCGATTTCGGCAATCAGAAAAGTTTGTTGTTTTCTAGGATTAAAATTACTTAAATTCTCACCAATAGCTTTATACGATTGGCGGATTAGTTGTTTTAACTTGTCAGTTAACATTTAGCGCAGTTTCCATAAAACGGTAAGTAAGATATAGTGCTGTATATAATAACAGTTTTTAACTGTTTCACCTTAATGTTTTTAAATTGTTTTTAAATAGGTCAACTAACTTGTCACAACAAATTCAAAGTGGCTTTTTATTAAGTCGCCAAGTGCAAGACAAAGATAATGCTTTGCAGATCACCTTATGGCTAAAAACCGATAAAGGCGCACAAAAACTGCTTATTGATAATGAATTAGCGGTATTTTTTGTTGAAGAAAAACACGTAAATAATGCGGTTGAAATTTTACAACAACAAGGTGTGGCACTGGTAAAGCAGCAAACTTTAGCCTTGAAAACTTTTGGGCAAATACCTGTTCATGGTTTTTACTTTGCTAATTTATCACAATTTTATCGTGCTAGAGAATGTCTTAAAGCGCATCAAATCAAATGTTTTGAAGATGATATACGCCCCGATGATAGATATTTGATGGAGCGTTTTATTACCGCAGATGTAGATTTTCTTTGTGATCCTCACGTGAAGTGTAAAAAATCAAAAGAGGCGTTAGCGATCAATTTGACCATGTTATCGCTTGATATAGAGTGTTCAATGGCAGGTGAGCTTTATTCTATTGGTCTTTATGCACATAATCCTTATACAAATAGCCTTCATGTAAATAAGGAGTGTGAATTTAAATGTGTATTAATGATAGGTGAGCCACAAGTTGATGCAGAGCCTTATATTGTGTGGGTTGAAGATGAAAAGCAGCTATTGATTGAACTAATCAAACAAGTCGCAATTATTGATGCTGATATCTTTATTGGCTGGAACGTCATCAATTTTGATTTTAGTTTACTGCAAAAACGCTGTGATCTTCATCAACTTAAATTTACCATAGGACGAGATGCTAGCGTTCCTCGTTGGCGCACAAATAGTAATAATACCGATCAACAGTTTATAGAAATAGCAGGTCGCGTGGTGCTTGACGGTATCGACTTACTAAAAACAGCCACTTATAGCTTCCCAAGTTTCTCCCTTGATAATGTGGCTAATACACTATTAGGTATAGGTAAAAAGGTTGACGATGTTGATAACAGAGTTGCTGAAATCACCGATAATTTTTTACATAATAAGCCTGCTTTAGCAGCTTATAACCTTGAAGATTGTCGATTGGTGTGGCTAATATTTGAAAAAACACAATTATTAGCCTTTGCACAACTTCGCGCCCAGTTAACGGGGCTTGCTATTGATAGAATAGGTGGCTCAGTTGCTGCTTTTACTAACCTTTATTTACCTAAACTGCATCGTAGTGGTTATGTGGCGCCAAATATGGGTGATGGTGTTTCTGATCTTATTTCTCCCGGTGGCTATGTTATGGACTCTATTCCTGACCTTTATGAGAATGTGTTAGTGCTTGATTTTAAATCGCTTTATCCCAGTATTATTCGAACGTTTAAAATAGATCCAATGGGACTGGTTGAAGGGCTTATTGAAAATGCTAAGGATCATACTAAGGACACTACAAAATCGATTAAAGGCTTTGATGGTGCGTATTTTTCACGAGACAAACACTTTTTACCTGACATTATCACGTCGCTCTGGTTAGAACGTGACAAAGCCAAGTTACAGAAAAATGCGGCTTTATCACAAGCGATTAAAATCATTATGAATAGCTTTTATGGCGTTTTAGGCTCAACCGGCTGTCGCTTTTTCGATCCTCGCCTATCAGGCTCTATCACTAAACGGAGTCATGAAATTTTAAAAATCACCTCATTATGGATTGAAGATAAAGGTTTTCGCGTTATTTACGGTGATACTGATTCTATTTTTGTACATGCAGGCAGTGAGAAAACATTATTGCAATGCAAAGAATTAGGTGGTGAGTTACAAGATTTTATTAATGAAAAATGGCAGAACTATTTAGCAAAAGAATTTGATTTACCTTGTGAATTAGAAATTGAATTTGAAACCCATTTTACCAAATTTTTAATGCCAACAATCCGCGGGCAAGATGCTGTAAATGGGCAAAAAACTGGCACGAAGAAAAGGTATGTTGGTTTAAGCAATGGAGAACTAGTATTTAAAGGGCTAGAGACCGTTAGGAGTGATTGGACACAGATAAGCAAGGTGTTCCAGCAGGAGCTGTTCAGGCTTATATTTAACGACTTACCTGTTGAAGAGTACATTTGCACTACAGTGAATGAGTTAAAGAGTGGAAAGTACGATAGTGAGCTTATTTACATGAAAAAAATCAGAAGAAAACTTGAAGATTATGTCAATACACCACCTCACATAAAAGCGTGTTTACTTGCAAACAAAGCGTTAATAGATTTAGGCCTTAAACCTAAATATAGAAAAGGAAGTAAGATTGAATATGTTATGACGCTAAATGGTATTATGCCAATAGAACTATCAAAAGGTAATCTTGACTATGAGCATTATATTGATAAGCAGATTAAACCCATAGCGAATGATGTATTACCTTTTCTTGGTAAATCATTTGAAATGATTGTCAGTAAGCAAATTAACTTGTTTTGACAAATACTGACTTAATTAATTAAAATTTACGATTATCTTAATAGGGTCATATTCATTCCTAATAAATGAGTTATTCTACAAGCTCGTTATGTGCAAAGGAGTGTGATGAATTACTTTGCTTTATTTGACTCATTAAATTTTCTAATTGCTCTTCGGTCGCAGGTAACTGATGTTTTTCTTTCCACTCGCTATAAGGCATGCCGTATACTTGTTCGCGGGCGATATCAATATCAACTGTTACGCCAAGCTTTTCGGCTTCAGCAACTGTCCACTTACTAAAACAATTACGACAAAAACCAGCTAAGTTCATTAGTTCGATATTTTGTACGTCTTTTCGATCGTCTAAATGGGCTAATAAACGGCGAAATACAGCCGCTTGAATTTCAATTTCTTTGTTCATGGTTTTTCCTCGTTAACAAAATTTGTCAGGATAAATACTGACCTGTAGATAAAGTAGTAAGCCAAATAATGTATGTTTATCGAATGGCTTGGCTTACTTGCTCACCTACAGGCATGGTGGGATCAAAACGTCTTATTTGTACTATCATGCCGATGTAAGGGTGATCAAAATAATGTATTTCGCCCGTGATCACTCGTCGGGTTTGACTAAAGTTGACGAGTTTCACCTCATCGGCTTTAACATCATCAGTTTTATCATTTTTATCATTTTCACTAAGCGGTTTGAATTGGTCTTGATTAAGTACATTAAAATCAGCAGTTATGTAGAGGTAATGGTCTAAATGTATTTTTAAAAAACCATCTAAAAACCAAGGTTGAAGAGGTTTTTTAGGTGGGGTGCTCATGTCTAATGATTGATTACCTAACGGTTGATCGTCTAATAGTGGATCGTCACTGGTACTTTCAACATCATGCTTAGCTAAAATAGCGTCGAAATTTTGTTTTTCAATGCGGCTATGTTTTTCAATGCGACTAACTATATCACTTACAGCGTTTTCATCTAGTTGGTTCTTATCCATATTTTCAATACGGGAAAGTAATAACGTTAATGCTTGCTGTTTTCGTTCTGCTTTAGTCATTTTCGTGATGTCTTGAGTTTGAGTTTGAGCTTGAGTTTGGGCTTGAGTTAGTTGCTCAAGCAAATTTTTCTCTATTGCGTTTACTTCTTTAACTTCTGATTGGTATTCAGTTAATGCCTGCTGGTATTGGTACTCAATGTGATCACCCGCAAATAATTTAAGCGGAATAGCATCGTTTTGAGTTATACCAACTTGTCGCCAGCCAAAATGTAATAAAGGTTTGAACTCTTTGCTCCAGCGTAACCGTTGGCTAATATCTTTTAATAGCAATGAATCATCGGCAATTAAGTAAGGACTACTATTATTTTGTGAACCTGAATTTTGTGAATCTGAATTATGTGCGCCTGAGGCATTTAACCGACTTGGTAAAGCATCAACCCCAAATGAGTCTAGGTTAAAATGTGCGAGTAGCTTTTCATCAAGTAAGCTTTCCATTTCCTTTTGCGAAATAATACAAAGGTCTTTGGTAGAGAAAATAGGCTTAGCGAGTGCTTCTTTTTGCAAGTCGAATTCAAAAGAGACTAAGTTTGATTGCTCACTTTTTTGCTGAGTAGTTTTTTCTATAGTGGCTTCTAGCGTTATAAAATTTTTATCTACTCCCACTTGAGCAACATCTTGCAGTGGCTCTAAAAATAGATGTTGTTCATCTTGCTCGCCACAAAGTGGCATAAACTGTTTTATGCTTGTTAAGTTTGGCTGAAAATAAGGGCTGAGTAAATCAAATGATTGTTGATAAATAGGCAGATTTGATGCATTAATGTCTTTGGGAAATTGTTCTTTTAGTTCTGCTTTGTTACCTAATTGTTTGAATAATATTACTTCAACTTCAAACCAACGATCAGCTTCCTCTTCTTCTTGATTTTGGGCCCAAACGTCTGCACTCATCGTTAGCTGTGAGATACTAAGCGCAAGCAGTGAATAGAAAAAAGCTGAATTTAATTTCATTAAGGATCCGTTTATTTATTTATCTATTTTGTTTTAGTTTTTGTTTTAGTTTTTGTTTTAGTTTTTGTTTTAGTTTTTGTTTAGTTTTATTCTAGTTTTATTTTAGTTTTGAGTTAGTCGCCGTTAAATCATTCAATAAATTGGTGATCAAGTTAAATCTTTCCTGTTCACCTTCATTTATTCGACTAAACTTCAGCTTATTAGGAGGCACCATCTTATACATTGTTGGCTGTTTTTGCACTAAGCCAATGATCAACATATGATCAACACAGGTATCGTCATTGAATTCGATTGACCCACCTTTTTCACTTACTTCAATACGTGAGATACCAATAGTTTGGGCTTTTAAGCGTATTTTTGCAATTTGAATTAAATTTTTGGCCGCTTGTGGTAGTAAACCAAAACGGTCAATTAACTCAACTTGAATATCATCTAACTGATTTTTATTTTTACAACTGGCGATACGTTTATATAAACTTAACCGTATACTAACATCGAAAATATAACTTTCAGGAATAAGCGCGGGCAAACGTAGCTCTATTTCAGTTTGTTTAGCGGTTACTTGATTAAGTGATAACTGCTTGCCATCTTTTAAGGCTTCAACTGCATGATCCAGCATTTCCATATACAAACTAAAGCCAACTTGGCTCATAGAGCCTGATTGATCTTCACCGAGTAATTCACCTGCGCCACGTATTTCTAAATCGTGAGTGGCTAGTGTAAAACCTGCTCCTAAATCTTCTAATGAAGCGATAGCCTCAAGACGCTTTTTAGCATCTTTTGTCATTCGTTTTTCATGAGGCGTTAAAAGATAAGCATAAGCTTGATGGTGCGAGCGACCAACACGACCACGCAGTTGATGTAATTGCGCTAAACCTAAGTGATCGGCTCTGTCCATAATAATGGTGTTGGCGCTGGGTACATCAATACCTGTTTCGATAATAGTAGTACAAACAATCACGTTGAAACGTTGATGATAAAAATCGCTCATAATACGTTCAAGTTCACGTTCTCGCATTTGTCCGTGTGCAGTTACAACACGCGCTTCGGGCACGAGTGCTTGAAGATTAGAGGCGGTTTTTTCTATGGTATCGACATGATTATGTAAATAATACACCTGACCACCACGTAATGTTTCTCGTAAAATAGCTTCTCTAATTAAGGCTTCATCATGTTGGCGAACAAAGGTTTTAACTGCTAAACGCTTTGCTGGAGGTGTTGCTATTATTGATAAATCTCGCATGCCGCCCATTGCCATATTCAATGTTCGCGGAATGGGGGTGGCGGTTAAGGTGAGAATATCAACATTACTGCGTAGTTGTTTAATTTTTTCTTTTTGTTTTACACCAAATCGATGTTCTTCATCTACAACTAATAACCCTAAATCTTTATATTTAATACTGTTTTGTAAAAGTTTATGCGTACCTATTAATATATCTATTTGCCCAGATTCAACTTGCTTTACCACTTCACTTTGCTGCTTGGCTGTTTTAAAACGTGATAATACTTCTATTGATATTGGCCAGTTAGCAAAGCGATCGCGGAAGTTATCATAATGCTGCTGCGCAAGTAGGGTGGTAGGTACAAGTATCGCCACTTGTTTACCATCGTTTACGGCAACAAAAGCGGCGCGCATGGCCACTTCGGTTTTACCAAAACCAACATCGCCACACACTAATCTGTCCATTGCTTTGCTAGATAGCATATCGCTAACTACTGCATTGATGGCTTGTTGTTGATCAAAGGTTTCTTCAAAACCAAAACTGTCGCTAAAAGCTAAGTAATCTGCTTTATCACGTTTAAATGTATAGCCTATATTGCTTGCACGATTAGCGTAAATATCAAGCAACTCTGCCGCAACATCGCGCACTTTTTCAGCGGCTTTTTGTTTCGCTTTACTCCACGTGTCTGTGCCAAGTTTATGTAAAGGTGCATGATCAGAGTCAGCGCCTGAATACCGACTGATTAAATGCAGGGAAGCAACAGGTACATAGAGTTTTGCGTCGTTAGCATAGCTCAGCATTAAAAATTCAGTGGTAATACCGCCTGTTTCTAAGGTTTGCAAACCTAAGTAACGACCAATACCATGTTCTATATGGACTACTGCTTGACCAATAGAAAGTTCGGCTAAGTTTTTGAAAATAGCATCGGTGTCAATGTCTTGTGATTGATTTCGTCGTCTAGATTGACGAACATGATCACCTAGTAGCTCTGCTTCGGTAATTAAGGAAATAGCATTTTTTTTAGCACTTCCTTTTGCTTGGAAGGAGAATCCTTGATTAAGCGCGTTAACACTAATACCTAATGGCTCAGTTGATTCAATAAAATCTTCAATTGAGCTAAATACACTGGGTTTGATGTTATTTCGTGCGAGTAATTCTAAAACACTTTCACGTCGGCCTTGGCTTTCAGCAATAAATAAAATTTTATTGGGCGTTTCTTTATCACGAATAAAGTTGTTTATTAGCTCAAAAGGGTGTTTTAATTTGTGATCAATAGTTAAATCAGGCAGCGCATTTACGTCGAAATAAATAGCGCTCGATTTTTGTTTTGTTTCACTATCGGTGACTTCAATTGTGTTTTCACAAGCCTCGATGGTAATTCGAGCAAAAGGTTTTAACGCGGTATAAAGTAATTCTTTCGTTAAAAATAATTGTTCAGGTGGCAATAATGGGCGAACAGGGTTGTAACGTCTGTTTTCATAACGATACTCAATGTCTTGCCAGTATTGTTCTAGTGATTTATCTAAATCACCCAAAATGATAATTAATGTATCGGGCGCTAAATAATCACATAACGTATTGGTGCTTTGTTCTTTATTTTTTAAGTTTTCGAAAAACAGTGGTAAATAATATTCGATACCAGGGGGGAGAATGCCATTGCTGACTTGATGGTAAATTGATTCTTTGTCGATAGAGCTTTTAAATAATTCACGGTATTGGCTGCGAAATAAACTGATAGCCTCTTTATCTGTTGGAAATTCATGAGCGGGTAATAAGTTAATATTATCTATTTTTTCACTTGAACGCTGATTTTCAGGATCGAATAACCGTATTTCATCAATTTCGTCATCGAAAAAATCTAAACGAAATGGCGTGTTACTGCCCATAGGATAAATATCTAAAATTGCGCCACGAGCAGAAAATTCACCATGCTCCATCACTTGGTCAACACAACGATAGCCACTGGCCTCTAATGCTTGTCGAAGTTGGTGCAAGTCTTTTTTATCACCTTTGTTAATGATTAAGCTGTTAGCTTCTATGTATTGCTTAGGCGCCAATCGTTGCACTAACGTGGTTACTGGCACTATTACAATGCCTTTTTTCAGTCGAGATAACTGGTAAAGCGTGGCTAATCGCTGAGAAATAATATCTTGATGAGGAGAAAAAGTATCATAAGGCAAGGTTTCCCAATCAGGAAATAAGCAAATGGTTAATTCATTTTCATCTTGCGATAAACTGCGTATCTCTTGTTCTAGCTTTAGTGCAGAAGGCGTGTCGTGGGTTACCAGTAATATTGGAACATCACTTATTAGCGCACCGTTATACAAAGCGATACTCGCACTTGAGCCTTGTAAACTGTGCCAAGTTTTTTTATCAACTTTAGTGGTTGTATTGGTGCTTGTATTGGTCGTTTTATTTTTAGCTAAAGTTGGCGTAAGTAAACAGCTTGTTTTGCTCATAGAGTGATTTAAATAATAGTGCGAGAATTATGACTGCATATTCTAACTATTTTTGTGCAATTTTAAATGAATTTGACAAAATTTTATTTTATAGCTAAACCTATAGTGACTGTTTTAATGTTTTGTTAAACAGTTATCTACTTAATGGAACTATTTACAAGGAATTTAATATGAAAGTTTTATCACTTAAAGCACTTTCCTGTGCATTACTAACCTCCACTTTACTTTTTAATACCAGCTTAGCTTTTGCTGAGCCTACCGTTACAACTGAAGCGGTAGCAATACAACAAGTTATTCATTTGAATAAATCAACCATTGACGATTTAGTGACCTTAAAAGGAATTGGTCATAAAAAAGCGCAGGCAATTTTGGCGTATCGTGAGCAAGTGGGTGCGTTTAAATCAATTGAAGATTTGACGAAAGTTAAGGGGGTTGGTGTAAAAGTGTTAACAGATAATGTGGGGCGCTTAAAAATATAAACTTTATATAACCAATCCATCTCAAGAGGCTGAAACTCGCATCTTGAGATGGATTGGGTATAGATCTTTTATTTTAAAAGTCAGCTTTTTGCTGACTTTTTCATATAGAAAACAAAAGTGTAAAAATAACTTTTATATTCTATTTTGTTATATAAAGCCTGTTTGATATATGGAAATATTTATCTGGATATGGCATTATTTCACTATTAATTTTATCAACGTTTGTATTGACTATGAATTTAACCCATTTAAAAAAATTAGAAGCGGAATCTATTCACATTTTTCGTGAAGTCGCCGCAGAATTTGACAACCCAGTAATGCTTTATTCTGTCGGTAAAGATTCTGCAGTATTATTGCATCTTGCTCGTAAAGCCTTTGCCCCAGGTAAAATCCCTTTCCCATTATTACATGTTGATACTAATTGGAAATTTAAAGAAATGATCGCGTTTCGCGATAAAATGGCCAAAGAGTATGGGTTTGAATTGCTTGTACATCAAAATCCTGATGGTATCGCTATGGGCATGGGACCTTTTACCCATGGTAGTGCTAAGCATACTGATGTGATGAAAACTCAAGGCTTAAAACAAGCGCTTGATAAATATGGTTTTGATGCCGCCTTTGGAGGTGCTCGCCGTGATGAAGAAAAATCTCGTGCTAAAGAACGTGTTTACTCATTTCGTGATAAAAATCATCGTTGGGACCCTAAAAGCCAGCGACCAGAATTATGGAATGTGTATAACGGTAAAGTAAATAAAGGCGAGAGCATTCGTGTGTTTCCTTTATCAAACTGGACTGAGTTAGATATTTGGCAGTACATCTATTTAGAAAGTATTCCTATTGTGCCTTTATATTTGTCAAAGAAACGTCCTGTAGTTGAGCGCGATGGTACGTTGATCATGGTTGATGATGACCGCATGCCAATTGGCGATGATGACGAAATTCAAATGAAAGATGTGCGTTTTAGAACCTTAGGCTGTTATCCATTGACTGGCGCAGTTGAATCAACAGCAACAACGTTGCCTGAAATCATTCAAGAAATGTTATTAACAAAAACCTCTGAACGCCAAGGCCGTGTGATTGATCACGATAGTGCTGGTTCAATGGAAAAGAAAAAAATGGAAGGGTATTTTTAAATAATCCCGCTATTTTTAGGTACTATTTTTTAGGTACATACTTTTAAGTAATAGATTTCAGTAAATTAATTATAAATTTTGAGAGAACGTGATGAGTCACCAATCAGACTTAATTGAAGATGATATTCAAGCTTATTTAAAGCAACATGAAAACAAAGAGTTAGTTCGTTTTTTAACGTGTGGTAGCGTTGATGATGGTAAAAGTACCTTAATTGGTCGTTTGTTACATGATTCAAAAATGATTTTTGAAGATCAATTAGCTGCTATTGAAAAAGATTCAAAGAAATCAGGCACAACGGGTGAAGCGATAGATTTAGCTTTATTAGTTGATGGTTTGCAATCTGAACGTGAGCAAGGCATTACTATTGATGTTGCTTACCGTTATTTTTCTACGGATAAACGCAAATTTATTATTGCAGATACCCCAGGACATGAACAATATACTCGAAATATGGCAACGGGTGCTTCCAATTGTGATTTAGCGATTATTTTGATTGATGCGCGTTATGGGGTGCAAGTTCAAACACGTCGTCATTCCTTTATTTGTTCATTATTAGGCATTAAGCACATTGTTGTTGCGGTAAATAAAATGGATTTGGTTGATTATTCGCAAGAGCGTTATCAAGCAATTAAAAAGGAATATCGTGAGTTTGCTGAGTCACTTGAATTTGATGATATTCGCTTTGTACCGTTATCAGCACTTAATGGCGATAACGTAGTTGAAGAAAGCGAAAATATGCCTTGGTACCCTGGGGCAACCTTAATGAAGCTGCTTAATACGATTGATGTGATACCACAAAATGAATTTACTCAATTTCGTTTTCAAGTGCAGTACGTTAACAGGCCTAATTTAGATTTTCGTGGTTTTGCGGGAACCGTTGCTTCAGGTCATGTTTTAGTGGGCGATACCATCGTTGCATTGCCTTCTGGTAAAGAAAGCGTTGTAAAAGAAATTGTTACTTTTGATGGTAATCTTGAACGTGCTGATAAGGGGATGGCAGTCACGTTAACCCTTGAAGATGAAATTGATATTAGCCGCGGCGAAATGATCGTTAAAAAAGGCGGTTTACCTCATTCTGCAAAAGAATTTAACGCAACTGTTGTATGGATGCATGAAAATGAATTAGAGCCGGGTCGTGAATACTTTATTAAGCATGGCAGTAAAATGACGACAGGGCATGCGCAGAGTATTGAAAATAAATATGACGTTAACACTATGGAAAAACACCCAAGTTCGCAGTTAGCGATTAATGATATTGGTACCGTTAATTTTGTTGTTGATGAAGTGTTACATTTTGATGCTTATAAAGAAAATCGCGGTACGGGGGCTTTTATCATTATTGATAGATTAAGCAATATTACCGTTGGTGCAGGTATGATTACCCATGCGCTTGATCAAAAGGTACATGAATATTCTGACTTTGAGCTAGAATTTAACACGTTAGTGCGTAAGCATTTCCCTCATTGGGGTAGTAGAGATATCACCAAGTAAGGTAGTTACGAGTTAATAGTAACGAGTTAGTAGGTTCTAACTCCACACTCCTAGGATAATGATGACAATACAGCAGTGGTTGATGATAGCGGTATTTATCGCCACTTTTGTCGCCCTTCTTAAATACCAACAAGTACCTGAGCGTATTTTCTCAATTACGGTACTTGTTTGTTTAGCTCTCTCGCTTGTTAGTGTTGATGATATTCTCGCCAACGCAGTTAATCCCGGTTTAGTAACCTTGATTTTGCTGGTGCTTTGTTCCTATTCTTTTGAACGAACCAGTATTTTACGTCGTCTAAGTAGTCGTGTTTTTAATGGTTCTAAAATAAAGTCGATGTTACGGCTTTTTATTGGTACTGCTTTTGCCTCTGCTTTAATGAGTAATACAGCCGTTGTGGCTACACTTATCAATAGTGTTAAAAACAATAAGCTGATTAATGCAGGTAAATTGCTATTACCTTTATCATACGCCGCTATATTAGGCGGTACTCTCACCTTAGTTGGCACTTCAACTAACCTTATAGTAAACAGTTTATTACTTGAGAGAGGTGTTGAGGGCTTTAGTTTCTTTGACTTCACTGCTATTGGCATAGTGGCTTTATTCTTTTGTTTATTGATTATTGTATTACGTGTTAGAACTTTGCCTGACATGGAGCAAAGAGAACTGGCGACACAAGATTACTTACTTGAAGCAGAAGTTGGCAATGATTCTAAATTAGTGGGTAAAAGCATTGAAGAAAATGGGCTAAGAAATTTAGATGCATTGTTCTTGGTTGAAATTGTTCGCAAAGGTCGCTTAATATCGCCGGTTACTCCTGACGAAAACCTACAAGCTGGCGATAAACTTATCTTTAGTGGTGATATTTCTAAAGTGCTAACTCTGCAGCAATTTGACGGACTAACGTTGTTTGCCGAGCAAGATGACTTGTTACGAGGTAATCTAACTGAAGTTCTGATTAAAGCAGACTCAGCTATAGCGGGAAAAACATTAAAAAAAGCAGGCTTTCGCGCTCGATTTGATGCCGCCGTGGTGGCTGTTCGCAGAGAAGGGTGTGCTTTATCAGGAAAGTTAGGTGATATTGTTTTACAATCAGGTGACTTTTTAGTGCTGGCCGTAGGACAAGACTTTGCCAGTAGAACTAACTTATCGAAAAACTTTTTTATTCTTTCAGGTCACCAAGCGGTAAACATGCTGAGTGGCTGGCGTGATTATGGCACTATATGGGGATTTTTACTGGCTATTTTAGTGTCAGTGTTAACACCCGTTTCTTTACTTAGTTGCTTATTTATTTATGTGGCTGCACTTATTTTTAGTGGCGCACTCACCGTAAATGAAATTAAACGCCGATTCCCATTAGAAATTTGGATGGTAGTGCTTGGCGCGTTGACGTTAGCCAGTGCTGTTGAAAACACTGGCGTAGCAGCAATGATTGCCAGCGGTATCGAACATCTTCTTAACGATAGTAGTCCTTATTTAGCTTTTGTCGCTATTTTTGTTTTAACCTTGTTGTTAACTGAGTTAATAACCAATAGCGCGGCGGCGGCGCTAATCTTTCCAATTGCTTATAATATTGCCTTGGGTTTAAGCGTGGATCCTATCCCTTTTGTTATGGCGGTGGCTTTTGCCGCAAGTGGCAGCTTTATTAGCCCTTATGGCTATCAAACCAATATTATGGTTTATAACGCAGGTAATTATCAATTAACCGATTTTGTTAAATTTGGTTTACCCATATCATTTATTTACAGCACTACGGTATTATTGATGATTCCTTTAGTGTTTCCTTTTTAAATTAACACCATAAAACTAATACCTTAAAATTATCACCTTAAAATTATCACCTTAAAATATTAAAGAGTACAAAATGAAAACAGAAAATACTGTTTGGCATGAGCAACATATTTCCAAAGAGCAGCGTGCTAACTTGAAAAACCAGAAACCTTGTCTACTTTGGTATACTGGCTTAAGTGGCTCAGGAAAATCAACGGTCGCTAATGCGGTTGATGCTTTGCTGTTTACCCTAGGTTGTCATAGTTATTTGCTTGACGGTGATAATGTTCGTCATGGCTTAAATGGAGATTTAGGTTTTAGTGATGATGCCCGAATAGAAAATATTCGTCGTATTAGTGAAGTATCCAAATTGTTTCTAGATGCTGGCTTAATTGTATCTACGGCATTTATTTCACCATTTATAAAAGATAGAGCCAGTGCTAGAGCTAAATTAGCACAAGGTGAATTTATTGAAGTGTATATTGATACCCCTATTAATATTTGCGAACAGCGTGATCCTAAAGGACTTTATAAAAAAGCTCGCTTGGGAGAAATTAAAGACTTTACCGGTATTGATTCCAAATATGATGTTCCTGAAAATCCAGAAATTCATGTCAAAACAGCAGAGCAATCAATACAAGCATGTGCTGAGCAAATTGTGACTCATTTAGTTAAGCAAGGCTTTATCACCATAAGTACTAGTTTCAGCAATAGTGATATCGGTAAGAATATTCTCAGCAATAAAGAGCAAGAGTAAGTTATGCATTATGATGTTTTTAATGGTGATGCTGATGGCATTATAGCCTTATTGCAACTTCGCCTGTCCATAAGTAAGCCTTATCCCAAAGAATCAATTTTAGTCACCGGTGTAAAACGTGATATTAGCTTACTTGAAAAAGTAGATGTAGAGTTAGCAACCTCGGTTACGGTATTAGATATATCGTTAGAAAAAAATAGTGACGCTTTAAATCTTTTATTAAAAAATAATGTTGAGGTTTTTTATGTAGATCATCACAGATCAGGTGATATTCCTCAATCAACATTGTTAACTAGTTTAATAGATACTGATGCCAACACTTGTACTAGTTTGTTGGTAAATAACCATCTTAATAATGAATTTGTTCATTGGGCTATAACCGCTGCTTTTGGTGATAATATGCAAGCTTCTGCAAAGGCGCTTGCCCTGAAGAATAACTTATCAATTGATCAGCAAGCGTTATTAAAAGAGCTTGGCATTTATATTAATTACAATGGCTATGGCCGCAGTGTTGATGATTTGCACTTTCATCCGGCACAGTTATTTGAAAAACTCTCATGTTATTCTGATCCATTTGATTTAATCAACGAAACCGATTCTATTTTTTATCAACTTAAAACGGCTTATTTAGCGGATATGGCTAAAGCTAAACAATCTACTGTACTTGTTGATAATGCGCAATTAAGTGCAGTGCAATTAGCTGATGAACCATGGGCAAGACGCGTAAGTGGTGTTTTTGGTAATGAGCTAGCCAATGCATCACCTAATAAGGCGCATGTCGTTGTTACCTTGAATGAGAGCACCTTGAATGAGAGCACCTTGAATGAAAGCACGATTAATGAAGAACTAACTTATACCATTAGCCTTAGAGCGCCATTAAACAATAAACAAGGTGCAGGTGAGTTATGTGCTAGCTTTCCAACAGGTGGTGGGCGAGCTGCTGCTGCTGGAATTAATGCTTTGCCAGCAGAAATGCTTGGCGATTTCTTTGCTAGCGTGGCAAAATACTATCAATAAAATTCAGATAGCTGAATAAAGCATAAAGTAAATAAGCTGAACAGATAGAAGGGAATATAATGAGTTTATTAATAACGGGTGGCACAGGCTATATTGGCAGTCACACGGTCGTTGAATTACAAACCTTAACCGCTACACTCTCTAGTCAAGGGAAAGAGCAAGAGATTGTTATTGTTGATGATTTGTCAAATTCTTCTACCAAAGTGCTTGATAGAATTAAGCAAATAACCAATAAAAATGTTACTTTTATAAAAGCTGATGTCTGTGATTATGAAACAATGAATGCGGTGTTTGACCAGCATGATATTGAAGCAGTGATCCATTTTGCCGGCCATAAAGCGGTTGGCGAGTCGAATGAAAAACCCCTTAGTTATTATTATAATAATGTTTCAGGCACTGTTATTTTACTTAGAGTGATGGCTGAGCATAATGTTAAAAAGTTGGTGTTTAGCTCTTCTGCTACCGTTTATGGTGACAATGTTTCACCGCTAAATGAAACCATGCCAACTTCCGCTACAAACCCTTATGGGCAAACTAAACTGATGGTTGAGCATATATTGTTTGATCTAGCAAAAAGTGATAGTGATTGGTCTATTGTTTGTTTACGTTATTTTAATCCTATTGGCGCGCATGATTCAGGATTAATCGGTGAAAACCCTAATGGTATTCCTAATAATTTATTACCTTATGTTGCGCAAGTAGCTGTGGGGCGATTGGCTCAGTTACAGGTGTTTGGTGATGATTATGACACGGTAGACGGTACCGGCGTTCGTGATTATATTCATGTGGTTGATTTAGCTCAAGGCCATGTTAAAGCATTACAAAATTTGGATAAAATATCAGGCTGTAAAGCCATTAATTTAGGTACCGGTAATGGTACTTCTGTGCTTGAAATTGTAAATACTTTCAAAGAGATTAGTGGTCAGGATATTCCATATAAAATTGTACCAAGACGCGCTGGAGATTTAGCCACTGTTTATGCTAATGCTGACTTAGCTAATGAAATACTTGGCTGGCAAGCGACTAGAAATTTATACACCATGATTGAAGATACTTGGCGTTGGCAGTCAGAAAATCCACAAGGATTTTAATACCTTTAAAAAGCTAATAAAAAACGAATATACTTTTAAAGCATATTCGTTTTTTTGTTTATAAATGGCTCGTTTACCCTGCTAACTGGCTTTGTTCGTCAGCCCAAGCGAGCGCTTTATTATAATGTTTAACCGCTTGCTCTTTATCTAATTTGAGTTTTTCCATAACAATGTTGGTTTTATCCCATTGAGCATGCTCAATAAACTCAACTAACTTTATAACCGCAGCCATTATGCCTTTTCGGGTAAGCAATGGCTCTTTTATTTCTGCTGATAAAGGGAGTTTAGCTAATACAACTTCAAGCTCTTCATCTAAAATAGCATCTATCATGGATAATAACCCTATTAGAAAAGCAGTAGAGTCATCAAAATTGGACTTCATATCTTTAGCCACAAGTTCACAAAATTTAGCGCGTGTCATCGCTAGCTTTATTAGTTCAGTTGGCTTGTCAGGATTTGCGGTTATGGCAAACATTAAACCAAGAAAACGCTTAAGTTCACTTGAACCCAGTATTACCAATGCTTGTTTAATGGTAGAAACTTCGTTATGGCGCCTAAACATAGCCGAATTGGCATAACGAAGTAACTTATAGGATAAAGAAACATCGTGCTCAAAAACATGCGTAATACCAGCGAGATCTAATTCTGGTTTTGATGTCTCATACAATAGCTCTGCCATAGCAAGCTGAGAAGGGGATAGGTTTTTAGTTTTTACCATTTCAGGTTTAGCAAAGAAGAAGCCTTGAAAGTATTTAAAACCTAACTGCAAGGTTTGATTGTATTCTTCATAGGTTTCTACTTTTTCTGCTAATAACTCAATATGAGGGTAATCTTTAGTGGCCTCAATAATTTCGTTTATTTCATCAAAATTAGTTTGCTGAATATCTACTTTAATAATTTTGATAAAAGGATAAAAGTGCGCCCAAACACTTTGGTGCTCATAATCATCTAAAGCGATGATATAGCCTTTACTATATAAATCTTTGCATAAACCTAATAATTTTTTTCCGGGTTTAATCGTTTCTAAAATTTCAACGACAACTTCTTCATTGGTTAACATTTCAGGATAACCTAGGACTAAAGTTTCTAAAGTAAAATTGATAAAGGCTAGTTTGTTGCTAGTAAAGTCACTTATACCCATATTAAACTTATTTGCTTCAATCATTTTACTGGTTGCTTCGTCGCCATCTATATTAGGAAAAACATTATCTATACTATCGCGAAAAAGTAACTCATAAGCATAGAGTTTTTTGTTTGCATCGAAAATTGGCTGTCTAGCGGCATAAAAGTACATGGTTTGAGCAATATCATCTTAATAAAAACAGTTATTAATCAATATACCTGTTCTGTTTGAAGATGCAAGATTGCTTGGGTATTTATTGTTTTTAAACTAACTGTTTTTTGGTTATCGCTTTTCTATATGAAGATTTTAATACTAAGGTTTATTTTTAGTGGCTTTCTTGATAGCGTAGCAGGGAATTTATTCAAATAATAATAATTTAAGGGGAAGTGCTTGGAATTTGGGACGTTAGTTTCGTTATCATTATATTTTATCGTCATGTTAGGTATTGGTCTTTACGCGTTTAAAAAATCAACGGATGATGTTTCTGGCTTTATGCTTGGCGGACGAAGTTTGAGCCCAAGTGTTGCCGCGCTTTCAGCGGGTGCATCTGACATGAGTGGTTGGATGTTAATGGGTTTGCCTGGCGCCATGTATATTTCAGGGATGAGCAGTTTATGGATTGCTATAGGTTTAGTTATGGGGGCCTTTTTAAACTACCTTATTGTTGCCCCTCGTCTTAGAACGTATACCGAAGTAGCAAATGATTCGATTACCTTGCCTGATTTTTTTGAAAATCGCTTTAATGATAAATCCCGACTACTAAGAGTGGTTTCCTCTGTTGTCATCGTGGTATTTTTCACTCTCTACACATCAAGTGGCATTGTTGCTGGTGGTAAGTTATTTGAAAGTTCTTTTGGTTTAAATTATGAGCTTGGTTTATATGTTACCGCTGGCGTAGTAGTCGCTTATACTTTTTTTGGTGGGTTTTTAGCGGTGAGCTTAACTGACTTTGTTCAAGGTTGTATTATGTTTGTGGCTTTGGTGTTAGTGCCCGTTGTTGCTATTAACGAAGTTGGTGGCATAAGTGAAGTGCAAAGAAGTGTTAGTCATATTGATCCTGAATTACTAAATATTTTTAGTGGTGTTAGCTTTATCGGTATTATTTCAGCGATGGCATGGGGGTTGGGATATTTTGGTCAACCCCATATTATTGTGCGATTTATGGCAATACGTAGTGTAAAAGATATGCCAGCAGCACGCCGAATCGGGATGAGTTGGATGATAGTTGCTATTATTGGCGCTATGGCAACAGGTTTTGCTGGCATCGCTTATGTTGCTAAAACAGGGATGCAGCTTGATGATGCTGAAACTATTTTCATCTTGTTATCACAAATTTTATTTAGCCCCCTTATTGCCGGTTTTTTATTAGCGGCTATTTTAGCGGCGATAATGAGCACTATTTCTTCTCAACTTTTAGTGACATCAAGTTCATTAACAGAGGATTTTTATAAAACCTTTTTACATAAAAACGCTACTGACAAACAGCAAGTGCTGGTTGGGCGAATTTCTGTGTTTTTAGTGGCGTTAGTTGCTATTTACTTCGCTTATGATCGTGATAGTACTATTTTAACTTTAGTCAGTAATGCTTGGGCTGGCTTTGGTGCTGCTTTTGGCCCTGTTATTATTGGAAGCTTATATTGGAAAAAAATGACTAGAAATGGCGCTTTAGCTGGTATGATTACAGGTGCGGCAACTGTATTACTTTGGATTTATCTGCCGGTTACTATCAATGGTCAATCGTTAAGTTCACTTATGTACGAAATAGTACCAGGTTTTATTTTATGTTCTTTAGTTATTTATATCGTCAGCAATATGGCTCCACAAGAAGATACCGCTATTTTAGCTCAACATGATCTAATGCTAACGCATCATAGTTGAGTAACGAGCTTAAAGTAACGAGTTTCGAAAAACGCCATACTGATCGTATGAGTGCTTCGCAACTCGCTGCTTTTATTACTAGTAACTTATTTTGAGTAACTTATTTTAAATAATAAATATGAGTGTGCTAATTGTTAAAATTTTCTAATTCCTATATTGATTTAGGTGAACAGTTTTTTCAGCGAGGATTACCGCAAAAAGTGGCATCACCTAAACTTTTATTGTGGAATGCTGAACTAGCCAATAGTTTATTTATCACACCAGCACAGCAAGAAAATCACGCGTTATTAACTCAGTATTTTTCAGGGAATGAATTGCCTGAGGGTGCGGAGTCTATCGCATTAGCCTATTCAGGTCATCAGTTTGGCCATTTTAATCCTAATTTAGGCGATGGCCGCGCTCATTTACTCGGTGAGGTGATAGATAAAGAGGGCATTCGTCGTGATGTTCAACTAAAAGGCTCTGGGCAAACTGCCTTTTCAAGGCGAGGTGATGGTAAATGCGCTCTAGCACCTGCTTTGCGAGAATATATTATGAGTGAAGCGCTTTATGCGCTTGAGGTGCCAACCTCGCGTTGTTTAGCTGTGGTGAGTACAGGAGAAATTATTAATAGAGGTTTAGCCAAAGCTGGTGCTGTGGTTACTCGTGTTGCTGCTAGTCATATTCGGGTTGGTAGTTTTCAATATTTTGCGGCGAGAGGTGATATAAAATCGTTAAAATCATTACTTAATTACAGTATTGAACGTCACTTTCCTGAAATAAATAGCGCTGAACTATCTGATGTAGCTAGTCACGAGTTCTCTGAAGAACAACGCATTCTACAATTTCTAGAATGTACTATTAACAAACAAATCACCTTAATTACTCAATGGTTACGCATTGGCTTTATTCATGGCGTGATGAATACGGATAATACCGCAATTTGTGGTGAAACTATTGATTTTGGCCCTTGTGCAATGATGGGTTCTTATGATGAAAAAGCGGTATTTAGCTCTATTGATGAATATGGACGTTATGCTTTTGGCAATCAAGGAAAGATTGGTCAATGGAATATGGCTAGATTAGCCGATTGTTTACTGCTTTTATTGGTTGACCTTAAGGGTATAGAAAACAGTGAAGAAGAAATAAAACAGCATACTTTAGAAAAAGTTGAAACTGTGATTCAGCAATATACAAGCAAGTTTGATGAAGCCTATTACGTAATGTACGCTAATAAGCTTGGTATGAAGGAAGTTAATTTGGGTAACAAAACTGTGATTAATAACCTATTAGCTATAATGCAAGCGCAAAGTTTAGATTACACTCAAACCTTTCACCTTTTAACGAAATCATTAGTAAACAGCATAAAAGAGAAAGAGTTACCCGCTAAGCTTGGTGATTGGTATAAAACATGGATAGCACAGCTCAAAGAGTTGAAAATAACTAAGCAAGACGCTGAAGAATTAATGACAAAAAACAATCCCGTTGTTATTCCTCGAAATCATCACATAGAAGCTTTGTTAGCTCGATGTGAGCAAGCTTTTACTGATAGTGGTATTGATAACAGTAACGATAATAAAAATGCAGCAGACAAACAAACAGTCATTACTGATATTGTTGATGAATTCCTTCATGTTTTACGCTCCCCTTATCAAGAAATTGATGCGACAAAACAATACCAAGACACACCAAAAGATAACGATCAATATTATCAAACCTTTTGCGGAACCTAGTTTTATTGACAACCCATCAGGTTTTATCAACGACAAGGTTTAGTTATTCAACCAGAAAAGCCATTAAATGGATTTAGGCAGTATCAAGTTGACACGGTAGCGCGACTTAAATTAACCAAGAGATATTGTCGTTAATAATGCGCTGCCATTGACTTAACGATTCATTTTTATCAGCAACAATAATAACATTGGCATGCTCAAAACTGAGTGATTCACCCTGTAGTTTTTCATCGCTAAATTTATCAGTAAAAGCAAGATGTTCTTCTTTTGGGACAACAAAAACAGTAACGGTATCTGTTAATCCTTTAAATACTAAGTGCAGACTTTTCATGCCATCAAACCGACAATAATCTGCTGAAATCAACTCGCCCATTGGTTTACTAAAGTTACCGTTAAACGTGGTCATTTTTTTATTTAATGACGTCAAACTTACTCGGGCATTATCACCATTAGAAAAAATATTTTGCTCATGGTAAACATGAGCAAGTGCATAATCACCTAAATTGGTATAGCTACTAGAAAACTGTAAATAATTCACCACTAACCCTGCAACAATGGCGACAGACGCGGCTAAGGCTAAATGAATACGTGTTTTACGTTTTTCTTGTTGATGACTTGCGAGTGTTTGACGTAAAAGCAATTTATTGCATAAATCATCAGGTACTGGGATCTTCATTGCTTGTTTGAGTATTTCATCAAATTGACAAAGTTCTTGAGCTAATCGTTTTTTAGCCGGTTCAGCATTTTGTGCCGCAATAATATCTTTATTTTGGCTTGTTGGGTCAGCGTATATGCTACGTCTAAATTGTAAATCATCCATTATATTTGTAGGCGTAGGTATAGGTGTTGTGCTATCACTCGTAGAGTTATCGTTCATAGATAAGCCTCATCTTTCCAGGTTCTTTTTCTAAAGCATCTTTTAATTGGTTACGGGCTCTAAATAAACGAGTCATTACCGTGTTTTTATTTAAATTCAGCATGCTAGCGATGTCTTCACCGCTATAACCGCCAAGTACTTGTAATACTAATGGCTCAGAGTATTCAGGCGGCAATTTTGCTATTTTATCTCTTAACCAGTCATTATCTATTTCCTGCTCACAGCTCTTGGATTGTGTATCTATAATACTGGCTTCTTCATATTCACTCATGTCGAAACGTTTACGTTCAAAGCGCCTTGCATTTTCGCGTCTTAAAATGGTAATTAACCATGACTTTGCTGCTTTTTCATCTTTCAACGAATCAAGTGCTCGCCATGCCCTTAAAAATGTTTCTTGCACTAAGTCTTCGGCAACCTGCTTATCGTGAGTTAACCAATAAGAATATCGGTATAAATCGCCGTGCAGAGCCTTTACTAAAGCTTCGTATCTAACTTGTTTTGTCGCCATGTTAGTAGAGACCTGAACAGGTGTTTTTTTATTCCCAAATATTTTCATTTTATGAACTTAGTTTGGATTTAATGTGAATTTAGGTTTGCTTTCATCTCGAATACCTGAAGTATTAACTTGTTGAATAGCTTTTAATAAATCTTTTCCAGACCATGAGTTTTCAGCTGCTTCTTTACCATATAAGTGTTGCTGAACTTCATTAATCGCACAAGTAAATGTGTTATTGTTTATTTGCGTTATGGCTTCTGATAGCGTTGATATTTCACTATTACTTTGATTTAAAGATGAATCATTTAGCCAAGGTAAAATCAAATTTAGCGCTTGTTCAGCATTGTTTTGTTTACAAGCAGCCATAAGAGCAAGGTAGTGGCTGTTTACCGTTTTTATCACGTTTAGCTTAGTTTTTGAAATACCAGTGCGTTTTAAAGTCTTTACATGGAAAAACCATGCAATGCTGGTTAGTAGCCACAGTGCTAAAAATAGCCATTGTAAGTAGCCAGTTTTTTCAATAGTGAGTGGTTGAACCGCTGGTGATAGTGGTGCTGTGGTTGTGTTATTGGGTAGAACTAAAGGTTTTTTTACCGTGTTACCTACTAAAGGCTGCGGTGCATCAGGGTTGGCTTTAATGGTTATTGTTTGCTCTGGCAATATCGCTTGTTGGACTTTATTAGTTACCGTATTCCACCAAGCAATTGTTATTTTTGGCAATGTATAATCACCTGCATGACTCGCAACTAAAGCGAAATTCTGTCTTTTTTGACTGATCAAGCGTTCTTTAGTTAGGTTTGAATGTAGCTCTGCTTGATCTGGGTATATCTTCAAACCAGCAGGTGCATTCATTATTATATTGGGTAATTGAGCTTTACCAAGACCTGCGGCTGTTAACGTAATAGTACGAGTGATAGGTTCGCCTACTTTAAACTCACTGGACTCTGGTTGCCATTCTTGATGTAAAGTGAGTAATTCGCTTGGTAACCAGCTATTGTTTGCATCAATAGGGAAACTATCAGGAATAGGGCGTACTTTAAGCGTTAATTTATCACCTAAAACATTGACTGGTTTAGTTTCACCAAAGCTTAAAAAACCTGAGCGACGTTGTGACTGCACCATAATATCGCCAGAAAACATGGGTGTAACTAGCGTTAATTCTCCGCTATGCTCGGGTGTTATAGCATAAGTACGCTCTATTATTCGATAGCGTTTACCGTTGACTATTTCCTCGCTTTCTTGATCTTTATCAACTTGCTCAATAGTCGCACCCTCTAAGCTAGGCTCGGTCAAACTACCCCGTTGTAACTGTACGCCAACATGTAATTTAATGGTTAAGGTGACTAATTGTTGAACATAAATGTCATTTGAGGATAATTCAGCAGAGATAAATATGTCTTGTTGTTGGCTTGTTCCTGTACTACCTTGATCAACAACTTGTACATTAATCGCTTGAGATTGATGACCTTCAATTGTTAAAGGAGGAATAGTTAACTTACCTACGGATCTAGGTACTAATACAATTTGCCAACGAGTCGTTCTGCTTGTTTTAAAGTTAACCATGCTCGTTTGTGAGCTGACTTCTGTGCGAGCAACGATAAAATCGGTTAAAAGTGATGAAGTGTCAAGTGCATCACGATCAACACTATCATCAGCAACAACCGTTAAAACAATAGACTCGTTACTCATTACTGGGTTTGTGTCTATGCTGGCTGTAACAGTCGTCAGGGCAAAGACTACTTGGCTTGCAATTAGGGTTGCAGCTAAGCTTAATAAGACCAATATGTTTAAAATAATTTTTACCACTTTTTCTTAACTCCCCGGCTAGCACCGTCTTGCTTGCGTTTTTGATATTCTAATTGCATTTTGTTGCGCAGTAACAGGTAAGGATCATCTGTTACTTTGTTTAATAGTTGTTGATGTTTTTGCTCAGTTTCTTTTGCTTGTTGTTCAGCGGCAATTTGCGCGGCTGTTTTTTTCTCGCCTTGCTTATCTTGTTTTTCAGTTTGCTCAGCACTTTTTTGTTCTTGCGGCTTTTGTTGTTTTTTCTCAGCTTCTTTATCTTTTTGTTTTTTGCTTGAATCTTGAGGTTCACTCTCTTTTTGCTTATCGTTTTCTGGTTGCTCTCCGGGAGAATCTTTTTTCTGCTTTTGAGAATCATCCGATTTTTGTTGATTTTGCTGCTCTTTTGATTGCTTGTCTTGAGGTTGAGAATCTTGAGGTTGAGAATCTTGAGATTGATCTTCTTTAGATTTATCGCCTTGTTGCTGCTCTTTATTTTTTTCTTGTTCTTTTTGCAGTTGCTTTATTTTTTCTATATTGTCTTTGGCATCTTGCAGCTCAGGATTTTTGTCTAATGCTTTTTCATAACTTTCAATTGCTTGATCATATTCTTTCATTTGTGCTAATGCATTGCCTTGGTTGTATAAAGAATTAGCGCTGTTGGCTTTTTTCCCTTTTTTAAAAGCATCTAAGGCTTCTTGATAGTTACCTGCTTTGTAATAGGAGCTACCTTGCCATTGCGAATTTTCAAACTGCTTGGCAGCATCTTGATAATGTTCTTGGTTATATTGTTCTTGCGCTTGTTGATCGTTTGTTTGCCACAAGTTTTGCCATATTGTTTTTGATGTACTTGTTAACGTTTCTGCCGTTGATGGCTTAGAGGTGTTTTGTGTATTTTCTTGTTGATTTAATGGTTTACTTTCTTGCTCTGTAACTTTTTTATCAGTACTTTCAGCGGCAAAACTAGCCGGACTAACAAGTGAATAAGAAAGTGAAAACAGCAGAGGAATATAAGATAAGGGGAGCATTAAAAGCGTACTGCCACGGCGAAAGTAACTTATCATTAAGGGTAGCACTAGCAGTAATAGCCAAGCGCCTTGTTCTTGCCATTGATCGCCAGTTTGTTGATTTTGTTGTTTTTTATCTTGGTTTATTTGGGCTATTTCGTCTTTTATTATTAAGTTACTTATATCACTATCATCATTTTTAATGGTTTGGTAATTACCATGCCCACGTGATGCTAATGACTTAAGCTTTTGGCTTGGCAGCCTAGGTACAACAATGGCGCCACTGTTATCTTTTAATAACTCACCGCTAGGCAATGTTATTGGTGCGCCACTTTCGCTGCCTATTCCTAAAATATTTAGTTGGTGGCCAAATTTAGTTGACCACTCATAAATATCGGCTATTTCTTCATTATCAACATCATCGGTAAACCAGTATATATCACCAGTTAAATGCCCTGCATTGAGCAGCATTTCATGCGCAAGTGTTAATGCCGCTACAGGATTAGCGCCTAGCTCAGGCATAATTTCAGGGGTGAGTGATGGTAATAATAATTCTATGTTTTTTATGTCTTGTGTTAACGGGCTGATAACAAAAGCACTGCCAGCATAGGCAATTAACCCGATATCACCTTCATTAATTCTTTTTAGTAAATCAATAGCCTTAAAGCGTGCTCGTGTTAGCCTGTTAGGCTTTACATCGGTTGCATACATTGAATAAGACATGTCCATAATAAGTACTGAGCCGCGCTCTGTTTGATATACAGGTTGTGGCAGCTTTTTCCAAACAGGACCCGCAAGCGCAATAATGCTTAATAGGCCAATAATAAACGGCTTAAATAAAAAAGCATGCTCCGTAATTGATTTTTTATTGACATTAGTACTTGATGATCCTTCTATTAATACTTGACTTAAATGACTTGGTAAAAATTGCTGCCATGGCGATTGATAAAAGCGATGTTTTTTTAATCGCCAAAGTATAGGTAATAAAGCAAGAATCGCCAATAACCAATAAGGTCTGACAAAGTGAAAGTGGCTTATAAATAAGTTGAATGAGGTCAATGAGATCATGGTTATGTTGTAAACCTAGGTTATTTACGGCTAAAACTGGAAACGTTGATGACCAGAAAATATAGCGTGCTTATTAACAAGGCTAACGCCAAAGGCCAATAAAATAATGCGGTTAGTGGACGCATTTGTTGCTGTTCTTGTTCTATGGGTTCAAGTTGGTCAAGTAATTGATAAATTTGGTTCATACTCTGACTGTCTCTAGCGCGAAAATATTTTCCACCTGTTTGCTTGGCTAACTTGGTTAATGTTTTTTCATCTAATTCGCTTGATGGGTTAACGCGGCGGGTGCCAAACAATGATTGTTGCAGCATTACGTCTGCACCAATACCGATAGAATAAATGGTGATATCTTTAGCAACAGCAAGTTCTAGTGCTTCTTCGGGAGATATTTTTCCAGCAGTGTTTTGGCCATCGGTTAACAGTAGTAAAACTTTGTTGGATTTTTGCTTGGCATCGAAGCGTTTTACCGCAAGGGCGATGGCATCACCTATAGCGGTTTTTCTGCCAACTAAACCTAAAACACTTTCATCAAGCATTTGTTTAACCGTTTTTCTATCAAATGTCATCGGCGTTTGCATATAAGCATCATCAGCAAAAAGTATTAACCCCAGTCTGTCTCCTACTCTGCGCTCAATAAAATCACCTAAAACAACTTTTAGCATCTCAAGGCGATTTACTGTGCTGCCATTTAAGCTCATATCCTCAATTTGCATGCTGCCAGATAAGTCAACAGCAATCATCATTTCTCTACCTTCAGTAGGAATGTCTATAGCGTCACCTAGCCATTGCGGTTGACTTAAAGCAAGTACGGCTAATAACCAACATAATGATAAAATTACTAAAGGTATTTTTTTATTTGATTGACTAGTAACTTCAATTGAAGCGCTTTCAATTAACTGCGGCATTATCAAGGCAGCACTTGTTCGATTACTATTTTTTTTGGGTAACCAATAAACTAATAGTGGTAGAGGAAATAATAATAACAGCCAAGGCCAAGCAAAAGTTATCATGGATTAACTCCTTGGCTGTTCTTTTTGACCTTTGAAACATTGACCTTTGAAATTTTGACCTTTGAAATTTTGGGCGGTAGTGCATGAGTTAACCAAAGTATTGCTGCTTGAGAGAGTTTTTCATCAACTAGTTCATCATCGTTTATATCATTATGCGTTTGATATTGATTTAGAAAAGCTGGCTCAGTTAAGCTTGTGAAGTTTTCCTGATGTTTAATAGGTAATTGTGCTGTTAAAAATGTCTGTAATGAATCACCAAAAAGTTTTGCAAGCTCGGCGCGAGAAAAATAGTGCATTGCCGCCCATTTGAGTAAAGCTATTGTGTTGGTTATTGACATATTAGGATTGTTTTTTAACTGTACTAGCGCTTGTTTTTTAACGTGGTTACGTTTAGCTGATTTTCGTATTTTTATTATGCTAATAACAGCGATCAAAATGAGTAAAACAGCCAATAACCACCAGCCGTAGGCAATAGGAAAATTTGAAATTGGCTCCGGTACATGAATATCTTTTAACTCGAGAGTGCTCGTCTGCACTTGAGTTGGAGTGACAGCTTGCGCAGGTAGAGCGTTTATTGCTTGCAAAATTTCACTCCATTTTTCAATTGTTGCTCTAATGTTTGTCCAGCACTGAAATTAATAACGCGGGCACCTGCTTTAGTAAATTGCTGTGAGCACAGCTCATTAATATTTTGTGCTTGTTTTTGATAAGTTGCCGCTGTCTTAGTATCACCTAACGTTAATTGCTGGCGATTATTACCATCTGTTAAGGTGACATTGAGTTTAATTGTGCTTGCTGGTAACGCATGCTCTAAGGGATCATCAATTAAACAAACGACTAATTCGCAATGTTGGCTTATTTGCGTTAAATGGCGCAGGGCATCTTGTTGATAAGTACTATGTTGTTGATGGGCACTGTGTGACATTTTTAATTGTTGAGCATCGGTAATTAAATACACCAAAGAGCCGGGTTTGGCTATTTGTCTAATTCGAGCACAATTATCACTAAAGTAGCTTTCGTTAACACCATTCACTTTATTCGTTTCATCAGCCGTATTGCTTTCATTTTCTTTCTTATCTTTTGACTTGTACTGTGACTGATGTTGAGAACGGTGCATTGCGGTGAGCGCATGTAAATAATGCAACACACCTTCTTTACGGCTTCTCGGTTTTAGCTCTAAGTGCTCATGTTGATTAAAAACAATGCCGCCTAAACGATCACCACGATTTTTTGCATGCCAAGCGACCAATGAGGCTAAGTGAGCCGCCTGAACGGATTTAAATAACAGCTGACTACCAAAATGCATACTGGCACTTAAGTCAGTGGTGATAAGTACTGGGCGCTCTAATTCTTCACGAAATAATTTTGTGTGGGTTTTACCTGTTCTAGCGGTAACGCGCCAATCAATTGCGCGAATATCATCACCGGTTTGGTAATGGCGAACTTCATCAAACTCCATACCACGGCCTTTATTGCGAGACAAATAGTTGCCCGACATTTGCCCATGAATATTTTTGCGCGCAGATAAATCGATCAAAGCTGTTTTATTTTGATAATAAAGCAGCTCTGCCATGTCAAGGCTAACACCATTACTATGCATGCTTGCCAGTTGACTTTGGCAGCTATTTGCAAAAATATTTTGTTTGTTGCTGATTGTTTTTTGTTTAAACCACATAGCTATACTAATTCTATTAAACTTATTTTAATAAACCTATTCAATTAAGTTAATTACCACCTTAGATCTAGGCTACAGCAACTAAACTTAAGAGGTGATCAATTAACTGGTTTGCAGTGATGCCTTCCGCTTCCGCTTGATAACTAAGAATGAGTCTATGCCTTAATACATTATGTAATACTGCCTGAATATCTTCAGGGCTAACAAAATCTCGGTTATGCAACCAAGCGCGAGCGCGTGAACATCTATCTAGCGCAATAGTAGCACGTGGGCTAGCGCCAAACGCTAACCATGATTTTAGTTTATCGTCATATTTTTCTGGTTGACGCGTCGCCATGATCAAATCAACCATATAGGTTTCAAGGGCAGGCGCCATATGAATATTAAGCACCTCTTTACGAGCACTAAAAATTTCTGTTTGGCTTAATACTCTTAATTGTGCTTTTTCTTGGTTCGAACCAGCAAGTGCTTCACCACGATTGAGTTTTAATATTTCTAATTCACTCGCTGCATCAGGGTAATCAATTTCTAAATGCATTAAAAATCTGTCTAATTGTGCTTCAGGTAAGGGGTAAGTACCTTCTTGCTCAATAGGGTTTTGTGTGGCCATCACTAAAAATAGCTCAGGCAATTGATAGGTTTTTCTACCCACTGTCACCTGGCCTTCGGCCATTGCTTCTAATAAAGCTGACTGTACTTTTGCGGGTGCACGGTTAATTTCATCTGCAAGTACTAAATTTTGAAATAAAGGACCAGCTTGAAAAACAAAGGTGCCGTCTTCTGGTCGGTAAATATCAGTACCCGTTAAATCAGCCGGTAATAAATCAGGCGTAAATTGAATACGGTGAAAATCAGCTTCAAGGCCGTCAGCTAAAGCATTAACAGCACGCGTTTTTGCTAACCCAGGCGGGCCTTCAACAATTAAGTGACCATTTGCCAATAAAGCAATAAGTAAATTTTCTACAAAGGCAGGTTGACCAATAATTTGCTTTGATAAGTGCTGTTTTAATGTTGAAAAATGTTCAATTGCCATAGTTGTTTTGTCTTTCTATTTATTATTTGTTTAAAAATACGCATTAGCTGAAATGCACTCTAGCATTAAGTATTTGAAATTCTAAACACTTTAAGATGCTAATCTCGTCTATTGAAGTGACTTGAGTATATATAAGGGTATTACTAAATAAAACAAGCACTATTGAACTTAGTTGTAACAATATTTTTCTGTGAGGCTCAATCAGTAAGCGATGCAGTTAACGATGTAATAAACTATGCTTTACTATTCAAATTAAGATAAGAAAAAAATCAGGGATTGATATTTTCGTGTAGTTAGTTAGAATCAGAGGTAATAATTAAGAGGTCAGACCTCTTTGTGCATTATCTTTTTTTAATAAGGTAAGCGCTATTAACTGGAGAAAAAGTACATGACGATAAAAATGATCACATCAAAAGGCGAGCGTATTGCCGTAGTTGCAGGGCTTAGAACCCCGTTTGCTAAGCAAGCAACTGCTTTTCATGGTGTACCTGCTGTTGATTTAGGCAAATTAGTAGTCAATGAATTATTGCAAAAACACGACATTGACCCGACTATTATTGACCAGTGTGTATTTGGTCAAGTTGTACAAATGCCAGAAGCACCCAATATTGCGCGTGAAATTGTACTGGGAACTGGCATGAATGTGCATACTGATGCTTATAGTGTTTCCCGAGCTTGTGCGACGAGCTTTCAATCAGCCGTTAATGTAGCTGAGTCTATTATGGCCGGCTTTGTTGATGTTGGTATTGCTGGCGGTGCTGATTCTTCTTCTGTTGCGCCTATTGGTGTATCGAAAAAATTCGCGCGTACTTTATTAGATTTAAGTAAAACAAAAACGTTAGGGCAAAAAATAGCGTTAATTCGACAATTAGGTTTGAAAGATATTTTACCTGTTGCGCCTGCCGTTGCTGAATATTCAACCGGTATTTCTATGGGGCAAACGGCTGAGCAAATGGCCAAAACTTATAATATTTCTCGAGAAGACCAAGATGCCCTAGCACACAGATCTCACACCTTAGCGACTAAAAGTTGGGCAGAAGGTAAGCTTGATGGCGAAGTAATGACTGCTCATAGCGAACCCTATAAAGGTTTTATCGACAAAGATAATTGTATTCGAGAAAACTCTGTTTTAGAGGGCTATGCAAAGTTACGTCCTTGTTTCGATAGAAAGCACGGCACGGTTACAGCGGCTACAAGTACCGCATTAACTGATGGTGGTGCGGCAATATTATTAATGCGTGAAGGCCGAGCAAAAGAGCTAGGTTATACGCCATTAGGTTATATTCGCAGCTATGGTTTTTCTGCAATCGATGTATGGCAAGATTTGTTGATGGGGCCAAGTTATGCAACACCCATTGCCTTAAAACGTGCCGGTTTAGAGTTAGCTGATTTAGATCTAATAGAGATGCATGAGGCATTTGCTGCGCAAACATTAGCTAATATGAAAATGTTTGCCAGTGATAAATTCGCTAAAGAACATTTAGGCCGTGATAAGGCGATTGGTGAAATAGACATGACAAAGTTTAATGTAATGGGCGGTTCATTAGCTTATGGTCATCCATTTGCAGCAACAGGCGCGCGTTTAATTACGCAAACACTAAATGAACTTAATCGTCGTGGCGGAGGTGTTGGTTTAACTACGGCTTGTGCGGCAGGTGGTTTAGGTGTGGCGATGGTAGTGGAGACAGACTAATGAATGATATTAAAAAAGAAGTGAAGAGTGACGAGTTAAACAGAAGTGCAGAGAAAAACGGCAATGGCAGCGCTTTTACTTTAGTTCGACAAAAAAATGGCATTGCCCATTTAGTGATGGATGTTGTTGGTGACACCATGAACACGCTTAAAGCTGAGTTTGCTGAGCAAGTAACCGATGTTTTGGCTGAAATTAAGTTAGATTCAACTATTACAGGCGTGGTGTTATGTAGTGGTAAAAAAGATTCTTTTGTTGCGGGCGCTGATATCAATATGATCAACGACTGCAAAACAAAAGAGGCTGTTATTGCCATGACTCGTCAAGGTCAGATGCTCTTCTCACAACTTGAGCAGTTAAATATTCCTATTGTTGCCGCTATTAACGGTGCCTGTTTAGGCGGTGGTTTAGAGTTAGCGATGGCATGTCATGCACGTGTTTGTAGTGACAACCCTAAAACAGCATTAGGTTTACCAGAAGTACAATTAGGGTTACTACCTGGCGGTGGCGGTACACAAAGATTACCGAAACTTGTGGGTGTACAAAAAGCATTGGACATGATGTTAACGGGTAAGCAACTTCGCGCTGAGCAGGCTTTGAAAGCTGGTTTAGTAAACGATGTGGTGCCTAATAGTATTTTAATTGAAACCGCTGAAAAAATGGCGTTGGCGGGTAATTTCAAACAAGCAGTGAAATTTAAATCATCATTGGTTACTTCTTTGGTAAATAAGTTCCTTGAAGGAACATCCATTGGTCGCGGCATTGTTTATAAGCAAGCGAAAAAATCAGTTTTATCTAAAACTAAAGGTAACTATCCTGCGCCAGTTAAAATTATTAACTGTGTGAAAACAGGCATGGAGCAATCGTCAGCTAAAGGTTATCAAATTGAAGCTGAACATTTCGCTGAATTAGTCATGAGCGCTGAGTCGGTACAATTGCGTAACCTTTTCTTTGCTACTACAGAAATGAAAAAAGAGCAGGGCGTTGCTGATGTTATGCCTAAAAAAATAGCTAAAGCGGGTGTACTTGGTGGTGGGTTAATGGGTGGTGGAATCGCCTTTGTTACCGCAACCAAAGCGAATATTCCTGCCCGTATAAAAGACATTAGCCACGAAGGTATTAGTCATGCGTTGAAATATAGTTTTGACTTACTTAATAAAAAAGTAAAACGTCGTTTTATGCGTAAAAGCGAAATGCAAAAGCAAATGTCGATGATCACAGGTTGTATTGATTACTCTGGTTATAAAAATATTGATATTGTTGTTGAAGCGGTATTTGAAAACTTACAATTAAAGCAAAACATGGTGCTTGAAATAGAGAAAAATGCTAAAGACTCAACCATTTTTGCCAGTAACACGTCGAGTTTACCAATTGCTAACATAGCGGCTAAAGCAGCACGGCCTGAAAATGTTATTGGTTTACATTATTTTTCACCCGTTGATAAAATGCCTTTGGTGGAAATTATTCCTCATGCAACTACTTCAGATCAAACCATTTCTACGACCGTTGCGTTTGCTAAAAAACAAGGAAAAACACCTATTGTTGTTAAAGACAAAGCGGGTTTTTATGTTAACCGTATATTAGCGCCCTATATGAATGAAGCGGCGATTTTATTATTGGCAGGTGAGCCAATTGACAAGCTTGATAAAGCACTGGTTAATTTTGGTTTTCCTGTGGGACCAATGCAATTGCTTGATGAAGTAGGCATTGATGTTGGTGCTAAAATAGGGCCAATTCTACAAGCTGATTTAGGTGACCGTTTTGCTGCTCCTTCAGCTTTTTCTAAACTATTAGATGATGGTCGTTTAGGTAAGAAAGCTAACAAAGGTTTCTATTTGTATGGTAAGCAGGCTAAAAAAGGCTTTAAGCAAAAAGGAAAGCAAGTTGATAAAAGCATTTATACCTTATTGAACTTAAAACCTGCTGGTCGCTTATCAAGTGATGAAATTGCTAAGCGTTGTACTTATATGATGCTTAATGAAGCGGCTCGTTGTGTTGATGAGGGTATTGTGCGCAATGCGCGTGATGGCGATATTGGCGCTATATTTGGTATAGGGTTTCCGCCATTTTTAGGAGGACCATTACGTTATATTGATAAAATTGGTGCTCAATCATTAGTTGCGCAGTTAACACAATGGTCTAAGCAACATGGTGAACGTTATGCACCTTGCGAAGCGTTAATTGCAATGGCTGAGAACGGTACGAAGTATTATTAACTATATGTGTATTACTAAGTATATGAGCTTTATTAAATATATGAGTAGTTAAGCTGTTTTAAAATAACTTACTCTGAGTAAATGAAAATAGAAAACGTCAACTTTTAGGAGTTGGCGTTTTTTTTGTTTTAACTGTTATCAAATAGATAACTATGAATACGGCAACAATGATCCTAGCAACGGTAAAAGTGATCCATAACAAAAGGCCATTTCTTTCCGCAATATTTATAGGTGAAATAGTGCTAAGCGGTTCAATCGTTTGTTTGGCTTATTTGGCTTATTTTAATCTTGTTTATTAAAAGGGGGATGGCTGGCTGTGCGGGATGTACAGTGAATAAATAAAGTTCTAACATCCATGTTAGTAGTCTTTACATCATCTATGGCTATTGCCATGCTTGATGTTTAAGCGCCTATATTTGAAACAAAAAGTTATGAATAACTTTATGACCACCAAGTGTTGGCAGATGTTTCTTTTACTTCAATACGAGCGGCAATAGGGTTTACTTTTTTAGCTTTTCTTGTAGTGAAAAGCGTTTTAAATAAATTTATCATAAATAACTCTCTAATAATATATTAATTTTTATTGGAATTAAAGACGACGAGTCCCACGAGTATCACCAATTTTTTCAGATGTAATATTCTTTGATGTGCTCAAACGACGAGTCCCACGAGTATCACC
>CAXBEX010000002.1:0-305409 GCA_963974965.1 uncultured Colwellia sp. | reverse complement strand
ATGACGATAAAAAGCATTTTGGCTCAGTAAAAACTGAATCACCGATAATTGCTGTCACTGAACAGTTGTTATTGTTGTTAGCCTTGCTTTTAAGTATAATGTTTTCCCGTCCTGTTTTATTTCTTTTTAGCCCGTTTTTTAGTGCATTCTCAACGAGAGTAACCGCTAATCACAGCAACTTTATAGCTAGAAAAAATAAAACAAAAAATTTCTGTATTTCCCTTACATCGGTGTAAACATGACAACTAGATATATTTTTGTTACTGGCGGCGTAGTTTCGTCTCTTGGTAAAGGTATTGCCGCAGCATCATTGGCCGCAATCCTTGAAGCACGTGGTTTGAAAGTTACCATGCTAAAACTCGACCCTTATATTAATGTTGACCCCGGCACTATGAGCCCAATTCAACATGGTGAAGTTTTTGTTACTGAAGATGGCGCAGAAACTGATCTAGATTTAGGTCATTATGAGCGATTTATTCGTACCAAAATGACTAAACGTAATAACTTCACTGCAGGTCGCATTTATCAAGATATTTTAGCGCGCGAGCGTAAAGGTGAATTTTTAGGTGCTACTATTCAAGTTATTCCTCATATTACTAATGACATCAAGCGTCGTGTAATTGAAGGTGCTGAAGGTTACGATGTTGCTATGGTTGAAGTGGGTGGCACAGTAGGTGATATTGAATCGCAGCCATTCTTAGAAGCTATTCGCCAATTAGCGACAGAAGTAGGCCGCGAGCGCGCTATGTTTATGCACTTAACGTTAGTGCCTTATTTGGCGGCTGCTGGCGAAATTAAAACTAAGCCAACTCAGCATTCAGTAAAAGACTTACGCTCAATTGGTATTTTCCCCGATATTTTAGTGTGTCGTTCAGATAGACCGCTTCCCAATGGTGAACGCGCTAAAATTGCCTTATTTTGCAATGTAGAAGAAAAAGCTGTTATCTCAATGCGTGATGTTGACAGTATCTATAAAATTCCTGCTTTATTAAAAGCACAAGGTACCGATGAATTAGTGGCTAAACGCTTTGGTTTAGATTTACCTGAGGCTGATCTAACTGAGTGGGAAGAAGTGCTTTACCATGAAGCTAACCCTAAAGGTGAAGTCACTATTGGCATGGTAGGTAAGTACACTGAATTACCTGATGCTTACAAATCAGTAAACGAAGCATTAAAACATGCAGGTCTTAAAAACCAAGTAACCGTTAATATCAAATACATTGACTCACAAGATGTTGAAGTTAAAGGTGTTGAAATTTTAGCTGAACTTGACGCAATATTAGTGCCAGGCGGCTTTGGTGAACGTGGTGTTGAAGGTAAAATTTTAACCGCGCAATATGCACGAATAAATAAAATACCTTACTTGGGTATTTGTTTAGGTATGCAGGTTGCCTTAATTGAATTTGCACGAAATGTTGCTGGTTTAACGGGGGCGCATAGTACAGAATTTAATGCTGAATCACCGCATCCTGTTATTGGTTTGATCAGCGAGTGGCTTGATGAAGAAGGCCAAGTTGAATACCGTAGCGAAAAGTCAGACTTAGGTGGAACGATGCGTTTAGGCTCACAATTGTGCCACTTAGTGAAAGGTACCAAGGTTTACAACGTATATGGCAGTGAAACAATTTATGAAAGACACCGTCATCGTTATGAGGTAAATAATAACTACCGAGAACAATTAAGCCAAGCAGGTTTGATTTTCTCGGGATTATCAACTGATAAAAGTTTAGTTGAGGTGATCGAATTAGCCGATCACCCATGGTTTGTTGCCGGGCAGTTCCATCCAGAGTTTAATTCGACTCCACGTGATGGTCACCCATTATTTGAAAGCTTTATCGCTGCGTCTTTTGAACATCAAAAGCAGCAATTAAGCTAGTTTAAAGTAATTACAAACCGTAGCCATGTGCTGCGGTTTTTATTTTTAAAAGAAATTTAATTTTTAAGTATGTAAAGGAAATATAATGTCAAATATTAGTAAAATCTTAGCGCGTGAAATCATGGATTCACGTGGGAACCCAACCGTTGAAGCTGATGTTTATCTAGAATCGGGTGCTTGGGGACGTGCAGCCGCACCTTCTGGCGCATCAACCGGCTCGCGTGAAGCCTTAGAATTACGTGACGGTGATAAATCACGTTATCTAGGTAAAGGTGTTTTAAAGGCTGTTGCTGCGATTAAAAATGATATTACGCCTGCCTTAATTGGTCAAAATGCGCTTGAACAAGCTAATATCGATAAAATCATGATTGATTTAGATGGCACTGAAAATAAAGAAAAATTTGGTGCCAACGCTATTTTAGCTGTGTCCCTAGCAGTAGCTAAAGCAGCAGCGGCTGACAAAGGTGTGCAATTGTTCGAACACATTGCTGATTTAAATGGTACGCCAGGTGTTTATAGCTTACCTGTACCTATGATGAATATCATTAATGGTGGTGAACACGCTGATAATAATGTTGATATTCAAGAGTTTATGATTCAGCCAGTAGGCGCTAAAAACTTTGCAGAAGCATTACGTATGGGCGCTGAAATCTTTCATGCGCTAAAAAAAGTATTGTCAGCTAAAGGGTTAAGTACCTCTGTTGGTGATGAAGGTGGTTTTGCTCCTGATTTAGCCTCTAACGCAGATGCCTTAGCGGTAATTAAAGAAGCGGTTGCTGCTTCAGGTTATACTTTAGGAAGTGATGTTACCTTAGCAATGGATTGTGCCGCATCTGAATTTTATGATGCAGCTGGTAATGACGGTAAGGGTATTTATGACCTTAAAGGTGAAGGCAAGCAATTCACTTCAAATGAGTTTTCTGATTTTTTAGGTGAGCTTTGTAAAGAATACCCAATCGTTTCAATTGAAGATGGTTTAGACGAATCAGACTGGGATGGTTTTAAATACCAAACTGATTTACTTGGCGATAAAATACAGATTGTTGGTGATGATTTATTCGTAACCAACACTAAGATCTTCAAGCGTGGTATTGATACTGGCGTTGCCAACTCAATTTTAATTAAATTTAACCAAATTGGTTCACTAACGGAAACGTTAGCGGCCATTCAAATGGCGAAAGCTGCTGGTTATACTGCGGTTATCTCTCATCGCTCTGGTGAAACTGAAGATTCAACCATTGCAGACTTAGCGGTAGGAACTGCTGCAGGTCAAATCAAAACTGGCTCTTTATGTCGATCAGACCGAGTTTCTAAGTACAACCAATTACTACGTATTGAAGAATTCTTAGGTGATAAAGCTATTTATAACGGCTTGTCTGAAATTAAAGGCCAATAACGATCAGAATTTTCGACCTTAATTCAATAGCAGCGTTGCTTGTACTCATTGCACTCGTCAACTTCGTTCAAGTGCTTTGCTCTTGAATTAATTAGTTTTAATCTGATTAGTTATACATCAGTTATATAGAATAATAAAACCGAGCCTGTAAAGACTCGGTTTTTTTGTTTGCCCAGCGAAGCTAGCAAAGACAGGCTGAAAGAAGTCTCACCCTACTTGATGATCCATAGCCTAATTATTTAAAAATAGAACAATGTGCTCACTTAGCCGCAATCCATGACGATATCAATAAAATGACGATGGGATATAACTTCCTTGTTGGTGATATGGGATCTAATCTATCGGGTGGTCAGGTTCAGCGATTATTACTTGCTCGTGCACTGTATCAATCACCCTGTGTTTTATTTATGGATGAAGCGACTAGTCACTTAGATAAAGAGAATGAAGCTAAAATTAGTGAACAAATTCAACATTTACCTATTACGCGGATTATGATCGCTCACAGGCAAGAAACTATTAATATGGCTGAGCAAGTATACTTTTTTAAATGATGGGAAATTAATTGATTTAAATGAAAGCTGCTCTGAAGCGGTAAGCTAAATCAGGGCTTTTTTTTTATGGTAAATCTAGCGATAATACAATCTCAATTAGGTATAAAAAATAACGAATATAATTTATTTAGGATCTCAATGACCATTCTCTCCATGATAGTAGCCACTGCTGATAACAATATAATTGGCAAAGATAATAATATGCCGTGGCATTTACCTGCAGATTTAGCTTATTTTAAAAAAGTGACTTTAGGTAAGCCTATAATCATGGGCAGAAAAACGTATGAATCAATTGGTAGGCCATTACCGGGACGTCGAAATATTGTTATTTCTCGTGATGAAAATTATATTCCTCAAGGTAAAGGCGCAGAAGAGGTTGATGTTGTAACCTCGGTAGAACAAGCGTTAGCATTAGTTGATAGCATTGAAGAGTCGGTAGATGAAGTAATGGTTATTGGAGGTGGTGCTATTTACAAACATTGTTTGCCAAATGCCGATCGTTTATACGTTACTCACATAAAGGCAGCTATTGACGGCGATACACAATTTCCAAATTTTGACGACAGGTGTTGGGAAAAAATCAGCAGTGAATATCGACCAAATGATGAAAAAAATGCTTATGATTTGGCTTTTTGTGTCTACCAGCGAGTAGTAAATGAGTTTTAAGCCTTTCTTGGGAAACCAAAACTACAACCGAAATTCACTGGCATTAATACTATTATTTTTTGGTATTTGCTCAGCGTTATATGTTAATTATTATGTTGAAGCAACGAAGGTTGGCTCTGCTTATCATTATGGTCTTTGGTCATTGCTGCCAGCTTTTATCACCATTTTATTGTCTTGGCTTACGCGAGAGCCATTAACTGCGCTTTTAAGCGGCATTGCAGTGGGTGCTTTTATGATGGGGCAATATGATCTAACCGATCAAATATTGATCCCTTCCATGGCACAAGCAGGTACAGCAGGTTTGCTATTGCTTTATTTGTGGCTATTAGGTGGCCTGTTAGGTATTTGGTCAAAAACGGGTGCAGCACAAGCTTTTGCCAACTTTATGACAACACACTTTGTTCGCGGCCAGCGTTCAGCTAAGTTAGTGACTTGGTTTTTAGGTGTCTTGTTTTTTCAAGGCGGCACTATGAGCACTGTGCTTGTTGGTACTACCGTACGCCCTTTAGCTGATAAGGCAGGCATCAGTCATGAAGAAATGAGCTATATTGTTGACTCAACCGCATCACCTATCGCGATTGTCATTGCTTTTAATGCTTGGCCCGCTTATGTACAAGCTTTAATCTTTGTGCCAGGGGTTACTTTTTTAGCCACTGAAGCGGATCGTATCGCGTTCTTTTTTAGTGCGATACCTTTTAGTTTTTATGGCATTATTGCCGTTATTGGCACCTTGCTACTTAGCTTAAATATCACTAAATTTTCCGGCAAGCGACTTCGTGATGCTCATCATCGAGCTGCAACAACAGGCGAATTAGATGCACCAGATGCGAAGCCGTTAAGCGCAAAAGAATTGCAAACCTGTGATGTTCCCCAAGGTTATCAGGCTCATGTACTTGAGTTTATTTTGCCGTTATTAAGTTTAATAGCTATTGCAATACTGACCTTTATTTTTTATGGCTCACCAAAAATAAATTGGGCATTTGGCGCAGCGCTATTACTCAGTGCTTTTATCGCTCTGGCAAAAGGCATGTCGCTTAGCAATATTATTGATGGTTTTGGTAACGGCCTAAAAGGCGTAGTGCTCGCGTCTGTTATTTTAATGCTCGCGGTAACGATTGGCGCTATTAGTAAACAAATTGGCGGGGGATTGTATTTAGTTTCTCTGCTTAGCGAGCAGTTACCTTATTGGTTATTACCAGTGGTTTTACAATTTATGGCGATGCTCATTGCTTTTTCTACTGGCACAAGTTGGGGCACGTTCGCCATTGCTTTTCCTCTTGCTATGCCGTTAGCATGGGCTATTGCACAAAGTGCAGGCATCGAAAATCCACAGTTATTTATGATGATATGTTTTGCCACAGTACTTAATGGCAGTGTTTATGGCGATCAATGTTCGCCTATTTCTGATACCACGATTTTAAGTTCTATGACTACCGGTTGCGACATGATGGATCATGTTAAGTCACAAATTGCCCCAGCTACTTATGCCGCTTTATTAGCGGCAATGTTATGGACATTTACAGTGTTAATCTTTGCTTGATTATTTATAGGGAAAAACCAAAAGCCGTTATTGTTTTTAAAGCAATAACGGCTTTTTAATAATTGTTTAACTTGAAGTTGTATAGTTCAAGTTAAAGGAACAAGCACGGAATTGATGACTATCATTACTCCGTACATCCTGTACTCCGCCTTTCAGGCCATCCTTCGGATGTTCAAATTATTTCCCGAAGAATTTGTGAGTACTTTTGACGCATAAATTGGGCTATACAGCAATAAGGTGAATAGTTATTCCGTGACGAAGTCCAATATACCTATCGCCGCTTTTCGCCCTTGATCGATGGCGGTTACCACTAAATCTGAGCCAAGTACCATATCACCACCAGCGAAGATATTTTGTTTACTCGTTTGCAGGGCAAAATCACTATTATCGACAGCGAGTACGCGGCCGCGTGAATCTAATTCAACACCTGCATCTATCATCCATTGTGGTGGGCTTGGTAAGAAACCAAAAGCGATCACTACCGCATCAGCTTCCATAATAAACTCACTATCTTCAATAGGCTCTGGATTACGTCTACCATTGGCATCGGGCGCGCTAAGTTGAGTTTTTACAAACTTAACGCCAACAGCATTACCTTGCTCATCAACGGCAATATCAAGAGGCTGAATGTTAAATTCAAAGTTAACACCTTCCTCGCTAGCATTTTGTACTTCACGTGGAGAACCGGGCATATTGGCTTTATCACGACGATAAGCACAAGTTACTGTCGTCGCTTCTTGTCTAATAGAAGTACGCACGCAATCCATGGCAGTATCACCGCCACCTAATACGACAACTTTTTTATCTTTAAAGTTGACGTAAGGCTTAACTTGACTGCTATCCGCTTCGGTTATGCCCATGAGGTTTTGGGTATTACCTATTAGAAAATCTAAAGCGTTGTAAACCCCTTTTGCGTCTTCATTGTCAAAACCGCCACTCATGCTTTTATAAGTACCTAATGCTAGAAATACCGCGTCATATTCATCGCTTATATCACTAAAACTAATATCAGTACCTACATTGGTATTTAATTTAAAGGTAATACCCATGCCTTCAAGGATTTCACGGCGCGTTTGAATGACGCTTTTTTCTAATTTGAATGATGGAATGCCAAAGGTAAGTAAGCCACCAATTTGCGCATGGCGATCATAAACCACTACGTCAACACCGTTACGAGTTAATACGTCAGCACAGGCAATACCAGCAGGGCCTGCACCAATGACAGCGACACGTTTGTCTGCTTTGACAACATGCGATAAATTAGGCTTCCAACCTTGAGAAATCGCAGTGTCGGTAATGTGTTTTTCGATATTACCGATAGTGACAGCACCAAATTCATCGTTCAAAGTACATGCCGATTCGCATAATCTGTCTTGTGGGCAAACTCGGCCACACATTTCAGGCAGGCTATTGGTTTCATGACATAAATCAGCGGCCTCAAAAATACGACCTTCTGTTACGAGTTCTAACCATTGCGGAATATAGTTATGGACAGGACACTTCCATTCGCAATACGGGTTACCACAATCAAGGCATCGATCGGCTTGACCTGCACTTTGTTCATTACCCAGTGGCTGATAAATTTCAACAAAGTTGATTTTACGCTCACTAATTGATTTCTTAGCTGGGTCGATTCGTTTTACATCAATAAATTGATAAACATTCTTACTCATTATTCTTTTTCCTTTATCAATTAATTATTGTGCTTGTATACGTAATTCAGCACTTGAACGGCTACGATGACCTAACAAGGTTTTTACATCGGTTGCTGTTGGCTTAATCAACTTGAATAAGGGGGCGAATTTATCAAAATGTTGCAAAATTTCTTGCGCACGCATGCTTCCTGTTTCTTCAAAATGATGATTGATAATGCCACGTAAATGTTCTTGATGTATGGCTAAATCGTCAACGGCTAGCATCTCAATAGACTCAGTATTTAAACGGATATCTAAATCGCCACGCTCATCTAATACATAAGCGAAACCGCCGGTCATACCGGCGCCAAAGTTTACGCCAATATCACCTAAAATAGTGACTATACCACCCGTCATGTATTCACATGCGTGATCGCCAGTGCCTTCAACAACGGCATGACAACCCGAGTTACGTACTGCAAAACGCTCACCAGCACGGCCACAAGCGTACAATTTACCGCCAGTAGCACCGTATAAACAGGTATTACCCATAATCATAGTTTTATGACTTAGGTATTCAACACCTTTTGGTGGTTTAACCGTTAACATACCGCCAGCCATGCCTTTACCAACATAATCGTTAGCATCACCCGTTAGAATAAGCTTTAAACCACCCGCATTCCAAACACCAAAACTTTGCCCAGCTGTACCTGATAAGTGCATAGTAATTGGCGCAACAGCCATACCCTGGTTACCGTGATGTCGAGCAATTTCACCCGATAACGTTGCCCCCACTGAGCGGTCGGTATTTTGAATGGTAAATCTAAATTCGCCACCACTGCTATGAGCTACAGCATCTTGCGCTACGGCTAACATTTGCTGATTTAATTTACCTTCATCAAAGGGACTATTTCCTTCCGTTTGATGCAGTGCAGTGCCTTCAGCAGCTACTACTGGCGCAATAATTGGTGATAAGTCTAGTTTTTGTTGTTTAGCACTAACACCCTCAATCTGGCTTAATAAATCAACGCGGCCAATAATATCTATTAAGTTTGCAACACCTAAACTTGCTAATATTTCACGTACATCGTGGGCGATGAATTTAAAGTAATTCATCACTTGCTCAGGCAGCCCTTTAAAAAATTGCTCACGTAATACTTCATCTTGTGTTGCAACACCGGTGGCACAGTTATTTAGGTGACATATTCGTAAAAATTTACACCCCAATGCCACCATAGGCGCAGTACCAAAGCCAAAACTTTCAGCGCCTAAAATAGCCGCTTTAACAATATCAACTCCGGTTTTCAAACCGCCGTCTACTTGTAGGCGTACTTTATGACGTAAACCGTTAGTAACGAGTGCTTGATGGGCCTCGGCTAAACCTAACTCCCACGGACAACCTGCATATTTAACTGAGGTTAACGGGCTGGCTGCTGTGCCGCCGTCATAGCCTGAAATGGTAATAAAATCAGCGTAGGCTTTAGCAACACCAGCGGCGATTGTACCAACACCTGGGCCTGAAACTAACTTCACTGAAATAACCGCTCTAGGATTGACTTGTTTTAAATCAAAAATTAGCTGAGCTAAATCTTCAATGGAATAAATATCGTGATGTGGCGGTGGAGAAATTAAGGTAACCCCTGGCACAGAATAACGTAATTTTGCAATGAGAGGGGAAACTTTATCTCCCGGTAATTGACCGCCTTCACCCGGTTTTGCGCCTTGCGCCACTTTAATTTGCAATACGTCGGCATTGATTAAGTAATGAGGCGTTACACCAAAACGACCTGAGGCAATTTGCTTGATGCGAGAGTTTTTCACCGTACCGAAACGACGTTCATCCTCACCACCTTCACCTGAGTTTGAGCTGCCGCCCAAACGGTTCATGGCAATCGCTAATGCTTCATGTGCTTCTGGGCTAAGTGCGCCAATAGACATAGCAGCAGAGTCAAAGCGTTTGAACATTTCGCTGTCGGGTTCAACGTGTGAAATATCAATCGCTTCGCAATCATCTTTTAACGCTAATAGATCACGTAACATAGCGACAGGGCGATTATTTACTTCATCAGCATATTTGCGGTAATCATCATAATTACCACTTTGCACTGCGCGTTGTAAGTAGGTCACTACATCAGGATTAAAAGCGTGGTATTCCTCACCGTGTACGTATTTAAGCAAGCCACCATGACGCATTTTTTGATGAGGCAAGAAGGCTTTGCGGGCAAGATTAATATTATCTTGTTCAATATCGCTAAAATCGGCACCTTGAATACGGCTTGGGATATCGCTAAAACATAATTGCATTATGTTGTCATTTAAACCGATAATTTCAAATAAGCCTGCGCAGCGATAACTGGCGATGGTAGAAATGCCCATTTTAGACAGTATCTTTAATAAACCTTTGTTAATACCTTCACGGTAGTTAACTACAGCGTCACGAGCACTTAACTTGATTTGTCCTTGTTCAACTAATTGTTCAATGGTTTCCATCGCTAAATAGGGATAAATAGCGGTTGCGCCTAAACCAAGCAGTACCGCATATTGATGAGAATCACGCACTGAGGCGGTTTCAACAATAATGTTTGAGTCACAGCGCAGTTGTTGATCAACTAAACGTTTTTGTACTGCACCTACGGCCATCGCCGCTGGAATCACCAATAATCCCTGATGAATTTGTCTATCAGAAAGCACTAATATTACGGTGTTCTTGTTGCGAACCAAATCTTGGGCTTCGTCACACAAACGGATAATCGCTGCTTCTAAGCCTTCATCGCTGTCATACGTTAACGTTAAAGTATCAGAGCGGTAATGCTCGGGATCTAATTCACGTAATTGTTTTAAGCCGGTATACATTAGTACGGGTGTTGAAAACAACATGCGATCGGCATGGCCTGAGGTTTCATTAAATACGTTATGTTCGCGTCCAATACAGGTACCAAGTGACATAACATAGCGTTCACGAAGTGGATCAATCGGTGGGTTAGTTACTTGCGCGAATTGCTGACGGAAATAATCATATAAGGTGCGTGGCTGGCTTGATAACACCGCCATTGGTGTGTCATCACCCATAGAGCCCGTTGCTTCTTGACCATTTTCTGCCAATGTTTTTATCACTTGATGAATTTCTTCATAGCTGTAATTAAACATTTTATGATATTGACTCATCTCACTATCAGAGAAAATACGCACACCAATTTGGTTCGCTTCTAGCTCGTCAAATGGAATTAAACGACGAATGTTTTTATTTAACCATTCGCGGTACGGGTGACGTACTTTTAATTCATTATTTATGTCGTTTGAATTGAATAGTTTGCCGGTATAAGTATCGAGCGCTAGCATTTCTCCAGGGCCAACACGGCCTTTTTCAACGACTTCATCTTCACCGTAATCCCAAATGCCTACTTCAGAGGCAAGGGTGATAAAGCCATTACGGGTAATAACATAACGAGCAGGGCGTAAGCCATTTCTGTCTAAGTTACAGGCAACGTGACGACCATTGGTCATCACAACACCCGCAGGGCCATCCCATGGCTCCATATGCATGGAGTTAAATTCATAAAATGCGCGTAAATCATCATCCATTAAGGTGCTGTTTTGCCACGCAGGTGGCATTAATAAACGCATCGCTCGGTATAAATCCATGCCGCCAGCGAGGAAAAGCTCAAGCATATTATCTAACGAAGATGAATCAGAGCCTGTTTGGCCAACAAAGGGGGCAGCATCTTGTAAATCGGGTAGTAGCGGTGACTTGAAACGGTACGTACGAGCACGTGACCACTGACGGTTACCATTAATGGTATTAATTTCACCATTATGGGCAAGATAACGGAATGGTTGTGCTAAATACCATTGCGGTGACGTGTTTGTTGAGAAACGCTGATGAAATACACAAATAGCGCTTTGCATGCGAATATCAGCAAGGTCTAAATAAAAGTTTGATAAATCTTTAGGCATCATAAGGCCTTTATAGATGGTAACCAAACACGATAAACTGGCAACATAAAATACATCATCTGTGATGCGTTTTTCTGCACGGCGGCGAGCCATATATAAGCGACGCTCTAAATCACGATTACGCCAACCTGGAGGTGCATCAATAAATACTTGCTCAATTTTTGGCATGTTATTGATAGCGGCATCACCTAATACTGATGTGTCAATAGGCACTGTACGCCAACCAATAAGCGTTAAACTCTCGTTAACAAACTCTTCTTCTAGTACCTTTTTAGAGAGCGCTGCAGCAACCGGATCAGGGTTTAAGAAAATCATACCTACCGCATATTTCTTGCCTAGCTTCCAGCCATTATCTTCGGCAACAGCACGAAAAAAAGTATCAGGTTTTTGTAATAATAAACCACAGCCATCGCCTGTTTTTCCGTCAGCAGCAATGCCACCACGGTGTTGCATGCGATCAAGGGCTGAAATAGCAGTTTTAATAAGTTTATGGCTGGTTTCACCCTGTTGATGGGCTATTAAGCCAAAACCACAGTTGTCGCGTTGAACGCTATGATCATAAAGCTGCATTATTGTCTCCTAATAAAAGATCCACTTGGTTAACAGAATAAAAAAAAGAATAAAGGGAAGAGAAAAGCGTTTAACTATCCCGTTTTTATCCAAGAGGAGGGTTGCTTACATTACTCATTTGCAGGGGAAAGGTCAATTGAAATAGAGCTTTTGCTCGTAATTTTTACACATGATTTTAAGAGGGTAAATTGATGATATTCTGGTTGCTAGGTTTAACTATTTGTTTTTTATTTTGTTTTATTTTGTTCTGCTTTTTTGCTTTTTTGTAGCGTAGGTATGTAAGAAATAAAAAGGGGAATTGCGATTTTTCCGTTAAGCCCCTCTGCATTGAATACAAAGAGGCTTTTTTATGGAAAGCTGGCTTTAAGAATAAAGCTGTCGTAGCTAGTTACTTAGTTACTTATTTAGTTAATGGCTTAAGGTAAATAGCTTTTACCCATGAGATAACTGTCTACTTCACGAGCGCAGCGACGACCTTCATCAATTGCCCAAACGATCAAGCTTTGACCACGGCGACCATCACCAGCAGCGAACACACCTTGTTTGCTGGTAGCAAACTTATCGTATTCTGCAGCTATATTAGAGCGATTATCTTGCTCAAGACCAAACTGCTCAATCAAACCACCTTCAGGACCCATAAAGCCCATGGCGATGAGTACGATATCGGCTGGAATAGCTTTTTCACTGCCAGCAACTTCCTGCGGGAACATTTGACCTTTGTCATTGCATTCCCAAGTAATATCGACAGTATGAACCGCTTTAACATTGCCCTGTCCGTCACTTTCAATTTTCTTAGTCATCACCAAGTACTGACGTGGATCTTGACCTTGAATCTCAATCGCTTCCTTTTGGCCGTAATCAACTAACAAACGTTTTGGCCATTGTGGCCAAGGGTTGCTACTCTCTTCACGTTTTTCTGGCGGACGTGGCATGATCTCTAGTTGTATAGCATTTGTACACTGATGACGCAACGACGTACCAATACAATCGGTACCGGTATCACCACCGCCAATAACGACCACATTTTTGCCTTGGGCATTAATGTACTGGCCATCTTTATGCTCGCTGTCGAGTAAGCTTTTGGTATTCGCTTTCAAGAAATCCATGGCAAAATGAACACCGTTAAGTTCGCGGCCTTCAACAGGTAAATCACGTGGCACTGTTGCGCCAATACATAGTACGACAGCATCAAAATCACTTTCTAGTTTTTCAACACTAATGTCTGTACCCACTTCGGTGTTGGTCACAAAAACAATGCCTTCTTCGGCTAAAAGATCAACACGGCGTTGCACCAATTCTTTTTGCAACTTCATGTTAGGAATACCGTACATTAACAAACCGCCGATACGATCGGCGCGTTCATAGACAGTAACCATATGGCCCGCTTTATTAAGTTGTGCAGCAGCAGCAAGACCAGCAGGACCCGAGCCAATAACAGCAACGTTTTTACCAGTACGTGCTGATGGTGGTTGAGCTACTACCCAACCTTCCTTAAAGGCATGATCAATAATTTCTTTTTCATGCAACTTAATAGCGACAGGATCGGCGTTGATACCGAGGACACAAGCGCCTTCACAAGGTGCTGGACATACACGGCCAGTAAACTCAGGAAAGTTATTGGTTTTATGCAATAACTCTATGGCATCTTTCCAGCGGCCTCGGTAAATCAAGTCATTCCATTCAGGAATAATATTGTTAACTGGACAACCCGCTACGGCAGGTGCAAATTCTGATTTTGCCGATTGGCAAAATGGTACACCACAATCCATACAGCGAGAAGCTTGTTGCTCTACTGCTTTAAGTGGTATTTCTTCATAAACTTCAAGCCAATCAGTTAAACGTTCACCTGCTTTACGTTCAGTTGGCAAGGCACGACCTACGTTGATAAATCCTGTTGGATTTCCCATAATATATTCTCCTCGTCAGCTTAAGCTTTTGCGCTAGCTAGTTTATTTAAATGGATATCGAAAGCTTTAACCGCAATGTCATACTCTGACTCGAAATCTCCGCTATTACGCACGTCATTCATGTAACCTTGCATTCGCTTGTAATCAACCGGCATGACTTTAACAAAACGCTTAACATTGTTGTCCCAATCGCTCAGTAAATCAGTTGCCACATCTGAGCCTGTTGCATCAAAATGCTCAGTAATCAGTGCTTTCAATTCAAGGCTTTCAGCATCAGTATCAACTGTTTCTAATGAAACCATTTCCATGTTGCATTTAGGAGCAAAGTCCTTATTGTCATCAAGTACATAAGCAACACCGCCAGACATACCTGCTGCAAAGTTACGACCTGTTGCACCTAAGATAACGGCCTTACCACCAGTCATGTATTCACAACCGTGATCACCAACACCTTCAACAACTGCCGTTACACCTGAATTACGAACACAGAAACGTTCGCCAGCAATACCACGTATAAAGGCAGTACCAGAGGTTCCACCAAAGAACGCAACGTTACCAATAAGAATGTTTTCACTTGCGATAAACTTAGCTTCTTTACTTGGGTAGACTACAAGGTTTGCACCTGATAACCCTTTACCAAAGTAATCATTGGCATCACCTTCAAGTTCAAAACGCAAACCTTTGGCTGAGAAACAACCAAAACTTTGACCAGCAGAGCCGTTAAACTTAACCTTGATAGTATTTTCTGGTAAGCCTTTATCTTGATACTTCTTCGAGATTTCATTAGAAATCATCGCACCAATCGTTCTATCTGTATTGATAACATCATATTCAAGAGAAACGCTTTGCTGACTATCAAGAGCCACTTGCGCATCCTTTATCATCTTGCGATCAATAATATCGTCAATTAAATGCTTCTGATTGATTGATTGATAAAGCGTTTCACTCTTGTGAGATTCTTCTTTGTGCAATAACGGTGTTAAATCAAGTCCTTGGTATTTCCAATGATCAACATTCTCAAGCTGTTTAAGACACTGAGTCTGACCAACCATTTCTTCAATGCTTCTAAAACCTAGTTCAGCCATGATTTCACGTAAACCTTCAGCCATCATGGTAAAGAAGTTAACTAAAATATCAGCACGACCAGTAAACTTATCTCGTAAACCTTTGTCTTGTGTCGCAATGCCAACCGGACAAGTATTTAAATGACACTTACGCATCATGATACAACCTTCAACCACTAGGGCTGTTGTTGCCATACCGTATTCTTCTGCACCAAGTAATGTTGCAATAGCTAAATCGCGTGGTGTTTTAAGTTGACCATCCGTTTGTACAGTAATACGGCTACGTAAGTGATTACGTACCAAGGTCTGATGGGTTTCAGCCAAACCAAGTTCCCACGGTAAGCCCGTATGCTTAATTGAGCTTAATGGAGAAGCACCTGTGCCACCATCGTGACCTGCAATCAGTACCACGTCAGCATAAGCTTTAGCAACACCTGATGCGATAGTACCAACACCGGCTTCTGATACTAATTTAACGTTAACACGTGCATCACGGTTAGCATTTTTAAGATCAAAGATAAGCTGTGATAAATCTTCAATAGAATAAATATCATGATGTGGCGGCGGAGAAATCAAACCAACGCCTGGTGTTGAACCACGCGTTTTACCAATCCAAGCATCAACTTTGTCGCCAGGTAACTGACCACCTTCGCCCGGTTTTGCGCCCTGCGCCATCTTAATTTGTAATTCGTCTGCATTAGTTAGGTAATGACTGGTAACGCCGAAACGACCAGAAGCTACTTGCTTGATGCGCGAATTCATTGAATCGCCATTTTCTAATGGTGTATAACGAATAGGATCTTCACCTCCCTCACCGCTGTTACTCTTACCGCCAATACGGTTCATAGCAATCGCTAAGGTAGTGTGTGCTTCCCACGAGATTGAACCAAATGACATAGCACCTGAGGCAAAACGTTTGAAAATATTTTCAATAGGTTCAACTTCACTTAATGGAATTGAAGGACGATCGCTATTCAGTTCAAGTAAGCCACGTAAGGTAAAGGCTTCTTTACTTTGATCATCAACTGTTTTGGCGTATTGCTTAAATTGATTGGTATCGTTACTTGCCGTTGAATGCTGCAGTAAACGAATAACTGTTGGGCTAAATAGATGACGTTCGCCATCATGACGCCACGAGTATTCACCACCAGTTGGCAATAAGTTTTCAACAGCAATACGGCTCGCTTCAGGGAAACCTTCACGATGACGTAATAACGCTTCTTGTGCGATTTGATCTAAGCTTAATCCTTGGATTCGACTAACCGTACCAGTAAAGTACTCATCGATAACATCAGAGTTGATACCTAATGCTTCAAAAACTTGCGCACCTAAGTAAGATTGTAACGTTGAAATACCCATTTTAGAGAAAGTTTTCAATAAACCACTGCCTACTGCTGCTGTGTACTTAGCAACAATTTCTTCATCAGTTAACTTGCTGTCAAGTACGCCTTCATCACGTAAGCCATACATACTTTCTAGCGCTAAGTAAGGATTTACCGCTGCGGCGCCATAACCAATAACAGTAGCAAAATGATGAGTCTCACGGATGTCTCCTGATTCTAAAATAATATCAGCGCCAGAACGTAATTTTTCGCGAATTAAGTAATGATGAACAGCTGCTGTTGCTAATACTGATGGAATAGCAACATGGTCACTATCAACTTCACGATCACTTAAAATTAGGATTTCATAACCATCTTCAACGGCACTTTTTGCGTTAAAACATACACGATCAAGCGCCTTTTTAAGTGCGCCAGCTTCACCGCTAGCTTTAAAGGTAATAGCAATGGTTTTTGATTGCAGATGATTATTATCAATATACTGTAACTTACGTAATTGATCGATTGTTAATACCGGCTGTTCAATTTCAACTTTGTGGCAATGCTCTGGTGTTTCATCGAGTAAGTTAAACGACTTACCAATATAACCACGCAATGACATAACTAACTCTTCACGAATAGGGTCTATTGGCGGGTTAGTTACTTGAGCAAATAATTGCTTAAAGTAATGAGACAATTGTTGTGGACGACTAGATAATACCGCTAATGGGGTATCTGTACCCATAGCACCTAGTGGCTCTTTAGATGTACCAACCATACCCGCAAGCACTAAGTTAAGATCTTCGCTAGTATAACCAAAGGCTTTTTGCATTTTACGCAGTTCTGCCAGTGGCGGTTGGGCAATAGACGCTATTGGAACTGGTAATTTATCTAATTCAACTTTGTTATCTGCTAGCCACTTACCGTAAGGCTGAGCTGAGCTGACTTGTTGTTTTACTTCATCATCACTGATGATACGGCCTTGCTTTAAATCAGCAATGAATATTTTACCCGGCTGTAAACGGCCTTTTTCAACGACGGTTGACTGATCAACACACAAGGTGCCTGTTTCAGAGCCCATCACTAAAGTACCATCTTCAGTTAACAAGTAACGTGAAGGACGTAAACCGTTGCGATCAAGTGTCGCGCCGATAACATTACCATCGCTAAACGATAATGAAGCTGGGCCATCCCACGGTTCCATAATACAAGCATAATACTCATAAAATGCGTGTTTATTGGCATCCATATTAGTTTGCGTTTGCCATGCTTCTGGCACCATCATCATCATAACTTGCGCTAGCGAACGTCCACTTAGCACTAATAACTCAATGGCCATATCAAGGTTGGCCGAATCAGAGTTATCTTTATTACAAATTGGGTTCAACATTTTCAATTCAGCATTGCTAAAATTAACTGAGCTAAATAATGCTTCACGTGCATTCATCCAGTTAATGTTACCGCGTACGGTATTTATTTCACCGTTGTGCGCGATATAACGGAATGGCTGGGCACGTCGCCAAGCTGGGAATGTATTCGTTGAGAAGCGAGAATGAAACATCGCCATACCAGAGATAGTGCGTTCGTCTTGAAGATCAAGATAATATTGACGAACTTGCTCAGTGGTGAATTGTCCTTTATAAACAATTTTGGTTGATGACATTGAAGTAACGTAAAACTCGTCACGTTCTGTAATATTGAGACCATTAATTTTATGCGAAGTGTATTTACGTAAAACAAACAACTTGCGCTCAAACGCTTGTGCTGATAATTCAGCAGGCTTGGCAATAAACACTTGCTCAATATTCGGTTCGCTATCAAATGAAGCTGCACCTAACATAGAGTTATCACCTGGAACATCACGATAACCTAATAAGGTTAAGCCCAGATCAGTAATATTTTGGTTTAAAATATCTCTGCACTTTTCGCTTTGCGCTTGATCACGCGGAAAGAAAATCATGCCAACGCCGTAATTTCCAGCATCGGGTAAGCTAAACCCTAAGGTTGCCGCTTCTTGGCTTAAAAAATCGTGGGGAATTTGAATAAGTATACCGGCACCATCACCACTTTTGACGTCGAAGCCAGTACCACCACGGTGTTCCATGCAACTCAACATGGTGAGTGCATTTTCAATAATATCGTGAGATTTTTTACCCTTTAGGTTAGCGACAAAACCAATGCCACAACTGTCATGTTCAAACTCGGCGCGATAAAGGCCTTGGGATTTTTTGCTCATACTATTCATTGGTTATTCCTATTTCATCAACTATTTATATTAGCCATTTCTTTCTAATTAAGCAGCTTTTTAATTAAGCTACTTACTAATTAAGCCATATATTTTAATGTTCAAAATTTACGCTGCTGATCCTTCAGAATATTATTTAGAATTTCTTGAACATCGAACGCCAGACCTCTACTGAGTCTTTATGAAGCGATATGTCATTAATGAAAATCATTATTTAAAGCGGTCGGCAAAATTACCCGTAAAACGGTTCTGAGTCAATTACTTTGTGAATATATATGCAGATTATTTGAATATATACAACGATAAAACATTATAAAAAATTATTTATTTGTATACTGAAGACCATAAAAAAAGCCTCTACATTGCTACAGAGGCTTTTTTTGAAATAAGTGAGTCGCTAGTATTCTTACAAACTTTACTTTTATGTTTGTGCGCTTTAGGGTTGATAACCGCCAGCAATACCTTTGGTTGTTACACTGACAGCATCATGGGCATGTAATGATTCAAGGTGATTTATTTTCAGCCAAAAATCATCATAGTCTTGTGCTTGATTCATGCTGTATTGTAAACGACGTGCTGCATCTTCACAGAACATAAGATTTTGGCCATTAAGACGAGCGAACTCTTGTTCGTCTTCACGCTTCACTGCTGCTTGCACAGGTGTTTTTAAAGCGCCTTCAATTAGATTTACTAAATCAGTAATAGGAAAGTCATTAACACTGTTATTTAATTTAACTTTAACCTCGGCAACAGAACGTTGAGAATGCGGCGTAGCAACAATCCCTTCGGTAGTGCCAAGCCAATCATGAATTGTGTCTAAATCAAGTTCATTTTCAGAGAACTTCTGCTGAAATGCTTGTTGAATTAATTGTCGTGCTAAGGCCGCAGAACAAGGACAAGTGGATGAATAGCGCACATCAATAGCCATTTCAATGGCAAGTTTTCCTTGATTGAAACGTCCAGTCAAAGTTATTGGATAAGCTTTCCAACCCTCTTTGCCGCTAATTAAAGATTTACGACGTAAATGATATTCAAAGCTAAAAACAACTTTTGCTTGATCACTTAAATCATTATGACTACTAATGAAACCATCCAATAGTGTTACTAAGCTTTGATAGTTTAGAACATTGCTTGTTGATAATTCATCAAGGAGTAAATAAAGGCGTGACATATGAATGCCCTTAGCCTGTGCTTCTTTTAGGTTTACAAATGCATCTACATGAGCTGAAACCATGCGCTCGTTTTCACCCTTTGAGGCGACCATGATTGGCATTTCAATATTACTCATGCCTACCCAGTCAAGCGTTCCTTCTGTTTGGGCTGTGGTATGGTTGGCAATATCTGGCATTGATGTCGGCATTACGACTCCGCTTTAAGCTATAGTTACTTAACTAGGGCTGCGAGATGATAGCTAATAAACCGCGCAACAAGTATATTCAAGGGCGCACATTCTATCTTAATTTTGATGTCCATACTACTTCAAAATTTAGCTGGAATTAGTATGAGTTTAAATACAATAAATTAGGCTGTCTGTATTTATATACCTCATATTTATACTCAATATAGTTTTATCCTATATAGTTTGGCGCTAAAGTGAAAAATTGATAGACTGTTGTATAACGAGGATACTAATAAGGATTTGTTTATGAATAAAAATAATGAATGGATACAATTAGATAATGAACTTCTTAGTGAGTATGTGCAAAGTTTAGGTAATGGCGTTGTTAAGCAAATGTTTGCTTTGTATGGTCAACAAGTGACTATTTATCTTACCGATATTGAACACTCATTGCTTTGTGGTAACGCGCAATTATGGCAAGAGCACTGTCATAAAATGAAAGGTGCAGCAGGTAGTGTTGGCTTGAAAGCGTTGCACTCACGTTTAAAGGTAATGGAAAAAACAACCGCAAGTACAAGTGATAAGGCTCATCAGTTAGCTGAGCTTAAAATTCACAACAAACAAGCCATGGCTGATTTTAGTGATTGGCTAGAAGGTCTTTAACTGGGCTACACTTCTTCTAGCTATAATAACTTGACAATAATTTGACTATAGCTTACTCGGCTTTACCCACAAAACGATAGCCTTCACCGTGTATTGTATTGATTAATTCTGGCGTATCAGCATTTGATTCAAAATGTTTACGTAATCTTCTTATAGTGACATCAACGGTTCTATCATTACTACGTAAATCGCGGCCTGTCATTTCTTTGATTAGCTCTTGCCTTGAAATGATATTACCTTCATTTTTTATTAATAAGCGTAATGCTCTATATTCACCACGAGGGATAGGAATAATATCACCACTTGGGCTCGTCATTTCTCGTGAATTTGAGTTCAATGTCCATTGATTAAAGTTAATTATAGCTTGTGATGATTCGCTTTCGGGTTGGTTTTTACTTATTCTACTAAGAATGTTACGAGCCCTGATAGTTAACTCTCTAGGGTTAAACGGCTTAGTTAAATAATCATCAGCACCAATTTCGAGTCCTAAGATTTTATCAATATCGCTATCACGACCTGTTAGGAAAATTAACCCTAAGTTTTTATTTCTTGCGAGTTCTCGGCCAAGTAATAACCCATTTTTTCCTGGCAGATTAATATCCATTATGACTAAATTTATATTGTGCTGACCAAGCATTGCAGCCATCGTTTCCCCGTCAATAGCTTCAAAGACTTTATAACCTTCGGCTTCAAATAAATTGCGCAGGTTAAAACGAGTAACATCTTCATCTTCTACAACAAGTATTTGATAAGTTTCCATTATATTTCCATTAGTTTGATTTCTAAATGCAAGACAAATCAAAGTTTTTAACTAAAATAACAACTTAAATTCATATTAAGAATATATTTAACATCTTGTTAACCATGATAACTAAGTATCAATTAAGTATCAATTAAGTATCAATTAAATAACCGTTATATTGCACAATATTGTTATAGTTTATTGTTCTGAAACTAGCATAGCAGGGAAAGTTATATTAAATGTTGTACCGAGTCCACTGCTGCTTTCAAAGTCTATGTGACCATTTAATGCTTGTGTCACTATGTTAAAGACTAAATGAAGTCCTAAACCACTTCCGCCACTGCCGCGTTTAGTTGTGGTAAAGGGTTCAAAAATCTTTGCCTTAATGTTTTCATTAATACCTATACCATCGTCTTTATAACAGACATGTAATTGGTCACTTAAATAAATGACACTAATATTTATTGCGCCATTAGGTTTGTTCTCAAAACCATGGGTAATGGAGTTTAAAATAAGGTTAAGTAATATTTGGTTAATAGGCCCTGGTTTACTTTCAACTATAAGGTTTTCAGGGCAGTCAATAATAAGCTCAATATGATTTTTATTCAGTTTACCTTTTAGGGTTATTGATACTTCTTCAAACAACTCTTTAACATTAAATACACGAGCGTCGACACTTGATTGATCAACGGCAACTTTTTTAAAACTAGAAATCAATTTAGCGGCACGTTCTAAGTTTCGGTAAATAATGGCTATATTTTCTTCACCTTGGTTTAAGAATTTTTTCAACTGACTTGATTTTAAAGATTTATCTTCAAATGCTTTTTTTATTTCACCGAGGCGATCACTCATTAATGTTGATGCGGTAACCCCTAGGCCTATCGGTGTGTTTACCTCATGGGCAATGCCAGCCACCATATCACCCAGAGAAGCCATTTTTTCAGTTTCAACCAGCTGACTTTGAAATTGATGCAGCTTTTCTAAGGTTGAAAGTAGCTCTTGGTTGGATTCTTTTAACGCATCGGTTCTAGTCTGAACTTTGACTGCTAAATCGCTGTTTTTTAATAAAATTTGATTGTATTTATCGTCTTGCTTTTTGATGTGGTTTTCTGTTCTTTTTAATAAAAAATTAATATTTTGAGCTAAAATGTTAAACTCAATAATAGGAAGTGCTTCTATTTTCTGATGGTAATCTTTACTTTGAGATATTTCCTGTATCGACTCTGTCATGGTTGAAATAGGTTGATTTATTTTCTTTCTAATGACGCACGCTAATACAGCAAAAAGGGTTAAACCCAATAGCATTAAAAACAGCGCTGCCAATGTTAATTGCCGACTAAAATCATCAATAGACTGTGTGCTTGACTGAATATACAAATAGCCATAGGTTTTTTTATTTTGTTCTATTTTTACAACTAACTCCACATAGCTTTGGTGGTATCTAATGGATGATAGTTGTTCTAATTGCTTTATTTTGTCGGGGATAGATGGATAATAAATGTTTTTATTAAAACCAGTGAAATACGTTGTTTTATCAGTGTCATCCTTTTTATAAATATGGATATAATTAATGTCGGTAGGCGTGACTAACTGCTTTAGTTTAGTATTGAGTCTTTTGTTGGTATCGTTGTCGTTGTCGTTTTCAAGTAAATAGCTCACGCTTGCTCGCGCTAAAGAGTTAGCCCATGCAAGCGTATTTATTTCTAGGTTTGATTTTTCTTGGGCTTGCACAAGGTAGATAACACTCGTTAAAACGATTATTAGTACAAAAGAAGCAACGCCTAAAATACGGGTAAGTAAAAACTTACGATTAGACATTATTTTATTTTTTTTGTTCATAAAATAACAATCGCTGAAAAAAATAAATTTAGCAAGTTTGGTTGGTTATTAATGAGTTTGGCCGTGATAAATACTAAAACCTTGCTTGTTAATCAAGCGCTTTGTTGTACCAATAGATTGTTGCATTATGGGTAAGTATTGTAAAAAGCTATTTGCCACAATGGTGATATTTCCTCTGGGGCTAATATGCACTTTAATACCTTTTAAAAAGTCTTCGCTAGCCTGATAACTTGTTTTTGTTCCTTGATGAAAAGGCGGGTTGGAAACAATGTGTTGATATTTTCCGGTTACTTTAGATAGGTTATTTGAAGCAAAAACATCACCACATAAGCCATTTAGTTCAAGTGTTTTCTTTGCTGACGTTATTGCTAATGCACTGACATCAAGTAAAGATAATTGGGTAGTAGGGAATTTTTTACCAATAAAACAGCTTATAACACCCGCACCGCAGCCAAAATCTAGTACTTTTCCTTGCATTGTTTTGGGTAAATTATTTAATAGTAAAGCAGTACCAATATCAAGTTTTTTCTGGCTAAAAACGCCGGGCAAAGAGGCTATTGTTAGTTCAATGTCATCCATGTTGATTTGGTAGTTTTTAAACCAATCATTAATACTAAAGTGTTCGCTTAGGTTTTTAGCATCAACAATACCAGCAAATAACAAGCAATGACGAGCAGCATCAATTTTTTGACAACTGAGTAGAAAATGCTGTGCTAATTTGGGGCTAGATTGCACGCCGCCTTTGTTCTCACCAACTAAAATTATTTTGGCATCGTTAAGTAAATAAGGGGCAATCATAGCGAAGGTAAAAGCGAGTTCATCTTTACTTTTAGGAAAGTTGATAATAACAAGATCATGTTTTATATCACTTTTGTATTCACTGTCAAAGCTTGAAGTTACTTTGGTATTGTACTTATTGTTGAGAGTAAGCGTGTTGATGGTAAGGTAGTCAATGTAATTAGTATTATGGCAATTGATTTTCGCCTTTGGATTATCAACTAAGTAGCTTTCAATAAAGCCGTCTGCTGTCAAATTAATAAATAAGGGTGTGTTGGCGGATAACAGCTCGCTATTTCGCAATAGTATTTGGCTGATGTTTGAAATTGACATAAAAAGAAGCAGCAATGAATAAGATAGAAGATAGTATTCTACGTTATTCGAACTTTAATCAACAATTATAATTTTTCGATATTGACAAAAAAGCTGGAAAAATGCTTAAATAACGTTGTCCCTAATTCTGACTTTGTGGTTTATACAACCAAAAAGTCTTCCTCTAAATTATTGGTGTTTTAGCAAGGCCATCGAATTATGAGTCGCCTGAGTTTATGTTTTATAAATGATTGCGGTGAATAATGATGACAACGCAGATAAAACTTCAATAATGACGAGGAAAGGGGCCAGAAGAGGAGCGTTAACCAGGTAGTTATCATGGTGATATTTTAAATGTCACACAAAGATCAAACTTTGCTAATGATAATGAGGGGGATTAACGCCGAGGTAACTATTTATTTGATGAAATAGTTACCGGTTGTTTACCTTTGTTTACTATATGAACTATGCAAGTTATACAAAGGTTTAAGGGCTGAATCCCAACAACTGTCACTGATCTTGACTTACCCAAGGTAAGTTATAATTGAGTGGAGAGCTTCTGGCCTTTGCATAAAAGCCAGTAAACACCTTGTTTGCAAAAAATACTAAAGTATTTTTATTTGGCTCTTAGTAAATGCCTATAAGTTTTCCGAACTAATCGGCATTGTGCTTAGCACAGTGCAGAAATTAATGAGTTCGAGAGCAATGAATAAAAAATCATCTATAAACATAAACGGCCAATTTATTGGTTCCCCAAGTGTTGGTAGCCAAAGTTTTGATGCTTTTCCATTATGGACAGCTTTAATAACGCCATTTCTTGAAAATAATCAAATTGATTTTACCAGTTTAAAAAAGATAGCAACAGCGCAAGCGCAAGCGGGTAATGGCTTGTTGTTACTTGGCAGCACGGGTGAAGGCTTAGCCTTAACAAGTGCCGAGCAGCTAAGTATTGTTGAGTTTGTGTGTGATTTACAGCTCAATACACCATTAATGGTGGCTGTTGGTGGCTATAATTTACCAGAACAAATAAATTGGGTTCACCGTTGCAACGAATTAAGTATTGATTGCTTCCTGCTGGGGACGCCGCTTTATGCTAAGCCAGGTGTGGTTGGTCAAACTCAGTGGTTTAAAGCGTTGTTAGACGCCGCGAAGTTTCCTTGTATGCTTTACAACGTACCTGCTCGCAGTGGTGTGGAAATTCCCATTGCGACAGTGCAAAACTTACAAGATCATCCCAACTGTTGGGCAATGAAAGAAGCGAGCGGTGATTTGAATAAATTTCTTAATTACCGTAAGTATTGCTCAAATATTGAATTATATAGCGGTGAAGATGCCATGTTACCGTATTTAGTACCCGCAGGCGCTAAAGGCCTAGTTTCTGTGTGCGCTAATGTGTGGCCTCAAGCAACTAAAACCTATGTGCAGTTATGCTTAGCCGGGCAAACACAAACACTATTTCCGTTATGGAATGATGCGGTAGAGGCGCTTTTCTGTGTCGCTAACCCTATTCCTGTCAAAGTGTTAATGCAGCAACAACAAAATATCCAAACCGCGATATTGCGTGCGCCATTAACTCACCTTGAATTAACCGATAACACTGAGTTATTGGCTTTCGATGAAAAAATTAATCAATGGTTAGCACAAGCTAACCATTCTTCTTCTATAAATACAATTGAACATAGGAATATTGCATGAACTGGCAAGATGTCATAGCACAGTTAGAAACTGGCGCATTACGTGCGGCAAATCAAGATGAAAAGGGTAATTGGCACGCCAATGTTGAAGTAAAGCAGGGGATTTTAGCTGCGTTTAAAGCGGGAAAAAACATTAGCTTTGCAGGTAATTACCAAGGCTTTGTTGATAAAGACAATTTACCTGCCCGACAATTTTCTCCAGAAGATGGTGTACGTTTAGTGCCAGGTGGCTCCTCTGTACGCGCAGGCGCTTATGTTGCTGAAGGCGTTATTATTATGCCACCAGCGTATATTAATGTTGGCGCTTATGTTGATAGCGGCACTATGGTTGATAGTCATGCCTTAATTGGCTCTTGTGCACAAGTTGGCCGTAATGTTCATGTGTCTGCAGCGGTGCAAATTGGTGGTGTTTTAGAGCCAATTGGTGCTAGCCCAGTAATAATTGAAGATAATGCTTTTTTAAGTGCAGGCGTTGTTATTGTTGAAGGTATCGTGGTGAAAAAAGGGGCGGTGTTAGCGCCGGGTGTTACATTATCGAAATCAGTACCGGTGTATGATTGCGTTAATCAAGTGATGCGTGAAAAAGGCGCTGAAATTCCAGAAAATGCAGTTGTTGTGCCGGGAACGCGTCCTGTTAAAGGAGAGTGGGCACAAGCGCAAGGCTTGAGCATGGCCTGTGCCTTAATCGTTAAATATCGTGATGAGCAAAGCGATGCGTCACTCGAGTTAGAGTCTATATTAAGATAATTGTTGTGTTGAGTTCATTATTTGGTGTAATTTCCGCAAACCGCTGTAAATACATCCATGTAAGCTTAACTTATCCATCCTTGAATAAGATATTTGCTCCAAATATTTCCAAGCAATGAACCCTTAACAACCTAAAGTAATTAATTGAAAAAACTATGACCACTAAACCCACTTGGTTCGACACTAGTATTGAAAGCACGTTGTTAGCGCATGAATCGCCAGAAGATGAGCAAGGCTATTTTGTTTATCAACTTGATGCTTTGAAACAGCACCTTGCGACATTACAGCAACAAGATGTTATTAAGCTTTGGTTTGCCGTGAAAGCAAATCCTTTGTCAAAAATTATTCAAACGCTTGATGGTGAGGATTTTAACTTTGATGTTGCAAGCTCAGGAGAATTGTCACAAGTTTTAGCACAAGGTATTAGTCCCAGTCGTATACTCAATACAGGGCCGGCTAAATCAAAGAAACAGCTTGATGCTTTTGTAAAACAAGGTGTTGGCACTTTTGTAGTAGAAAGTTTAAATCAACTTAATTGGCTTAATGAAGTCGTTAAGGAGCAGGGTGTAGCAGAGCAAGGTTTAGTTAAAGAAGATTTATTTAAAAAAAGCCTAGCTAAAGAAAGCTTAGAAAAACCAACCGTATTACTGCGCGTGCAATTGCAATGGCCTGATGGTGAAAAAAACCCTTTAGGTGGTAATAGCTTAACGCCTTTTGGTTTGTCAGTACAAGAATGGCAAAGCATACAAGTTAGCGATTATCCCCAGTTAAATATTTGTGGTTTACATATTTTTCAATGGGGCAATATGCTCAGTAATGAAAAAATGTATTCTTTATGGGGACAAATGGTTGCACCGTTAACCAAACTTGCCATTGATATTGGTATGGAGCTTAAAATTCTTGATTTAGGCGGAGGTTTAGGTATTGATTACCTTGGTGGCGGAAAAACCTTATTATGGCAGCAAATTATTAGTGATTTGGCCGAGATTAAAGCGCAAGCGGGCGTTGAAGAACTGTGGTTAGAACTTGGCCGTTTTGCGGTGGCTGAGTGTGGTTACTACATTGTGCCTGTCGTTGATAGAAAAATAAATTATGGTCAAGAACAATTAGTTTTGGCGGCGGGCATTAATCACCTTATTCGCCCAGCAATAACGGATCAACCCTTCCCCGTTACTATGCTTCGTCAATCGAATGAGCAAAAACAAAATTTTGATATACATGGACCGTTATGCACAAGTATGGATAAGTTAGGTCACTTACCTTTGCCCAAAGACGTTAGCGTAGGTGATGAATTAGTTTTTGGTTACTGTGGCGCTTACGGGTTTACTGAAAGTATGCCGTTTTTCTTATGTCATCAACTAGCGGCGGAATATGTAATTCAAAATGGCAAATTGATTGAAGTGAGAGCAGCGAAACCTGCTAGCTCATATCTTGCCTAAGCCTAAGCCTAATTTAAAATTCAGGAGAAATTATGAATACGTTTAAGAAGCATGTCATGCATGTGGGTGAAATGGCCAGTGGGGCTAAGTTGACTGTGCCTGTTTATTCTTTTGAGAACTCGCAAACTTGTTCGCATTCTTGTATAGAAAAGAATGCGCCTAATGTTTATATTCAAGCCAATATGCACGGCGCTGAAGTACAAGGCAATGCCGTTATTTTTCAGCTGCTTGAATTATTAAAAAATTGTGATATTCAAAGTAATATTACCTTAGTGCCTTATGCTAATCCTGTTGCTTGTAATCATAAAAATGGCGAGTATGAACCTTTGGATTCCCTGATTTACGTCGCATGTGTAGTGTGTAGGTGGTTTTTTCTTTCTAATACTACGTTTTATCTGGCTTTAGATAAATCAATCACAAAGCTTATCACTCAAATTACTGACGCATAACAATGCGTATTTAAGTTGAAGGCGTTTTAAAAAATAAATAGTTGGCAATTATAACAAACGGTGAATATTCGATTTCCTTAAAAAGTTAAATAAATCGCATTTCCGAAAAAGGTTAATATATGAACAAATTTTCTAAAGAGCATTTAAGTGTTGCATCAAACGCATCGGGGCGAAAAATGCATGTACCTATTTATCGTTTTAAAGGGAAAGAGTCGGGGCCTAAAGTATATATTCAAAGCTCAATACATGGAGCAGAGGTACAAGGTAATGTGGTGATTTATCACCTTATTGAATACTTTAAAACCAACCCAATTCGTGGAGAAGTTATTTTGGTTCCCAACTGCAATCCGGTTGGCACTAATATCAAATCGGGTGAATATACCCTCGGGAGATTTGATCCCGTCAATGGTGAAAATTGGAATCGAGGGTACTTTTTCAAAAATGAAGTAATCGATGAGTTGATTGCTACTTTAACTGGAGATGAGTCACTTGAAAATATAAAGCCTACTTTTAGAAAACGGGTAAAAGAAGAAATTGAATCAGAGCTAAGTAAAACATGGGGAGTTGGCTTAGCGTCACGTTTAAATCTTCAGCTTCAACTGCTGGCTTTAGAAGCTGATATCGTTATCGATTTGCATAATGGTTCAGTTGCTACTCGACATATTTATGTGCCTGAGTACGCAAAGGAGTCAGCACAATATTTTAATATTCCTCATGTCATTTTTATACCTAATCAATTTGATGGAGCTTTGGATGAATCTATATTTTGTCAGTGGTGGACTTTAGCAGAAAAGCTTTCCCAAAAATTTCCACAGAGACAGTGGTCTATTCCAGTTGAAGCATTCACACTTGAAATGGGGAGCCAAGAAGTTATTGATTTTGATTCAGGCCAATATGATGCAAATGGAATTTTGACCTATTTGAATTACAAAAACTGTCTTGTTGATGATAATCTTAAGCCAGATAATATAGCAAGATACGCGGTATTTCTTGAGGATTATAAAACTCTGTATAGCCAGGACGGTGGTATAGTTGAATACAATGCAACGCCTGGTCAGCACATCAAAAAGGGTGAGGTCTTGGCAAAAGTTTTAAATATAGACGAGTTAGAAAATGATAACGCAGTGAGTTACATTTATGCGCCTGAAGATTTAATTACCATATTACATTTTCCTTCTGCGTCAGTATTATGCGGAACTCAATTATACAAAGGCTTTATCAATTACTTTAAGCTTCCTTCTGTATTAGATACGACAGACTAAATCTAAGTAATCTTGATTAAAATAAAGATAAGAACCTTAAACTAACTGAATTAGTTTAAGGTCAAAATAAATGTGTTAAAAATACTACCCGTAATAAACGCTTACTCTTATACTTTGAGATAACTGTATATTCCACTCACTCCTGACCAGCGTTACGATCACTTGCTGCCTCCATTACGATCAGACGTTGCCAGTAGATAGTTCAATTTAAATTGATCAATAGGAAAATTAACCCATAAGAATTTTGGGCTGTAGTGCTTGTAAGTATTGAGTGGTGCGAAACAAACCATGAATTGATTGACATAAAATACGTGGTGAACCGTTCAGTGCTTTATTATCACAATGAAACCAATGCTGAATTAATGCTTTATCGCCTAATGAAATTTGATATAAAGCTTTGTAAAGTTGAATAAAGTGTAATTGGAAAATATCTACCATCAGTGCCACTCAATTGCATTTAACGCTGCCACATCTAGTTTCTAATGAACTACCCTGCGCCAAGGGTTTTCGCCGCAAGCTGCGGGGAATTAGACCCGCAGAGATTAAATTTAGAGCTTATTCGAACGGTCAGGTTTGGGTATAACAGTGACCAAAAAACGCGTTCAAAATTTACCGTTGTTAAATACTTTACTGTGGCAAAAGTGACGGTTAAACCAAATACCCCAAGCGGCGTAGTTTTTAGCACTAATATTTATTGGTGCTAATGTTCCCTTGGTGCGCTTTATAGTTAGCTACTGGTTCTTCTTTAGGTCAACTGGTAGCCAAAATCTGACATTAAGCCTTTGCAAATTCAGAGCACATTTAGCGCAATATTAGCCAAGATTTTCTGCTCACTTGTGGGGCTGGTTTAAGCTCACAATATGTCATTCACATTAATCCACGGGTTAACTCAAAGAATCGATCAAGAGACTATCGGCAACGAAAGCTAAAAGTCTCTTGTCACGCCTAAAACGGAAGGCGACATTACTCTCCTCTAACTTGAATTCTTTCGACGTTGCTAAACTGTGTCGTATCAGGCTTATCAGTAAGAACAAATTCAATAGCCGCATAATTATTACGAATTTTTTGTGAAGGTTTGGTGTAGACCCACTTTTGAACACCTAATATTGCGCTTGCATCAAAAAGACCATCTTGGTCAGATGCAGTCACCTGAATATCAGATACATTGCCATCTTTTTCAATGCTGAAGTTTAATAAAACACTCCCTTCTATTCGTTTTTTTACAGCGTATTTTGGATAAATTGGTAAAGCTCTTTTAATTACTGATACTTCTATATGATCAGAATTCTCCAGATTAGATCCAATACTGTGAAAAGCAATTGAGCTAAATATTAGTAAAATTGCCGTAGGCAAAAAGCGCCAAATACTAGTGAACCCATTTAGTCGATTTTTTAAACGTACTTTCATATTTTTCTTTTCCTTGATAATAATGAATATAGATTACATCTGTAATCAATTATTATAATTACAATTGTAATCTAAAATGTCAAATATAAATTAAACAACAATAAGTGCTATGGTCTTAGACATTATCCGAATGATCGTTTTTAAAAACTCAGCAGATCCTTAACACTCACTAATAATATTCTCGCTAAATATTTTTGTACTTAATTAATACTTGCCATTTTAGATGACATGTGTGATCTTGACTTTTTGATTACATATGTAATTTGTAGAGAAAATCAATGGAAGTAAGCAAAGCGGAATTTGAAATATTAAACGCTATTTGGACAAAATATCCCTGTACAGCTAAAGATGTTGTCGACAGGCTCAATGAGCAAGATTCTTGGCATGAAAAAACTGTAAAAACACTACTTGGAAGGTTGGTAAAAAAACAAGCTATTGCTTTTGAAAAATACAGCCGTCATTACTTGTACTCGCCCTTAATTGATAAGAATGAATACATCGTCAAAGAAAGTGATAACTTTTTAAATAGGTTATTTGGCGGGAAGGTTTCACCATTAGTTGCAACCTTTGCTAAATCTGAAAAACTTTCTCAAAGCGATGTAGATGAGTTGAAGAAGATAATCTCAGATTGGGAGCAAAGCAATGATTAGTTGGCTCATAGAACAATCAGTAGTAATGACGCCATTACTACTGATTTTAGCTTTGTTTCAGCGATTCGGTTTTAAAAAGCTTAGCGCAAGAATTGTTTATTTTTGTTGGTTAGTGATCCCATTGAGCTTGCTATTAAGTTGTATTGATTTTACTTTCGTTAATACAGTTAAACCCAGTCAGCTACAATTAATGGGTTATCAACAAGAAGTAGCTAATTACAATCAAATTATTCATCAAAACGATATGCCTATGCTGCTGGCGTGGCTATTCGGTTTATGTTCTTTATTAGCAAATTATCTGATAAGGCATATTCTATTTTTTAAACACATAGGGATGAAAGAGTGTCTATCATTAAAGAAGTCGCTGCCAAAAAATGTTGGAGCATATAGTGCAAGTCGATTATCTACACCATTAAGTTCAGGCTACTTTTCGCCATTTATCGCAGTACCTAAATCCTTTCGTACAGATTATACCAAGCAACAACAACAGATGATTATTGCGCATGAATTGCAACACATTAGACGAGGGGATTTGTATTGGAATTTATTACTCATGCTTATTCACTCTGCATTTTGGTTTAACCCTGCTGTTTGGTATGCACGAAAACATTTTCATTTGTGTCAGGAAGTCTCATGTGATGAGTTAGTTTTATCTGACAAAAATAAACAACAGAAACTCAGTTATTCAAAAGCGTTATTAGCTTCACAAACAAGTAAGCGGCTGAATTCGCCAATGAGTATAGCATTTTGTGAACAAGGTATTTATAGTTGTCGCATCACTCAAATAGCGACTTCTTCAGCGGTCAAGAAAGCTTACTTACTGCCTTTACTATTTTTTTTAATCCTCATTAATTTTTCTATGCAGTTTTCAGTCAACATACTCGCAAGTATTCGCAGTGGTTTGATTCAACCAATTATGCGAATACTTCCAGTTTATCCTGAAAAAGCTGTTGCTAACGATATTGAAGGATTTACAATTGCGTCATTCTCGATAAATGAAGATGGTCGAACAGAAAATATTAAGATCAATATATCTCAACCTTCTGGCGCTTTTGATGATGAAGTGATCAATGCAATAGAAACTTGGCGCTATAAAAAACCTCACAATAATATTGAAGAAATTGAAGTGCAGCTCAACTTTAGAAAGCAAAATAGCCAGCCTATTAAACTGGTAAAAAAAGATACCGAAGGAATTTTAGTTACGCCTAAGCAATAGCCATTAATTTCGGCACAAATGGGTATGACTTGAATCGCTGAATTAGTTTAGATAACACAATTTTTTATTATCTATGATTAAAGCGTAACGTCCGCTATCGTATCCAAGTAATCATTAGGTGGTATGATTTTTACTCGTAAGTTTAGACCACTTTGTGGCCAGCCTGTGTGAAAACTATTTTGAACTGACATTATTAGACAATATCAGCGAAATAATGCTCTGTAGATTAAATTCTGAAGTAGATTTTATGTAAAAATGCGATGCTACGAGTTTTTACTCAGCCTGTGGCAACAGTGATCATAAGAGATTAATCTCACTTCGTGATTGTTAATCTCAAAGATTATGCGTAGTTACAGATTACCATTCTCAAACATTATGCGCAGTCACAATTTGTAGCTCTTCACAATTGGTAAGAAACGGCTCTCAAGTAGAATAGGGTGTAACGAGAAGGTACGAAAATATTTTCAATGATTTTACGTCTGAATTTGAAAGAAAATTATTGAAAAGTTCAAAAGTCGCAAGAAAATTCAATGGCTTTTTTATTCAATTTGTAAATAAAAGAATCAATCTGGATATTTACTACAATTGCTCTAATTTGTTACCTAAGAACTTTACTTTATTCTGTAGCGTTTATGCACAAAAAACGACCAGATAGTCTATTATTATGGTCATACTAATAATTTTAAAAGGACTTTGTGATGCTGTTTATGTTTATGATCGTTATTGCACTAATACTTGGAGTTTACACATTTTTTTGTGGAAATCCTATTCAAGATTCCTCTGATTATTTAATGGACTTATCTTTATCATCTAAATTCATTTACTTAATGCCTATTCTTGGACCAATAATTCTTCGTATGTCATTAGGGTTGATGTTTCATAGTCTCATGAATAGTAGTCATCAAGCTTCTTTAGCTTCTTTACAGTCTGAAAGGTCAGTTTTATTATCCTTAGGAGCACTATCCATTTCTGCTTTTTTTGCAATTTTACTTAAATATGATTCTAGCTCTACTCAAACCCAACTAGTTTACCCTCTATTCTTTTTTTTATGGGCAACAATCAGTCATATCGCGGGCTTTCTAATCTCATCTTATAAATCGACGATACTTGTGCTTTTATTAAGTTTTGCAACGTATGATGTAGGAAGGTTTTGCTTGAGCGCAGGGATGGTTTTTTTGTTGTTAAGTATCATCCAAAATTCACTTTGGATATGGTTCACCGTATATGTCATATTTGCATTAGTTTTACTTGATTACTATATTAGGTTAAATAAATGTTTTAAAGCTTTGAAGCACCTTAAAACAAATAATCATTAATATTTGAGATTATTATGCCTGAAAATGAAGAAATTAAATCCATATTGCCAGCTAAAGATTTTGAAGATGGTGTTGAAGGTTACTCTAATTGCCCAAATTGTGGGGGAACATTATTTGAAGGTGCTAGCTGTAGCAATCCTGAATGTATTGGAATCGTGTCAGGGATCAATGAAATAGATAATTAGCACTACTTGAGTATAATTCTTCTTTTTAACTCAAAAAAATTCTGTCGAGTGTATTCTCTGGTGGCATTTTTGCCAGTCAGGTTATTCGATTAATTGGTAATATTTATTGTCAAACAATGCATATTTATATCTGTGGGGAACGTCTGCTTTCGTATCTTTGTTAACATTAAGCTAGTCATCATTAGAGACTTCTTCAACTAGCCCAGCCTGTGTGAAAACTATTTCAAACTTGAGTAATTGGTTAAAACCAACGGAAAAAGGTTCTTTAGATTAAATTCTGTATTATATTTGATGTAAAGCTACCTATTAATTTACGTAGCGTTGCATAAAAGTTTTCCTTCGGGAGTTTTCACACAGGCTGAGCTCAATATAGTCAGTGGCATTTCGTCTCTGGACGTTAACTTTTGCTACCTTACTATCCTTTTCAGATATTAAAAAGCCGCCAATAAAGGACGACTTCAATGTGCCATAAACAGTCATTAGATTAAGGCAATATGTTACCTGTTTCTGAGCTTCTACAACTTTAAAGTCATAACTTCTCATCTATCTAATAGATTAATAACGTTATTTATTCAGTTAAAGAAAGCTAAACTTTACGGCTCAACTCCAGCATCGATGACGTCCCAATTATAAACACCAGTGAGTGTATCTCTTGCCCATTGTGATGAACTGGAATAAGTACTGTTTCCAGCACTAAATACGACATCGCTTTGTAAATTTTGTACACTCCAGTTTAAAAGTAAGGCATCGTATTTGGCGGTTGAAAGGGTGACACCTTTAAACATGTTGCTCATATTGGTGACACCACTCACATCCCAATTGCTCAGGTCTTGGTTGAAGGCGGTCGAACCGCTGAACATGTTGCTCATGTCGGTGACACCACTCACATCCCAATTGCTCAGGTCCTGGTTGAAGGCGGTCGCACCGCTGAACATGTTGCTCATATTGGTGACACCACTCACATCCCAATTGCTCAGATTCTGGTTGAATTTACTAGCACCGGCAAACATTACGTACATAGTGCTGACGCTACTCACATCCCAATTGCTAAGATTCTGATTGAAGGCGCTAGCTCCGAAAAACATCCTACCCATTTTGGTAACGGCGCTCACATCCCAGCCGCTCAGATCCTGATTGAAGGCAGTCGCATCTCTGAACATACCGTCCATATCGGTGACGCTGCTCACATCCCAATTGCTCAAGTTCTGGTTGAAGGCGGTCGCACCCATGAACATTTGCACCATACTGTAGACATTGCTCACATCCCAATTGCTCAGGTCTTGGTTGAAGGCGGTCGCACCGCTGAGCATGGTGAACATACTTTCGACGTTACTTACATCCCAATTGCTCAAGTCCTGATTGAAGGCGTTAGCATTGGTGAACATCCATGCCATGTCAGTTACTGCACTCACATCCCAATTGCTCAAGTTCTGGTTGAAGGCGGTCGCACCGCTGAACATTTGTTTCATAGTACGGACATTACTCACATCCCAACTGTTCAGCTCCTGATTGAAGGTGTTAGCTCTTACAAACATATAACTCATATCGTTTACGGCACTCACATCCCAATTGCTCAGGTCCTGATTGAAAACGATCGCGTGGCCGAACATCCCTCTCATGTCAGTTACTGCACTCACATCCCAATTACTCAAGCCCTGATTGAAGGAGCTAGCTCCGTAGAATATATCAACCATTTGGGTTACGCTGCTCACATCCCAACTGCTCAGGTCCTGATTGAAGGCATTAGCTCCGGAAAATAGTCCACTCATGTGGGTTACGCTACTCACATCCCAATTACTCAGGTCATGGTTGAGGGCGCTAGCTCCGAAAAACATTGCAATCATATTCGTGACTTGAGACAAGTCTGGACTATCTGTTGCGTTAACTTCTAGGTTGCTACAATCAAGAAAAGCTTGTCTCATTGATGCCCACTGGTTTGTTCCCCATTGTTCAACAGAGAGTATCTTTTTATTATCATAATTTTGAAGCAAATAGTCTTCGAAATATATCTGAGGAAAATTTCCACTAATGGCGACAGTATATGTTCCTGGCGAAGCATAGGTATGGGTAATATCACCAATGATATTTTCATCGGTTTTACCGTCGCCCCAATCAACCTGATAAAGATAATTAGCGCCTAAAGTTCCAACTTTTATTTGGTCGTCATTGCTAGCACCAGGATTGTCGGTTTTCCATATGGTGATAAAAGGTTTGGCCTCTTTTGTATTCTCTGAGCTGTCACTACCACCACAAGCGGATATTATGATAAGAAACAATACAGATAATAGTGAATGAAAAAATTTCCTGATATTCATTGAAGTTTTCCTTATTTTTATCGAGTCCTTGAGTACTTTCTAGTTTTTATTAAACGATTAAGTATCTACTGATACCTTAATATTTTCAAATCCTTAAATCAACTCTCTGCTCATTTTGAAATTATGCCAAAGCAATTACGTGAACGACTCCTAAGGTGGCTTTGCGACCATCAGGTGATGAACAATCAAGGTTGGTGGGTTACTGGCTCCTGAATTCGAGATGCAGACATTTATGATATAACTTATATTTGATATCAAAATTCTTAAACTCTAAAGTAATAATTATAGTAAGCTGATGAATCATAGTTTTAAAGGACAGTATCAATATGAAAAGAGGATTAATTGTTTTGCTTAGTCTTGCTATTCTTTTAGTGGTGCTTTTATTGTTAGGCCAGACATTAGCTCTTTTGAATTATGATCTTACCGTTTCGATAGGCCTTCAGGAGTCCTCTGATGAATTTGGCGAGGTGGGCATTGCGTATGCAAAAGGCTTTGGATTTGGAGATACAATTATCTATATTCCTTTACTTATCTTTGGAATGATTGGTTTGATTAAAGCAAAAAAATGGGGATTATATTCAATGTTTGCTGCTCTTGGGATAACTGCATATTGGCCGATGGTGAACCTATATGCGGTGTTGATAGGCAGAGGGGCTATTAATCTAAATTCTGATAAATACATAACTTATTCTATCTTATTGCCTCTGATTACTATTTATGGTTTATGGGGCATGTGGTATTTGTATAAAAATGAACAAAATTTCACATAATCAATCCAACAAGTAGTCACTAAGACCAGAAAAGTGACAATCACTACCCTAAAGTAATCGTTGCCAATTTAACAATGTATGACCCCTTTGGTGGCTCAGGAGCCAGTCACGGTGATGTTCAATCGGGTTTGGTTATATGACTCCTGAAAGCATATCGTTGCCGTTGTAATCATGGTTTCAATGCTAAAAAGTGTTTACCTTTTAATTAAATATTTCATGAGTTGACAAAGTATAAGGTTATTTGTTCTTCGTTAAGTTACAAATTTCATCTCGTTCTTCTTTTAATTTTTTATCTTTAGAACCCATAGAATTTAATATTAGAAGGTTGCATCTTTTTTCTAAATCACTGCCTGTTCTTTTTGTACTGGATGAAATTGTTGCAACCATCGGTTGATATTTAATAGCTGCATTACAATACATTCGTTGGTATTTAGACTCTTTAATTTGTTTATTTTTCTTTTTGGATAATGAGTTACATATCTCTTTGAATAATGATTTGGCATTCATCGTACATTGTGAGTATTCTGTCGCGTCTTGCAGTAAATCGGCACAAACCGAATTATCTTTTATGCTCCATATTTGATGCTGAAAATTAATTTCTGAATCTTTATATTTAATTCTTACAGGTGTTACATCTAAATTGACATTTCCTCTGTAATTGTTTGTTATTTGGTGGCTTATATGATTAACGTATGCTGAAAATAATGCCGTTACAGGATCCATTTATTACTCTTATATACTTCATTGTATTTATATCGTTTCTGTATCATATGATAAATAATTAAAATCATGCAATAGTGATTTTTACGGAGGGGAGATTTTTATATCAATATATGACCGCAATGGTGGCTCAGTTGTTTGTCAGGATAAATATAAGTCTATGCCCCATGAAAGCTCATTGCAGACAATCGCAAGCTGTTACGTCAAAATGTGCCACTAAGGTACATTTTGTACGTAAAGCTTAAACCTATTTTAGCTATCAGTTTGGTGTTTATAGTGAAATTTTCTTCGGCCAGTCATTAGTAATAAAGATAATAAAAGAATAATCCCTAATACACCAATAGAGCCACCACCAGTATAACCTTCACGATGACTGACTTGAACTTGGCTTGGATTCTCTTTCATACGCTTTTTGAATATAGTTAATTGACTCTTTAAATTATGAGTCATACTCTCAGCGGCCAGCTCAAACCCTTGAATACTGTCTGCCCTCAATTCTTCGCTTAAATTTATGGGTGTTGACTTCCCTGTTATCTGGCTTGTACCTGGTGCTCTAAAAAGCATTTTCTTGCTTGAAATATCGTACACAACAGTATCCATCAATGTGCTAGTGTCATTTTTTTCACCTGACACCACGTAGGCTCCAACAATAGTCCAGTAGCTGAGTGATAACATTCCTTCATCAGTAAACTGCATTTGGTCATATGAAACAAGTGCAATTACATCTATTCCATACATGGTCTTGATTTGTGAGAGATTAGAAAAACCTCCGCCTGGAGTTAAGTATGCTGTAGGGATAACCTCAATACTACTAACGAAGTCTAATTCTCTAAAGTTTTCTGATACCTTTTCGAGTATTTCACTCTTCCTTGCCTCTGACATTGAGCCTGAGTAGGCTCTACCTGTCCAGAAGTTATGAGTGGAGGTACTTTTTCGACTGGCTGGAACGAAAGCAACGCCAACACGCAAAGGAAGCTGTAAATGGGGGATTGTAGGAGTTTCAAACTTGTCTCCTGACTTGGGGTATAAATACTCCATCACACTACTTTTTGTATTCACTTGCTGACTAGCACAACCCGTAATAAGCAGTATAGCCAAAACAAAAAGTAAGCCTTTTGGCTTTGAAAAATTAATATTATTCATGCATCCCTCGTGAATTGATGTTTAGTATGACTGAATTTAACATCATATTAAGTAAGTGAAATCTGTACTTTTAGAATCAGATTAAATAAAAACTCATTTGTAACTGACAAGTTAACGCTTAATCAACTGAAATTCAACTAGTTAAGTTTTTATTAAATAGACAGTAGATATTTAATTTTTTGCATTTATCTATAAATATTTCATTTGAAATTCTATCGCTGTAGACCTCAGCTTTATAGCTCTATGCTGATATTAATTTTTTCACCATGTTAGGAACAACAGTGCGAACATTGACTTCATGCCAAAAAATTACGTGAACGACTGCTTAGGTGGCTTTGTTCACATTCAGGCTGAACGAAATATAGGCAAAAAACCATGATAAAAAAAACTCCTGTTTTTATCATGGGCAACGTCCGCTATCGTATCTAAGTGAACATAAACTTGCCTAATTTTTAGAACTGATTTAGGTCAGCAGTGGTGGCAATTGTTAGCCTTACTTCGTAGTGGTCAATGGTCATTATTAGTGGCCCCGTCATTTACAGTAAAGAACTTTATTGCTTGGTTATTGGCTCAGAGTTATTTGCTAATGGGGGTTGGTAAATAACTTTATTTATATTGCCTATGAAGTAGTTACTACTCAATATGGCTTTAGCGAATGTAGAGTAAACAACTTTATCTTTCTCCTACAGGTCAATTAAAATAACATTCAATTCAATTCAGGGTACTTTCTTGCCATAAATTCTGTTTATCTACAGGGATATCAACCGCAAAAGATGACACGTTATGCTTGTTACTTAAAAGACTACAAAGCCTTGTATTCTCCAATGGGTGGTATGGTGGATTATTTAGCTGAATTTGGGAAACCATTACCAGCAGGAGAGCCTTTAGCACGTATTTTACGCATGGATAATTACGGTGATGGTGATCCGCTTTATAATATTTCCCTAGATAGAGAAGTGATCCCTATTTTGCATTTTGCCTCTGCTAGCGTAAATCAGGGTACTGAACTTTATAAAGTATTTTGTGACTTTTTCGAAATAGAGCCTAATATAGCGTTGAGGCAGTGTAAAGATTAGTCATATTAACTTCTTATATTAACTTAAGCGGTATAACTTGGGCGGGCGGAAACTTTTTTATACCAGCCAAGCAGGTGTTCATGTTTATCGCTAGGGCGTATTTTTACCACACGCGCAAAATCTATGGCGCATAGTAAAGCAATATCGGCAATGCTGAAATAATCACCGACAAGATAAGTCGACCCTTTAAAATGCGTATTTAACTCATCAAAATAAGCGACTGCATTCTCCCCTGATACTTTTCCCCACTCTGCTACTGGCATCATCCGGTCTTTAAAGTAGCCCGTTGAATGTTGAAAACACATACCAATAGGTAGCATAAAATGAAACTCAACCCGACGTTGCCACATTTCAACCTGCGCTTTTTCTAGCGGAGTACGTCCCATGAGGGGATTTTCTGCGAACATTTCTTCAAAATATCGACAAATGGCAATGCTTTCACCAATGCATGTGCCGTCATCTAATTCTAAAAAGGGAATTTTAGTCGTTGGATTTTTAGCACGCATTTCTGCTGTTAAATTATCTCCTGCAGCAATATCAACTTCTACATATTCCATTGCTATGCCCTTTTCTGCCAAAAACATGCGAACACGCCGTGGGTTAGGAGCTTTGTGAGCTTCAAAGATTTTCATAACATTAATTCCAATATTTTTATCTGGGTAATTACCTTATCAGTAATTTCAATTTGCATAAACTAGTTTCAAAAAAGTGCTAAAAAATCACTGGAAATTTTCAGGAAGCATTAACATTACAAATGTAAAATATTTGTAATGTTTTGTTGCAACACCGTGAAGATTCAATCTAAGCTACGAGCGAATGAATAAATAAGCAGCGTACGTTTATCTGCATTCAAAGTCCCCTTAACTTCACATTTACATAATAATAACTCAAGTTTCTGGATTCAAAATAAATGGTAAAAACCCAATAACTTGATTATTTTAAAAGGTTGATGTCTAATTTTGGTAAAATACTTGTTAATTAACCTCAGATCGGCTTAAGCTTTAACCATAGTACTCAATCTGTGAAATATTTTTAAGTTGGTCATTTATTGTCTCAATAATAAACCGACGTGACAGCATAGCTTTATCCTAAAGAGACAGTGCTTTAGCTTTCATTTTTTTACGAACATTTGTCACCAAATCAACACCACTATCCTGTAGTTCAGCTTTGAGTTTCTTGCTGATATAGCCTTTATCCGCATAAAGTTTTCCATTCAATCCAGCGGCTAATTCTGCCACAGGTTTAGTATCATGAACATTGCCTGTAGTAAGTTGAGCGGCAACTATTTCACTTGTTGTCATACGGCTATCGCGCTGGCGTTTTCTAGAGTCATCCGCTAATTGATGCTTTTCCCATTCGGGAATAAATACTCGACAAAAATCATCGACATCACAAAATATATCAACTAACTTATTCATGCCTGACCAGGTCAGCCTGTTCCTTATACGCTCTAATGTTTTTTAGTTGAAAGATCAGATCGTGGAACAGGCAATTAGTTCCCTTACATTTATAGTTTCTTAAACCGAGTTGAGGTTAGTTAAATTTGTACCGATTTCGGGAATTTATAATCCCTAAATCGGGAACGTCATTTTCAATCTAAATTTTTAAATAGCTATTTTGTTATAAAATTAACTAAAAAATAGTTATTTAAACCAAACCTATCTTGTTCTCTATTGAATTAGTTTCATCAACGTAACAGCACCTTAAAATAAAACATAATAATATCAGTGCGTTGCTTTTTATTTCAAACAATGGCACAACCTTTGTAATAGTTATTGCGACATATTACTAAAGCTTATTATTTTAACCTTTAGTTGGGAAAATTTAATTTACTCAAAATTTTGCAATATAACTCATAGGAACATTCCATGATAACTTCAGCTTCTTTATTTGCTTTGATGATGATGCCAGCTATATCGGTACTTACTTTATCTTTACTGGTTGGATTTTTCGAAAATTAAGGTGATTAATTTAACTATTTTGCAGTATGACATATTATGTCGTTATTTGATTTGCCTAACGATTAATTTAATTTAATTATTGTAATTCAATAAGGTGAGAAAAGTTTATCTATTGGCACGGCACTTGTAATAGTACTTGTACAAATGATAACAACCTAAGCGTTGTTAGTGATTTAAACAAATTTTTAAATACATACACAAGAAGGAATTTCAAAATGAATACTTTAAACCGTAAGAATATCAGCGTTGCTTTATTAATTACACTGGGCGCTACTTTCAGTGTCAATGCGAACGCGGCTGATACAGGTATTGAAAACTCAATAAGCGAAATGGTCATTGCACAGGGTCAGCAAGTAATGAGTGACTTAACGTTGCAATTACAACAATCTATTACAGAAGAAATTAATAATTTCAGCATCAATTTCTCTTTTGATGAATCAATCACTGAGTCTTTAGCATGGTTAACTGATGAACAAGCAACAATAACTGCAGAAGAAAAAGAAAGTAAGTCGATAGAAACTGACTCAACAACTGAAATTAATCTATTGAAATAGTAGGAGAAAAATAATGGGATTATTTACACGTTTTACCGATATTGTTAACGCAAATATAAACAGCATGCTTGATAAAGCAGAGCAGCCTGAAAAGATGATTCGCTTGATCATTCAAGAGATGGAAGAAACGTTAGTTGAGGTTCGCGCTACAGCAGCAAAAAATATTGCCGAGCAAAAAACTCATACACGTCGGGTGACATCAGCCAAAGCAAGCATGGAGCACTGGCAGAGTAAAGCCGAGCTAGCAATAACAAAAGATAGAGAAGATCTTGCTAAATCAGCCTTAACGCAAAAGCATAAGTATCAAAATGAACTAGCGTTGCTTGAACAAGAGAGTGATAAATTAGCTGAATTTTTAGCTAGTGTGCAAGATGATGCAACACGCTTGCAGGCAAAGCTGTCAGAAGCTAGACGTCGCCAAGAGGCTTTTACTCTACGCCAAGAATCAGCACAAGTTCGATTAAAGGTGCGAGAGCAAGCTGCTATTTATAATATTGAAGAAGCGATGAATAAGTTTGAGCGTTACCAACAAAAAATCGATAGCGTTGAAGCCCAAGTTGAAGCTTATGACTTAATGGAAGCGAGTAGGGAAGGGCAAAGTTTACAGGCGCAATTTGCTGATTTGGAAAAAGATGACACCATTGAGCAAGAATTAGCGCAAATTAGGGAAAAATTATCAGCGGCATAGCTTAGAAAGCTATGCGTGCTGGCTCAATTCAACTGTTGCTCAGTATCAAAAGTAATGTTAAATAAGGAATAAAATCATGAGATACGAAAGAGAATTTTCGTCAAGCCAAAGTATTAATAGAAGATTATCGAAAGATAATGTGCATAAAAAATTATCTGGTGTGTGTGCTGGTATTGCCAAACACTATGACTTTCCGCGTATTGCGGTGAGAGTTGCCGCTATCGGTGCGTTAATCGTACTTCCTGTTGCAACAGGTGTAGCCTATGTTGTAGCAAGCGTTTTATTGCCAGAAAGTAAATGCAAATAGAAAACATAGATAAAAAATAAGCACGGCACAGTACATAATGGCACAGTGCAGAGGGAGAAAGACAATGACATTTTTAAAATCTTTATTATTAGCAATATTTGCAACCTTATTTTTAACGTATGTTTTAGGGGTTAGTTTTTTAGAGTTACTTGACATTAATGTCTATATGGATGGCGAATTAATTGAGCCATTAAAAGCAATAGGCGTTTCAGCGGTGGCAACGGTTATTTTAGTCTTAATCGCCTTAGCAATAGTCTTAAGCGTATTTGGTTCATTGATTTTCATCGGTTTATTAATTGCTGGCTCATTAGCTATGGTGGCTATTGGTGTTTTTTGGCCGGTATTTTTAATTGCGGTAATTATTTGGTTAATGACTAGAAATAAATCAGAAAAACAATATAATCAGACTAGGCAACAATAATTATAAAAATATGAATTTATAAAAAAAGAATTTATAAAAAATAACAATACAGGATGTAGTGATGCAACAACGTAAAATCGAACAATCTATTATAAAGCGCTTATTATTGGTAAGCCTATGTTCATTCAGCAGCTTTTCACTATTTGCGGGCAATAATAGTGAGGCTGATGTAATAAAAGCGCTTGAGGAAGACAATACAACCTTGGCAAAAGAAGTGTTTTCTCGCTTTAATGACTCACAAAAAAGTGCTTTAACAGGACAAATTTTAAATAGCCGTATACTCTTTAGGGAAGAGAAAACAGAAGAGTCGTACGAAGTATTAGAACAGCTAAGTGAAGACAATAAAAATAATGCTGATGTCTATTATTACTTTGGCCGTAGTGCAATTGTAATGGCGCAAAAAGTGAGTATATTTTCCAAGCTAAGTTATGCAAGTGATGCACTAGAGGCATGGGAGCATGTTTTAACGATAAATTCTAATCATATTGAAACGTTAGAAGGAATAATTAGCTTTCATGTAGGAGCACCTAGTATTGCTGGTGGTGATATAGAGAAAGCATTGCAATATGCTAAAACATTGGTAACACTTGATCCTGAAAAAGGCTATGCAAGTTTGGCGAAAGTTTATTGGCAAAAAGAGCAAAATGATTTAGCTGAAAAGGCAATTGCTGATGGCTTAGTAATTACGCCTAATAGCGGGCAACTATATTTTATTCAAGGTATCGCTTATAGCCACCAAGCCAAAGATGATAGCAAGCTTTGGAGAAAAGCCCGTTTTGCTTTAAATAAGGCGTTAGCAAATTCAAAATCAACTAAAGAAAAACAGCATACTTTATATCAATTAGGGAAAGTTGCCGTTAAGTCAGGTGAGAAAACTCAAGCAGGTATTGAGGCTTTAGAGCAGTTACTTACCTTGAAAAGTGAAGAGTATCAACAATGGGGTAAATACCGTTTAGCTGAGCTTTACCTTAATAATAAACAACTTACTAAAGCAAATGAATATATAGCGCTAGTAAATTATCAAGATGATGATGATCTAGAAGACCAAGTGAAAGCTTTAACGAAGAGAATTAAAAAAGCAGTTAAAAAGCAAGGTAAGGCGAGTTAAAAAACAGTTCTAAAATCGCTTTGTACTCAGGCGTATTAACTAGGCGTGATATTAATTCAATTGGTATAAGTCAGTCATTTTGTTGCTTTGCTAAGGATGATAAAGTTAAACCTTATCGGGATTAAAAGGGATGTGTCACATCAAATGAAGAAAATATATTTACTTTGTTTATTATTACTATATGGATTTATTGGCTTTTTTGGGGAGGCGAACGCTTTAGCAGAAAATAAAAATTCAATGCTGTTGATTGAGCAAGCCTATATTCGTGCAACCATTCCTGGCACTTTACATTCCTCATCCTATATGGAAATAGAAAATAAAGGCGAGAAAACAGTAACGTTACTTAGTGTTCGCAGTGAAATATCGCCTCGTATCGAAATTCATCAACACTCAATGGTTGATGGTATGATGCGCATGCGTAAGCTAGATTCAATTGTTCTCAAATCCAAAGAGCGTGTTAAACTTCAACCATCAGGTTTACATTTAATGCTATTTGATGTTAAAAAGCCCCTAAAAGCTCAACAACTGGTTGAGTTAATTTTAAATTTCTCTGATAACGTGTCTATGACTATGCAAATACCTGTTTATAGTTTTATTCAGGAACAAGCAGTACAAAAAACAGTGCCTAAAATGCACGAGCATCATCATTAGGAATAAAATATGAAAATGAATTTCTCAGCAAAAACCGTTGGCTATACAGTCGCAGGTGTTTTTTTACTTTTTTATATTGTTGGCGTTTACTGGAGTTTAGATGTAGAACCCTTTGATATTCGTCAAGAAGTCACTGCAGCAGCAACGGCAGATAATGTCGCTCCCGTTGTCGGCTACACTACCACGACTGCGTTAATAAAAGTGGCAACAAGTCTTTTAGACAAACCAGGCGGTTATATATCGAATGATGCTTTACTACCAGGCGTTTTTTTAGACAATATGCCTGCATGGGAGTTTGGCGTATTAGAAATGGTGCGAGATATGGCGCTAGTATTGCGTAAAGATTTTAGTCGATCTCAATCACAATCATTGGAAAACGTTCATATTAAAAGAGCGCAGCCTCAATTCAATATTGACAATAAAAGTTGGGCTATGCCAAGCGCAGAATCAGAATATAGAAAAGCGATCGATAGTTTACACCTATATAGAGATGCTTTAGTTGGCATTAGTAAGGCTAAAAATGATCAGGCTCAGTTCTATGCTAGAGCCGACAATTTAACGTCGTATTTAGATGAAATTCAAAAACGTTTAGGAAGTTACTCACAAAGGTTAAGTGCCAGTGTTGGTAAAGATAAAATTAATACGGACTTAGCAGGCGATAGTGAAGCTCGACAATCTACCAATGAAGGCTCTCATTCACAGATAAGAACGAGTTGGTGGAAACTTGATGATGTTTTTTACGAGTCACGTGGCGCAGCATGGGCGCTACTACATTTTTTAAAGGCAATAGAAATTGACTTTGATAGCGTCTTAAAAAATAAGAATGCAGCAATCAGCCTACAACAAATAATTCGTGAATTAGAAGCGAGTCAACAAGCACTTTGGAGCCCAATGGTCTTAAATGGTGATGGCTTTGGCGTGCTCGCCAATCATTCTTTAGTGATGGCTAACTATATTTCACGCGCAAATGCAGCATTAATTGATTTAAATGAACTACTAAGAAAAGGGTAATAAGAATGAAAAAAGCAATCATAGCAACAAGCTTGGCGACAGTACTTTGTGCTAGCGCACAAGCAGATACATTATTAGGGCTTTATATCGGTGGACAGGTTTGGGCAAACCAAGCGGAAGGTTCATTTGGTGAGGGTGATCTTCAGGGTGATCAAGCCACGTTTTCTTTCAATGATGAAAGTCAAGGCAGTTATTTTATTGCGCTTGAGCATCCCATTCCATTAATTCCTAATATTAAAATATCGTCAACAATACTTGATACACAGGGTAGTGGCAATATTGCTACTGAATTTTCATTTGGTGGTGAAACGTATAGTACAAGCGCACAAGTAGATACGGTTTTAGATCTTAGTTATATAGATTACACCTTGTATTATGAATTATTTGACAATGATTTATTAACGGTTGATTTTGGTTTAACCGCGCGTGATATAGACACTCAAATTAGTGCTTCAGGCCTTGATAGTAATACTCAAAATAGTATTACTAGTGAGCTTGGTGGTTCAGGTATTGTACCAATGTTATATGTATCAACTATTGTGGGCTTACCTTTTACTGGCTTTAATGTTTTTGCTGAAGCAAACTATGTCTCTTATGACGATCAAACGCTTTATGATTATCAAGTAGGGGTAAGTTACGAAGTACTTGATAATCTAGCTGTCGATTTAAATGTCACGCTAGGCTATCGTGAAATGAAATTAGAATTAAACGATTTAGATGATTTATATTCTGATTTAACTTTTAATGGTGTATTTGCAGGCGTGACTGTTCATTTCTAGTTAATGATGAATAGACCTTAGTAAAATCAAGAGCCTGGCTTAGCATCAGGCTCAATCAATTCTTTCTTATATACCCTTTTGGAATAATAAACAGCTATCTATTCTTTTTAGCTTTATTGATTTTTGTCTATCATTTACCCATAAATTGTTATAGGTGAATATTCTTATGCCACAAGAGCAGCTATCTTTACAGCAAAATTCAAATACAGCACCAAGTTCACTTGATGCTAATCAACTTGGTTCATTGCAACAGGTTACCTCTGGTTATTCGTCATTACAACTTGCGTGGGCAAGTGGTTATCTGGCCGCAAAAAGCGAGTCAGGACAAAGTGTGTCATTATCTTCGGCGCCAATGGCGGTTGCAGCTAAAACGTTAACCATTTTGTATGCTTCTCAAACAGGTAATGCCAAAGGTGTTGCTAAGCAACTTGAGCAAAGCGCTAAAGCATCGGGTATTACAGTAAACTTTAAAAATGTTGCTGACTATAAAGCTAAAACCTTAAAATCTGAAACACATTTACTGATAGTAACGAGCACTAACGGTGAAGGCGAGCCGCCAGATGATGCCATTGAGTTTCATGAATTTTTATTAGGTAAAAAAGCACCGAAACTGCCTAATTTGACCTATAGCGTATTAGCCCTTGGTGATAGTAGCTATGAATTCTTCTGTCAAACAGGTAAAGATTTTGATTTACGTTTACAAGCGCTAGGTGCAAAGCAAATAGTACCTCGTCTTGATTGTGACCTTGATTATGACAGCGAAACATTAAGCTGGACTGAATCAATAGTTGAAACGCTAAAAGATGAATTAATCCAAACTGATGCTGGTTTAGCTACCGTTATTGACTTACCTATAACTGACAATGTAATAGGTGAAAGCCAATACACTAAGCAAAACCCATTATCGGCTGAATTCTCTTTAAGCCAAAAAATTACCGGCAGAGATTCGGCGAAAGATGTTCGACATATTGAAATTGATCTTGGCGAATCGGGCCTTACCTATCAAGTAGGTGATGCGCTGGGCGTTTGGTTTGAAAATGATACGGTATTAGCTTATGAGCTATTAAATGCGCTTAATCTTACTGGTGACGAGCAAGTATCACTTAAGCTAAATGGTGAACTACAAGCATTTAGCCTTAAAGATGCTTTGATTAGCCAATTAGAAATTACCCAAACAGCGCCTGCTTTTATCGAATTTTGGGCGCAACAATCTGGCAATGAAAACTTAGTTGCCATTGCCACAGATAAAAATACTAGCCGTGAGTTTGCTGCTAAACATCAAATCATTGATGTTATTAAAACAGCACCAGCACAGGTTGAAGCTCAAGTTTTTGTGGATGCTTTGCGTAAAATTACGCCACGCTTATATTCAATTGCTTCAGCTCAAGCAGAAGTTGAAGAAGAAGTACACCTAACCATAGGTGTTGTTAGTTATGAAATTGATGGTGAACAACGCTTTGGTGGTGCTTCAAGTTACTTAGCACAGCGCCTTGAAGAAGGGCAAGCCGTTAAAGTTTTTGTTGAACATAATGACAATTTCCGCTTACCAAAGAACAATGATACACCGGTAATAATGGTAGGCCCAGGTACTGGTGTTGCCCCTTTTAGGGCTTTTATGCAGCAACGTGAAGCTGATGAAGCAACGGGCGATAACTGGATGTTTTTTGGTGATCAAACCTTTACTCAAGACTTCCTTTATCAGGTTGAGTGGCAAAACTATTTAAAATCAGGTTTGTTAACGCGCATGGATGTTGCTTTCTCTCGTGATCAAGCAGAAAAAATATACGTACAAGACCGACTAAAAGAGCAAGCCGAAGACGTATTTGCATGGCTTGAGCGCGGCGCACATTTATATATTTGTGGTGATGCCAACCGTATGGCAAAAGATGTTCACCAAACACTCATTGACATTATTAGTGAGCAAGGCAAGTTAAGCAGCGAGCAAGCAGAGCAGTACTTGAAAGATTTAAGAAGCAATAAACGCTACCAGAAGGATGTTTACTAATGACAACTGAACTAATTGTAAAAGGTAAGTTATCTGATAACGAACGCCTTAAAAGTGAGAGTAACTTCTTGCGTGGCACTATTACTGAAGATTTAAAAGACAGAATTACCGGCGGCTTTACCGCTGATAATTTTCATTTAATTCGTTTACATGGCATGTATCAACAAGATGATCGTGATATTCGTGCAGAGCGTCAAAAGCAAAAGCTTGAACCATTACACAATGTTATGCTTAGAGCCCGTTTGCCTGGTGGTATTATTACCACCAGGCAGTGGCTTGCTATTGATAAGTTTGCAGAAGAAACCACTTCATACGGCAGCATACGCTTAACGACTAGACAAACATTTCAATTCCATGGTGTATTAAAGCCAAACATTAAACCTATGCACCAAATGCTAAATAGTGTTGGTATTGATGCGATAGCGACTGCGGGTGATGTAAACCGAAATGTATTGTGTACACCAAACCCAATTGAATCGATAGTTCATCAGGAAGCTTATGAATGGGCAAAGAAAATAAGTGAACACTTACTGCCTAAAACGCGTGCTTATGCAGAAATTTGGCTGGATGAAGAAAAGGTTGAAACAACTGAACATGACGAGCCTATTTTAGGTAAATCGTATTTACCACGTAAATTTAAAACAACGGTTGTTGTGCCCCCACAAAATGATATTGATGTGCATGCCAATGACTTAAACTTTGTTGCCATTAGCGAAAAGGGTCAACTTATTGGTTTTAACGTGTTAGTTGGTGGCGGTTTGGCCATGACACATGGCGACAAAGCAACTTATCCACGCAAGGCTGACGACTTTGGCTTTATTGCAGTAGAGCACACTTTAGCCATTGCTGAAGCGGTTGTAACTACCCAAAGAGATTGGGGTAACCGCGTAAATCGTAAAAATGCCAAAACAAAATACACCTTGGATCGTGTTGGTATTGATGTTTTTAAAGCAGAAGTGGAAAAACGTTCAGGTGTAATATTTGGTGAATCTCGCCCCTATGAATTTACAGAACGCGGTGATCGTATTGGCTGGGTTAAAGGCATTGATAATAAATATCACTTAACCGTATTTATTGAAAATGGTCGTATTTTAGATTTCTCTAATAATAAAGGCGCAAACAAGCAGTTAAAAACGGGTTTGAAAAAAATCGCAGAGATTCACCAAGGGGATTTCCGTCTCACAGCAAACCAAAATTTAATTATTGCGGGTGTTGCTGAGCAAGATAAAGCTGAAATTGAAAAAATTGCCCGTGAAAGTGGTTTAATTGACGATGGTATATCGAACCAACGTAAAAATTCAATGGCTTGTGTGTCGTTTCCAACGTGCCCATTAGCTATGGCTGAAGCAGAACGTTATTTACCAAGTTTAGTTGATGATGTTGAAGTTATTTTAGCGAAAAATGGTTTAGTAGATGAGTCTATTATATTACGCGTAACAGGCTGCCCAAATGGTTGTGGTCGAGCTATGTTGGCTGAAATTGGTTTAGTGGGAAAAGGTCCAGGTAAATACAATATGTATTTGGGCAGTAACCTAGGTGGTACTCGTATTCCTAAGCTTTACAAAGAAAATCTAAGTGAAATTGATATTTTAAGTGAAATTGATAGTTTAAGTGCTCGTTGGGCTGCAGAGCGCAATCAAGGTGAAGCTTTTGGCGATTTCTCTATTCGCGCTGGTATTGTCAGTGAAGTAAAAATAAGTGTAAGAGATTTTCATGATGATTAGTTCTTTAACTCCTGGCAAAACAGGAAAACTAGCGACGATAAGTCAAGAGACTGCTTTAGTTAGTACTGGTCAAGCGCCTATTAACAATCGCTTTCCTGCCTCATTACCTAAACCATGGCTTTCTCAGTGGAATGAGTCTTTAGAGCAGCAATCTCCTACTGCGCGTATAGAATGGACAATGGAAAATTTGCCGAGTCAGTTTGTTTTATCGTCAAGTTTTGGTATTCAGTCTGCGGTTATGCTTCATATGATGACGCAAATTGACGCAAACATACCAGTATTGATAACTGATACGGGTCATTTGTTTCCAGAAACGTATCGCTTTATTGAACAAATGACTGAAAGATTAAAGCTTAATCTTCATGTTTATAGCGCCAAAGAAAGTACAGCATGGCAATTGGCTAAATATGGTGAACAATGGGCGCAAGATGATGATGCGTTAAAAGAATACAACCGTAAGAATAAGGTTGAGCCTTTAGAGCGAGGTTTATCTGAGCTAAATAGTGGTACTTGGTTTTCAGGCGTTCGACGCCAGCAAACTGAGTACCGACAAGGCTTACCTGTTGTTAGTATCTTACGTGGTCGTTTTAAAGTACACCCTATTATTGATTGGAGTAACAGAGATGTTCATCAATATTTAACTAAGCACAATTTACCTTATCATCCATTATGGGATGAAGGCTATGTGTCTGTTGGCGATGTACATAGCACTAAGCCATTAACTTTGGGTATGGACGAAAGTGAAACACGCTTTGGCCCAGGGCAAAGAGAGTGCGGCCTACACACTGATGGTGATGGTATATAGATTATGTTTCGAGTGGCGAGTTAATAGTTACGAAGATAAATGACGGTTAGTCAGTCACTTCGTGTCTCGAAACTTTTATTACTCGCCACTTAAATTACTCGCTACTTCAAAGTGATGATTCAGTTGCAGTTTTAAGGCATCAAAAAAATCATCATTTGGTTTGTCGATAATTAAATTTGCTAACTCACTGCCGATGGAAGTGAATTTGTAAAACTGTAGTGCAATATTTGTTTTTTTGCTGCTTAACTTTAACGGCAAACCATTATAGTAAAAATTAAGTGTTTCACCACTTGCCATCATACTTGATTCACTTTCTTGTTTAAAAATCAAATGGTTATCAGCGAGTGATAATATATCAGCGTAATTTAAACCAAAATGGCTTAAGTTGATGTGTTGTTGCCTATCTTTATTAAAAAAGTTAAGCATGCCAGGCTGTTGGTAGGTACCTGAAATAATGCGAATGTTTTTTTTACTCAGATCTTTTACTGCTAAAGAACATGCCTTTGCCAATAACTTGGCATCAACAATACTCATGTCACGAAACACTTTTAATGCTTTAAGTGAATATAAGCCCGGGCGAGATAACTCACCTGCTAATATTTTTGCCCATAAATCTTGCATTGTTTTGTTGCTAACATTTTCAGCTAAGGTAATGTAACGATTGAACCAGTCTAAATCAGGTCTTTTATCTATCGATTTATTTTCACAAAAGGTAAAAGTTTTCTCCATAATTGCTTCAATATTCTCTTGTTTACGTAAGGTAGCTAATCTTTCACGCTTACTACACCGATCTTCAAGAGGCATTTGTTTTTCTACAGGTAATAATGGGGCTTCAATACCAAATAGTTGAGTTATTTTGAAAAACTGCTTATGCGCTGGTGACTCAACGCTTCTTTTGGGTTGCTTTTCACTCTCTATCGAGAGATTACTCTCATTGTCGTTAGGTTGGTCAATGACTGACGTTTTATCTGTTTTCACCTTAACACCCCGTACTAAAAATTATCTTAACGACTTTTATTATCTAAAAGTATAAGATCAAATGTATGAAAGAATACAGTAAAAAAGTAGCAATAAGGTATAGTTCGGTTATAGTTATGTAATAATGCCAAGTAAAATAATCTATTAACCAACTTAGCGCTTTATTAGCGAGCTTAGAACAAACAAAATTATTTAAAAAACTTATTACTTGAGGGTAGTATGCAAGCATCCGAAAATTCACATGATGACTTTCTATTTATCGATGATAGTGATGGAGAAGAAATTTTAGAAAATAGCGAGAAAGAAACTTGGCAAGTTCTGATCGTTGATGATGATCCTGAAATTCACTCGGTTACCAAACTAGCTCTCTCCGATTTAGTCGTACTAGGTCGCCGCTTAGAATACCTTCATGCTTATTCTGGTCAATATGCTTGCCAGTTACTTGAAACTAACCCCGATATCGTTTTAGTACTACTTGATGTAGTGATGGAAACCGATGATGCGGGTTTAAAGGTTGTCAAATATATTCGTGAAGTGCTGGGCCGACAAGACATCCGTATTGTTTTAAGAACAGGTCAACCTGGTTACGCTCCAGAAGAAAGTGTTATAAAAGAATATGATATTAATGATTACAAAACAAAAACTGAGTTAACACGTCGAAAGCTGGTTACTACCGTTTATGCTGCTATTCGTGCTTATCAACAAATAGCGAGTGTTACAGAAAGTCGCCAGGGTTTAGAAAAAATAGTTTCAGGGGCTTCCAGCTTACTTGAATTGCACTCTATTGCAGAATACAGCCAAGGCACCCTAAAGCAGTTGGCCCATCTTATAGATCAAGAGGTTGACTGTTTATTTTGTGCTAGAGGCCAAGGTATTATAGACAATGCTGACGATTTAAGTTTTTATATTATTGCACAACAAGGTTTTTCATCGCTATTCGCTAATCAAAAATTAGAAACATTAAAAGATGAACAAATTAGTAATCAGGTTAAAACCTGTTTCACTCAAAAAACACATCTATATTGTGATGATTCACTTTATTTGTATTTAGCTCGAGGTGGTTATCGTGCGGTTATTTATCTTACACTAGCAGAGCCTCTTAGTGATATTCAAAAACAATTATTAGACGTGTTTTTAACCGGAGTTGCCATAGGGTATGAAAATGTTCATTTATTTCAAAAACTCAATAACGCAGCTTATAGAGATTGGTTAACTAATTTACCTAATAGATTAGAATTTGTACGTATGCTTGACACCTTTATTAAAGATGGCTTTGATAATGAGGTTGCAGTATTAATTGATTTAAATCATTTTAGTGATGTTAATGATGCGCTAGGGCAAGATGTAGGTAACCAGTTACTTGTTGCTGTTTCTCAGCGCCTTCAAAGCTTAGGTTGTAGTTGTAAAATTGCGCGTGTGGGCGCTGATGTTTTTGGTATTATCGGATCTGATACTTGCATAACACCTACTACTTTAATGGCTATATTTGAGCAACCATTTACGGCAGGCGAGCAAAAGTTACCAATTAATGTGTGTTTGGGCTTTTGTAATAAAGAACATGCAAACAGCAGTGGCGTGAAAGTATTAAACCAAATTAATATCGCCTTAAACCTTGCCAAGAAAAAACGTGTGGAACATTTCGCTTATTATAATCCTGAAATGGAAGACGAAACGCAATGGCGTTTGAATATGATTAGGCAGTTGCGTAATGACTTTGCTGAGAACCGTCTTGAGTTATGGTATCAACCACAGCTATCACTAAGTACAGGTAAGGTGATTGGTGCAGAAGCTTTGTTACGCTGGCGTACCATTGAGGGTAACTTTATTTCTCCCTCGGTATTTATTCCATTAGCAGAATATTCTGGTTTAATTATTGAAATTGGTGACTGGGTTGTTAATCAAGCCTGTGCGCAAATTAAAGTGTTAGAAAAGAAATCATTTGATAATATTACTATCTCAGTAAATGTTTCAATACCTCAATTTCGAAGTGAAAATTTCGTTAGTACGGTATTAAGTGCTATTCAAAAGCATCAAGTTTTATCGAGTAAATTAGAGTTAGAAATTACTGAAAATATTTTAATGGATGACCCTCAAGTTGTTATTGATGCGTTAGTTCAATTAAAAATTCAAGGTATTAGTATTGCGCTTGATGACTTTGGTACTGGTTTCTCATCAATGAGTTACTTGCAAAAATTACCACTAGATCGCCTTAAAATCGATCGTGCTTTTATTAGCGATATAACCCAAGAGGGTCAATCAATTATTGCTGAAACTATTATTAATTTAGGCAAGAAAATGAACCTAAAAGTCATTGCTGAAGGTATTGAAGAAGTAGAACAGCAAGAACGATTAGTTGAACTTGGTTGTGATGAAGTACAAGGCTTTTATTATGCTAAACCCATGCCTCAACATGCATTTTTACACTTCCTAAAAAACAATAGCTAACCCTTCGACAAGCTCAGGATGAACGCAGTCGCTCAGGATGAACGCAGTACTCAGAAAAGCCGTTTGCCCTGAGCTTGTCGAAGGGGTCTTGTCTCATTCCCTTGTGCTGGCTTATCAGGAACAAGCGTTGCTAAAAACAAAGAGCATAGCGCAAATCCTGCACCAATATAAAAGACCCAAGCTGGTTGGAGAATCCAGAGCATTCCTAGTAATGCAGGAATAACAACCGCAGCAATATGATTGATAGAAAAGCTTACTCCAGCACTGGCAGCGATATCTTCAGGTTGAGCAATTTTTTGAAAATATGTTTTAATGGCAATTGCTAAGGCAAAAAACAAATGATCTACTACATATAATGCAGCAGCAAAGTTGGGATTTTCTACTAAACCATAACAAATAAAAATAATAATTAAGCCAACATACTCAAATCGTAACACCGAACGTTCGCCTATTTTGCCAATTAGCTTGCCAACTTTAGCTGCAAATAACCAATTAAAAACATAATTGATAAGAAATAAAGCACTGATATCGGCAACACTATAATGGAATTTTTCCACCATTAAAAATCCAGCAAAAACCACGAAAATTTGCCTGCGTGCGCCACTAAAAAAAGTTAACGCATAAAATAACCAATAACGTTTTCGTAAAACTATCTTCTTAGTTTGCTCTGTTTTCTCTTTAAAATGTTTAAAAGATAACGCTAATAATAGGGTGAACAAGAAACCTATACCACCAAATAAGGCATAAGTTAGCTGATACGACCAACTAAATTGTTTCATTAAAAGCCAAATGCTAGAAAAGGCTAACAGCGAGGCCATTGCCTTTACTGACAACATTTTACCAAGGAAGTGTGCTGTTTTATCTTTATCAACCCATTGCAGGGTTAATGACTGGCTTAGGGTTTCATAATAATGAAAACCTACCGACATCAATACGGTAGTGAGATACAAGCCAGTGACATCAGGAAAAAAACCAGTCAGAAATACGCCCAAGCTTGTAACCGCTAAAGATATTAAGGCCAAACGTTGCTCTTTAATAAATAGTAATGCATAAATTACCGTAAACGCTAAAAACCCTGGTATTTCACGTAAGCTTTGTAATATGCCAATTTCAACACCGGTAAAATTTGCCTTTTCTATTACAAAGTTATTTAATAATACCATCCACACAGAAAACACTAAGGGCATGGTAAAAGCCATGGCTAACAATAAGTGTTCAGGTTGGTTAAAACGTTTTATAAATTTAAGCATTAGTTTTCTTTGTGCCGAGCGAAAGAGAGCATAAGTGAAGCATTTTACGTTAATTAACAATTATTGACAAACTATACCTATCAACGAAGTGTTATGGGTTTTTAAGTTATTTACATTAAAAACAGCAAGATAGCTTTAAGCAAACAAGTTTGATACATGTGATTAAAACACTTGTTTAAATAAATTTGCTATTCATTATTTTTCAAGGCACACTCAGTCAGCTATTATTAGCTATCTATGTTTTTTAGCGTGAAAAAATTACGCAAAAAAACGAGGTTAATCATCAAAACATCAACACCACTTTTAGGTGAAGGAGACAACGCATGATATATCAAGGCAAAAGCCTTTCAGCCCAATTACTAGAAGACGGCATTGTAGAACTTAAGTTCGATGCTCAGGGATCAGTAAACAAATTTGATCAAGCAACTTTTGAAGAATACCGAGCCGTAGTTGCTGCAATTAACAACTGTAGTGATGCTAAAGGCGTTATGGTAACGTCTGGAAAAGCAACATTTATTGTTGGCGCAGACATCACTGAATTTTTAGTTTCATTTAGTCAGCCAGAAGACACCTTAGCCTCTTGGGCAAAAAGTGCCTCTGATGTTTTCGACTCCTTTGAAGATATTCAATTACCCACTATAGCTGCCATTAATGGTGTCGCTTTAGGCGGCGGTTGTGAAATGACTTTAGTATGTGACTACCGTGTTGCTGATACTAATACCATCATAGGACTACCAGAAGTTAAACTAGGATTGATGCCTGGTTTTGGTGGTACGGTAAGATTACCTCGACTCATTGGTTTTGATAATGCGGCAACGTGGATGTCAACAGGTAAAGCATTTAAACCTGCGGCAGCACTTGCACAAGGCCTTCTTGATGCAGTTGTTGAACCAGAGAATTTACGTACTGCAGCTATTAGTATGCTTAGATTGGCCATTAATGGAAAATTAGATTGGCGCGCCAAACGTCAGCCTAAATTAGAGGCATTAAAATTATCGGCAACAGAACTGATCATGTCATCGACAACCTGTAAAGGTATGATTGCCGCTAAAGCAGGTAAACATTACCCTGCGCCAATGGTTATGATAAATACTTTGATTGCTGCTGCGGGCTTAGATCGTACTGGCGCCATGGCAGCAGAGAATGCAGGTTTTGCCAAATTAGCAAAAACTGATGCAGCAACCGCGCAAATTGGTTTGTTTATGGCAGACCAGGTAATTAAAGGCAAAGCGAAAAAAGCAGGCAAACTTGCAACTAAAGCGGTCAATAAAGCGGCGGTATTAGGTGCGGGTATTATGGGCGGTGGTATTGCTTACCAGTCAGCTTATAAAGGCACGCCTATCATTATGAAAGATATTAATGATCAAGCACTTGATTTAGGTTTAGCGACAGCGACAGGCATTTTAACTAAACAAGTTGAACGTGGTCGTATGAGCGTGAAACAAATGGCTGGTGTGTTAAATAACATTACGCCAAGCTTAAGTTACGACAGTGTTAAAGATGTCGATATTGTGGTTGAAGCCGTTGTTGAAAACCCTAAAATCAAAGGGATTGTTTTAGCTGAAGTTGAAGCGGTAATCAGTGAAGATGCCATTCTTACTTCTAACACGTCTACTATCTCAATAGATTTATTAGCACAAAGCGTAAAACGCCCAGCAAACTTTTGTGGCATGCACTTTTTTAACCCTGTGAATAAAATGCCTTTAGTAGAAGTTATTCGCGGTAAAGATACCTCAGATGAAACGGTTGCTGCAGTTGTTGCTTATGCTGCGAAAATGGGTAAGTCTCCGATTGTTGTTAATGATTGCCCTGGTTTTTATGTTAACCGTGTGTTGTTCCCATACTTTGCAGGTTTTAGCCAGTTAGTACTTGAAGGTGCTGACTTTACCGCTATTGATAAAGTAATGGAAAAACAATTTGGTTGGCCAATGGGCCCAGCATATCTACTTGATGTTGTTGGTGTCGATACCGCCGATCACTGTACCGGTGTTATGTCAGCTGGTTTCCCTACGCGTATGAAAAAAATTGGTAATGATCCGGTAAGTACTTTGTATGCTAATGAGCGTTTTGGTCAGAAAAATGGCAAAGGGTTTTATGATCACATCAAAGATAAACGTGGTCGTCCAATGAAAGTACCAGCGCCAGTGGCTTACGAATTACTTGCTCCACATTGTGCTGATAAGAAAGACTTCAGCAGCGAAGAGATTATTGCTCGTATGATGATCCCTATGGTTAATGAAGTGGTTCGATGTTTAGAAGAAGGTGTAGTTGATACAGCAGCTGAAGCAGATATGGGCTTAATTTATGGTGTTGGTTTCCCTCCATTTAGAGGTGGTGCAATTCGCTATTTAGAAACACTTGGTTTAGATAACTTCATCGCAATGGCTGATAAATATGCTGATTTAGGTGAAATTTATCACGTGACTGATGGCCTACGAGAGATGGCAAAATCAGGTAAATCTTATTTCGAAACAAAAAGCACAACTGATGTTAAATCAGCTTAAGCCGAGGAGAATAAAATGAACGAAGTTGTAATTGTAGACTGCATACGAACTCCAATGGGTCGCTCTAAGGCCGGTGTTTTTCGCAATGTACGTGCTGAAGCATTATCAGCACATTTAATGAAACAAATATTAAAACGAAATCCAGCATTAGACCCAGAAGACATCGAAGATGTTATTTGGGGTTGTGTAAAGCAAACTAAAGAGCAAGGTTTTAATATTGCCCGTAATGCATCATTGCTTGCAGGTTTACCAAAATCGATTGGTGGCGTTACTATTAACCGCTTATGTGGCTCTTCTATGGAAGCGTTGCACCAAGCAAGTACCAGTATTATGTGCGGGCAGGGTGATGTATTCCTTATTGGTGGTGTTGAACATATGGGTCATGTACCTATGATGTATGACGTAGATTTTGATCCTGCACTGAATAAGCATATAGCGTTAGCCTCTGGAAATATGGGCTTAACTGCCGAGTTGTTGGGCAAACAACACGGTATTACGCGTGAAATGCAAGATGCTTTTGGCGCACGTTCTCATCAAAAAGCCTATGAAGCGCAATTGAATGGTCGTTGGGACAATGAAATTGTTGCCACGCAAGGCCATGACGCTACGGGTGCACTGACTTTAGTTGAACATGATGAAGTGATTCGTCCTGAAACAACGGCACAAAGCTTAGCTGCGTTACGTCCAGTGTTTGACCCTGTAAATGGTACGGTAACAGCAGGTACTTCTTCAGCACTTTCTGACGGTGCTTCAGCAATGTTAGTGATGTCAGCAACTAAAGCTAAAGAATTAGGCTTAACACCTCGCGCTAAAATTCGTGGTATGGGTGTTGCTGGTTGTGATCCTGCAACGATGGGTTATGGCCCAGTACCAGCAACGAAAAAAGCATTAAAACGTGCTGGTTTATCTATTGAAGATATTGAGTTGTTTGAATTTAACGAAGCTTTTGCGGCTCAAGCACTTTCTTGTGTTAGAGCATTAAAAGTTGAAGATAAAATGGATCAAATTAACTTAAATGGTGGCGCGATTGCATTAGGCCATCCGCTAGGTTGTTCAGGCTCTCGTATTTCTGGCACGCTAATTAACTTAATGGAAGGCGAAGATGTCAATCTTGGCCTAGCCACTATGTGTATTGGATTAGGCCAAGGTATAGCAACCGTTTTCGAGCGCGTCTAATTAATTAGCTTTTCTCTTTGCTAATAAGCGCTTATGCTGCGTTGAAAGTACTCATTGACTAGCGTCAACTCCGTGCTTTCGCCTTGCCTAAACACTAATTAGCTTTGAGAAAAGTAATTAAAATTTACTTTGTTTCAAGTAAGAAAAAAACCAGCAGTTGCTGGTTTTTTTATCTCTTTAACAAGCTAAATGAGTGACTAAGCAAAAACGTTTTGTAAAGGTGGTACTACTTGCTTCTTACGACTAAGCACGCCGTCAAGCCATACTTTTCCATCGGTAGTTGCTTTACCAAAAGCAGCTTGTGCTAAATTATTATTATCACTCACGACAAGAATTTCTGAACCTTCTTTCATAATATCGGTTAATAATAACATCACCGTATGGCGGTTACCTTCAGCTTTTAGTTTAGCGATATCTGCTTTTAAACCAGCTTTCATATCATCGAAAATAGCTAAATCAATTACTTCTAATTGACCAATCCCCACAAGATTACCGTTCATATTGAAATCTTTAAAATCACGTAAGACTAAATCGCGTACTGGTGTACCTACAACCGCTGATTTTACTTTAAACATTTCCATACCTAAATCGGCAGGGTTTTCAATACCCGCAATTTCGGCTAAGGCTTCAACACATTTTATATCGGCAGTTGTACAGGTGGGTGATTTAAAAATAACTGTGTCACTTAAAATAGCGCACATCATAGCGCCAGCGATGTTTTTAGGGATTGCTACGTTATGAAAGTCGTACATCATTTTAATAATGGTGTTAGTACAACCTACAGGGCGCACCCATATTTCTAATGGTGTTGACGTGGTGATATCGCCTAATTTATGATGATCAATAATACCTAAAATAGTGGCATCATCAATATCATCAGGCGCTTGTGTACGCTCTGAGTGATCAACAATATATAAGCTTTCACCAGCATAACTCGTTTTTAATATCGGTTGCTCAAAACCAAATTTATCTAAAATAAAGCGGGTTTCCGGGCTAAGTTCACCTAAACGGGCTGGAACAGTTTCTTCACCTAAAGTAGTTTTTAAATACGATAAAGCAATGGCAGAGCAGATAGAGTCTGAATCTGGGATTTTGTGACCAACAACATAATTTGGCATGAAAGTACTCTCCTATAATTTTTCAATATTCTAGCAAAGTCTACTTCACTTGGGTATAAAACAATGGATGAATAACGAGCAAATTCACTCACAGAAGTAATAATTTTTATTTTATTTAGCTAGCAACTATTCTATAGTGAAGGTCGATATTTTGATCTTTATAAGGAATGTAATTTGTATTCGTATATAGCTAGGCAGCCAATACTGAACATTAAGCAAGAAACCGTAGCTTTTGAACTATTGTTTCGTGACGGGGAATCTAATAGTTTTCCAGGTATCTGTCCAGATAAAGCGACATCAAAAATTATTGTTGATAATCAATTCACTTTGGGTATCGAAGAGGTTACCGGTAATCTACCTGCTTATATTAATTTTCATGCAGATGCGCTTATCCATCATTTTCCTGATTTTTTAGATCCGAAAAAAATTGTGATAGAGATTCTAGAAGATGTAATCATTAGCGATGAACTATTAAATGCCTGTAAATTATTAAAAGAAAAAGGCTATACACTCGCCTTAGATGACTTTAACTTTGATAGTAAATGGGATGTTTTTTTACCCTTTGTAGATATTATTAAAGTTGATGTACTTGAGTGCAGTATGCTGGATATTAGTCGGTCTTTATCCAGATTAAAAAACTATAAACTTACATTACTCGCTGAAAAAGTAGAAACCCTACAAGCGTTTGAGCAGTTAAAAATATTAGGTTTTACTCTATTTCAAGGGTACTTTTTTGCAAAACCTGAAATGTTAAAGAAAAAAAACATTCTCTCATCCAAAAAACATATGATTGATTTAATGAGACATGCTAACAGTGCAGAGTTTGATTTTGATGCAATAAGTGAAGTATTTAGTAAAGATTTAGGACTCACTTATAAACTATTGCGTTTCATTAATAGTCCGAGTTATGGGCCAAGTAAAGAAATAAGCTCTTTAAAACATGCGCTAATTTATATTGGTAATCTTGAATTGAAAAAATTTATAGCGTTATTAGTACTTGCCGATTTAAATGAGGGAAAGCCCCATGAAATTATAAGGATTTCGTTAATGAGGGCGAAATTTTGTGAACAAATATCAATCATAAAAAAAGATAGTGAGAACCCTCCAAAAGCTTTTTTAACCGGGATGTTATCTCACATTGATGGAGTATTAGATCAGAGTATTACTGAAGTGATGAATATTTTACCTGTTCATATGGAAATTAAAAAAGCATTAATCCAAAAAGATAATTATTTGGCTAAATATTTAGCGCTTTTTATGACACTAGAGCAAGGAAAGTGGCAGCAAGCTAAAAAGATTTCTAATTTAATAGAGCTTAACGAAGAAGATTACCTTAATGCTTATCAAGAATCTGTGAATTGGTCAGATGAGATGCTTTCTAATACTTATTAATTACACATTTAAATAATCCCGAAGAGTGGTTATTCGGGATTTATATAGATTATTATGAATAATGATTTCAATCTACTTATAATAACTCAAGCAAGTTTCCACTTCATTTTTAGAGCCCATGATCACTTCTACGCGTTGATGAATACTACTGGGTTCTATATCCATAATACGGCCAGTGCTAGTCATAGCTAAGCCACCTGCTTGTTCAATTAAGAACGACATTGGGTTAGCTTCGTACATTAAACGCAATTTATGAGGTTGTTCAGCATTTTTGCTGTCAGTTGGGTAAGTAAAAATACCGCCGCGACATAACACACGATGAATATCACCTACCATGGCAGCAATCCAACGCATATTGAAGTTTTTATCGCGTGAACCAGTATCACCAGCAATTAAGTCATTAATGTAGTTTTGCATTGGCGCTTGCCAAAAACGTTGGTTCGACATATTAATGGCGAACTCTTGAGTATCGGCAGGCACTTGTACGTTGCGATGAACTAAAAGGTAACCGCCATGAGTTCTATCCAATACATAAAAATGAGTGCCGCTACCCGTTGTCATTACTAACATTGTGGCTGGACCATATAAAACATAACCAGCACAAACTTGTTTATCTCCAGATTGTTTGAACATATCAGGGTTGCTAGCTTCCATATGCTCAGGTGCTTCATGAATAGAAAAAATAGTGCCAATAAGTGAATTGATATCAATATTTGAGCTGCCATCTAGTGGGTCAAATGAAACAATATATTTGCCATTAGCATTACCTGCAACCGATGTATCTTCTTCTTCAGATGAAATGGCTTTTACAAAACCAGATTCAAGGAGAATATCTTTAAATAACTCATTAGCTACAACGTCTAATTTTTTTTGTATTTCACCTTGAATGTTTTCGTCTAAAGTAGAGCCCATTAAACCGCTTAAATGCGCTTGGCTGACACGGAATGAAATTTCCTTAGTGGCAGCTAAAATGGTTTTGATAAGCGCAATAAGATCTAAAGGAACATTGTCTTGGCGTAGAGCTGGTGAGAGTCTTTGCATTGGGTTACCTAATAACGTTAAAATTGTATACTTCATAATATACATTGATGATAATTGTTAATTTCAGCCTAATTATAACAAGTTTAACTTTGATTTCTAAAGTAATAACTCAACTTTATTGATAGTTTATTTATTAATCATTATATTTATGCCTATTCAATAAGGGATAATAATGATTTTTATTGTTCGTTTAGTGAAGTAATTCAGCTTTTATTGAGGTTTGAATACAACGAAAAGAGAATTGGAAAGTCTTAAATAAGTTCTATTTATCTATAAATTTAGGTTAGAAATCCCATCCCATACGAAGGTAATAATGGCCACCGTTGAAACCAGTTGGGGAGTTTAAAGGATATATAGCACCTAAAAACCCAGCAGTACGGCCTTTACTGTATTCATCTGGAAAGACATCAAAGATATTTTTAGCACCTAAGGCAACAACTATGCTATCCGTAATATCATAGGAAATTTCCACATCCGTAATAACGACAGGGTCAACTTTTTCAATGAGTGATACATCATTAAATTGTGCATTATAAAAACTTCCATAATAATTAAGGCGAGCCATTGCTCTTAGCTCTCCTTGCGAGTGAGAGTATGTTAATACTCCTCGAGTTTTTGGAACTCCTTCCTCACGCTCTTTACGTACATTAGCATTTGAGATTGGACTTTTAGCGTTAGTAACCTCTAACCCCGTGTCGGTATAGTTAAATGCTAGTGATAACGTATTATTTCCCCCTATAAATTCAAATGGTAAACTTGCAACCAAATCAATGCCTTGAGTTGTTGAATTAAAATCGTTAGCATAATATTGAATGTTTGTTACGTTTGAATTAACCTTAGAAGCGGTTAATAGCGGGGTATCACTTGCTATTATTTCACTAGTGAATAGTGATAACCGATCATATACCTCAATATAAAAATAATCTAAAGTCACATTAACTGACCCTATTTCTGATAATACACCGAAACTAAAACTAGTTGCTGTTTCTGGTTCAAGTCCTCCACCAGAACGCGCCGTCGCAATGGGGCTCAAAGCACTGACCAATTGTGATCTTTGTTGAACGACTACACCATTTATGATGGAGTTTGAGGTGGATATACGTTGAAGAGTTGACTGTCCAACAGTGGGAGCACGGAATCCAGTACTTAGTGTTGAACGTAATGCCATTTCATCGGTTACCTGTAAACGTGCTGAAAGTTTACCATTCAAGGTATTACTTATTTTTCCTATTTCTTCATATCTCATCGCAAGTGATACGGAAAAAGCGTCAGTAATGTCGCCTTCTATATCTAAATATACGGCATTTGATGTACGATCGTTTATACCCGCAGTATCTAGAGAGAAGCCAGGAAAACCATTTGAACCTATGGCTTCACCATTGTTCGAAAAAGAACCCGTTTCATAAGATGCCCTATCTCCAGCGACAATTTCAAATTGTTCAAAATGATTTTGGTAGCCAAAGGCAACATTTAACTCCGACTCAAAACCAACGTCTACAGGATAAGTGAAATCAGCATTGAATACGCGCTCTGTTTGAATTTGAGAGCCTAATTCAAAATTTCTCGGTGAATTTTCACCTAATGAGGCATTGACACTATTACGTAATTCATAATCAATATCATTTCTACCCACTACCATACTAATATCATAAGTTAATTCAGCTTCATTTTTGTCTAACGAACCTCGCATACCCGCGGCTATGCTACCATCGGTTACTCTACCGCCAAATCTTGGGGTAAAACCACCAGGAAATCGTTCATTAAAAGAAAAACAATTGGCGTTGGCTGAAACTGCTGCTAAGGCTTGTGCATCACCAGTACTGCCTGGAATAGTAGGCGTTGGACAATTCCCTGTATCATTATTGGTCATGTCAAAGAATAGACGAGTGCCATCATTTGGGTTAATAAATACACTTGTTCGTGTATTAGGGTTGCGATAATAAAAACTGCCATCTACATCACGCTGTGCCCAGTTACCAAATAGATAAAGCTGTTTATAATGGCTGCTATCTCCAATATCCATTTCCATATTGCCAAAAGTCTTAATATTGTTGGTTATTTCGGGAGCTCCCCAAATAACAACCGGATCTTGTATAATATTTTTGCTAATACCACTATCAATCAAGCGCTGAACTGCAGGATCTTGAATACCGCGAGAGGTGGCATCACTTTCTGAAAATTCGAATGAAAAATTAGCTGAACCACTGTCACCAAGATGAGTTCCCAAAATACCAGATAGCTCAAATTTAGTGCCATCTCCTTCATAGTATTGACCTGTACGCATTTCAATGCGATTGATTTCTGCACTGTTTTCTAATTGAAAATTAATAACACCCGCTATCGCATCAGAACCATATTGCGCGGCAGCACCATCTCTTAAAACTTCTACACTTTTAAGCGCAATACTAGGGATAGGCTCTAGATCTACTCCATGGGCACCTACATTTAATCCTGATATAAACTCATAAATAACACCGCTACGATGACGCCGTTTACCATTAACTAATATCAACATACTATCAGTAGGTAATCCTCTAAGGTTAGCTGGTCTTACTATAGTGCCAGCATCACTAATAGCTTCCTGACTTGCATTATATGAGGGAACAACATTCGATAATGTAGATATAATATCATTATTACCTCGTGCGCTTAAATCTTGCTTATTAATAACATCCAATGGCGCCAATGCATCACTAGGTGATCGGTTTATACGACGTGAACCTATAATACGAATACGTTCTGTTTCAATTTTTTTATTAGCGTTTTTTGCTTCATTTTTAGTAGTATAGGAAAGATTAGTTTCAGGTAAAGTAGCTACTACATCAAGATCCTTCGAATTGTTATTGTAATTACTCAATATGGAAGACACCGCAATCACTCGTTTTTCGGTTGCAATAGCACTAAGAGGGGTATTTAAAAGAAGTTTCGCCAAGGCGTCTGCAAGTGAATAAGTACCAAAAAGAGGATTAGCCATTACAACAATAGAATCATCAAATGGATATATAAGAGAATATCCTGATATATCGGCTAATTTATCTAAAGCAGCAGCGGCATTCATTGCCGGTAACTTGAAGTGGTAACGTTCAGCGGCTTGACACACCATAGTATTGCCTAAAAATAACAAGCCAAAAGCAATGCAAAACTGAATGTATTGCCTTTTCTTATGTTTTAATAGGCGACTAAACACTAAACACTTAATATATATCTCGCTGTCTGTTAATTTGCAGGCAAGAGTAATTCACTCTAGCGATCATATTATGACCATTTTTTTGGGTGAGTTTCTAGTTATTCCTTCTTATTTTTTGTTGATTCTTTAAATAAGTAACTTTAATTGCCTGTTGCAATGATATGAAAACGATGTGTTAGCCTGTCAAATAGTGCTGTCGTTATCTTGGTATCATTCACTATTTTCCTTCCTTGGCACTGCGACATATGATTCATCCTTGAATAAAAAAACCCTAGCAAAAGCTAAGGTTTTTTATATTAACAAACTTCTTCTAATTTATAGGATATTAGAAGTTATAACTTGCTTTTACGTAGTAGAAACCACCATTAAAACCAAATGGAGAAGTTTCAGCATACTTACCACCCCAGTTGTTGTTTGGTATTCCTGTATTTTTTTCGAAGTCTAGCTCGTCAGGATAGACATCAAAGATGTTCTGCGCGCCAATACTTACGGTGAAACTATCATTGATATAGTAACTTGCTTCTGCGTCAATAGTAGTTTTAGAGCTACCAGTGACTGCTGTGGCATCATAATCAACATGAACCGCTTGATATTCTCCGTAGTAGTTTACACGCGTGAAGAAGCTAAAAGTATCATAGCTTTGCGACCAAGTTAACGTTGCACGATGATTTGGTAAATCATTTTCTAAACGAGAGACTTTAAAGTCACCAGTAACTTCTGTGTACTTATCAACAGTGGTTTCATTATAGTTATACGCTACGCTAAATAATGAATCACCATTTAACAATTCAGCAGTATAGTTGGCAATGACATCAACACCTTTAGTAGTAGTGTCAAAGTCGTTAGTAAAGAAACTTACTTGTTGAATTGAATCAACATTTGGTACACCTTGGTCTTTAAGGGCATCTTTATCATCATCTGTTAGTGTGTAACGATCAGATTGAGAAATACGGTCTGTTACTTCAATGTTGTAATAATCAACCGTTAAGAAGAAATCACCCTCGTTATAAACAGCACCTAAAGTATAACTTTCAGATTGCTCCGGCGTTAACTCTTGTGCACCTAATTGCACTGCAATTGGATTTGTTGGTGGTAATAATGCAGAATCAATTAACACACCACCAGAAAGGGCAGTTTGTACGTTAGCATAGTTAGCTTGACCAACTGTTGGAGCACGGAAACCGGTACTTCTTGAACCACGAACTGAGAATGCGTCTGTGAATTTATACTGACCAGTAATTTTATAGTTAATATCACTACCAAACGTACTATAGTTTTCATAACGAACAGCAGCACCAATCATCAAATTTTCACTGATTTGAGCTTCTGAATCAAAATAAAAGGCAAAGTTTTGACGAGAAAAAATACCGGCGGCTGCAGGCTTAAATCCAGGAAAACCATTAGAGCCAATACCAAAGCCTTGATCCGTATAAGGACCTGCAGTATAAGAGGCAGTATCACCTGCCGTTACTTCAAATGATTCAGTATGCCATTCATAACCACCAGCAATTAATAGATTATCAATACCATCAACGTCAATATCTTTGCTTAAATCAATATTGAACATTTTTTCTACTTGAGTATGAGCACCAGGGTTGAAATCACGAGGAGTTTCAGGCCCTAAAGAAGCATTTAAGGTGTTGTAAATTACATAGCTAGATTTGTTACGACCGTAAGTACCACTGACATCATAGATGATACCTGATTCAAGCTCACCACGTGTACCCATAATCAATGAAGTATCGACAATGTTGCCACCAAAGTTAGGAGTAAAACCACCTGGAATCGTTTCATTGAATGAGAAACAGTTATCATTATTAGCAACGTTAGTAATATAGTCTTCTTGAGTTAATACATTACCACTCGTGACAGCTACAGGTTGACACGTTCTTTCTGCTCCACCAGCCTGAGCAATATCACCAATCAATAAACCATCACCGCCTGAATATACACCACCACGGGTATGTGGATTACGGAAGTAGAAACCACCACGTACATCACGTTCAGAATAGTTACCAAACATGTACACTTCACGATCGTTACCAAGATCTAAACCCGCATTACCAAAAATAGTAATATCATCATTTACTTCTGGAGAACCCCAAATTTGCGCTAAGCTAGAAACAGCAGTATTACCTGCTGCAATTAAACCTGCAGCATCAGGACGTTGTGTGCTTCGACTAGTCTCATCAGCGTTTTTATATTGAAAACTAACGTTAGCAAAACCATCATCGGTTAATGCCATACCAATATTACCGGAAACTTCAATTGTATCGCCATCACCTTCATAGTATGAACCGTAACGCGCAGTTAAAGAACCACCGTCTGCATCATCTTTTAATACAAAGTTCATTACACCGGCAATAGCATCAGAGCCGTATTGTGCTGCAGCGCCGTCACGAAGTACTTCAACTTGCTTTAAAGCAATACTTGGAATAACTGAAATATCAGGGCCTTGAGCACCATCGTTAATACCACCGCCTAGCAATGCAATAACAGAAGCACGATGACGACGTTTCCCATTAACAAGAATAAGGGTACTGTCTGATGATAAACCACGTAAGTTAGCTGGTTTAACTAAACTGGCTGCATCTGAAATAGGATTTGTATGCACGTTAAAAGAGGGTATTGTACCTTTTAATAACTCAAGCATGTCAGTGTTGCCACCACGTGCTAATTCATCAGAACCAATTAAATCAACAGGTACAGGTGAGTCGCTAACTGAACGTGGTGCGCCACGTGAGCCAATAACAATGATTTTTTCAACATCTTTATCTGCTTTAGCATTATCACTTTCAGCAGCATATGTAGATACAGTTCCCAATGCCATGCTTACAGCAAGGGCTAGTGTTCCTGTACGGAATTTATTAGACATGTAATTTCCTTCCCAATTTTTAATTAGTTTTTAATTAGTTTTATAGTTATTTAGTCCAGTTGCTATTTACTTAAATAATTTGCAACCATCCTAAAGAGTTAAATGGTTTGCAAAACCGTAAAAAATTTTGTTTATTTTTTAAAATTTAATTTAAAGAGGGAATAAAAGGCTTCGTAAAATATGTCTTTATTACGTTCATTTAACTAAAAATTAGAGACGACAACCAGGTGACACAGGGGGAAGGGCGTTACTTGAGGCTTTATCATTCACAATCCCATGATAAAACCTCAAAAGGAGCGATTAACTCGATTTTCTGGGAGCCTAAAATAAATTTTATTTAGGCTGAGCAGTTATGTTTTTTTAGTCAGTAATATTTTATTTGAAGCAAGCCGTTGAGACTTAATATTAAAAGAAAGCTCTAAAGCTTCAATTAACGCTTCACTGTCGCCTAGATCAAAACGGCCACTTATACGTATATGGTGTAGTGAAGGATCTTTTAACACAATCGTTATGTCGACATAACGATTAAACTCTTCAATAACGTCAAATAATTCTTCATTATCAAAAATTAGTTTTCCATCAAGCCATGAAAGTTCACGTTTTAAATTCTCAGGTTTAATGTAAGTTAACTTTGGTACTTGATTACTACCCACGATAACCTTTTCTCCCTTAGCAATATAAACATCATCTTTTTGAATTGCTGCACTATCTAATGCTTTAATATCTGTTAAATTTGTGTCAAGTGCCACTTTTGACATTTTAACTTTACCATCCGTAACGGTGACTTGAATATTTTCGGATTTTAAATGGACAACAAACTTTGTTCCTATTGCTTGAACGAGACGATCACCAGCATAAACGATAAATGGACGATTAGGATCGTGTGCAACTTCGAATAAAGCCTCACCTTTTATTAATTTAATTATTCGCTTTTCATCAGAAAATTCAGTTTCAATACGACTATTGGTATTTAAGTGTATAATTGAACCGTCATCAAATGTTGCATCCAGCTGTTGTCCCATTAAGGTAGCATATGAGTTTTTTTGTACATCAGTAGGCATTGTTAACCAAAGAAAAATAGCTAGAAAACTTATACTTGCAGCCAACGCCAAGGGTTTGAAAATAGGTTCTAATACTGGCCATATAGAGACATTATTTGACGAATTTTCATCATCAATAATAATGAGTACTTCATCCATATCATCCCAGATATCGGCCATAGCTTTTAATGCTGCCGGATGTCTTTTATCTGCTGAAAGCCAAGTTTTTAATTCTTTTCTTGATTGTTCAGATAAATTACCATTATCTAGTCTTACTAACCAAATAGACGCTTCGTCATCAATCATATTTGTAGTATGAAGTGGAATTACTTTATTACTTGTATTCATTTTGTACGATCTTCCTTTGATTGATTTAGCTGTATCGGAAGTTTAAGTTCGTTGACTTCATATCCTTGAGCACAAAGTGACTGTTTGCATTGTCTTAAGCCTGTCGCAATATATTTTTCAACGGAACTTACTGATACATCCATTTTTTTTGCTATTTCTTTATGACTTAAACAATACAGTTTTCTTAATAGTATCGCGCGGCGATTTTTTTCAGGTAATGAACTTAACACTTTGCTAAAACGTTCAAATTTAAGTTTCTGGTATAGTTCTTTTTCAACAGTATTACCATCATCATTTTCTATTAAGGCATCATCTAATTCAGTATGTATTGCTTTTGATTGTTGCATTAACTTTTTAAGAACCAAATTTCTTGAAACAACAAATAAGTAACCTTTGGGTGATTTAATTTGTTGCTTAGCATCAGAGTGTAAAACTCTAATAAAAGTTTCTTGTAAAATATCATCAACATCTTGTTGCTCTACGCTCATCTTCATAATAGAACGCACTAAACCATCCCTGCATGATTGAAAAGCTTTTAAAACTCTATTGTTCAACTGCTTGTTTGTTGGCATTTAATGTTTCCAATAATACACGGTTCTCTTAAAGAGCTTAGTTACTACTTAATCCATAACTATTTTAGACAAAATATACGGTAATAATCTTTTTATTACATATAGTATAAATTACCGCCCAACTTTTTGCTCTCTTAGCAGTTTAAATTATTTGAAGTAAATGACATGAAAAGTGATCATTTTGAGTTTTTTTATAAATACTTATGGATTAATCAGTAGACAAACTCTTTAGCGGTATTGATGAATTAATTTACTAGTACAATTAAAAATATAACGGTGGAAATAATTTTGGAATTTGAAACTCTTTTTTCTTTAGGTCTTTATTTCAGTGCAATGCTTGGTATAGGTCTCTATGCGTATCGTAAATCAACGAGTGATGTTTCAGGTTATATGCTGGGTGGTAGAAGTTTAAGCCCAAGTGTTGCTGCGCTCTCTGCGGGCGCATCTGACATGAGTGGCTGGATGTTAATGGGCTTACCTGGCGCTATGTATATTTCAGGTGTGAGTAGTTTATGGATTGCCATTGGCTTGGTGATTGGCGCATTTTTAAATTACCTTATCGTTGCTCCTCGCCTTAGAACCTATACGGAAGTAGCTAATGATTCTATTACGTTACCTGATTTTTTTGAAAATCGCTTTAATGATAAGTCTCGACTGTTAAGAGTGGTTTCTTCGGTTGTTATTGTGTTGTTTTTCACGCTTTATACCTCAAGCGGTATTGTTGCTGGGGGGAAATTATTCGAAAGCTCTTTTGGTTTGAATTATGAAGTAGGCTTGTATGTTACTGCTGGTGTGGTGGTGGCGTACACTTTATTTGGCGGCTTTTTAGCGGTGAGTTTAACCGATTTTGTTCAAGGCTGTATTATGTTTATCGCGTTGGTATTAGTGCCAATAGTGGCGATTAATGAAATTGGTGGTTTAGCAGAAATGCACTCAAGCATTAATACCATAAATCCTGCCTTGTTAGATATTTTTAGTGGTGTTAGTCTCATTAGCATTCTTTCCGCGATGGCTTGGGGGTTAGGTTACTTTGGCCAGCCGCATATCATTGTGCGATTTATGGCAATACGCAGTGTTAAAGATATGCCTACTGCTCGTCGTATTGGTATGAGTTGGATGATAGTGTCTATTATTGGTGCAATGGCAACAGGCCTTGCCGGTATTGCCTATGTTGCGAAAACAGGTATAAAGCTTGATGATGCGGAAACTATTTTTATTCTATTATCTCAAATTTTATTTAATCCATTAATTGCCGGTTTTTTATTGGCGGCAATTTTAGCTGCCATTATGAGTACTATTTCTTCGCAGCTATTGGTTACCTCAAGCTCTTTGACAGAAGACTTTTACAAAACATTCCTGCATCAAAATGCTACCGATAAGCAGCAAGTGTTAGTTGGACGAATATCGGTATTTTTAGTGGCGTTGGTTGCTATCTACTTAGCCTATGATCGTAATTCATCTATTTTATCATTAGTGAGTAATGCATGGGCAGGCTTTGGTGCCGCTTTTGGTCCAGTTGTTATTGGTAGTTTGTATTGGAAAAAAATGACCAGAAATGGCGCCTTAGCAGGCATGATCACTGGGGCGGTAACGGTATTGTTATGGATTTACGCACCTATCACTATTAATGGTCAATCATTAAGTTCAGTGATGTATGAAATAGTGCCTGGTTTTATTTTATGCTCCTTAGTTATCTATGTGGTAAGTAATATGGCACCACAAGATAATGCTAAGGTTTTAGCCAAGCATGAAGAAATGTTAAGGTATCATGTTTAAATGAATTTTTGACTTTCTTCTAAAAATTTGTGAGCGCTTGAAGATTGATATTTTCCTTTATGGCATCACTAAATTATGTCACTAAATTATGTCACTAAATTACAAGTATAAAAAACGTCATAGCAGGAAGGAACTGCTATGACGTATGCTATTGGCAAATATCTAAGGTAAGTTCCATGAGAAATTACTTTAGATCAAAATGCCGTCAGCATTAAACTTTTGCTGTTTGTTTGAAACTAAATAATCGTTGTAATGTGGTTGTTTTAGTTAATACCACCAAGTTACCGAGTAAAACGAAAACTAGGCCAATAACTGTGTACTCACTCCAAGTAAAGTCTTCAACTACGGTTGAGATCAATACGGCTATAGCCGGAAAGATAATATTGGCGTATGACGTTTTATGAGAGCCTATACGTGTCATCAAAGTTAAATAGCAGCCAAAAGCGATCACTGAGCCGAAAAGTGATAAATAAACCAATGAAGTTAAATAAGCTGGTTCAAATGAAAAGGTGAATTGTTTGCCTTGCACTACAACGGCTAGGCTGGTAAAAATTGCGCCATACAACATGCCCCATGCGTTGCCTTGTACAATAGGTACGCAATTTTTTTGATTTTTAATGGATAACATATTGCCGATAGAAGCAGAAAAAGTACCCAATAAGCAAAGTCCTAACCCTAAGAAGGTTGCTGCACCTAATTTTACATCCGTTAACTGTGGCCAAAAAAGAGTCACTATGCCAACTAATCCAAAAGCGCCACCGAAGTATACTTGCTTGGTAATATGAGTTTTAAAAAAAATTTTCGCATTAATAATGTTCATTAACATTAAGGTGGAAAAGGCAATGCAAGCCAATGCTGAGTTAATGTGCTGCTGAGCGTTATAAAGTAATAAATAGTTTAGTCCAAATAAACAAATGCCAAAAGCCGCAAATAAGGCATGTTGTTTCATAGGAAAAAGCATGGGCAAGCGTTTCATTTTAGCAAAAACGAACAAAATAAAAGCGGCAAGGGCAAACCGATATGTGACTGAAGCTTCGGGAGTAACATCACCAAGTTGGTAATTAATGGCAAGCCAAGTAGACCCCCATATAAGGACAGTGATCAGATATAGAAAACTATTACTCATAGTTTGGCCTCTTTTTGTTTAGTATTTAATATAAACGGTTTAATACAAACAAATTAATGTAAGTTGCGGGTAGCTAATGACAGTGTAGCGATTATTTGTTTTAATAACATATACAAAATAATAAAAATGAAACCTACACAGTTTGACTTCTTGAAGCATAAACCTTGAAACATAAACCCTAAATCTTAAAGTGAACACTATGCAATTACTTGATAAAACATCATCGTCTTTTTTATATCAGCAAGTAATTGACTTTGTTGGCTACCAACAAAAAACAGGCGCTTTATCACCTGGAGATAAATTACCGAGTTTACGTAAACTTAGCCGTCAATTTGAAATAAGTGTACCTACGGTGAAGCAAGCCTACATTGAGCTAGAGCGTCAAGGCCGTGTTTGCGCTAGACCACAATCAGGCTATTACTTAACGGCGCAACAAGCAAGAACATTAAAGCCTAGGCCAACAAAATGGTCGCATTGTGCGCCCGTAACAGTGCAATGTCGCAATATGATTGAACAAGTTTATGAGGCTGTGCATATGCCAGATACGCTTGCGTTAGGTATTTCAAACCCTATTTTGGCGAATCCACCAGATAAAACGCTGGCAAGATTAATGCGCTCAGTCATATCAAAAGTAGCCGAAAAAGCCGTCAGTTATGGCCCAGTAACGGGCGATGCAAAATTGCGTATGCAGTTAGCATTTCGTTATCAAGAGCAGGGTGTAGCCATTAATCCTGATGAAGTCGTCATTACCAATGGCGCACAAGAAGCGCTGTCGATTGCGTTGCAATGTGTTGCGCAAAGAGGCGATATTATTGCCGTAGAGTCACCCTGTTTCTTTGGTATGATTGAATTAATTGAAACCTTAGGCATGAAGGCATTAGAGATTTATACCTGTACAGAAGAGGGTGTTTGTTTAGATGAGTTAACTATTGCGTTACAGCAACATCCAATCAAAGCCTGCTTGTTTTCTACAGCTATCAATAACCCTTTAGGCTCAATGAAAACAGATGCACAGCGACAAGCCATGGTGAGTTTGCTTGAGCAATATGATCTTCCCTTAATTGAAGACGATGTTTATAGCGAACTGTATTTTACCGAACAAAAACCCAAACCTGCGCAATTATATTCTGAAAAAGGCTTGGTGATGACTTGCTCATCATTTTCAAAAACTGCAGCTCCTGGCTATAGAATAGGTTGGTTATTGCCGGGCAGGTATGAAGAACAAGCTAAACGAATAAAGCGAGCTCAGTCATGTTCAACACCAATGTTACAACAATGGACGTTAAACGAGTATATTCAAAGTGGTGATTATGACCGGCATTTAAGCGTGTTACGTAAGAAATTAATTTATAACTGTGAACGTATGCGTGCGTTAATAGCACAACATTTTCCTAAAGAAGTGTGTATTTCTAAACCTCAAGGCGGAAGTGTGCTGTGGGTTAGATGTCAGTCGCATGTTAATACTAGCGAATTCTTTCAAGAAGCGCTTGAACAAGGCGTTAGCTTTGCCCCGGGCATAATATTCTCACCCTCAGGAAAATATACCAACTACATGCGAATTAGTTATGGCGTGCAGTGGAATACACAAGTGGAAAATGCAGTGAAAACGTTGGGTAAGCTAGTGTTTTGTTATTCATATAAAGAAAACACACATATACAAAATACGCATGAACAATTCGAATCAAAGAGTAAGTAAGAATGAAGTCAGAAAACGCAAACCAAGTATCACTTAAATTACTCTTACCGCTGCTAGCGTCAATAATGGCGTTGTCACCCTTAGCTATTGATATGTATTTACCTGCAATGCCCATTTTAGCTGAACAGTTAAGTACAGATATGCCAATGGTACAAAACTCTTTAAGCATTTATTTATTGGGATATGCATTGGGTTTGATTTTATTTGGCCCTATGGCAGATAAAAGTTCGCGTAGAAAAATGGTGCTATTTGGGGTTAGTGGCTTTTTAGTGACTAGTTTATTATTACCTTTTGTTATTAATATAGAGCAATTTTTATCATTACGTTTTATACAAGCCTTCATCAGTAGTGCAGCAACCGTCGTTGTGCCTGGCGCAATTCGTGAATATTATCAAAAAGATACTGCCAAAGGATTGTCATATGTTTCAATGATCATGATGTTAGCGCCAATGATAGCGCCCAGCATTGGTAGTATTTTGTTACTTGCTCACAGTTGGCAGTTGATTTTTTATGTGTTGGCATTTTATAGTGTAGTTGTATTATTTCTGGTCGCAAAGTACTTACCAGACGTTGCGAACAGTAGCAGTGTACAAGGTAAGAAAATTAATTTTTTAGGTCGCTATAAAATTGTTTTCTCTAATGGAGAAGCACGGTTAGATATACTTAGTTCAATGGTGATCTCATTGGCTTTCTTTGCGTACATTACCGCCATTCCCTTTGTTTATTTAACTGTTTACAAGGTCTCAGAGTTTAGCTTTAGCGTATTGTTTGGGATTACGGTGGTCGCGTTAATGACGGCGCATTTTATCAATACACGCTTAGTTACTCGTAAAGGCTCAAGAAGAATGTTGTGGTATGGTTTAATTTTATCTGTGATTGCTTCAGCCTCACTGTTTTTAGTAAATTTATTATCAATGCCACTTGTTTTTACGGTGATGGCGATATTGCCATTAATGGGTAGCATTTCAATGGTGGCCGTTAATTCAGATGCTTTAGTACTAACTAAATTTCCTGAACAATCAGGCACAACAACTGCGGTGATAGGCACTTTACGTTTTGGTATTGGTGCTTTGGCGGGCCCCATTTTAGCCTATTATTATGATGGCAGCGCTTTACCTTTTGCAGGATTGATGTTTTCTTCTGTGTTGTTGGTGCTACTATGTCAATTAATGATCAGAGTAAATGATCAACGTAAACAATTAGCATAAATTCTCAATGTAAATAATAAGGATAAATAATGAAAAAAGTAGCCGTAATTTTAAGTGGTTGTGGTGTTTATGATGGCAGTGAAATTCATGAAGCCGTATTAACTTTATTAGCCATTGAACAAAACAATGCCAGTTACCGTTGTTTTGCGCCCAATATTGCTCAACATCACGTTATCAACCACTTAACGGGAGAAGTCAGCGAACATGAAACGCGTAATGTGCTAGTAGAGTCAGCCCGTATTGCGCGTGGTAATGTTGAAGACTTGTGTGAATTGCTAGAGCAAGATTTTGATGCGTTGATTGTACCAGGCGGTTTTGGCGCGGCAAAAAACTTATGTAATTTTGCGCTTGATAGTGATAACTATAAAGTAAATGAACAAGTATTATCCGCTTGTCAGGCCTTTGCCAAAGCCGATAAACCAGCAGGTTATATGTGTATTGCCCCAGCCATGTTGCCATTAATTTACCCTAAAGGTGTACAAGGAACTATTGGCTTAGATGCTGATACCGCCTCGTTAATTACCGCTAAAGGATTGGTACATAATAATTGTAATGTTGAAGATGTCATCATTGATCAAACCCATAAAGTAGTGTCTACCCCAGCTTATATGCTCGCAACTTCAATAGTTGAAGCCGCTGCAGGTATTAATAATTTAGTTAAAAATGTTTTGGCTTTAGTTAAATGACAGTAGATTTATGAAAAAAAGTAGGTTATTTGTTTTTATTTTTTCTTTCTGTTTTTCATTCTTAAGTGTTTGTTATGCCTTGCCTAATTATTTACTTAGCCATGCACCTAGTACTCATTTACCTAAAAGCAATTTACTCAAAAGCAATTTACTCAAAAAAAATTTACTTAAAAAAAGCGTACCGAATAATCCTATGACAGAACATATTGAATCACCAAGTTTTTTTTCTGATTTTGAAAAACAAGTTGCCGCTAAAATAGCATTAGATATTCGTTATTTTTGCCCTGACAGCGCTATTGCCCAAACGGGTCATTGTTTGCAACCAGTAACGAAATTACCAACAGTCTTAGCAGAGATGATTACTAAAACAGGTATTGGTAGTGTGGTACTTTTTGCTGAAAACTTGGTATCAACAAAGCAAATAATTCAGTTAACTCATGATTTACAAAAAGCGGCAGTGCAATCTACATCAGCACAACCGTTAATTATTTCTATCGATCAAGAAGGTGGTCGGGTAGTGCGTTTACCTCAGGCAACATCGTTTGCTGGCAATATGGCCATTGGCGCTACGTACCTTGCTAAGGGTACTAAGTTTGCCACTGAAACAAGCACCGTTATTGCGAAAGAGTTAATGCTATTGGGCATAAATAATAATTATGCTCCGGTGGTAGATGTGAATACTAATGCCGATAACCCGGTAATTAACACGCGATCTTTCGGGGAAGATCCACAGCGTGTTGCTGAGTTAGGTGCTGCGGCAGTTAATGGTTTTCAACAGCAGGGCATCATGGCCACGTTAAAACATTTTCCCGGACATGGCGATACCCATGTTGATAGTCATTTGAGTTTACCCTTGGTAGCGCATGATTTAGCAACAATAGAAAAAAAAGATATCGCGCCATTTCAGTGGGCGATTAAACACAGCTCACCAGCGATGGTCATGACAGCGCACATTCAATATCCCGCGTTAGATAATTCAACAATTGAAAATATTATCGGTGAGCAAATCATTCGTCCAGCAACGATGTCGCGTACAATATTGACCGACTTATTAAGAAACAAAATGGGCTTTGATGGAATAATTGCTACCGACGCCCTTGATATGGCGGGTATTACTCATTATTTTAATGAAGTGACCGCAGTGGTTGAAACCTTTGTTGCCGGCGCAGATTTAGCGGTAATGCCGTTTAAAATAAGATCGAGGGAAGATATTGAAAAATTTTATGGGTTTGTTAAAGCGGTCGCGCAAACGTTACAACAAAAAGCCAATGAAAATGAATTTTCATTGGCAGAAATAACACAATCTGTCGCGAGAATAAATCGCTATAAAACAAAATACATAAAGTTGCCTAAAACTTCAACAACAGAGCAATTAACGCAGCAAGTCACGCAGCAATTAACGCAACAAGTAATCTTAGCTGAACAACAAATAGCGCAAACACAACATTTAGCGCTTGAGCAAGCCTTAGCTGATAACTCAGTAGTGTTACTAACGAATAAACGTCATAGGTTACCGGTAGAGGCTGCCAACATTACTCGCATACATTTGTTTGTTTTAAACTGGCAAGAGTTTCGCGCGTTAAAACAAGCTATTACGCTTCATTGGCAGAAATCGGGGCAATTAGCGCCACAAATTAGCGCAACTGTGGTAGCAGAAGGTGATGCTCAATCACAAATTCAAAACGGTAAAAAGTTAGTCAAAGCAGATTTAATTATTGCGACTATCGATACTAAAATAGCGAGTGCCGTTGATATTGGTGGCGCAGAAGATCTATTAACACCAGCGTATTCGACAAATGAACAAGGTAAGGTAAGTTATGAACAGCTACTTACTTATCAGTTAAAGCAAGCAAAACAGAAAAAAGTAACCAGTGTTTTAGTGGTTAAAGGGTCGCCTTATTTGCTACAACCTTATACTGAGCTAGTTGACGCAATGTTAGTCACTTTTGATGATAGAATTTATCAAAAGTGTGGTAAGGAATCATACAGCCCTGGTTACAATACCAGTATTGCTATTGTAATTGGTGAACAAAAATCGCTAGGACAACTACCTGTTGATATCCAATAAAAATCATAACCAGAACCCCTAACTTTAGTAAAAAATAGTGATAGAAGCTTAAATAATAGCCTTGTTAACTGTATGGATTTATTCATAAAGATACAAAAAAACGTGCTTTTAATTTAATTTTAGCTATTATTGTATTTGTATTTGTATTTGTATGTAATTAATTGTATGTAGCATGCGATATTTGTTGTTAGTAAAGGAATATGGAATATGAGCGGTTCAGGTAAAACGTTAGTCCAAGGAGGAATAACCACAGGCGTTTTAATACTAAATTATAACTTGATATTAGTAGATGTTAACGAACAATACCTTGTTATGACCAGTTATAATCAAGACGAGTTACTAGGACAGTCTATTGAAAAAATTGATGGTTTGTTAGCCGAGAAAATTTGTGAGAATGAGGGTGATTCTGTTTTCGGGCATTTTCATTCAACTTTAAAGCAAAAAGAGGGTGAACGCCTTCCTGTAGAGGTTTGTTATTTCTCTCAGCACACTGGAAGCGAAAAACAAACGTTATTGTTTTTTAAAGAAGCAAGCTACGAAAATATAACTAAATCTAATCTTTCTATTATTGAACAAATTTTTGACCATACAAATGAAGCGATTATCGTTACGGATAACCAAGGTTATATACAAACGATAAATAAAGTTTTTTCCAATATAACCGGTTACACACAAGAAGAAGTGATAGGCAAAACCCCGGCTATTTTAAACTCAGGAAAACAAGATAAAGAATTTTACAAAAAGTTTTGGAAAAAATTAATCAACGAAGGTTGTTGGCAAGGTGAAATTTGGAATAAACGAAAAAATGGACAAATTTACCCACAATGGTTAAATATCAGTAGCATTAAAGACAGTAAGGGTAATATTTCTAACTATATTTGTCAGTTTTCTGATATTACCAACCGAAAAAAATCTGAAGAAAAGCTGCACTTTCACGCCTATCATGACATCTTAACCAGCTTACCTAATAGGCACCTATTATTTGAAAAACTTGAATATTTATTTGAACTTCATAAACAAAAGCCGACTTGTTTTTGTGTACTTTTTTGTGATTTAGACCGATTTAAATTTATTAATGACTCGTTAGGGCACGAAGTTGGAGATGAATTATTAAAGAGTGTTGCCAATAGGTTTAATGATAAATTACGAGATAATGACATAATAGCGCGAAGTGGTGTGGATGAATTTATCATTGTCATTGAAGGGGAAAAATCACTAAAAAATCTAGATAAAATTTGTATGCAAATACTCTCACTTTTTGAAACACCCTTTAACACGAAATTTGGTGCATTTAAAATAACGATCAGTATTGGCGTAAGTCAATTTCCTTTAGATTCTATGGATGTAAAAGAGCTTGTTTCTTTTGCTGATATTGCCATGCTTAAAGTAAAAGAGACGGGTGGTAATCATTATTCATTTTTTGATTCTAAAGAAAAAGCGCTTATAAAGCAACGGCTGGAACTTGATGGTGAAATTTATAAAGCGATTGAAAAGCAACAGTTTGAAGTGTGGTATCAGCCACAAGTCAATGCTAAAACGTATGAAGTATATGGTATTGAGTGCTTAATTAGATGGATTCACCCTGAACAAGGAATGATAAGACCTGATTTATTTATCCCTATTGCTGAAGCAAACGGCTCTATTAAAGAGCTAGGATATTTCGTATTAAAAAGCGCATGCAAGCAATTAAAGCAGTGGAGAGCGAGTAATTTATTTACGGGTATTATGGCTATTAATATTTCTTTAAGGCAATTTGACCGAAATGACCTTTTTGCTCAAGTACAAAACACCTTAGCCGAAGAAATGATCCCTGGTAATGTTATTGAGCTTGAAGTAACAGAATCACTTTTTTCGGAAGATAACAATCATCACACCCCTATTTTGCGCGCGTTGAGAAAATTAGGAATTAAAGTCGCTATTGATGATTTTGGTACCGGTTACTCCTCTTTGCAACGTTTGAAAAGATTGCCTATTGATAATGTAAAAATTGATAAATGCTTTGTTGATAATATTGAACATAGTAAGGAAGATGCTGCCATTGTTAGTGCTATCATTATATTAGCTAAAACATTTAATATTGAGTTGGTTGCTGAAGGAATAGAAACACAAGAACAAGCGGATAAACTATGTGAATTAGGTTGTTTTAATCAGCAAGGCTACCTTTACAGTAAACCACTTAACGCACATAACTTTGAGCAATGGCTCGTAGACTTTAAACAAAGACATAGAAATAAAAATAATGCACAAAAAAAGGAGAATTGCCCATGAAATCGTTTAAGTTATCTAACCACCCTGACGTTATTATGGTTTATCAAGACAGGGATACGGTTGAACCTGCAATTCAACAAATTATGGAATTAGATCTTAAGTTTAAAGCATATCAATATAACCCTAAGCAAATGCATGCTATAGCAGAAATGGAACCTAAAGTTTTACTGCTTTCATCAAATAATGTCAAAAACACCATACAATTTTATATTGATTATTTAGAGGAATATGAGCAAAAAATTGCACCTCACAGCGCCGTATTACTCATTAATAATCGTGAAACCTTTCGTGCTTATTTAGCCTGCGAGAATGGTTTGTTTGATAATTACGTCATTATTAATCCGTTAAACGAACCTTATCGATTAAAGCTTGTGTTGTTACAAGAATTACACATAGTAGAAACTCATAAAAACAACAGTTTAGAGCTGCTCATTTCTGAAGGTGAAGACCAACTCGCTTCATGTATCGAACACGGTGTCGCCCTTAAAAGATCGTTTATACAAAAAGTAAATCAATGTGAAGAAAAGGTTATATCAGCAACAGGTGATGCTTTAAAGAATATGGAGGGTATAGAGGCTAAAACGGTATTACAAAATCTAATAGGTTTGAGCTTTGGGGAAGTGAATGAAAACATCTCTGCTGATATTCAAAAAATTTTAGAGCAACTGAACGTATTAAAGTTAAATAATCAATCAATAAAACAAGGTGTTGAAAAACAAAAAACACCGAATAAGAAAACAATGGTTAGCGTTAATAATGTAGTGAAAAATCCGGTTGAGGTGCTTAGTCATGATAAAACTTCTGATAAGGTTCAAATTCAATGGAATACAGGATATTCTGTTGGAAATAAATACATGGATGACCAACATAAGGAACTATTCATTATGATCAATGAATTTTTCCAACAAGACAATAAAAAGGACGCTATTAGTCTTTTTGAAAATTTATCTTCTTATATCGATTTACACTTTGAATCAGAAGAAAATTTATTAAGACAGATTAACTACTCCTTCACTGATAAACATATTAAAGAGCACGATGAGTTAAGACATAATTTTAATGCACTTAGAAAAAGGCTTGATAATTATGATATTGATATACAACATAAAATTGGAATGTTTCTTTATAACTGGATGGCTAAGCATATTTTAAAATCCGACATGGAATATAAAGCTTATGCGCTATTAATAGAAGAAGAAAGTTTTAGTCAATAATGTGAAAATAGTAACGATGTGCTAATAGAATTGTATGGTTGCAAGATAAAGAAAACCCATAAAATTTATGGGTTTTTAGGCTAACTTAAGCTGACTAGACAAGCTGATTAGACAGGTTGATTAGATAGATTTATGTGATCCGTTTAATAAAATGTATCTTCTTTATTGTGTGCTTGCGAGTCTTCTATGATGTCCTTAAATTCTACTTCAAAATTATTATTATTGCAGGTATCTGCCATGTAAATTTTGCGGGTTGAACCATCAATCCAAGTTACCGTGCCACTGCCTTTTATGCTGCCACATTTCATACCAATATGAATATCATGAAATTCCATAGCCTCTCCTATTTATCTATTATAAAGATGCAAGTATTTAGACGGAATAATCCATTATTAGTTCATTTTTTTGTTTGTAAGTATTAAAATGAACTGATTGATCGTGGTGTAAACCATCAAATATTGCTGTTTTTTTATTCTTTGAATGATTCAGTATAGTGATAAAAATCATCTTTACTAGGGGAAATTACGGCAAATACTCACTGCCAAGGGTGCAACATTTGCTAGCCCCCGTAACTGTTGACATGCTGCTTAAGAACTTTTTGTCATAAGCGAATGCTAGCCAAGCAAAGGCTATTGCTTCTAACTGATCTCCATCAATACCTTTCTGATTAGTAAGAAGAAGTTCGTAGTTTGTGGGTTGCATTTTTAGCTGTTGATTTATCTGATTTTTTAAAGCTATGTTATGAACACCACCACCGCAAAGGTATACTTTGGTAATGTTTTTGTTATCATAGCGGTGTTGTATAATGGCATTAACAATCGTTATTGCGGTAAAAGCAGTAAGGGTTGTTTGCACATCGTGATTAGTTATGGGGCTAACCTTATTTAGTTGCTTTTGTAGCCACGGCAAATGGAAATATTCTCGACCAGTGCTTTTTGGAGGAGGTAGCTTAAAATAGTCATCAGATAATAGTTGATTTAATAATTCGTCATTTACTACACCTTTTATGGCCCAATCTCCATTTTTATCATATTTGATTTTGTTCTTGGGGTTATGTAACCCAAACCAGTCATCCATCAATGCATTTCCGGGGCCGGTATCATAACCAATAACGTTCAATTTGTTAGTGGCAGGAAGAAAAGTAAGGTTAGAAATACCACCAATATTTACAACAAATACATCAGCACCACTCTCTATCGATTTTTCATTAACGGGGTTTTCACTGCTCTTATTTTCACTAAAGATGGTTTGATGAAAAGCGGGAACTAACGGTGCGCCTTGTCCGCCTAAAGCCATATCTTTACGTCGAAATTGCCCAATAACGCGGATATTAGTTAAGGTGGCTAACGTTTGGCAGCAACCAATTTGTAAAGTAAAAGGGTTAGTCGCTTGCGGACGATGACGAATAGTTTGCCCGTGATTTCCAAGAGCAATAATGTCAGCACTACTTAATTGCTCTTGCGCTAAAAAAGCGTTGATTGCTATGGCAAAAAGTTTGGCTAGTTCAATATCTAAAGTAAAAGCGCGATCAATTTCATTAGTATCAGGTTTATAAAGTGACTTAATCTTTGCAGCAGTTTCGTTACTGTAGGGTTGATAGTAACTGGTGTGGTGTTTAAGCTTTTTATTATCATCAAAAGTGACTAAGGCCAAATCGATGCCATCGGCACTAGTACCTGACATCAAGCCAATATAATACTTTTGCTCATTGCGCATATAAAATACCTACTTTTGTGTTCATCATCACTTTGATGTGTATTATTTCAATTGGTATTAGTCAACATTCATAGATAGCATGGCTTTTTTTGAGCCAGCTAGTGCTTGTAAACGTTTCCCTGCGAGTGCGGTAAATTCAGTTTTATATTTTTTCTCGATAGGTTTAGCATCAGGTAATTTTACTGTTCTAGGGTTGCGGTGCACGCCATTAAGTAAAAATTCATAGTGTAAGTGAGGACCCGCAGCTAAGCCAGTAGAGCCTACATAACCAATGACTTGTCCTTGTTTTACTCGTTGACCTTTTTTAACGGCGCGTTTTGAAAAATGTAAATATTTAGTCTCCATGCCATTGCCATGTTGAATAAAAACATAATTACCATTGTATTTGTTATAGGTTGAGTGGGTAACTTTGCCATTACCTGCTGCGACTACAGGCGTACCTGTTTTAGCTGCGTAATCAATCCCTCGATGGGCTTTCCAGCGTTTTTGCACTGGGTGAAAACGCCTTCGCTTAAAGCTTGAGCTAATGTATTTAAAATTAACAGGTGCACGTAAAAATGCTTTACGCATGCTTTTTCCTTCAGGGCTGTAATACTCACCGTTGGTAAATTGTACTGCTTGGAAAGGCTCATCTTGATTGACAAACTCTGCGGCTAAAATGTTGCCAGTACCAATATACTCGCCTTCAACATATTGTGTTTCATAAATCACATGAAAGCTATCGCCAGATCGAATGTCTAAAGCAAAATCGATATCCCAACCAAAAATATTAGCAAGCTCTATAACTTGTCCATCTGTTAATCCTGCTGATGTACCAGCATTCCAAAAATTTGAATCAATGGTGCCATGCGCAAAAGCTTGGCGGATCTCAACGGGTTTGCTTTTTTTGTGTGATTGATAATTATCGCCAACAAGGTTGATATAAAGCGTATCAGTTTTCGATAAAGGATATTCTAGCGCGGTTATTTTTTGTTCATCATTACTGGCAATGCGTAAAGTGTCACCAACATTCATCTTTTGTAATATTTTGCTGTCTTTGCCTTTGGCTGTGCTAACCGCGTATGTATCTTGGGCGCTAAACCCTAAACGTTTAAATATTCTTGCTAAAGAGTCACCGCTGCGTACTTTTACGCTTTGCCAAGACATATTGCCTTGTTGCGCTGAGTTTACCGTTGTTGTGATCGCGTTATTGTCTGTTAACGGATTGCTTTCTGATTGACTTATTGAAGGGATTTCAATTTCAATAGGATCAGCAGGTATTTTTCCTGTGATATTTTCTGGTATAGCAATTTGGTAGCGTTTACCAACTTCAAAGCTTTGATTGTTATTGTTACTGTTATTGTTTTTTGATGTTAATTCTTGCTCACTCGGCAGTAACATCAATAACAGAGCAAGCATGCTGATAGCAATAATGATGAGGCAATGCTTTCTTGGAAGGTTGAAAGGGGGGAATCGTTGGAAAATTTTATATAAACTTAGAAAAATTTCATGCAGATTTTTCAACTGACGCTGTATTATTTGTTGTTTATTCACTGGGATATTTGTTTATTCTATATTGGATTGGTAACTGAAATACGACAACTGTCGTTAACTAATATTTCACTATAACAAAGTTTTTATGAATGTTTGTATAAATGTTTTTACAAAAAGAGGGTTACATTAACTTTTCTACTTTTATGTAGCAGCTAAAGTGAGTAGAATTCGGCCATTGAAATAAATACAGATCTAGTCAATGGAGCTAAAAATGACCGATGTTAGTCAAGCGTTTGCAGAATTGAAACGTGGTGCGGAAGAAATCTTAGTAGAAGAAGAATTATTAGAGAAATTAAAAACGGGTAAATCGTTAAAAATTAAGGCTGGTTTTGATCCAACCGCACCTGATTTGCACCTTGGTCATACGGTACTAATTAATAAATTGCGTCAATTTCAGTTGCAAGGTCACGAAGTCATTTTTTTAATTGGTGACTTTACTGGTATGATTGGTGATCCAACGGGTAAAAATGTTACGCGCAAGGCGCTGACTAAAGAAGATGTTTTAGCTAATGCACAAACCTATAAAGAGCAAGTGTTTAAAATTCTTGATCCAGCTAAAACTACTGTGGCTTTCAATTCCACTTGGATGGATAAATTAGGTGCAGCAGGCATGCTGAAACTGGCTTCTCGTCAAACCGTTGCCCGTATGATGGAACGTGATGATTTTAAAAAACGTTATGCCAGCGGCCAAGCGATTGCTATTCACGAATTTATGTATCCATTAGTGCAAGGTTGGGATTCTGTTGCGCTTGAGGCTGATGTTGAATTAGGCGGTACCGATCAAAAGTTTAACTTGTTGATGGGGCGTGAACTGCAAAAATCAGAAGGTCAACGCCCACAAACCGTATTAATGATGCCATTACTTGAAGGGTTAGACGGTGTGCAAAAAATGTCTAAATCTTTAGGCAACTACATAGGTATTACCGATAGCCCGTCAGATATGTTTGGTAAAATCATGTCTATTTCAGATGTGTTAATGTGGCGTTATTATGAATTACTAAGTTTCAAACCTTTAGCCGAGATAGAAGGTTATAAAGCAGAAATTGAACAAGGTAAAAATCCACGCGATGTTAAAATAGACTTAGCAAAAGAATTAATTGCCCGTTTTCATGATGAAGCTGCGGCAACGGCTGCACATCAAGAGTTTATCAATCGCTTTCAAAAAGGTGCAATGCCTGATGAAATGCCTGAGTTTGAGCTTGCACCTGAGGGCGGTGAAATTGCCATTGCAAATTTATTAAAAGAAGCAGGCTTAGTTGGCAGTACCTCAGATGCTTATCGTATGATTAAGCAAGGCGCAGCTAAAATAGACGGTGAAAAAATAACCGATAGAAATTTAGTTATTGCTAGCGGTAGTAAGGCGGTGTATCAAGTGGGTAAACGAAAGTTTGCTCGAGTGAGTGTTAAGTAATAATTGAATTGTTTGTTTTTTAAAGCCAATCAATCGATTGGCTTTGTCTATATTCTACGTTGCCTTTGTTTGTATGTTTTTTAAAAAGTCGCTTATTTCAATATCAAAATGACAGCTTTTTAACCAAGCTATAGCTTCGTCAAGATGAGTGAAAACTCGTCTTTCATAATTCCCTTCGGTTTGAGGAACTAGCTGTTCAAGTTGCATTTCTTTAGTCGCACTAGGGGTGTAAACATGACAATCTTTTATACAGCCAATATCTTTAAAGCGCTGACAATGCTCGAGAATATAAGGCTTTATTTCAGGAACGGCTAACTCCCACTCTTCAAAAATAGATAACATTGCCCATTTAGTGCCAGCTAGGTGAGCTGTTTTCTCTCTATATTCTTTGGTATATTGTATTGCCGCTTCCTCATTCCAACATCCCTCGAACCACTGCAAAACATAATTACTACCGGCGACTATTTTCCACTGACCATGCACAGGAAACATAACACTCTCCTTTTATTTACTTAATTTGTTACTTGTTTGCTCCAAATACACTGTCATGATGAATATAAAACACTCAAATGGCAACATATTGTTAACTTTTAGCTTATGAAGTAATCTATCATTTATAACATATTTATTAATAGCCATAATTTGTTTGTGGTTATATGCTATTGTTCTAATTCATTTTTTTATAGCTTATTTCATTCTTGTTTTTTGATCTACATCATAACGGCAAAAAAATGAAAGCGTACACTGTGATATATTGTCGCAGTGCATGTTTTTTGTTCGCTGCTATATTTATTATAAAAATTTATTATAAAAAGTGTTTATTTAATGTTTTCATCCGTTTTAAAGACAGTGATCAGTTTGTTATCAACACCTGCCAAAGTGCTAGTGATGTTTTTATGTGTAGTTTTACCTGCACAGGCATTATTTGTTAGTCCGCCTAAAGACCCTATGCCGTTGATTAAGAAAATTTATCCAGAACAAACTCGAATTTCTGAAAAAGTTGCCGCTAAAGAAGGTGCGCCGCTACTATGGACAATTTATGGTGAAGATAAAGAAAAAAATGAAAAAATTCTAGGGTATGCTTTTGAAACCAACGATTTAGCAAAAATACCTGCCTATTCAGGTGAGCCAGTAAATATGTTAGTGGCAATGGATACAAAAGGTGTTTATTTAGGTGCGAAAGTATTAGAGCATCACGAGCCAATTATTTTAGCGGGTATTCCTGAGACTAAATTATATGCCTTTGCGGATCAATATAATGGCTTGAGTGTTAGTGACCGATTAAAAGTTGGCGGTAACCAAACAGAAGGTACTGTACATCTTGATGGCCTCTCTGGCGCAACGGTTACCGTAATGGTAATGAATGTTGCTATTGTTAAAGCAGCAAAAATAGCTGCTCGTTCTCTTGGTATTATCAGTACAAGTCAAGAAGCGATACAACCTATGGGGACTATCTATCCCGATGTCTTTGAAAAAGCAGACTGGACAACCCTTACAGGTAGTGGTGCCATTCGAAAATTATATCTCAATAGAAAAACAGTTGACGAAGCCTTTGTTGGCACTGAAGCTGAGCATGTTGAAGAGGCTACACTCGATCAAAAGCAGGATATGTTTGCTGAAATTTTCTTTGCACAAGTTGATATCCCAACGATAGGTCGTAATTTACTCGGCGACAGTGAATATGACTATTTGATGTCTACCTTAAAGCCAGGTGAGCATGCCATTGTATTGATGGGTACAGGCTATTCGTATAAAGGGTCTGGTTATGTACGAGGTGGTATATTTGACCGTATTCAAATACTTCAAAATAGTAATGCTTTTGCTTTTAGAGACTTAGATCACACCCGACTTTCTGATCTTGTTATGGAAGGAGTACCTGAGTTTAAGGAAAAATCAATTTTCATCGTGCGTGAACATCATGAGTTTAATCCTGCTTCCGATTGGCAGTTAGAATTATTAGTTCGCCGACAAACGGGCCCTTTATCAAGTATATTTACCAGTTTTAAAGCAGATTATCACACCTTGGATAACTATGTAGATCGTCCACCACTAATTATGCCTGAGCCCCTCTTTGATGAAGGAAAGTCTTTAGCACAGCAAGTATGGCAAGAGAAAAATACTGAAGTGGTTATCTTGATTATTTTGCTTACCATTGTAGTGATAAGTTTATTCTTTCAAGATATTTTAGTTCGCCATCCAACTTTTATGCACAATTTCCGTCACTCATTTTTGATTGTCACCGTAGTCTTTATCGGTTGGTCATGGGGTGGTCAGTTATCAGTAGTTAATGTATTTACCTTTCTACAAGCCTTTATGTCTGACTTTTCTTGGGACCTATTCTTACTTGACCCGGTTATCTTTATTTTGTGGGGTGCAGCGGCTGTTACTATGATTTTATGGGGTCGTGCCGTTTATTGTGGTTGGCTATGTCCGTTTGGTGCGCTGCAAGAGCTAATGAATGTTTTTGCCCGTCATATCAAAATTCCTCAATTTGAATTTCCTTGGGCTGTGCATGAGCGTTTATGGGCAATTAAATATCTAATTTTACTTGGCTTGTTTGGTTTATCAATGGAATCATTAGCTCTTGCTGAACAGTTTGCTGAAGTTGAGCCATTTAAAACAACGTTCTTGTTGAAATTTGATCGACAATGGCCGTTTGTTCTATATGCATCTATATTGTTAATTATTAATATTTTCAATCGTAAGTTTTTCTGTCGCTATTTATGTCCATTAGGTGCTGCCTTATCAACCAGTAATAGTATTCGTTTATTTAGTTGGTTACGTCGTCGTCCAGAATGTGGTCAGCCTTGTAAAACTTGTGCTAAGGAATGTGAGATTCAAGCGATTGACCCTAATGGGGTTATCAATATGCGCGAATGTCACTACTGCCTTGATTGTCAGGTAACTTATTTTAATGAAGAAAAATGCCCGCCACTTAAAAAAATGGCGCGCAAGAAAGCAGCTCATTCCAAGTACAAAAGCAAAGAAACAGAAATAAAGGTAAAAGAAGTCGCGTAAATTTTATTCAGAAACATAATTCACAGAAAATAAACTAATTTTTAAAAAAGCAAAATGGAGAAAAGCAATGAGTAATGAAGATCAAAAAAATAATGAAGTTGCATTAGATAATGTAGACCGCAGAAAGTTTTTCGGAAAAACTGCACTCATTGGTGCTGGAGTTGTCGCTGCCCCAATGACTGCTGCTATGTTTGCCTCAACGGCACAGGCAAATGCGAAAGAATACGCTAATAGTCCGGTTGTTCATCCGGGTGAATTAGATGAGTACTATGGCTTCTGGTCAGGTGGTCATTCTGGTGAAGTTCGTATTATGGGTATCCCATCAATGCGTGAGTTAATGCGTATTCCTGTATTTAATACTGACTCTGCAACAGGTTGGGGTTTAACTGACGAAAGTAAGCGCATTAAAGGTGACAGTGCACATTTAATGGCTGGTGATTCTCATCATCCCCATATGAGTATGACCGACGGTAGTTATAACGGTAAGTACGTATTCATCAATGATAAAGCTAACTCTCGTGTTGCTCGTATTCGCTGTGACGTAATGAAATGTGACAAAATGCTTACGATACCAAACGTACAAGCCGTTCACGGTTTACGGGTACAGAAAGCACCTTACACTAAATATGTTGTCTGTAATGGTGAATTTGAAATTCCATTGAATAACGATGGTAAAGACGGCATGAAAGATGTTAGCACTTACCGTTCGTTATACAACGTAATTGATGCAGAAACCATGGAAATGGCTTTCCAAGTAATGGTTGACGGTAACTTAGATAATACTGATGCTGATTACGATGGGAAATATTTTGCATCAACGTGTTACAACTCAGAAATGGGTATGAACTTAGGCGAAATGATCTCCGCCGAGCGTGACCACGTAGTTATCTTTAGTTTAGCTGCTTGTGAGGCAGCATTAAAAGCAGGAAAATTCAAAACTTACAATGGTAATAATGTACCTGTTTTAGATGGTACTAAAGGTTCACAATTAACGCGTTATATTCCTGTACCAAAATCACCACATGGTTTAAATACTTCACCAGGTGGTGAGTACTTTATGGCAAATGGTAAATTATCACCAACAGTCACTATTATTTCTATTGCTAAATTAGATGATTTATTTGCGAATAAAATTAAGCCTCGTGATACCGTTGTTGCCGAACCAGAATTAGGTTTAGGACCACTTCATACGGCTTTTGATGGTCGTGGTAATGCTTACACAACTTTATTCCTCGATAGCCAAATTGCTAAGTGGAATGTTGAAGATGCTATTGCTGCACATAACGGTAAAAAAGTGAACTATGTTCGTCAAAAATTAGATGTACATTATCAGCCAGGTCATAACCATACCACGCAAGGTGAAACGCGCGATGCTGATGGTAAATGGTTAATATCTTTATGTAAATTCTCTAAAGATAGATTCTTAAATGTTGGCCCACTTAAGCCTGAAAATGATCAGCTAATTGATATTTCCGGCGATGAAATGAAGCTTGTTCATGATGGTCCTGCCTTCGCTGAACCACATGATTGCATGATGGTTCACCGTAGCAAAGTGAAGCCTAAGAAAATTTGGACTCGTGATGATTCTATTTTTGCTGAAACACTAGCTCAAGCAAAACGCGATGGTGTTGACACTCTCAGAGACAACAAAGTTATTCGTGAGGGCAATAAAGTTCGTGTTTACATGACTTCAGTTGCACCCACGTTTGGTATGGAATCTTTCAATGTTAAGTTAGGTAATGAAGTAACGGTTATCGTAACTAACCTTGACCAAGTTGAAGATGTAACACATGGTTTTTGTATGACTAACCATGGTGTTCAAATGGAAATTGGTCCACAAGCAACGTCTTCTATTACCTTTACGGCTAACAAGCCTGGTGTGCAGTGGTATTACTGTAATTGGTTCTGTCACGCTTTACATATGGAAATGCGCGGTCGTATGTTTGTTGAAGCGTAATAAAGCTGAGTATGAAATGACAGGATCTAACTGGTTCTGTCACGCGCTCATCTAAGTTACACATGGAAATGCGCGGTCGTATGTTTGTTGAAGCGTAATAAAGCTGAGTATGAAATGACAGGATCTAACTGGTTCTGTCACGCGCTCATCTAAGTTACACATGGAAATGCGCGGTCGTATGTTTGTTGAAGCGTAAGCTTTTTAAACACACATAAGTGAAATGAAAATGAAGAGCACAACAGGGCAACCTGTTGTGCTCTTTTAGTTTTAACGTAAAATACACTCATTGTTAATGTTAAGGTTGTAAAACTGCAATATCACTCCAAATTTCACCATCAGAGCCAATATCACGATTCATATCACTATAATTAGACTGTTCATAATAGTGAATTAGTGAGTATTGAGTGCCGCTAACGCCAAGCTCTCCTTCGAGACTGATCAAGGCTGATGTTTCTCTTAATGACAATCCAGTAGGTAAAATTGAACTTATGTTCGAGTCTGAATACTTGACCAGGTAAGTAGTATTACCAATCGTTTCTATATACCACTCAAAAGCAATGATATCTCCATCACTATTTATCTCTCCTGTACTGGGATTGGCTTCAGTGGCTGCTCCTGTATCCAAAAAGGTTATTGTTTCATCACTGTCAATAAATGTCTTACCTACAATATCAGTAGCAGCAATTTGCATAGTGCCACCGCAACTGGCTAAAACGGCAGTAAAATCGGCAAAGCTATTAGGATTGACTGGTGCGCCCAAACCACCGTCAGCAAAATCATCCCAGCCAGATTGATAACCACATACTAAGTTTGTGATTGGTGGCTCAGTGATGTTAGCGCGATAATCAGTCGAATGTGTTTGACCTGTAGTGGCATCTTCGGCATAAATTCTCACCAGCAGGGTCAGCCCAGTTGAATTACTATTGAAATTGTCGTTAGCAAGTATCGCTGCGTCAAATGCTTCGCCAGAAAAACTAGTGGTAGTGGTGCTAGCGCTAAATGATTCATCCCAAATTTCAATACGATTACCCATAGTATCACTAATTTGGACGAGTACTTCTTCACTTACCGTGCCTGATGCCAATTGCCAGCTAACGGTTAAATCATCACCGAGCGTATAATTTTCGATTGCTGATAATGTTGCTGTACTCGCACTTGGGTAAAGACCTATAGTTGAAGGAGTAAATGCCAACGTATTGGTATAGGTAGCTACTTCAAAACCAACATTAACCGCTGGCGCTGAAGGGGTAGAAATATCAAGCGCTTGGGTATAAAGGTTATATTCAACAATATCACCAACGGCAAACAGCGCTGGATTAATTTCACCTATTTCTAGGCCAAAAGCGCGCCAGTCACCTTGGAAACCGTCAGTAGCTTCATTATAAACGTAATTCGCTCCTGCACCTGCCCATTCTGGATTACCTAAATAAACAGTGGCTTTAATTTCACCTGTTTCACCATCAATAAGCGTTGCCGTGCCCGAGGAGATAGGCGCATCATCAGTGCCATTATTGCTGAAATCTTCATCCCAAAACGCCACATTAATGCCACAGGCACCTGATAATTCATCTGTGCCATCATAATCATTACAATGGAAAGTCAACGTCTCTAAGTCCACAATGCGTTGGTCACCGCGTAATTGCCAACCTAACGTTTCATCTTTTCCAGCAAGCCAGTTGATAGTTTCATTATCTATTTCATCGTCAAAGCTGACATTGAAGCTAACTGTAGCCGTACCTGCCTCTGAATCTAAATCACTAATATTAATACTGATAAAGGTCAGGTCAATAACCGTTGGGTCGGTAGTGATATCGGTTAAAAATTCACCTTTGCCAGCATCTTCTGCTAAAAAATCTTCCGAAATAAAATCACTTATTGCTGCTTGAGTAGGTAAGCCGCCAATAAATGCAGTGGATAAATTAGAAAATAAGTTACTGATGGCCTCAAGATCACCGACGGCTATTGTAACGTCATCTGAATTTACTGGTAAGCTAGTGCTGTTATCACTAGTATCGGAGATATCATCGGTAATACTAGCACCGTCTAATAAGTTAGTGATGGTAACAATATTTTCTGCGGTATTTTCTATTTGAATAATATCAAGAGCTGCATCAAGACCAGAATGATCAGCACTAAAAGAAGTATTCAATAAATTAATGGCAGCGTCTAAACCAAGCGCGTCAAACACACCTTGTAGTTTTGCTTGTAGAGCATCTTCTTGGGTAGCGAGCTCGGTTGCATCAAGCTCCATACTTGTATCGGAATCAAAAAAACTTTCAGCTATTTGCTGGGCTGTATTGGCAATGATGAGGTCGGTAAAAGGGGTAATATTTACCGTTTCTCCCATAATCGCTTCTTGTGCATAAGAGTGTAATTTATAGGTTTTTCCGCCGACTGTACCTTGGGCGCGAATTCGATACGGTGCGGTTAAACCCGCGACACTAACGTTATAGTTACCATTGGCTTCAATTAGGGCTGAGGTGGTCATGTTTAATGAGCCTTTAACCGTTACTGTACCAATAATAGCTGCCCCCGCTGCTGCGGTACCACTTAATGTTTTTTCGATTACATTGACGGTTCTATTAATGTTACTGTTATTGCCTGCACTATCGGTAGCATTATAGATCACGCTATAGGTGCCAATGGTTGTTGTATCCACGTCGTCAGTAGTCGTTACGGTTATAACACCATCAATATTATCAGTAGCCGAGGCGCCAGCATCGGTATAGTTACTCCCTTGAAATATACTGACAGTGCTGTCTCCTGAAATAGTGATTACGGGTGCGGTGGTGTCTGCGCTACTGTTATTAGAGCTACTGCCACCACAACCGGATAAAATTAGTATAAAAATCAATAATGTTTGTCGAAATAATGTTTTTAAAAAGGGGTGATTTGTATGGAGGGGGTTATAAATTATCATTTTTAGCTCCTGTTATTAGAATAAGTACTACTCTTTCCACTCTTATATAATGGAAGAAGTGGTACAGCGAACATCGGCTTAAGTATAGTTACTCTGTTAAAAATCACCACTAAAGTGCTTTACAAAGCAATTTAATAGACTTGGTATTATGCATATCTTGATGTTTTTACTTAAAGATATATCAAAATAAAAACTACTTTATTTATTTATTTAAGATCAACAGACAAATAGTTTAAAATGTTATGCTGTTATTCTCTTATGACACTATGATGAATTTTTCTTGTTAATGATGAAAAAAATCCATACTTTACTTTTTATTCTGCTCGTTTCTACGAGCAGTTATAGCCAATATTTGCTCGCTGAAACGCTTTCAGTAACAGCAAGTGATGATTTGCAAAAAATCCTTGATGCTAGCCAAGATGGCGATATCCTTAACTTAAGTGCAGGTCAATATTTTGGTAACTTTGTTATTACCAAACAAATTACCTTACGTGGTAGTCGTGAGGGTGGTGAAAACGGAAGCATAATTGATGCGCAGGGCAGTGGGCATGCACTAGTTCTAAAAAACTCTCATATTACTATCGATAACCTAAATATTGTTAATTGGGGCGATGATCTTACCGAGCAGAATTCGGGTATTTATTCCAATGAAAAAGTTGGCTTAAATTCAGATAAGAAAAGAGCAGTTGGTTTAGTTATTTCAAATAATAACCTGTCAGGAGACGGTTTTGGTATTTGGCTTAATCATGTTACTCAGGCAAAGATATTTAATAATAAAGTTGAAGGTAATTTAACACTTCGCTCTGCTGATCGAGGCAATGGTATTCAAGTGGCGAATGTCACTCATAGTCATGTATATCAAAATGAAACACAGAAAACCCGTGATGGAATTTATGTGATCTCTAGTCAAAACAACGTGATAGAAGCGAATACTATGCATCATCTACGCTATGGTATTCACTATATGTATTCTTATGATAATACCGTAAAGGATAATACGGCATACAATACTAGAGCTGGTTATGCCTTAATGAGCTCAAGGCGTTTGACCATTGTTGGCAATAAAACAACCGACAGTGAAGACTATGGCTTTTTATTAAATTTTATTACGCAATCAACCTTTACCAATAATTACATCAAAAATGTTTGGACAAAGCCGGAAAAAAAGGTGCTAGGTCGCGATGGTAAAGGTCTGTTTGTTTATAATTCTGGCTATAATACTTTAACAGGTAATATTGTTGATACCGCTGAAATTGGTATTCATTTAACGGCGGGATCTGAAAACATAAAAATTTACGGCAACAGTTTTATTAATAACCCAACTCAAGTGAAGTATGTTTCTAATAAAAAGCAAGAATGGAGCAAAGATGGACGTGGTAATTATTGGAGTAATTATCTCGGCTGGGATATGGATAATGATGGCATAGGTGATGCTATTTTTGAACCCAATGATGGTATCGATAAACTAGTTTGGCAATACCCAGAAATGAAAATGATCATGGACAGCCCTGCTATTTTAATTTTACGTTGGGTGCAAAAACAGTTTCCCGTATTAAAACCGCCAGGCATAAAAGATAGCCACCCGTTAATGACACCTCACTTTTCTCAAGACAAAGCGAGTGAAAAAAAAGTATCGCTAGCTAGTCACCTAAAGACAGAGACTTTGCAGGAAGAAAAATTATGAATATCCCGTTAGTCTCATTAGTTGAGGCTGGAAAAACTTATGGTCAATTAGCTGCACTAAGCAATATGACTATGTCGTTAAATAAAGGCGAAGTGCTCGGTTTGTTTGGCCATAATGGTGCCGGTAAAACCACCATGATGAAGTTGATTCTTGGTGTTATTTCGCCAAGTCATGGCAAGGTTGAAGTCATGGGTATGGCGCCTGACTCAAAAGAGGCTTGGCACTGTCGCAGTAAAGTAGGGTATTTACCTGAAAATGTGAGCTTTTATGAACAATTAACGGGCTTAGAAGTACTCACTTACTTTGTAAAGCTAAAAGGCTTTTCTAGTAAAGAAGGTAAAAAGCAGGCAATAGATTTATTAGAGCAAGTAGGTATCACCCATGCAATGAATCGCCAAGTAAAAACTTATTCAAAAGGTATGCGTCAGCGCCTTGGTTTAGCGCAGGCATTTATTGGTGAACCAAAATTATTATTGCTTGATGAACCAACCGTTGGTCTTGATCCTATTGCCACGAGAGACTTTTATAAAACCGTTGATCAACTTAAATCAAATGGCTCAAGTGTTATTTTGTGCTCTCATGTTTTACCAGGAGTTGAGCAACATATTGACCGAGCGATGATTTTATCTTCTGGGAAATTATTAGCGATGGGAACGTTGAGAGAGTTACGTCAACAAGCCGCCTTACCTGTTGTGATTAAGCCTCTTTCCTTCAAAAAAGGAGGTTTAAATGGCGCGGTTGCACAAGATGCTAAATTAAATGGCTTTTTAACAAGCGCTTGTCAGAGCACTTTGATGGTGCCGGAACATGAAAAGCTTATGGTATTAAAGCAGCTACTTAACTTCAATGGTCTTGATGATATTCATGTTGAATCAGCTAATTTAGAGCAAGTCTATGAGCACTTTCTTTTAAAACATGAGCTTGCTTTACATGAAAAGAAAGGTGAACTTGCTATGCATAAAGAAACTCAACAAGCAAAAAGAGGGCAGGGCTAATGAAACAAATATTAACCGTTGCCAATAAAGAATTTCATGATGGTTTACGTAATCGTTGGTTAGTTTCAATCACGCTTATTTTTGCGTTACTGTCTATTGGTTTAACGTATTTTGGCGCTGCAGCATCAGGTGCCGTTGGTGTTACTTCACTATCAACCACCATTGCCAGTTTAGCCAGCCTTGCTGTTTTTCTTATCCCCTTAATTGCTTTGTTACTAAGTTACGACAGTTTTGTTGGCGAGCAAGAAAGTGGCACTTTGCTATTGTTGCTAACGTATCCGTTAAGTAAAAGCCAGCTGTTATTAGGTAAATTTATTGGACAGGGCGCTATTATTGCGCTTGCCACTTTACTTGGTTTTGGGGCCTCTGCGGTGCTGTTGTATTTTCAACTTGGCGATACAGAAATTCTTAGTGCTTTTGGTTTGTTTATACTTAGCGCAATATTATTAGGTTTAAGCTTTACCGCTATTTCTTATTTAATCAGTTTATCGGTGAGTGAAAAATCAAAAGCAGCAGGGTTTGCTCTGATCACATGGTTCCTGTTTGCATTAGCATTTGATCTTGCCTTACTTGCTTTATTAGTGGGTGTTGAAGAAGGGTTAACTCAGCAAGGTTTAACGCAATTAATGATGTTAAACCCTACCGATATTTTTCGCCTAGTTAACCTAGCAGGGTTAGAAGGTAGCGATGTTAATGGTGCTTTGTCAGTCGCTATCAATGCAAGCTCATCGCAAACTCAGTTATTTTCAGCTTTAGTCGCCTGGGTTGTTTTACCATTAATGTTAGCTATTTTTATTTTTAGGAAAAAGAAGCTTTAACTTTGAAACTTTAGTTAATTTACCGAGAATATAAAATATGAAATCTTATAAAGTCATAGTACTTATTATTGCGTTTTTCATTATTACCACTAATTTAATGTCATGCTCTGAAAAAACAGAGCAAGCGCAAATGTTACATGAAGCAGTTGCGATGGAATCGAGCGATGAATGTCATTTATGCGGCATGCTAATCACGCGCTTTGATGGCCCTAAAGGTGAGGTGTTTCGTAAAGAAACGGGTGAGCAAGCTTTTAAGTTTTGTTCAACACGCGATATGTTTAGCTATTATTTAGATCCAGAAAATAAACGCAATGTTGCTCAAATGTTAGTGCATGATATGAGCAAAATGCCATGGGGTAGTAACAGCATTGATGATAAATATTTTATTGATGCGAAAGCTGCATGGTATGTGGCAGGCTCTGAAAAAACAGGCGCAATGGGGCCAACCCTTGCCAGTTTTAGCCAACAAAAAGATGCACAGACATTTGCTAAAGAGTTTGGTGGTCAGGTGTTAAATTTTAAGGATATTAACTTTGACACCTTAATGTAAGGCTTATATCAATTGAATTAATGATTACACCACTTAGCGAGAGTTCAGTAGCAAACTGATAACATCACAAAATGAATGAAATATAAAATAACTATGTTTAACTCATTTTGTTTACTCTAAGCTCGCTACTGCGGCTCTAAGTTGAGCGATTTATTATTTCAACTGGTATTCTTTCAACTGGTATCATACCTTAAACCGCTTTGCACTAGGGCTTAAGTATCAATAAATCGCAATTCACTTTGCTTAACACTTCCTCTGAAACATGGGTTGATAATTTAGATAAAAACCCTCGATGTCCACAATCTCCTAGAATAATCAATTCTGAATCAATTTCAGTTGCTAGGTGTGATATTGCATTTTCGGGGAGTTCCAGCGACAAGTGAACTTTTTCATAGGGTAAATGATAGTCATAACAATGTTGTTTCATTTTAGATAGATGTATATCTTGATTTTTTTCGCAATGTTTAAAGTTAAATGACATGCCTATACTTTCATCAAAATAACAATCTACAGTATGACAATCACCGTTAAGTAGTTGCGTAAAATGTTCCGATTCTTCTAATATTTTTTTAGTTAATATTTGATGTTCTGGATTGTCATTGAAAAGTTCCACTGCTGATAGTATATGACCCCTAGGCTCCCAGTTATGATCTTTTACGATCAAGACCGGCGTTGGACATTTACCAATTAAAAATAAATCAACGGGATAATAATGGTAACTAAGACCCACATCATGTCTTGACGCGGCAACAATCACGGTATCACTATTTTTACTGTTAGCTTCGCTCAAAATACTATTATAAGAAGTGCAAGTTAGTAACTCAGGAGCGACATCTATTCCTTTTTTTGCTAATTTTTTGCTGATTTTTTGATAATACCTCGTAATCGAACACATTTATTTTTAAAAGAAATTTTTACAGTGTGCTTATTGTTGCCACTTATTAAGTTAGAAAAGCTATTTATTGCAGAGTGGTTTTCCAGTAATACAATGCTCATTCGTCCCTGGGTTTGTTCTACCAAATTAACAGCTCTGGAAATAGCTTTTGTTACAAAGTTACGTTCATCAATAACAACTAAAATATTTTTGTAGGTTTCCATACATATCTCCCTTTATAGCCAAAATATCCGTATTAGCGTTAGATTTACTCTCTACTAAGAGCATCATTTTCAATCAATTGAAGTGTAAGTTTAGACCAAATAAATTAAACTAATTTGATGATTTTTTAAATCATATACAAGTTATTGATAATAAGAATGATTAATATTTAAATTAATTTATTGAAGCTTGTGATTGTTCTTATTCTCCTTTGGTATTAGCTGCTAAGCGCGCAAAATTGAATATTACTACTATACTTACGCTCGGTTCATTTACAGTTTAGCTGTTGGTAAAAGAGCTACATTGATAATGCCGCTGACTTGGAGCCTAGTAAGAAAAAATACGCCGCTTTTATAAAGAAATAGAGTGAAAAAGATCAAGAGAAATCCAATGAAATTTCAGCAAAATACCCTGAAGTTAGAACATTAACTGGGGAATACCGTTTTCGTGAAATTATCATGAAATAGCTTCACGAAGACTTGCTCCCGTTGTTAAAAGTAGTCATTAGGGTCAGCAAGGATCAAAGGGCGCAACGCAATATATTTCAGCTAATGGAGTTCGATAACTGGCGTATTTGGCAATGTAATGATTAATCGACTGATTCAGCTTTATAGTTATCAAAGAACTTGCTAGTCTAGGTAAGTTCTTTTATTTTATGGCTTTTTATTTGTCATGTTCAAAAAATTTATTGCACCAATACTCTTTACTCTTCTTAGTGCTTGTTCAAGTGTTCAAAAAGCAGGTGTTGTATACCATGACAACTTTGATTTTAGTGCGGTGAAAAGTTATAGCCTTTATGATCGAAATTCTATCTTCAGTGAAACGCAAAGTTTGTTCGACACCCGTCGTAATGCCATTGAAATTGCTATTGAGCGCACTATGGCTAAGCAAAAATTCAGTTATGAAACGCTTGAAAAAGCTGATGTAATAGTGACTTACCATGTCTTTAATGGTAAACACGGTGATTATTCAAAATACAATAAAGCGGTGCGCTTTTGTGCTCATTGCTTGCGGGCAACATCTTGGCAAACCGATCAACAATATTCCCCCCTTAGCCAAGGAAGTTTAGTTTTAGATTTAGTTGATCCTAAACAAAATCGTTCTGTATGGCGTAGTGTTTATCCGTTAGACTTAAAAGTGAAAGAAAATAGCGCGGATACTAATGATAAGATCAAGCAAGCGGTTTCAGCTATGCTGGCAGAATACCCACGAACTAATTCTCATTAGGTAGGCATCAATAAGTAGGCATCAATAGTAGTCATTAATAAGTAACCATCAACAATAATAGCTTTCAAAAACAGTACCAAAATTTATGGTTATTGTGTCGTTACTTTTAATAAATTTTTCAAAAAACTATTCAAGTGGATATTCACTGTTTATAATATCGCTATTCGTTAATGCCAACCACCTCAATGTCTACAAAAGCAGAGCAAAAATATGAATTTCCCCAGTGATGAAACAGGTCAAGTATTAGCAGAAATGCAGCAGGCGGGCATAGATCTTAGTGCTACCCATAGTATTGTTTTTTTTCATTTATTTGAACAAGAATCTCAAGCCCACGCAATGGCTGACTTTATTAAAGAAAACATGAAAGATGTGAGTGTTAGTGTGCACCCGGATGAAACGCCCAATGTATGGGATGTAGATTGTACAGTGCAAATAGTGCCAAGTTATGATGCTGTGATTAAGCAAGAAGCCGATTTTGAACAACTGGCGACTAAGTTTTCTGGTTACAATGATGGCTGGGGAATCGAAGCGTAATTGACGTTTGAAGTTTACTAACAGCACATGATATTTTTCTACATAAAAAAGAGTCTGACTTATCTAACTATTTTTCTAGAGTCAGTCGCATTATTTCTTTGTACGCCTCATAGCAAAGCCTTTGATCGTTTACGTCGCTTTTTTAGTATTCGAATCGTACGCAGTGCTGGAGCAAAAGTTAATTTTGTCGGTGCTATTGATTCTGACACTGATATTATTATTGCTAATCATCAAAGTATGATCGATATATTTTCATTAGAAGAAGTGATTGGTAATGATGTTAGGTTTGTTGGTAGAACTGGCATTATGGATAAATGGCCCGTTTCTCATATTGTAAATATGGTAGGGCACATTACAGTTGACCAAAAAGATCGTCGTGCCGTTATAAAGTTACTTAAAGATATTAAACACTGTGAAGGAAAAAAGGTGGTTATTTTTCCTGAAGGTACACGCTCACAATCAGGAGAAATTGAGCCTTTTGAAGGAGGCACTAAACTTGTTGTTGAAAAACTCAAACTTAAAGCACAGCCTATTGTGATAAAAAATGTTTTATCAATTTATAATGAATCAGCAAAAACAGCGAAAAATGGTGTTATTGAAATAGAAGCTTTACCCCCGGTAACCATTGAAGAGGGTTGGTATGATAAAACTCAGCAAGATATGAAAAAAGTGTTTGAACAGCAATAAGCAAACAAGCCTACTTGCTCTCTTTTTCAATTATATCAAATGCAGGCAAAGATATTCGCCAGTAAATGGCAGCTAACCTTAGTAATAATGCGCCCAAAATAGCCACGATAATTGCTGTATTATCTGACCAACCAAGTAAATGAAATATCACAAACAAGCCACCACCGAGCATAGCAGCTAAAGCATATATCTCTTTTCTTAAAATCATTGGAATAACATTACACAAAACATCGCGAATCATACCCCCAGCGACGCCTGTAATAGTGCCCATAACAATAGCAACAGATAAAGGTGCTCCTAATGCCATTGCTTTTTGAGTGCCTAATACAGCAAAGAGCGCCAAGCCTAATGCATCGGCAATGAGTAAAAATCGCTTAGGGATTCGCTTGGGCTGACGAATAAAAATGATAGTGAGTAATGCGGTTACTAAAATAACGTAAAGATAATAAGGCTCAACAACCCAAAATACAGGCGTTTGTAAAATAGTATCGCGAATAGTGCCACCGCCAATTGCGGTAACACAAGCAAGCACAACTACACCAAAGGGATCAAGTTTATACCTGCCTGCCATTAATGCGCCCGAAAGAGCGAAAACTATAATGCCAAAAATATTTAAGTAGTATAAAAGCTCATTCATTGGCTAGCTGATAGTTAATCTGTTTGGTGTGAATTAGTGTTTATGTTCACTGTTAACAACAGGTAATTTTGCTTCAATCCAGCCATTCATGTCGCCTGTTAAATGCTGCAGGTTAGTAAAGCCATTTGAGCTAAGAATATTTGCAGCAATACCGGCACGATGACCTGAGCGACAATAAACGACTACCGTGCTGTTTTTATATTGTGTTAATTGTTTAAGGTTTTCTTCAATAGCGTTATGGCTAATGTTAATTGCACCCGCAATATGGCCTTCGTTATATTCTTCTGCAGTGCGAACATCTAATAGCACAATGTTATTATTTGGTACTTTAAGCGCCTCTAGAAATGCTTGTTGGGAAATTTGTGGTGCCTCACCAGCAAGTACTGTTGTGATAACAAGACTAAAGGCTAAAGCGAGAATTTTTGTAATTTTAAGCATTGTTTTTTCCAAAATAGTTGATTAATAGGTTTGGTCTACAGTATTTGATATAAAGTGTTTGATGGTACTAGCTTACAATAAATTTTTATTTTTTACTAAACCTATATATTTGCTGCAACAAACTCTATTGCAACCGCTAATAAGGTAATAAAAAGTAGACTGATATAAATGACGCCATGAATTTTTTTGCTAGCATAAATAATATCGGTGGTTTGTGGTTGTCTTGCTAAATCATTATAGCTACTTTTGCGCAATTTCTCTTTTGAGTGTTTTTTATCATCATAAATGGCTACACCGCCAAGTTTTATTTCTAAATTTAGCGCTAACAATAACAGCGCAATATTATTATTTAGTTGAAAAAAGTATGTTCGGCTTAAACGCCAAAAAAGAATAAAGTCTTTTCCTAAGCTAGCAAACAACAATAACATAGAGAAAACTCTCACCGGCAACCACTGTATAAGGTTTGCAATATACTTACTATAAAGTCCGAAATGGTTATGTATAACCAGTTTGGTATTCCAACAATAGTGCATTTCTAACAACAATCTATAACTAATAGCCATTAAAGGGCCAAAAATAATAAAAATAACGGCAACGGTATATCCCTGTTGTAGGGTGCGTAATAATTGCATTTCAATGCTTGTTTTACTTAGTCCTAAACTAGATAACGACTCGGTTTCTCTTAACACCCAAGGTTCAAGTGTTTGTTTTGCTAGATAGTTTTGTTTAGAGGCTAAGGCTTGAGCTATGGCTTTATTTGTTTGCGCTAGGCCAAATGAACCCATGGCAACATAAAGCAGTAGCGCTTGCCATACAAAATTAACTGCTACGAAGGCTTCAAACAGCCATAAAATTATCATAATAGGTGACAAGGTTATGATTAGGGCAACTAAACCGGCAATCGTTTGCTGCTTTGGGGAGTTCTGTGGTTTATTAACTTTGTCACTAAGCTTTTGACAATAAAATTGAAAAAAGCGTAACGGCTCATGATGAATAAAATGACTCACGATCGCTTTAGTTGATATTACGACGAGTAATATTAACAGCTGGTAACTAAAAGAAGAAAGCGCACTAAAGTCAGTCATGATAGTCATTTTATTATTCTAATGTAAGTGAAAATTTAGTTAAGTGTTTTGCCTTTAAGCGCATTAATCATGTTGATAACCAATTGTGATGAGTTAACAGACGCTGTTTCTAAATATTCATCGAAAGAGGTGGGTGATTCTTTTCCTGCAATATCAGACAATGAACGAATGATAACAAAGGGAACATTAAACTGATGACAAGTATGGGCGATGGCTGCACCTTCCATTTCCACTGCTGCCATAGTGGGAAAGTTAGCACGCGCTTTGGCAATATCATCGTTTTTAGTCATAAAGGTATCGCCAGTGGTGATTAAACCAACCATAGCTTGAATGTTATTAAGTTGCTCAATACCCTTTTTAGCAGCAGTTACCAAGGTTTTATGGGGGATATAAGCGGCGGGGTTTGCTGGTAATTGCCCTATTTCATAACCAAATGCAGTTACGTCAACATCGTGGTAGCGTACCTCTGAGCTAACGACAACATCGCCTACTTTTAGTCTGGCGTCAAAGCCACCAGCAGAGCCAGTATTTACCACGTAATCAGGTTGAAACTTATCAATGAGTATTGCGGTTGCTAAGGCGGCTGCTACTTTGCCGATACCTGATTGCACAATAACAACATCATTGTTGTCTAGCAGTCCCTGATAAAATGTATAACCCGCTTGTGTGCTAGTTTCACAATTTACTAATTTTGCTTTTAAAATAGCAACTTCTGGCTCCATTGCGCCAATAATGCCTGCTTTCATTATTTTCTCTTCAGCTTCTTAATTTACCAAGGATTATATACCCAAACCTGAGGGATCCCCACGAATATTTCACTTGTCTAAGTCCGCTATATTAATCGTCAGCATCGAGAGTATTTTGATTTCCACCAAGATAAAACGGTATACTTTTATAAACAAGCTAGAAAAACAATTGATAATGTTACTTTTATTTGGATAGGACCTGTGTTCTTTGTTAGTTTAGGTACAAAGCTTATTTTCAATTTAGAAATTTTTATCTCAGTATTACCTGAGGCCGTAGTATTATTTGTTGCTTTGTTTTTTGGACAAATTGCCTCTGCGGGCATAGTGGCCCGTTTTACTGGTAACTTTAGTTGGTCAGATAGCTTGATGATTGGCTTTGGTATGTTAGGCCGTCCAGAGCTTGCGTGTTTCTTGCTTAATATTAAGATGCTAAAGTGATAAAAAGGGGAGGATTATGGGGCGTGATATATCAGAGCAAGATTTTAGTGCTGATGATTATGAAAAGTTTAATCATCGCATACATGACCAACTTGACGAGCTAAATAAAGTGATGGCCAAAGCCGACTTTGGCACGGGTGAACTTTATATTGGCGCTGAGTTAGAAATATATTTAATGGATGCTCAGCAGCAAGTTAGTCCCGTGAATTTAGAATTGCTTGCTTTACTCAACGATGATCAATTTCAAGCTGAGTTGAATAAATACAATCTTGAGCTTAATTTACAAGCGGTAAAAGCTAAAGGTAAGCCTTTTAGTAAGTTAACCCAAGAAATCATCACCAAGTTTGTTCATTTAAAAACTAAAGCTGTAAAATTAGGTGCACGCCCTGTTGCTATTGGTATTTTACCTACGCTCAAAGAAAAACATTTATCAAACGCTTATATGACACAACTTGGTCGCTATAAATTATTAGCAAGGGAGTTAAGTAAATTAAGAGGGCAGCCATTTCACATTAAAATTGATGGTGATGAACCCATAGATTTTCACACTTCAGAAGTATGCGCTGAAGGGGCAAACACGTCTTTTCAAGTACACTTAATGACGGAAAAAGACAAGTTTGCTGATATTTTCAATGCGGCGCAATTAACCTTGCCTATGTCTTTGGCTATTGCCGCTAACTCAGGTGTATTTCTAGGAAACTGTGCATGGGATGAAACCCGCGTTGCGCTTTTTAAGCAATCAACCGATAACCGCACCCCTGATTGTAATCAATGGCGCGAGCCAGCTCGGGTCACTTTTGGTCATGGCTGGGTAAGAAAAGGAGCGTGGGAGTTATTTTCTGAAACCGTAAATCTTTATCAACCTATTATGCCGCAGTTGTTTGCTTCAAAAGTTTGTCATGTGAATGAAAACCCAGATCTAGCTGAACTTGATTTTCATATGGGCACAACTTGGCCATGGAACCGCCCAATATACTCCCCTGCTGGAAAAGGGCATGTGCGCATTGAATTTAGAGCGCTACCTGCAGGGCCCACAGCATTAGACATGGCCGCTAATGCTGCTTTTACTATTGGTATGGCTGTTGGTTTATCGGGCAAAATTGAGCAGTACCTCTCACGTATTCCTTTTCAATTTGCTAGCTACAACTTTTATCGAGCGGCAAAAAAGGGGTTAGATGCTACTATTTTATGGCCGCAAAATTATCAGCATAAACCCGTAGAAGTACCAATAATAGATGTTATTGATGACATGCTGTTAGTGGCTAATGATGGCTTAACAACTTTGGGTGTTGACAGAGATGAGCGTGACAAGTATCTACAGATAATTCAACAACGTTTATCGGCAGGTATTACAGGAGGCAGTTGGGCTAAACAAACGTTGAAACAACTGCGTAAATCACTCAATAATGATAAAGCCTGTGAAAGAATGTTGGAGATGTATTACCAAAACCAACTCTCGGGGCATCCTCTTAGCGAATGGGAGCAATGTTGGCGATGAGTAACTTTATTGAGAAAACAACTTTTTATCGTGACGTTGATTTAGGCGATCTGGCCGATACGCCGTTAAAATTTCTACGTCAGCTTAGCGGTTTATGTATTTTTGATCTTCAAGGTTATGACACTAAACGAACCAGAGTTATAACGACCTTGATTCATGGCAATGAGCCTTCAGGATTTATTGCCTTACATCAATGGCTGCAAAAAAAAGTTAAACCAGCAGTCAATATTCGGTTTATTATTGGTAATGTTGAAGCAGCGCAATTGTCGCCAGAATTTTCTCATCGATATTTACAACCGGGACAAGACTTAAATCGTTTTTTTTCCTGTACAGCGGGCAATTCAACCATTATTAAGAGAGCTGAGCAAATTAAGCAAGCCATTAAAGCCGTTAACCCAGAAGCGGTTATTGATTTGCATAATACTTCAGGTTTAAGTCCAGCATTTGGTGTTGCCATTGATGATAGTGATCAAGTCCTTGATCTAATTTCATTATTTACCAATAAGGTCATCTTAACCGGTTTGCGCGTTGGTGCGATTATGGAGCAAAGTTTCCAAGCGCCAATAGTCACCATTGAGTGTGGGGGGGCAGGACAAATACAGTCGCATCAATTAGCCTATGCGGGCTTGTCAAAATTGCTAAGTGCAAATAATATTTTTGATCGCCATGCTAGCCAAGTGAATATTTATCGACATCCTTGCCGTGTTGAATTGTTACCTCATTTTAGTGTCGCTTTTGGTCATAATCACTTACCTACCGCGGATGTGACCTTACGCGCAGATGCGGAACAGTTAAATAATCAGTTAACGCCAAAAGGTGAGTTTATTGGTTGGTACGAGGGAGCAGGGGAGCTACCGTTTACAGCCAAAGATGAACAAGGAATTGAGCAATTAGCGACATTGTTTAGTTTACAAAATGGTTGCATTTTTGCTAAGCAATCGTTGCAGATTTTCATGGCAACTACCGATCCCGATATCGCCATTAATGATTGCCTTTTCTATGCAACAGTAGAAACATCTTAACAATTGACTACTTTAACCGAATACCATCTTTTTCAATGCTCAGCTTGCCATTTTTTAGTAAATTACCAACCGTTGCTTTAAAGGTTTTTTTACTAACCCCTAAGGTTCTTTGAATAAGCTCTGGCGCGCTTTTATCGTGAAGAGGAAGAAAGCCATTGTTTTTCTGTAAAGAATCAATTAATTTATCGGTAAAGTTGTTTACTGTATTTTTACTACCGCGGGTTAGAATCAGATCTAAGCGGCCATCTTCTCGTACTTGTTTGATATAACCATCAATTTGTTTACCAATGCGTAATGGTTGAAAAATTTCATTATCATAGAGTAAACCCCAATGTAAATTGTTTACTATCGCTTTAAAACCTAGGTCAGTTTTTCCGCCAATAATCAATTTTACTTTGTCACCTTGTTGATATTCCGCTGGCCAAATATCGATAAACTTATCAAGCTTACTTGATGCCGCAATGCGATCTGTATGTTGATCAAGAAAAATACGTACTAGGTAATATTTCCCTACTTCCATTTCCGTATGTTGTTGGTTATAAGGAACGAGTAAATCTTTAGGTAACCCCCAATCTAAAAATGCCCCCATTTTATTTACTTGCGCAACTTTTAATGAAACAAACTCGCCAACTTGCCCAAGTGCTTTTTCTGTGGTCGCAACAAGACGCTGTGCAGAATCTAAGTAGATAAAAACACTAATGCTATTTCCTACTTTACAATCACTTGGCACATGACGGTTAGGTAGTAAAATTTCACCTAAATCACCACCGTCAAGGTAAACACCATTTGCTGTTACGGCAATTACATTGAGGGTGTTATATTTTCCCATTTCCGCATTAGCAGGGCTGGTTGATTGTTCACTTGAGTTTGTCATTGATGGTGCCATTTAAAAGGGGATAAATTCAGGTGCTAGTTTACCCGATTCTAATACGCTTCACTAATCATTTAGCAAACTGCTCAGCAGCAATTTTGGTTGCGATATATTCGCTATGTCTTAAATGAAGTAAATCAGCTATTTTGCGTATGATATGTTCTTCTATACTGGCTAGCTCTCCATCAGCATAGGCGACTTTCCATAACAAGGTCACTATTTTTAACCGTTCATCTAGCGAGTAGTATTGATTTAATTTAGAGGTAAATCGATAAAAATCATGGGCGTTTTCACTTAATTCAAAAGCCTGCTCAAGAATGGTATTCACTTCTGGTTCGGTTAAATTAAATTGTTTAGTTAGAATGTCACTCAGCTCATCTTGTTCTTTTTCGGTGAATACACTGTCGGCGCGCATCACTTCACATAGTAATACCGCACAAGCAACTTCTATGGAAATTTGGCATTCAGCTTTATTATCGTCAGTGTTTAATAAGGTATTGAAAAAATCATTTATTCTATTAAGCATGGTATTTCCTTTCGGTAGTTAATTTGCCAATTTTAATTTATGAAAAGTTTAATAAGTGGTGAAATAAGCTAATTGTCTGTTTAGTAATTTAGTTTATGATAAATAGTAAAAAAAAGCAGTTTAAAAAGTTATAGATATAATGCATTGATATTTAAGTGATAAATAATTTTTTGTTACGTTTTTTCTTTTTTTGTTATTGGTTTTTACAAATCGGCGCACATTTTGTAATACACAGTTACAACTTTGTGATATTTCGTTACGACATATTCGTTATGATTTATTCATATAAACAGGTAATTGACTTTAATTTTCTGTTTAAAAAAATAAAATAAAATATAGATTATATAAGGGATAAAACCGTGGCTCGTAAAAAACAAATTATTATACCTATCGCCATTTTAGCTATTGGGGTTGTTGCATTCGTTGGTTTTTCTAGCTTGAAAAAACCACCAGAAGAAAAGGCTGAAGTAGATAACACACCTATTGTGGCAGTTGAAAATATTATCGTAATGCCAATGACGCTTGAAGTGAGTTCTTATGGGGTTGTGAAACCAAAATATGAAACAACCATTGTCGCGCAAGTAAATGGTGAAATTGTTGAATTAAGTGATACTTTTGTTCGCGGTGGCTTGGTTAAAAAAGGTCAACTTTTAGCGCGTATTGATCCCAATGATTATCAAGCGGCATTAATTGAAGCTCAGGCCAATATGGCTTCAGCACAAGCGGCATTAGAAACAGAAGTCGCACAGGGGAAAGTGGCAGAGAGTGAATGGAAACAAATAACAGATTCATCGCCTACAGAATTAAGTTTACGTAAACCTCAGCTTGCTCAAGAATTAGCGCGTGTTAAATCAGCCCAAGCATCTATTTTACGTGCAGAGCGTAATTTACAACGTACCGAAATAAAAGCCCCTTATGATGCCATGATAAATAACCGAACAATTGGTCTTGGTTCTTATGTTGGTACAGGCAGCGAAATAGGAAAGTTACTGGGTACTGCTATTGCAGAAATTCGCTTACCTGTTGCGGATGATAAATTACAGTTTTTAATTAATCGAGGCGAGCAAGCCAAAGTTAACTTAATGGGTACCTATGCAGGTCAAGAAATAAAATGGCAAGCTGAAATTGCTAGAAGTGAAGGTGTTGTTGATGATAAAAGCCGTATGAGTTATTTAGTTGCTGAGATTAAAGACCCGTACCGCTTACAAAGCAAAACGATAGAAAATGATATGCCATTACGTTTTGGCTCCTATGTTCAGGCAAAAATTTTAGGTGTTGAAGTTGCTAATGCAAGTATCGTTCCTCGCTATTTAGTCGTAAATAACCGAGTTGCCATTTTAGATAATGAATCAAAACTTCATTATGCAAAAATTAATATTGTTCGTCAGCAAGGTGGCAATGTGATTGTTTCTAATGGTTTGCTTGATGGCGATAAGTTGATTGTTTCTGCTTTAGATTACCCTGTTGATGGCATGAAATTAGCGTTGGCAGGTGATGAACCTGAAGAGCAAAATAATGAGGATGAAACGTCTAGTGAGGCAGTTGAAACTCAAGTTGTCAACAATAAGAGTGAAGGAGAATAAGTATGAGTTCGCTTTCTGAAAATAATGATACTAAAAAGAATATCACTGAAGAAACTCCTACTAAGCAAATCGATGAAACAATTGATACCAATAAAGGCATAATTGCTTGGTTTGCCCGTAACAGTATTGCGGCAAATTTATTAATGGTTTTTATCTTAGTTGGTGGTTTTTTAACTATTCAAACCATTGATAAACAAATGTTTCCACAGGTGAAAATAAATTGGATTTCATACGCAGCGCCATACCCAGGTGCCGCCCCACAAGAAGTGGAAGAAGGTATCACGATAAAGATCGAAGAAGCATTGAAAACAGTGCAAGGTCTTAAACGGGTAATTACTTATTCTAACCGAAACTTTTCAAACGGTTGGTTTGAGGTGGAACTAGATTATGATCCACAGGTTGTTCTTGAAGAAGTAAAATCAGCCATTGATTCTATTTCAAGCTTTCCTGATGGTATGGAGCGCATTAAAGTTGAACGAGAAAAATTTCGCCAAGAAGTTATGTATATCAGCCTATACGGCGATTTAACTAACGGTGAGCTAAAAGAGTTAGGTCGTAAAATTCATCATGAAATTCAACAGTTACCTGATGTTAGTATCTCAGAGTTTTTTAGTGGCTTAGGGTATGAAATTTCAGTTGAAGTAAGTAAAGATAAGCTTAGAGAGTATGGTTTAAGTTTTAAAGATGTTGCCAATGCTGTTCGTAGCTCTTCACGAAATATGTCAGCAGGGCAAATTCGTGCTGAAAATGGCTACATTAATTTACGTGTTGAAAACCAAGCTTATCGTGGTCACGAGTTTGAACAAATTCCCGTTATTACACTAGCCGATGGCAGTAAAATATTATTAGGTGATGTTGCCACCATTGTTGATGGTTTTGAAGAAGGCTTACAATATTCTAAATTCAACGGTAAAAACTCAGTCACTATTTTTATTGGCGCAGCAGATAATCAGAGTATTACGGATGTTGCTGACGTAATAAAAAAATATGTTGATGAAAAAGCCGAAGTATTACCACAAGGTGTTAAGTTAGAAACTTGGGTTGATATGACCTACTATCTTGAAGGCCGCTTGAACATGATGTTAGACAACATGAAAAGTGGTGCTGTACTTGTCTTTTTAATGTTGGCACTATTTTTACGTGTGCGTTTAGCTTTTTGGGTAATGATGGGGTTACCTGTTTGTTTCCTTGGTACATTACTGGTAATGCCAATGGAATTTGTAGATATTACCATTAATGTTATTAGCTTGTTTGCCTTTATTCTAGTGCTGGGTATTGTTGTTGATGATGCTATTGTTATGGGGGAAAGTGCTCACGAAGAAATAGAAGAACATGGTCATACTACGGACAATGTTATTCGTGGCGTTAAGCGGGTTGCCATGCCAGCTACCTTTGGTGTGTTAACGACTATTGCAGTATTTGTACCCTTTCTATTTGGCGAAGGCCCTTCATCTGCTTTTGGTAAAGCCATTGGTGCTGTGGTTGTACTTTGTTTGATTTTCTCTTTAATTGAATCAAAATTGATCCTACCTGCGCATTTGGTAAAAATGAAAATTAAAGAATTTAACCCGAAAAATCCACTTGATAGAATTCGCCGTTGGGTTGATACCAAACTAAAAGGCTTTATTGATAATATCTACCGACCCGCTTTAACTACTTGTATTGAATATCGTTATGCTGTTTTAACGTTTTTCATTAGCTTGATGCTGTTAAGTGCAGGTTTATTTGGCGGTGGTTTTGTTCGATATATTGGGCAACCAAAAATCCCTCATGATTTTCCTCGTGTCAATGTTGAAATGAATGTTGATGCCTCTGAGAAATCAACGTTAGAAACCTTGCTAAATATTGAGCGCATTATCTATAAAGTTGATAAAGATATTGAAGCACAATACGGCAACTCGATGATTGCTGATATGCAAGTTGATTTACGTAGTCGAACTAACGGTCGCGTTATGGTGAAATTGGTTATTCCAAAAGACAGGGCAATCAATACTTTTGAGTTAGCTGATTTATGGCGGAAAGCCATTCCAAATTATCCGGGCGTTAAGTCGCTATCTATTGATGATAATTTATTTGGCGGCGGCCGTGATGATGGTGATGTTGCCTTTAAATTAGAAAGCATAGATGACGCGCAATTATTAGCGGCAGCAAAAGAGTTAAAAATAAAACTCAACTCACTTAAAGGTGTTGGTGATGTTAATGACTCTCGTCAAACCAGCGCTAAAGAAGTACAGCTTGAATTGAAACCCTTAGCGTATAGCATGGAGCTAACATTAGCAGAAGTTGCATCACAAGTAAGTTACAGTTTTTATGGCTTAGAAGCACAACGTATTTTACGTGATAGTGAAGAAATAAAAGTGATGGTACGTTATCCACTTGAGCAACGTAGTAGTGTTGGTCATGTTGAAGATGTAATGATCCAAGCGCCTAATGGTGCCGAATTGCCTTTATCTGAACTCGCTGAAATCTCCTTAACCGATGGTGTTACTCGTATTCGTCGTGAAAATGGCAACCGTACTATTAATGTTTGGGCGAGTGTTGACGCGGATCAAGTAGAGCCATTTGAAGTAGCTAAAGATATTCGCGACAATTTTATTCCTAAGTTATTAAGGAAGTTTCCATTAATCAGAAGTGAAGTATCTGGCAGTATTCAAGAGGAAATGGACAGTGCAGATAATCAATTAAGAGATTTTGTTATCTCCTTAATGGTTATCTTTTCACTACTTGCTATACCGTTGAAGTCATACGCACAAGCGGTAATGATTATGGTAGTGATTCCTTTTGGTGTTATTGGCGCGGTATTTGGTCATTTTATACTAGGAATGGATTTAAGTGCTTTATCTGTTATGGGTATTTTGGCGGCATCGGGCGTAGTAGTAAATGACTCCCTAGTGATGGTAGATTATGTTAATAATGCCAGAAAGCGCGGCGAACGATTAAAAGATGCGGTTATACATGCGGGTACTAAGCGCTTTAGAGCAATAATGTTAACATCATTAACGACTTTTATTGGCTTAGTTCCCATTATCTTTTTTGAAACGAGTGCACAAGCACAAATTGTTATCCCGATGGCGGTATCACTTTCCTTTGGTGTACTGTTTGCAACAATCGTGACTCTAGTATTTATTCCTAGTCTGTATGTGATTATTGAAGATTTACGTGGTCTATTTACTCGTAAGAAGAACAAACAGCAAAGTCATGGAATTACGGTTAAACAAGAAGAGCTTGCCTCTAGCTAATCTTGCTTGTTGTACCGTTTAAAAACAAAAACCACTGCATTGTCAGTGGTTTTTTGTTTGCCCAGCGAAGCTGGCAAACCCGATAGGCTGAAAGAAGCCCGGCATCTAAATTTAGTATAAATAAGTGGCTTAAATTCAAGAGGAAACTCAAGGTTTACTATCGGTGTAAGGTGGCAGGTGAACTCGTAGTAGTGAGTAAGGAATTATCGTTAACCAAAGTAGAATAAAAATCAGCGATAACTATAAAGAAAAATACTATAAGAGCGCGAATAATATTGTAAAAATTTCAACACGTAAACACGCTTAAGTTCATCAGGTAACTTGGGTAGATATTAGTCAGGGGCTAAATACCCTAAGTTTTTCAACTGTGAATCTGCAAAAGTATCAACAACATTGCCAATAACAATTAAACTAGGTGGTTTGATATTATGCAATTTTACCAGACCTTCTAATGTTTCTAAGCTTCCTTTAATCACTTGTTGGTTCGCATGTGTACCTTTTTGGATTAATGCCGCGGGGGTATTTTGACAGCGTCCAGCATTAACTAATTGTTTTGTGATAATAGGTAAACTTTTTATGCCCATATAAAAGACGACGGTTTGCTCAGCATCAGTTAACGTTTGCCAAGGTAGATCAAGTGCACCATTATCTTGCACGTTTCCGGTAATAAAGGTGCAACTTCGCGCTACTTTTCGGTGGGTTAAAGGTATGCCAGCATAACTAGTACAAGCTGATGCAGCCGTCATTCCCGGTACAATATGGCAGGCAATACCATGGTCTAATAAAAACTGAGCTTCTTCACCTCCACGACCAAAAACAAAAGGGTCACCACCTTTTAAGCGTAACACTTTTTTATTCTGCTTTGCATAATCCACTAACAGTTGGTTTATAGCATCTTGCGGTACACGGTGTTCAGCTTGTTTTTTACCTACATAAACTGTTTTACAATGGCTTGGTAATAACGCCATTATTTCTTCGCTTACCAGGCGATCATAAACAACTACCTCGGCTTGTTGAATAAAGCGAAAAGCTTGTAAGGTTAATAAATCAGGATCACCGGGGCCTGCGCCAACTAAGGCAACTTCACCCTTTTTAAATGTTTGTTTATGTTGAGGCGGTATATATTGGGAAGAAGAATTCATTATTACTCTGACTATATTTAAGGATTGGTATTGCTAACCATATTTATGTTTCTAATTATATTAAAGCAAAAAAAGCGCCAAAAGGCGCTTTTTTTAAAATATAACTTATTCGATGTAGGTTGGACTTCAGTCCGACAAAAGGGCAATAAATTACCCCCTACAAAAGACCACTACTTTTTCCGGATTGAAATGTATAAGCAAGTAAGGTTATTTACTTAACGCTTCACCTAAGTGCGGACGAATAGTTTTCAAAATTTCTTTTTGTAATTGAGGGCTACTGGCAACGATGTTACCAGATTTGGCATGATTATGACCACCAGTAAAGTCGGTAACCAAACCACCAGCTTCAATCACTAATAATTCGCCTGCGGCGGTATCCCAAGGCTTTAAACCAATTTCAAAGAAGCCATCAACTCGCCCAGCAGCTACATAAGCGAGATCTAGTGCAGCAGAGCCTGCGCGGCGCATGTCTGATGTTTTTTGAAATAACGAGGTAAACATAGCCATATAAGCATTAGTATGCTGTTTGTGCTTAAAAGGAAAGCCTGTTGCTAATATAGTTGCCGATAGATCCTTGTGTGCTTTTACCCGAATACGCATGCTATTTAATTGTGCGCCTTTACCACGGCTAGCAGTGAATAATTCACCACGGATAGGATCAAAAACCACCGCTTGATCAAGCTTACCTTTAACTTTTAGGGCGATTGACACGGCAAAATGTGGAATGCCTTTAATAAAGTTTGTTGTGCCATCAAGTGGATCAATAATCCACTGATAATCATCGTCTGAACCAGTTAATACACCAGACTCTTCACCAATAATAGTGTGCGCTGGGTATGATTTACGAATAGTTTCAATAATTGCTTCTTCAGCTGCAAGATCAGCACTGGTCACAAAGTCGTTAGAACCTTTAGATTCAACTTCTACTTTATCAAGTTGCTCAAATGAGCGAATAATAACTTTTCCTGCATTGCGCGCAGCGCGCACGGCAATATTTAGCATGGGATGCATAATAATGTACCTATTTGTAAATGATTTTTAAAAGAACGAGTAGCTATGAATATTATAGATGGAATTTCCACCTTGTATACCTTATGTATAATTCAAGCGCGCGGATTATAGCAAGTCTTAATATTTTTAGCGAGAGTGATATTAAATAAAGTAGGCTAATAAATGAGCTGTTTAAATTTATATAGGAAAATAGACTAAGATAAGCGAATTTAATAGCATGAGTATTGTGGATTTTACGTGCTTTTTAATAGGCACAGCAGTATTCTTCTATGTTAGAATCAACGCCATAGAAACGGGTCGAATGTATTTAAGAATAGTATTTAAAAAACAACCCATATATAAAGCTAAATATGAGCGTAAAGCAAAATGTCAGATTTAAAGCAAGATTCAAAGCCAGATTTACAAAAAGTTAATTTATTAGATCAAGTTCGTATTGTGTTAGTTAATACTTCAGACTGTCGAAATATTGGTAGTGCCGCAAGAGCAATGAAAACAATGGGCTTAAGTCAATTGGTTTTAGTTGACCCTATTGAAATGCCCAATGGTCAAGCACAAGCCTTAGCCGCTGGCGCAACTAACGTGCTAGCGAATGCAAAAGTGGTTAGCACCTTAAGTGAAGCGATTGACGATTGTGGTTTAGTGGTTGGTACGAGTGCTCGTTCACGTACTTTGCCTTGGCCTATGCTTGAACCACGTGGTTGTGGTGAAAAAATGATAGTAGAGGCGAGTGAGTACCCAGTGGCTTTAGTTTTTGGGCGAGAAAGCAGTGGTTTGACTAATGATGAATTACAATTGTGCCATTTTCATGTGCAAATTCCTGCTAACCCAGAATATAGCTCATTGAATTTAGCGATGGCAGTGCAAACATTAAGTTATGAAATACGTACCAGTTATTTGTTATCTACAGAGAATGAATATCAAGAGCATAGTACGGGTAATGGTAATTATATTGGAAAAAAAGGCATTGGCAAAAAAATGCTTAAAGCTAAAAGTGAAGACGATGAGCTTTATCCTGTTACCGAAGAAACAGAGCGATTTTATCAGCATTTTGAAAATGCACTTAAAGCCACAGGCTTTATTGGCGACAAGCATCCTGGTCTTGTAGTGACAAAACTAAGACGTTTATTTAATCGTGCTCGTCCTGATGTTAAAGAAATTAAAATGATGCGTGGCATCCTTGCTTCAATAGAAAGAGCTTCAAACAAAAATACAGAAAAAAAATAAAGGAAATAATATGTTTAGCCGCATGAAAGAAGACATTAATAGTGTTTTTGACAGAGACCCCGCAGCACGCACTACCTTTGAAGTATTGCTTAACTATCCCGGGTTACATGCTATTTGGATACATCGCTTAAGCCATTGGCTATGGCGTGCTAATTGGAAGTTACTTGCGAGAGTTATATCTACCTTTTCTCGTTGGCTAACAGGTGTTGAAATTCATCCTGGTGCCAAGCTAGGTCGTCGATTTTTCATTGATCACGGCATGGGCGTTGTTATTGGTGAAACGTCAGAAATTGGTGATGATGTTACTTTATACCATGGGGTCACCTTAGGTGGCACAAGCTGGAATGCAGGTAAACGCCATCCTACTTTAGAAGATAATGTTGTTATTGGTGCGGGTGCACAAGTGCTTGGCCCTATTACTATTGGTAAAGGCGGGAAAGTTGGCTCAAACTCTGTTGTGGTAAAAGACTTACCTGAAAATGCAACCGCAGTGGGTATTCCTGCCCGCATTGTGAATAGTAATAATAATGCTAGTTCTTTACTTGATAGCGATTTAGGTGAAAAACTTAATGGTAGTTTAGGTAAAGAGTCTCGTGATAAAGCGGCTAAAAAGTTTGGCTTTGATGCTTATGCGGTCTCTGCAGACAGTCCTGACCCCGTGGCTAAAGCCATAGGGCGTTTGTTAGACCATATGCACCTAATGGATGATCGAGTATCGTCTATTTGTAAAGAAGTTAATCAATTAGGTGGTAATATTTGCCCGAAAGATTTGCCAGAGCTTAAAGTAGGTGAATTTGTTGAAGATGAGAAAGCCGCCGCTCAACGTCGAGAAAGCAAAGTAGAGAGTTTTGATCCAGAGATTTAAAAAATCTTCATTAATAAAAACATAATTATTTTCGTTAAAAAAATTCATTAAAAAATAATAGTTGATTAAAACACTCAAGTATTGCTTTTCCATTGAATCATCTTAGTGTAAAATACTTGACTATATTACTCAGGTATATATTTGACTATTTTGTAGGGTTATGTAAAATTGCGTACAATTAATTGTCGCAGTGCTTTTTAAGACTACAAGTAACTGTTGATTATATATACCACTAGAATAGATTAAATGGGCAAATTATGAAGTTAACTTCTAAAGGTCGTTATGCCGTAACAGCAATGCTTGATGTTACTATTCATGCTACATATGGGCCAGTGTCATTAGCAGATATTTCTGAGCGACAAGCCATTTCTTTATCATATTTAGAGCAATTATTTTCTAAATTACGTAAACATGGTTTAGTGATTAGTATTCGTGGGCCTGGTGGCGGCTATCGTTTAGGTAGATGTTCAGCACAAATAACTATTGCTGACGTCATTAGCGCTGTTAATGAAAATGTTGATGCCACTAAATGTGAAGGGCGAGGCAATTGTCAGGGGGGAGAGCAGTGTTTAACGCATTCCTTATGGGAAGGTTTAAGCCAGCGTATTGAAGAGTTTCTGCAAAATATTTCTTTGGCAGAGCTTGTTGCTAAAAATGATGTAAAAACGGTTTCAAAACGACAAGATGATATTTATATTACTGTAAACAAAAAGCCATCGTTAGAAACTATTATTCCTATTAATTTATAATTTATAATGTATTAACTTATAACGTATTAACTTTTAGATTAACTTTTAGGTTGATATTAGATAACTTGAACAAATGGAGAAAGAAAGCCAATGAAGCTTCCTATTTATTTTGATTACTCAGCAACCACCCCTGTTGACAAACGTGTAGCGGAAAAAATGATGCAATATATGACCAATGATGGTCATTTTGGCAATCCGGCATCACGTTCACATAAGTTTGGCTGGCAAGCGGAAGAAGCGGTAGATATCGCTCGTAACCAAATTGCTGAATTAATTAATGCTGACCCACGTGAAATTGTTTTCACATCAGGTGCTACAGAATCAGATAACCTAGCTATTAAAGGGGCTGCTAACTTTTATAATAAAAGAGGCAAGCATATAATTACCTGTAAAACAGAGCACAAAGCCGTATTAGATACTTGTCGTGAATTAGAACGCCAAGGTTTTGAAGTAACGTATCTTGATCCTGAAGATAATGGCTTAATTGATCTAAATAAACTTGAAGCAGCGATGCGTGAAGATACAATTTTAGTCAGTATTATGCATGTAAATAATGAAATTGGTGTGATTCAAGATATTGGCGAAATTGGCGAAATGTGCCGCGCTCGAAAAATTATTTTCCATGTTGATGCCGCGCAAAGTGCCGGAAAAATCAACATTGATATGCAACACCAAAAAGTTGATTTGTTATCAATTTCTGCGCATAAAATGTATGGCCCTAAAGGGATTGGTGCATTATATGTGCGTCGTAAACCACGTATTCGTCTTGAAGCGCAAATGCACGGTGGTGGCCATGAACGCGGTATGCGATCTGGCACATTAGCAACTCACCAAATTGTTGGTTTGGGTGAAGCTTGTCGTTTGGCAAAAGAAGAAATGGCACAAGATCTTGAGCATGCAATAGCCATGCGAGATCGTTTATGGGCCGGCTTAAATAGCATGGAACAAGTATTTATTAACGGTGATGCTGATAAACGTTACCCTGGTAATTTAAATGTAAGCTTCAACTTTGTTGAGGGCGAATCATTAATTATGGCGCTAAAAGACTTAGCAGTTTCATCGGGCAGTGCTTGTACTTCAGCAAGCCTTGAACCTTCTTATGTATTACGAGCATTAGGTTTAAATGATGAAATGGCACATAGTTCTATTCGCTTTAGTTTCGGTCGTTTTACTACGAGCGAAGAAATTGATTATGCTATTGACTTAATACAGAAATCTATTGGTCACTTACGTGATATGTCACCGCTTTGGGAAATGTTCAAAGACGGTATTGATTTAGACTCAATTGAATGGGCAGCTCATTAATTCTTTTACTTATTTTAGTTAATAAGAAAAAAGAAACTGATAACTGCAAGGAGAAAATATTATGGCTTATAGTGAAAAAGTAATCGATCATTATGAAAATCCACGTAACGTTGGTTCTATGGATAAAAATGATCCATCGGTAGCTACTGGCATGGTTGGCGCACCTGCGTGTGGCGATGTAATGAAGTTACAACTTAAAATTTCAGCTGATGGCATTATTGAAGATGCTAAGTTTAAAACTTATGGCTGTGGCTCTGCTATTGCTTCAAGCTCATTAGTAACAGAATGGGTAAAAGGTAAATCAATTGATGAAGCTGGCAAAATTAAAAACACCGCTATTGCTGAAGAATTAGCGTTACCGCCAGTAAAAATTCATTGCTCAATTTTGGCAGAAGATGCTATTAAAGCAGCGATTGAAGATTACAAAAGCAAAAACGGTTAACCTTTACAATAAAAAACAGTTTACAACCAGACTCTAAACAGGAAAAGTAGTATGTCAGTTACCATGACGCCAGCGGCAACAGAGCGAGTTCAATCTTTTATGACAAACCGAGGTAAAGGCCTTGGTTTGCGTTTAGGTATTAAAACAACAGGCTGTTCAGGTTTGGCTTATGTGCTTGAGTTTGTTGATGATTTAAACGAAGATGATCATACTTTTGATATTGAAAATGTTAAAATTATCATTGATACTAAAAGTTTGGTTTATCTTGATGGCATCGAATTAGATTTTATTAAAGAAGGCTTGAATGAAGGCTTTAAGTTCACCAATCCCAATGCCAAAGGTGAGTGCGGCTGTGGTGAGTCCTTCAACGTTTAAATTGTTGCTCTTTGCTATTTGATTCACCTTCATCGTTGAAAGTACTCATTGACTAAAGTCAACTCCGTGCTTTCGCCTTGAATCTGAATCAAATATCTGCGAGTTGTTTTTAGTGCATTACTTTAGATATTGTAGAGCAAAAAATCTTTAGGTAACAAAGTGAATTACTTCCAATTATTCGGTATTGACGTTGTTTTCGATGTCGATTTAAATCAACTATCACAGGCTTATCAAACGCTGCAAAAAACGGTTCATCCCGATAAGTTTGCACATGCCTCAAGCCAAGAACAACTGCTTGCGGTACAAAAATCTGCAGAAATTAATGATGCTTACCAAACATTAAAGCAACCCTTAAAGCGTGCTGAATATATACTTACCCTACGTGGTGTTGATTTACCTAATGAACAGCATACTTTTGGTGATACTAGCTTTTTAATGAGGCAAATGGAACTAAGGGAAATGTTGGGTGACGTGAAGTTTGCTGATAATGTTGATGCTGCTTTAGAACGGGCTCAACAAGAGCTTGCTCAAGAATATCAACAACACTTTAGCTTGCTGCAAGCACAAATTCTTGAAGATAATGCAGCAGGAAATGCGCTTGCATGCGATATTTTACGCAAGTTAAAATTTTATCAAAAACTCAATATTGAAGTCGAACGTCTTGAAGATAGTCTGTTTGATGATTAGCTCATAGGCGAAATGTATTCACGTTTTGCTTTAAATTAAAAATCAAGAAATTAAGAAAAGAAAAACATGGCTTTATTACAAATAGCAGAACCCGGTCAAAGCACAGTACCTCACGAGCATAGATTAGCGGCAGGTATTGATTTAGGCACGACAAATTCACTGATTGCGAGTGTCACAAGTGGTGAAGCTAAAACTTTAGCTGACCATCAAGGTCGCGATATTTTACCTTCTATAGTGAGTTATCAAGAACCTTCTCAAAGCTCTTTACAACGTAATGGCATTCTAGTGGGTGAAGAAGCAAAAGCGCTCAGCGTTAGTGACCCACAAAATACTATTGTTTCGGCTAAACGTTTAATTGGTCGTTCATTGGCTGATATTCAACGTAAATATCCCTCTTTGCCGTACCAATTTTGTGGTGATGAAAATCACCCTGAAATCATGACTCGCCAAGGTAAAATCAACCCTGTACAAGTATCGGCTGAAATTTTAAAGACCTTGAGCCAACGCGCAGAGCAAGCATTAGGCGGTGAGCTTACGGGTGTGGTTGTCACTGTTCCTGCTCATTTTGATGATGCACAACGCCAAAGCACTAAAGATGCGGCAAAGTTGGCTGGCGTTAATGTATTACGTCTTCTTAATGAGCCAACTGCTGCTGCTGTGGCTTATGGGCTTGATTCTGATCAGAAAGGTGGTCAAGAGGGTGTTATTGCCATTTACGATTTAGGTGGTGGTACTTTTGATATTTCTGTTTTACGCCTTAATAAAGGTGTTTTTGAAGTGCTTTCTACCGGTGGCGATTCAGCTTTAGGTGGTGATGATTTTGATGTGGCGGTAGGTGATTATTTAATTGATCAAGCGGGTTTAACGCGTCCATTGTCGCCATCACTTGAACGTCAAATAATACAACAAGCTTGTGCTGCGAAAGAGCAATTAACAACCAATGATAACGTTGTAGTTACTTTATCTTTAGATAATGATCAGCAGTGGTCTACAAAATTAACCAAAGAAGTGTTTGATAACTTAATTTCAGCACTCGTGAAAAAAACCTTAAAAGCCTGTCGCAGAAGTTTGAAAGACGCACAAATTAGTATTGATGAGGTGCTTGAAGTTGTAATGGTTGGTGGCTCTACTCGCGTACCATTAGTACGTAGTGAAGTTGAAAAATATTTTAATAAAAAGCCATTAACGTCTATTGACCCTGATAAAGTTGTCGCCATCGGTGCGGCTATTCAAGCTGACATTCTTGCCGGTAATAAACCTGACAGTGATATATTATTACTTGATGTTATTCCTTTATCTCTTGGTTTAGAGACTATGGGTGGTTTAGTTGAAAAAGTTATTCCACGCAATACCACTATTCCTGTGGCAAAAGCGCAAGAGTTTACCACCTTTAAAGATGGTCAAACGGCTATGGCGCTACATGTATTACAAGGTGAACGAGAGCTTGTTGATGACTGTCGCTCACTAGCACGTTTTGAATTACGTGGTATTCCTGCAATGACCGCAGGGGCCGCGCACATTCGTGTGACTTTTAAGGTTGATGCCGACGGTTTATTATCCGTTAGTGCAATGGAAAAATCATCGGGTGTTGAATCGAGTATTGAAGTGAAACCTTCATTTGGTTTAGACGACAGCCAAATAACGCAAATGCTGAAAGATTCAATGAGCAATGCTAAAGCTGATATTGATGCGCGTATGCTTAAAGAGCAACAAGTTGAAGCCGCACGTGTTATTGAGTCTATTCAAGCGGCTATTACGTTAGATAGATATTTACTGAGTACTGATGAAGTTAGTGTCATTGAGCAAGCAATTAAATCTGTGGCAGATATCAGTCAAGGGGAAGAGGCTGACGCTATTGAATCAGCCATAGAAAAATTGGATCAAGCGACGGCTATATTCGCCGAACGCCGGATGGATAGCTCAATCAATAAAGCGTTAAGTGGTCAATCTGTAGATAAATTGTAAGCCGACAAGTTACTCGTATTAAGTTGCGAAAAGAAAAGACAAAAAGAGATAAATAACATGCCAAAAATTATATTTTTACCCAATGATGAGTTATGCCCTGATGGCGCAGTTGTTGAAGCAAAAAAAGGTGAAAGCATATTAAATGTAGCCTTACAAAATGACATTGGTATTGAACATGCCTGTGAGAAAGTTTGTGCTTGTACAACTTGTCACGTCATTATCCGTGAAGGGTTCGACTCAATAGAAGAGGGCGATGAGCTAGAAGATGACATGCTTGATAAAGCATGGGGCTTAGAACCAGAATCTCGCCTAAGCTGCCAATCAATTGTTGGTGATGAAGACTTGGTTGTTGATATTCCAAAGTATACGGTGAACATGGTGTCTGAAACTCACTAGTTCAGTTTAATAAGTTATTTAATTAAAGGGTAATAATATGAAAATGTTATTACCCTTTTTTAGCCATACATAACATAATGACTGATTGACGTTATACACTATTCAATGGGTTATTTAGGCTAGTATTTAGCATAGATTTGGTCGATTTTTCCATTGCGCTTTAATTCTGCTATCACTTGATTAACAGCGTCTTTTAACGCCGGATCTTTAAAGGCTATATGGGAATAAACATCAGGCCATAAAGTGTGTATTTTAAAATCACTAACATCTATGTTTACGTTATCTTGATAATGTTTACTCTTTAAATCATGCCAAAATATATTGATGTCACCTACCCTGATTTCTTTGCTATCAGATAGCATTAAATAAGTTGTATCCCTAGGGTGAGGATGTTCAGAATATTTAGGGTTTTTTATCGCCATTTCTTTAAATTCATTGCCTAATAACTCTTTTGCTCCTTGGTAAGCTGCGATGGACTTTCCTTGCAAATCTGATATTTTATTAATGACCAGTTGAGACGATTTTTTTGAAATGGCTACGTCGGTATAACGAAATACAGGCACTGACAAATAGGCATTTACCTTTGCGTTTGGAAATATATTACAGGCAGCATCAATTCTTTTTCCTGAATTGATTTCATGTAACAACCTACTGTTGCTCATAAATATATATTGCACTGTATATTTAGGGAGTTGCTTGAATATTTCATTGGTTATTTCAATGAAAATACCTTTGTTTTCTTTCTCAACAAAAAACGGAGGAAAGTTCCCTACACCTATTCTTAACACTTGTTTTGCCATTAGTACTGGGGAACAAACCAATAAAGCTAACAAAAAAAAGTGAGCTATTATTTTCGGCATAATTACAGTCAAGTAATCTATTAATGAAGTGATTCCCTAATCTTAGCCTATTATTTGATAATGTCGAACGAAAATTTAAAGCCCATTGTGGTATTGCATGTTAGTTGACTCAGGCACCATAGCATTGAGAGTATTGTGAGATTTTTGACTATTTACTTGCCTACCTAGCTCGTTATTCTCTTTATTAAGCAACAGTTCAAATTGTTTAATCAATGCAATTTTATCCGGTGACTTTTTATCGCCTGCACCTATATTGGTTAAATCAATCATAAAGCCATCATACATATCAGCAAGATCATTAATGATCTCCATATTTAAAAACTGGTCTTGATTATAAATGCTTGGGTAACCTGCTTTTTGTTTATCAATAGCAAAGTTGTCCCCTTTGAGATTGGTAATGCTAGTAGATTTATCGCATGACAGCATGCAGCCGTTGTCAATTCTTGGTTTGTCACAGCCGACACTTTGTTGGAAGAAACACTGTCTGCTAGTCATCAATAAAATAGGGTGATAAATACTATAGAACAATTGAAAGTTTTCAGGACGGGCAATGGTTCTCATTTGTTGATGGTTTATTTCATTTGAAATAAAGGCGCCAGCACAATCAAACGTTTCTTTCATCGCTAATAAGGCGTAAGAGTTGGTGGTATTTAAGAAAGGTCCAGCTAGCCATTTTATGCCTAGTTGGTACGCTTCATAAGCGATACCGGTATTATTGGTAACAATTAACTTAGGCTTAACTTGCTGTAAAATAGTTAAGGCAGCATCATAATCTTTACCAATCAAAACAGACGGAAACCAAGGGATTAAATTCGGATTTTCTTTGAAAACACCAACATATTTAGTACAACCACGTTTGTAGGCATCGGGTAACTTAAAGTAAACATCAGCATTTGTTATCTTCGTTAAACTAATATCGGCCTCATCACAAATCAATAATGATAATTTAGCTTTAGCATCAGTGGTTTTAGGAAAGTTATCAAGTGGAGGCAGCGTTACTTCTGGCAACACGGCGTTGTTATCATTTAATAACAAGGCAAGCTGTTTTTTCAACGAAGTTAGCTCTTTAAAAGGAATACTTAACCCTTGAGGTAAACTGTCAGTATTGATTTTAGCTAAATTATAGCTGCTATTGTTAAAGCTTTTAAAACGTTTTTCGATAACGCTGTTATCAATACTCGATTGGTCACTTTGAGTCAGTAAGCTGGTAGATTGCACCATGAATTCTTGATTACCGTTGCTGTTGTCTTTGTCATTGCTGTCGCCATTGTCTTTGCTGTGAGTAATAGTGGCAACTATTAATAATGGCTCGTTAAGCGCACCTGAAAAACTCAGCGTTAGTGGTAGTTTTTCAATGCTTAAACAGCTTATTTTGTCAAAGACAGTGGCTTTAATTTGCTTGTTTTGTTGATGAAGTTCTTGCTCTACCTCATGTATTTGCACTACGGAAATGGCGTTGCTTTTATCAAGGGCATGTTTAGTTGAATTATCACGCGGGTTATCAATAAACATTGACTGGTTTAAATCACCTCGTAAAAAGGCATTTGAAAAGTCGCGATTAAATACTTGATAAAGTCGCTCGCCATCTTGGGTTAATTTTCCAGTATTAACGAAGCCATCAATTTGTTTTCGAAAGCTATCGACAACAGTATGCACATAGTTTGCGCCTTTTATACGTCCTTCAATTTTAAACGAATGCACGCCAGCATCAATCAACTCGGGCAAGTCGAAAAAGGCAGAGTTATCTTTAATGTTTAACGGAAAGTTATTGCCTGACGGCGTGGTTTCATATTCTTCACGACACGCTTGGCTGCATCTACCTCTATTACCTGAATTACCTACGCTAGCAGACGTTGAGTAACACAAACCAGAAAAGGCAACACACAACGAACCATGAACAAATACCTCTACTAGGGTATCGTTTTTTTCTGCGACTGTTGCTAAGGCTTTAATTTCTTTTAGGTTTAACTCTCTTGAAAGATTTACGCGTGAAGCGCCTAATTTTTTCAAGAAAGGAATTTGCCCAGCATTATGCGTGGTGAGCTGTGTTGACGCGTGAATATCTAACGTTGGAAAATGTTTGGTTATTAAATTGAACATGCCCAGATCTTGCACGATCACGCCATCTAATGGGGTATTAACTAATTTACTGAGTAATTTTGCTAAAGATTTAAACTCTCGTTCTAAAATAACAATGTTTAAGGTCAGAAAAATTTCACATTGATACTGATGCGCCAATCGAATAATGCCAACTAATTCATCAAAATAAATATTAGACGCTCTGTTGCGGGCATTAAACGTATCTAGGCCACAATATACCGCATCGGCGCCAGCAATAATGGCGGCTTTAATGGCATCAACATCACCACCGGGGGCTAATAATTCAATTTTAGAACGCATTTTTATAACCTATTTAACTATTTTAATTGAGCAAAACTTAAAAGAGGGGAATTTTACCCGTATAATCAGTGAATGAATAGCGTTAAAACAACGCTTAGCGTTAACGATATATACTAAAATAGCCTTATGATGAATCAACAAATTTGTTTTACCTCTTTTAGCGACAGTATAAAAAGTTACACCTTACCTGAACGCTTCACATTCCCTTTTTGTTATGAGCCGCACCCACTTTGCTTGTTAGCATCAAAAGAGTTGCAACAGCAGTTAGAAAGTCATCAACAATTTCAGCATGAATTTGAACAAACAGGAAAAATGTTTGGTGTACTTTTAGTAGAGAATGAGCAAGGTGAAATAGGCTACCTTGCTGCTTTTTCTGGAAAATGGCTGGCTCCTGAAAGTACCATCAAATTCGTGCCATCTGTTTTTGATCTTGATGATCAAACCGACTTCTTTCACAAAGAAAACTTAATAATTAATCGATTAAATGATCAACTTGAAAAATTACTGATTAATCCACAGTTAGCAAAATACCAGCTAACGCTTACTTCAATGCTTGATCAGCAAAATGAACAACTTGAACAACATCGTAGCCAAATGAGCCTTAACCGGAAAATAAGAAAGACTAAACGAAGCCAAGTAAGCAGTGATTTCGTGGATGACGAATTAGCCCAACAGCTTAAACAACTGGCAAAAGAAAGCGTGCATGATAAAAACCAGCTACGTGATTTAAAGCAGTATTGGCATGATAAAATTACTACCGTGCAGCAAAAACTAACAGTGTTAACCGATGAAATTAACGCGATTAAAAATAAGCGAAAACGATTATCTACCAGACTGCAAAAAAAGTTATTTAAACAGTACCGTTTAGTAAATAGTGCGGGCGTTGAAAAAGATTTGATGGAATTATTTCAACATGCGCCTTATCCAATGCCACCTGCCGGTACCGGAGATTGCGCTGCGCCTAAATTATTACAATATGCTTTTTTGCAAAAGTTGAAGCCGTTAGCGATAGCTGAATTTTGGTGGGGATGTGCGCCAAAATCTGAAATACGACAACATAAAAATTTTTATGCTGCTTGCTCTGGTAAATGTCAGCCAATTTTAACGCACATGTTAGACGGTATCGCTATGGATGATAATCCTTTATTGGTTAATCCTGCCGCAGGTAAAGCGCTAGAAATTATCTATCAAGATGATGATATTGTCGTAGTGAATAAGCCCAATGAGTTTTTATCGGTGCCTGGAAAAAATATTGAAGACTCGGTCTATTTACGTATCAAGCAGCAATTTCCTCAAGCAACTGGAACGCTTATCGTGCATCGATTAGATATGTCTACCTCAGGTGTTATGGTACTAGCATTAACTAAACGAGCGCAAAAAAACATCCAACAACAATTTGTTAATCGCACTATTAAAAAGCGTTATGTGGCACTGCTTGAAAGAGAAGTTGAAAGAGAAGTTGAAAGAGAAGTTGAACGAAAAGTAGAAGGTGATATTGAAAAAACATTAATGAAAAACCAAGGAGAGATTAACCTACCACTACGGGGCGACTTAGAAGACAGACCAAGACAGTTAGTGTGTTTTGAACATGGCAAGCAAGCAAGAACTCAATGGCAGATTATCAGTGTTGTTGATGGTAAATTGAAACTGTATTTATATCCTGAAACAGGGCGAACTCATCAATTAAGGGTGCATTGTGCCCACCCACAAGGCTTAAATATACCGATATTAGGAGATGACTTATATGGCAGTAATAATTATGGCAATACTCATTATGGCAGGAATAAGGGTAATGATAGCGATGGAAATGAAAAACCCCAGCGTTTACATCTACACGCGCAGATGTTAACGCTGAGTCATCCTGTCAGCAAAGAAGTGATGACCTTTCAAGTAGATGAAGATTTTTAAGCGTCATCTTCAGACGTTTCTTTAATTTCTGCGTTGTGATAAACATTTTGTACGTCATCGCAATCATCTAACATAGCAATGAATTTTTCAAAGTTAGCTAAATCTTCTTCACCTTCAATATCAATATAAGTTTGAGGAACCCAAGTGATTTCTTCAACTTCTAAGTCAAATTCAGGCATGGCGTTAGCAAACTCGGTTTTAATCTTGAAAAACTCAGTATGTGGCGCATAAACGGTAATAATGCCGTCTTCTAATTCAACGTCAGATATGTCAATGTCTGCCATCATTAAGTTTTCTAAAACGGCTTCGTCATCTTCACCTTGAAACGCAAATAGCGCTTGGTGATCAAACATATGCGATACGGTGCCAGAAGAGCCTATTTTTGAATTTGTTTTAGTAAAACATTGGCGAATATCTTTAATGGTGCGATTACCGTTATCGGTTAAGCAATCAATAATTACCATACAATTGCCCGGACCAAAACCTTCATAGCGCGCTTCTACAAAATCTTCACCGCCAGCACCCGATGCTTTATTAATTGCATTCTCAATTACGTGCGTAGGTACTTGGTCTTTCTTTGCTTTGTCAATTAAACCACGTAAAGCAAGGTTGCCGTCAGGGTCTATGCCACCATTTTTAGCACAAACGTAAATCGCTTTACCGTACTTTGAATAGACTTTGGTTTTTGCTCCAGCAGTTTTTGCCATGGATAATTTTCGGTTTTGGTAAGCTCTTCCCATTGTTTATTGTCTCATTTTGTTATTTTGCATAAATTTGCATAAAATAATAATGCCCTAGATTCTACCAGTGTCACTAGGCTGTTGACTAGAGGTCTAGGACAGTAATTGGCTAAAAGTTGATATGAATCGGAAAAGAATGAGTATTAAAGTGCTTGAAATATTAAGCATATTTTTATACTTTATGCACCAGAATAAAAATCAATAATAATATCAAGGATGTAATTTATGAAATTTGAAGAATATAAAGTCATGTATGTAACTGAAGGTGGGTGTGGCACTATTTTTCTAGGGTCAAGTGGTTTGCCTTTGAAACGGTTAGAGGCAACATTGAATCAAGAAGCTAATGACGGTTGGCAGCTGGTGTTTCAAGTAATTGAACAAAAACGTTTTTGGTTATTTTGGACTCGTGAAGCGGTTATTTTAACGCTCGGTCGCAGTAAAGGATAACTTAATCAATGGAAAGCATGTTTAAAAATGTTTTGCTAAAAGCCATTCGTCACTATCAAAATACGGGTGGCTCAGAGATGCATTTTGCAACGTCATGTAACTTTACTCCTACTTGTTCTCATTATACCTATCAAGCCATTGAAGACTATGGTGTGGTGAAAGGCGTTCGATTAGGAATTAACCGTATTAGACGTTGTAATGATGGTGACTGTGTGATTATTATAGAGGATCCTGTGCCGTTATTTTTGCCAAGTAAAACGTGATAAAGCAGAGCATAAAAACAATGAAAACAATAAAAAAGGATTTTAATTATGGGATTAGTACAAGATAAAGAACAACTTCGTTTAGAAGAAAATCAATTAAGAGCGCAAGTTGCCGCTCTTTCTGTTGCGCAAAAAAGGCGATATTACGCTCAAGAGCTACAACACATTAAAGACCCTGATACTTATGCTGCATTAAACTGGGTTTTTGTTGCAGGTTTACATCATTTTTATTTAGGCAAATGGCAAAAAGGTTTGATTAATTTAACCTTAATGTTTGCTGGAGTCTTACTTTACCTTTCCGGTGTTTTTGCACTATTGGGTGCAGTGCTTATTCTATTTGTTTTTATCATTGAATTGCCGCAGCTTTTTAATAGTGAAAATGTTATTAACAACTATAACAATCAATTAATGGAAAGGTTGCTTGTGCAATTTGAGCATGAGCACTAGCTAAACTTAATTGGTATAATAAAATCAAATTTATTCCTTGTTTTCGGAAAACCTCGTTCATGAATGACCAAGCATTAACAACTAGTAAAGTTCCTGATATTTCTATCGTTATAGAATTTTTAAAACAGCTGCAAGATAATATTTGCCAAGCACTAGAACAAGCTGACGGTAGCGGAAAATTTATTGAAGATAACTGGAAACGCAAAGCGGGCGGCGGTGGTCGCACTCGAGTGATGACCAATGGTACGGTAATAGAGCAGGGAGGGGTTAACTTTTCAGTTGTTTCAGGCGATAAGTTACCGCCTTCAGCAACCGCTCATCGGCCAGAATTAGCAGGGCGTACATGGCAAGCTTGTGGCGTTTCTTTGGTGATCCATCCTAAAAACCCACATATTCCAACGTCTCACGCGAACGTAAGATTTTTTATTGCTGAAAAAGAAGGAGAAGAGCCCGTTTGGTGGTTTGGTGGCGGCTTTGACTTAACGCCATTTTATCCCGTAAATGAAGATGTATTACACTGGCATCAAGTAGCGCATGACTTATCTCAACCATTTGGCGAACACGTTTACGATGATTATAAAAAGTGGTGCGATGAATATTTCTATTTAAAACACCGTGATGAAACTCGAGGTGTTGGCGGTTTGTTTTTTGATGATTTAAATAAATGGGATTTTGAACCTTGCTTAAATTACATTAAAGCGGTTGGACAAGGTTTTATTGATGCTTATATTCCGATAATGAACCGTCGTAAAAAGGATGAATATACAGAGCACCAAAGACAGTTTCAGCTATATCGTCGTGGTCGCTATGTTGAGTTTAATTTAGTGTTTGACCGAGGTACCTTGTTTGGCTTGCAATCAGGTGGTAGAACAGAATCTATCTTAATGTCTATGCCGCCTTTAGCGCGTTGGGAGTATAATTTTCAAGCGGATGAAAATAGTGATGAAGCCAAGCTAAATCACTATTTAGTTCCCCGTGACTGGCTAAGAGAGCTAGCCATTAACAAGTAAAGTTACTGCTACGTTTTTATTACTGTTTTATACCTTCAATATATAGGTTTAATTGAACATTATTTGAAGCGGGACCTAAGTTCATTTTTATAGCAAAGTCAGTTAACGCGATAGTTGTTGTGCCACTAAAACCAATACGGTAACCGCCCCAAGGGTCTTTACCTTCACCAACAGTTTTCGCGTCAATAATAATGTCTTTGCTAACACCGTGTAGACTTAGTGTGCCCGCTATTGCTAATTTCCCCTCGCCTTTATCAGTTACTGAATTACTAATAAATTTAGCATTATCAAATGCGCTTACATCGAGAAAATCATCACTTTTTAAATGTTTATCACGTTCGCTATGGTTTGAATTTACACTACTCGTATCAATATTGACTTCAATTTTTGATGCTGAAATATTTGATGCATCATAACTAAAAGTCCCACCGAATTTATCAAAGCGACCTGTTAACCAGCTATAACCTAAGTGCTGTACTTTAAAGTTAATTGAAGCATGCGAACCTTTAGTATCAATAATATAGTCAGCAGCATTGGCTGATGGTATGAAGGTGGCAGCGACAAACGCTGATGTTAGTGCTGAGGTTAATTTTAGCTTAGTGAACTGTTTTTTCATTGGTATTCTCCATTTTTTGGCGTTTGCCAATTATTCTGTTTAAGGTGTTATCTTTATCGATAATGTGGTGTTTTAGTGCTGCTAGAGCATGTAATGCTGCAAGTGCTATTAGTAGATAAGCCAACCATTTATGTACAATACCAGCTATATCTTCTTGGTTTTCAATAATAGAGCCAAAGGCGGGTATGGTAATTAGCTCAAATACTTCAATTCCTCGACCATCGGCAGTTGAAATTAAATAGCCTGATATCATGATGATGAATATCAGCAGGTAAAGTAAAGAATGTGTTATTTTTCCCGCTTTTTGCTCTAACGAGCTATGGCTTGCTAAATGATTTGGCGCAATTTGTTTAGTGCGCCATATTACTCTGAGTATCATAAAAGCAAAAAATACTAAGCCAATACTTTTGTGTAATTCAGGTGCTGTTTTGTACCATGGGCTATAATAAGTCAAATCAACCATGTAATAGCCTAAGCCAAATAAGCCAAAAATAGTGAGTGCGGATAACCAATGAAAAAAAACACTAACATAGCCATAATTTGAATGCGTGTTGTTCAATACTTTACTCCGTGGTTTTCTTTATTTGAAAGTGTATTCAATTAATGGAAAACAGTATGACTGTAATATTACTTAATTAATATTTAAGCTTTATTTATAACTTATTAACTTATACTTAACTTGTTTTTTGTGATATTTTTATACTCTATCATTTATTGATGAGTAAACAGATGACTTTAGAGCAATTAAAAATGCTGGTGCAAGTAGCTGAATTAGGTAGCCTTAAAGGTGCCAGTGAAACACTTTTTAAAACTCAGCCAGCTATTAGTCAGGGTATTAAACAGCTGGAAACACAATTGGGCATACAGTTATTTAATCGCCAAGGTTATCGTTTGCTGTTAACTGATAACGGCAAACAAATTTACCAACATGCCTTACGCTTAATTAATGAAGCAAAGCAAATAAAGCAATTAGCCTCTTTTTTGTCAGCAGGAAATGAAGCAACAGTCACCATAGCTATTGAAGCTTCTTATGATTTAAAAAGAATACTACCGGTGCTTGAAATGATACGAAATGAATTTCCTCACACGCAGGTTATTTTGAAGCAAGAATATATCAATGATGCTATAGAGGCGGTGAAGTCAGAAAAGGCCGATCTTGCGCTAACAACAATAGATAACTTGGCGCTACAATCGGGCGATTATGAAGCAAATAAGCTTTATCAAGGTAGTTTGTATAATGTGGCTGCACTAGCTTTATTGCAACGTCACCCTAAGTTAACATCCGTTGAAGAATTAAAAGATGAATATCAAATCGTTGTGCAAGACTCAGGACAAAGCAGTCAGGGAGTTAATTATAGTGTACAAACAGGGCAGCGATGTTGGTATGTAAATGATTTTAGCACCAAGAAAACATTAATTATGAGCGGCATGGGTTGGGGACGTTTACCTGAGTACATGATTGAAAAAGAGTTAGACTCAAAAGAGCTTGTCGCTATTAACTTAACTGATTTTGATACGAATATAGCGTTAAATTATCAAGTGATAAAGCTGAAGTCTCGATTACTTGGGCCAGTTGCGAGTAGGTTATGGCAAAGTATGAGGCTCGTTGAAAAGTGTAATTTTTAGTTTGGTGATAAACTTTGGTAGTAAGTATAATAGCAAATAAAGTAGCAAACAAAGCGTTTACGCTTGTTTTTTACTAGCGGGTGCCAATGCTTGTTCAATGATTGATTGCAGTAAAGCAATTTTTTGTTTGTTTTCTTTTTGCGCAGTTTTGAGTTGTTGTTTAGCGGTTAATAAATCGTTAGCTAGGTTTAAGGCTGTCATCAACAAGGCTTGCTCTGGGCTGGAAATAGACTTGCTATTGTTAGCTTTAGTTAGACGATCGCTTAGCTCAGCCGCAGCGCACAATAAGGCACTTTCTTGCCCAATAGGACAAGCTACTTTTAGTTTACGGTCAATCACATTGATTTCAACAGTACGTTGAGTCATTTGTATAATTTCCAAGCGTATTTAACAACATAGCAAAAAATTTATGTATATATTTGCACTATAACTGTGCTGATCTAGCTATGCAAGTAAATGACAATTTTTCTCATGCCTTTTAACTACTCCAATGTTAGGATACGCCATTAGTTTTCTTTATTTAAAGGGATTCATTATGTCTCAAAGCTCAAATAAAAGTTCAGATCCAAACTCAGCCCAAAGCTCGGCGCAAAGTAATCAATTAGACTTTGCTAGCGCACAAGCTATTATTACCACTGAAAATATCAAAGCCCATGCCAGTGAAATTCATGGGGTGTTAACTGGTTTGATTTGTGCTGGTTTTCCTTTTGAAGACACCAGTTATTTGCCCATGTTGAATGACTTGTTTAATAATGGAGAAGGTTTTCCTACAAGGGTAAAATCGTGTGTAAAACAAATGTTTAGTGAGTTATGGGCAGACATACTTGATGATGAATACCGCTTTCAATTAATGTTACCCGATGACGATGATTCTATTGTTGAGCGAGGCCATGCTTTAGGTGTTTGGGTTCAAGGTTTTAATTTAGGTTTTGGTTTGCAACAAAAAGATAAACCTGTTTTATTAGAAGAAGTTAAAGAAGTGCTTACTGACTTTGCTGAAATTGCTAATTTGTCTGATGAAATGGAAGAAGATGAAACGTCAGAGCAAGCCTATTTTGAAATAAATGAATACGTACGTATTTCAGCCTTATTGTGTTTTAGTGAATTAGCCTCTTTGCCGACTAGCTTGGGCGACAGTGACCAAAAAAGCAGCGCCATACATTAAAATACCATATATTAGAGTACGTTATGACAGCACAAAATAAAGAACTACCGGGTTTAGCCAGTTTATCAATGAGCGACTTTAAAAGTCATCGTGAGTGTTTTTTTGCAAAAATGTCAGATAACGCTATTGCGTTTTTCCCCGCAGCCCATGAAGTAACCCGTAGTAATGATACCGAGTTTACGTTTTGTCAAAATAAAAACTTCTCTTACTTAACTGGCTTTAATGAACCTGATGCTTTATTGATATTGCTTAAGCGCGATAAAATTGAGCAAGCTATTCTGTTTTCTTTACCAAAAGATAAAGCGCAAGAAGTATGGCACGGACGAAGAGTAGGGCAAGAAAAAGCTTGTCAGGAATATGGTTTTGACCAATGCTTTACGCTTGATGAACAAAACGACCTTATCCATCAATATTTAAATGGCTTAACGCAAGTTTATTTTGCCTTTGATGATAAGAAAATAACACAACAGGTATTTGATTTATTAGCACAAGTTAGAGCAACTGTTCGTCAAGGTGCAAAAGTGCCAACGCAATTAGTTGATGCTAGCCCACTGATTAATGAGCAGCGCTTAATTAAAAGTGCTAATGAAATAGAACTGATGCGCCAAGCTAATTATATTTCATGTTTAGCGCATAAAAGAGCGATGCAAAAAACTCAAGCTGGCTTGTTTGAGTATCAAATAGAAAATGAAATATTACACGAATTTACTCGCCATGGCGCTCGTTATCCTGCTTACGCTACGATAGTTGCAGGCGGTGATAATGCTACTATCTTACATTACACCGACAATAGTGAACCGCTTAATGATAACGACTTGCTGCTTATTGATGCGGGCGGTGAATTATCAGGCTATGCGGCAGATATCACCCGAACATTCCCGATTAATGGTAAATTTACCACACCGCAAAAAGCGTTATATCAGCTGGTGCTTGAGACAAAAACGCAAGTTATTTCAGCTATTAAACCGGGCGTTAGTTTTGCAAAATTAAATGATATTGCCAATGAATGCTTAACTAATGGCTTATTTGAATTAAATATTTTATCAGGTGATTTAGCAGCATTAGTAAAAGAAAAAGCCTGCAAAAAGTATTTTATTCATGGCTTAGGTCACTGGCTTGGTTTAGACGTTCATGATGTGGGTGATTATCATATTAATGAAGAAAAAGCACAGTGTCGTGAATTTGTACCCAGTATGGTATTAACCATAGAACCTGGGCTTTATATGCCACTTGATGATATGGACTTAGATTCACAATGGCGCGGAATCGGCATTCGTATTGAAGATAATGTTGTTGTTACGATAAACGGCTGTGAAAATTTAACGCAATATTGTCCTGAAACTATTGAAGATATTGAAGCACTGATGGCGAATTAACGTGATGGAAAACCAGCGTAAAACTTTCGATATTATCATCTCAGGTGGTGGCCTTTCAGGCAGCTTAATGGCATTAAGTTTGGCTGATTTGAAAAAGGCTGATGGCCGTTTATTGTCAATTGCCATTATTGAGGCAACAGACCCCACAAATAGTTCAGCACATGATAAGCCTAAACCCTTGTTTGACGACCGCGTTTTAGCACTCTCTCATGGTAGTGCCGCTTACTTAAAAAAAATGGGCGTGTGGCAATATTTATCAAGTGACGCTTGTGCGATTGAAAAAATTGATATCTCTGACAGAGGGCACTACGGTAAAGCGCGTTTAGAAGCACAAGAACATGGTGTGTCTGCCTTAGGTTATGTTATTGAAATGGCATTAATTGGCAAAGCACAATTAAAAGAGCTAGCAAGTAAAAGTAATGTTCACTGGTTTACCCCTAACCGTATTATTGATATTGACTGGCAAGTAAATGGCAATCAGAAAAACGCTCGTAAAGATAAGATTGAGATAAAACTCGATTCAAAACAACGTTTACAAACAAACTTATTATTAGCTTGTGATGGGGGAAACTCTCCATGTCGTCAATTAGCGGGCATAAAAACTAGCCATAGTGATTATCAACAGGTTGCGCTAATTGCTAATGTTGCGACTAAAAAACCACATAACAATAAGGCATTTGAACGTTTTACCGAATATGGCCCTCTCGCCATGTTGCCGCTGTCTAAGCTAAGGCCACAGTTAAGATCAGAATTAAGACCAGAGTTAAGTGCATCGGCAAATGGCGATAGTCGTTATTCTCTCGTGTGGACTATGTCGCCCGAGCAAAGTGAAGAAATGGTCGCGTTAACTGATAATGAATTTGCACAACAGCTTGAACTTGCTTTTGGTAGTTGGCTTGGTGCTATTACTCACGTGGGAAAACGTGACGTTTATCCCTTAGTTTTACTACAAGCCGAGCAGCAAACGTATCATCGTATGGCGCTTATTGGCAATGCCTCACACACTATTCACCCTATTGCAGGGCAAGGATTTAATTTAGGCTTGAGAGATGTACAGCAAATGAGTGCGCTTATTAAAAAAGCGTTGAATGAAAAAGCGTTGAATAAATATACCGATATAGGGTGCTTTGCTTTACTGAATGAATATGCACAAAAGCGTCAGCTAGATCAAACACAAGTTATTCAACTCACCGATTCGCTAGTAACGTTATTTGCCAATGATCTTTTACCGTTAGTGGTTGGCAGAAATGTGGGTTTAAAAGTAATGAATTATGTATCGGGGTTAAAAAATACGCTTGTTAATAAATTGATGGGTTATTAAGGTTAAATGATCCTATGTAGGTTGGACTTTAGGCCGACAAACGGGCAAGAAATAATTACCTGACAAAGATAAGAGAAAAAAATGCAAAAATTTGATGTGTTAATTGTTGGTGCTGGCATGGTTGGTTTAACACTGGCGCTGGCATTAAGAAAAACCAGTAACTTAACGATTGCCATTGCCGACACTTTACCTGTTTCTGAGTTAACTGCTGAGCCAGAAGTGCGAGTAAGCGCAATTAATGTTACCAGCCAAACCATATTCGAAAACTTAGGTGTTTGGTCAGCTATTATTGCCCAACGTACCCAAGTATATCAGCATATGCATATTTGGGATAAAGCCGGGTTAGGCAAATTAGATTTTTCGGTTAACGATCTTGATGCTTTTCCTCAAAATGAACACCTAGGTTGGATAATCGAAAACAAGGTTATTCGTAATGCTTTATGGCACAAAGCGCAAGCTGATGAAGGGATAAGCTTTTTTACTCAACATAAGTTAGCCAACATTGCTGTTGGTGATAGCGAAGTTTTTGCGAGCTTTGAAATGTCTTTAGCGAATGACAATATAAGTCATAACTCAAGCCATAACCCAAGTAGCAATGCAAGTAGTAACATGCAAGTTCCACTTATAGCCAAGCTAGTTGTCGGTGCCGATGGCGCTAATTCTTGGTTACGTAAGCAAATGGATATGGCCATGATCAGCCGAGATTATGATCACCACGCTATTGTCGCCACAGTTAAATGCCCACAAGGACATAAAAATACGGCATGGCAAGTTTTTCTGCCCAATGGCCCATTAGCCTTTTTACCTATTTTCCCAGAAAATAGTGATACCTGCTCAATTGTTTACTCAACCTCACCTGAGGAAGCAAAACGCTTAACAGAGCTTTCTCCTATTGATTTTTCAAAGGAGTTAACTGCGGCTAGTGACGGTAAATTAGGGGCTGTTGAATTAATCAGTGAGCGTTTTACTCATCCGTTAACCATGCGTTTAGCACAAGATTTTGTTAAAGATCGCATGGTGCTTATTGGTGATGCGGCTCATACTATTCACCCACTTGCAGGGCAGGGCGTAAACCTAGGTTTATTAGATGCCGTTTCATTAGCGCAAACGTTATCTGTTTCCTCTTCGCAAAGTAAAGACGAGCTAAACATTAGCGATCCAAAAAAATTAAAAGCTTTTGCCCGTTATCGAAAAAGTGAAGCCATTGAAATGATTGCCGCTATGGAAGCGATTAAACAAACTTTTTCGATCAATCAACCAGGTTTTAAATTACTCAGGGGTATTGGCATGAGTTTGCTTGATAATTTTAAACCAGCTAAAAAACTGCTAATAGAACAAGCACTTGGTTTGAAAAGCGAGTTACCTGAATTAGCACAACAAAAACCACAATAATATAAACTCTTTTCTGCATTTCTCTATGAGAGGATAGTCGTAAAAAAATAAATAAAATTTATCGCGACTATTTCCCTAATTAAGAAGGAAGGTCAGATATAAATTTTTTTAAAACGCACTTTGCGAAATTTAATTCTGATAATGTTATTAAGTCGGTTTTTAATTTGTATAAGCTATTGTGTTTTTGTTGAATCAGCAGAGTTCAACGGCTATAATTAGCGCAAATTTGATCAGCTTCTTGACTTCTTTAGGAATGACGTATGACTAATAAAACCGTATTACATGCAAAACACTTAGCCTCTGGCGCTAAAATGGTTGATTTTTATGGCTGGGAAATGCCAATTAACTATGGCTCACAAATAGAAGAACATAATGCTGTTCGTCAAAATGCGGGCATGTTTGATGTGTCTCACATGACTATTGTTGACGTTCAAGGTCATGATGCTAAAGCTTTCTTACGTCGCTTAGTGATTAATGATGTGGCTAAATTAACGGTTACCGGCAAAGCACTTTACACTGGCATGTTAAACGAAAGTGGGGGTGTGATTGATGATTTGATCATTTATTACTTCTCAGAAACTAATTACCGTTTAGTGGTTAATTCAGCCACACGTGAAAAAGATCTTGCGTGGATGACCAAACAATTAACAGGTTTTGATGTCACTATTACCGAACGTCCAGAATTTGGCATGATTGCCGTACAAGGCCCTGAAGCAAAAGCAAAAGTAGCAAACTTATTAACACCAGCACAAATTGTAGCCGTTGAAGGTATGAAACCTTTTTTTGGTGTACAAGTGGGAGACTTATTTATTGCGACTACTGGCTACACAGGTGAAGAAGGTTACGAAATAATTGTGCCTGATCATGCCGCTGAAGACTTTTGGCAGAAGCTCATTGATGCAGGTGTTGCACCTTGTGGTCTAGGCGCACGTGATACTTTACGATTAGAGGCTGGCATGAACCTTTATGGTTTAGATATGGACGAAACCATTTCGCCAATTGCCGCAAACATGGCATGGACTATTAGCTGGGATCCAATCGATCGCAACTTTATTGGTCGTGATGTATTAACTGCTCAAAAAGCGGCGGGCGATCAGCCTAAACTTGTTGGTTTAGTTCTGACAGAAAAAGGTGTTTTACGTTCACACCAAGTTGTTATTACTGAATTTGGTAACGGAGAAATTACTTCTGGAACATTCTCACCAACATTAGGTCACAGCGTAGCATTGGCACGTGTACCTCGTAGTGTAAAAGTTGGTGACGTAGTTGAAGTTGAAATGCGTAAAAAACTCGTGAAAGTACAAGTGACTAAGCCGAGTTTTGTTCGCAATGGAAAAAAGGTTTTTTAATTGAAAATATAAATAGATGCACTATATTAAATGGGCAGCTAAACGAATTAATTAACGATAAAAAATAAATTTAATTTACAACATAATAGGAAAAATAAAAATGAGCAACATTCCTTCAGAATTAAAGTATGCAACATCGCATGAATGGGTACGCGTTGAGAATAACGGTATTGTTACTGTTGGTATTACTGAGCACGCGCAAGATTTATTAGGTGATATGGTGTTTGTTGAATTGCCTGATGTTGGCGACAACGTAAGCACAGGCGACGATATTGCTGTTGCTGAATCAGTAAAAGCGGCCTCAGACATATACGCGCCAGTATCTGGTGAAGTAGTAGAAGTGAATGAAGAACTTGAAGATTCACCTGAGTTAGTAAACTCCGATGCTTTTGGTGGCGGTTGGTTATTTAAAATTAAATTGGCTGATGCTGGTGAGTTAAACAACTTACTAGATGCCCAAGGGTATGCTAACTCTATCGACGAAGACTAGTTTTCGTTTTTTAGCGTCGTTAATCAAATTTAGTCGGCATTGTCCGTTCTCCTTGTATTAGTCGCCTTGTTGCTTATTTTACTTTACTAAGTTCCAACGGCTCGCAACTTGACGGCTTTGTCTAAAAATTGATTATCTTAGCTAAAAAGATTACTACCGATTACTAAGCCTCTTTTATTCAACATATGAATTTGAGGCTTTCTTTTTATTACTTTTTTTTACGAAAATAATTATTTAAGTGAAACTGTTATGACTTCTCAATCACCTGCTAACTCTCTTGCTCCTTTGTCGTTAGCACAACTAGAGCAAACACAAGACTTTATTCGTCGCCATATCGGCCCAAGTGAAGCGCAAACTCAAGCCATGCTTAATGATATGGGCGTTGAATCAGTTGATGCATTAATTGATGAAATCGTACCAAAAAATATTCGTTTACCCGCGTTACCGGCAATTGGTGACAGTAAAACAGAAGTTCAAGCATTAGCTGATTTAAAGGCCGTTGCTAACTTAAATAAAGTAAACACCTCGTACATTGGTTTAGGTTACTACGGTACATTAACACCCAATGTTATTACCCGTAACGTACTAGAAAATCCTGGTTGGTATACGGCTTATACGCCATATCAGCCTGAAATTGCTCAAGGGCGTTTAGAATCATTGCTTAATTATCAGCAAATGTGTATTGACCTGACCGGCTTACCACTGGCCAGTGCTTCATTATTAGATGAAGGCACAGCCGCTGCTGAAGCAATGGCATTGGCTAAACGTGTTTCTAAAAACAAAAAATCTAATCTTTTCTTTATCGCTAGTGATGTTTTTCCACAAACTATCGACCTTGTTAAACAACGTGCAGACATGTTCGGTTTTGATATTATCGTTGCACCCGCAAATGAAGCGGCAGAGCACGATATTTTTGGCGCGCTAATTCAATACCCAAGTGCGACAGGTGAAGTAACTGACATTAGCGAGTTAATTGAGAAAATTCATGCAAACAAAGGCATTGTTGCCGTTGCTGCCGACATTATGAGCTTAGTGTTATTAAAAGCGCCGGGCGAATTAGGTGCTGATGCGGTAATTGGTTCAAGCCAACGTTTTGGTGTACCTATGGGTTATGGTGGTCCTCATGCTGCATTTTTCACAACCAGTGACAAATACAAACGTTCATTACCGGGTAGAATTATCGGGGTTTCTAAAGATACTCGCGGTAACGCTGCACTGCGTATGGCAATGCAAACACGCGAGCAACATATTCGCCGCGAAAAAGCCAACTCAAACATTTGTACAGCGCAAGTATTATTAGCCAATATGGCAGCGTTTTATGCTGTTTATCATGGCCCACAAGGGTTAAAAACTATTGCAAACCGCATTCACCGTTTTGCTGATATTTTATGTTTAGGTACAGCAATGAAAGGCTTAACAGCTATTCATGCCAACTACTTTGACACCTTAACATTTAATGTTGACGCAGCTAACAAAAAAGCAGTGGTTGCACGCGCATTAGCGGCTAACGCTAACTTTCGCACTGACGTTGATGATCAAATATCAGTATCACTAGATGAAACCACAACACGTGAAAACGTAGCGCAACTTTTTGATATTTTATTAGGCACGGGTCACGGTTTAGACGTAAGCGAGCTTGATGATAAAATAGTTAGCTGTGGTCATTCATCAATTCCTGCTTCATTAGTACGTGATACCGCAATATTAACGCACCCAGTATTTAACTCGTATCATAGCGAAACTGAAATGCTGCGCTATATTAAACGTCTTGAAAACAAAGATTTAGCCTTAAATCATTCAATGATTTCATTAGGCTCTTGTACCATGAAGCTAAATGCAACCGCGCAAATGGTGCCAGTAAGTTGGCCAGAGTTTGCCAACATGCACCCCTTTGCACCACTAGACCAAGCGCTTGGCTACACAAAAATGATTGACGAACTAGCCGACTGGTTAGTTGAATTAACAGGCTATGACAAAGTATCAATGCAGCCAAACTCGGGTGCACAGGGTGAATATGCAGGTCTTATCGCTATTCATAAATACCATGCAAGCCGTGGTGATTCACATCGTAATATTTGTTTAATTCCTGCGTCTGCGCACGGTACTAACCCAGCATCAGCCAATATGGTTGGTATGAAAGTAGTGGTTGTTGCTTGTGACAAGCAAGGCAACGTTGACATGAATGACCTAAAAGCGAAAGCAGAAGAGTTGGCTGATAACCTTTCATGTATCATGATCACCTACCCGTCAACGCACGGTGTTTATGAAACAACCATTAGCGAAATTTGTCACATCATTCACGATAATGGTGGTCAAGTTTATCTTGATGGCGCAAACATGAATGCCCAAGTTGGCATTACCTCGCCGGGCTTTATTGGCGCCGATGTATCACACCTTAACTTGCACAAAACGTTCGCTATTCCGCATGGCGGTGGTGGCCCAGGTATGGGACCAATCGGTGTGAAATCGCACCTTGCCCCATTTTTACCTGATCATGCCTTAATCAATATTGATGAAACAACCGCAGGTAATGGCGCTGTATCAGCAGCACCTTTTGGTAGTGCCGGCATTTTATGTATTTCATACCTTTACATTGCTTTATTAGGTAAAGAAGGCGTAACCGCGGCAACTAAATACGCGATCACCAATGCCAACTACTTAGCCACCAAGTTAAGCCAGCATTACCCTATTTTATACACTGATCCAAACGGCAGAGTTGCCCACGAGTGTATTGTTGATTTACGCCCAATTAAAGAAGCCTGTGGCGTAACTGAAATGGATATCGCTAAACGACTAATTGATTACGGTTTCCATTCACCAACCATGTCATTCCCTGTTGCTGGTACATTAATGATTGAGCCAACAGAGTCGGAATCTAAAGTTGAAATAGACCGTTTCATTGAAGCTATGGTATGTATTCGTGACGAAGCACGTAAAGTAGAATCAGGCGAGTGGACGTTAGAAAACAACCCATTACACCATGCACCGCATACGTTAGCAGATATCACCGATGCTAATTGGGATAGAGCCTACTCTATAAGTACCGCTGTATTCCCAGTGCCAAGTGTCGCAAGTAATAAATTCTGGCCTACCGTTAATCGTATTGATGATGTATATGGGGATAGAAATTTAGTATGTTCATGTCCTCCAATTGAGACTTATATTGACTAGTGACTAGTTGATAACAACAGATCAAGTTGGAAACCGGTGACATCAAGTTGGAAACTGCTAATCTAGTTGGAAACTCTGACTGTATAATTTTGAAAGGCGAATCAGAAATGATTCGCCTTTTTATTTTTTAACTATAAACCAATAGATTTATTATTACCTTGTTGTCGCAAGGTATTTAAAACTTTAGACTAGGGGCGGGGGAAATTACCGCTATGAATAATAAGTCGTGCTCATCTCTATGCAGGCACGATAGTATGATCCACTCCTTGTACATTTCTCTCTCGAAAATTTCAAAAAACCACATATAAATCACGCTTTGAAACGTCTTAAAAGTGGCAGCAGTGATCCTTCGTTCGTAATCAATAAGTAATGAAAAACATATCTGCGTTAATGACTTCTTGGTGCGCAGACCGGACATTAGCATGTAAATATTTGCCATACTTTTTCTAATGATAGTTATTGAATTTGAACGTTTTACCCCACAAGTGATGCGGCTAATCATTTAAAAATGATTACAAGTTAATCGTTTGCTTTTTAATTAAAATTAAATTATTGTTTTTACTTAACACACTAACAAGGATTTTGTGCGTTACCTACCTCGACAAAATCCTTTAATTTTAACAATAAAAAGGATTTTCAATGAAAAAATTATTAATTTCTCTACCGTTGCTATTGTCTTTTACACAAATTAGTTCTGTGCTAGCTAATTCTATGGATGTCCCATATGACTGCGGCCTTGAGCCTTCTACATTTTCTGAGCATAACCCAGAAAATATTTCAAACTTGATAGATGCTGGCAGTGTGATTTATCAAAATGAGGCGAGTTATCTCGATTGGGCCAATTTATTTTACGCATTAAGCACTATTAAGTCATCGAGTACAATGTCAACAGAAGGGCCAGATTATGTACTTCAAGGTGTTCCCACCCGCTTTAAGTATGACGGTAATTGGTTTGACTGGACTAGTAGGTGGTTCACGGTTCGCTTTGGTACTAGCGAATTCGGTAGTGAAGTAGAAAAAACCTCAGATTGGGATAATAATGCTTATACGAATTTAACATTTCACTATACTTATGGTCCTGGATTAGTTTGGTCTCGAGGTGATGGGTGTATGGCTAAATCAGTTATAGTACAAAAAAAACCGAGCGTTAACTTAGTTTCACTGACTGGTGGTAATGAAATATCAGTAACAGTACAACCAACAGTTGATCAATACTCCAAGATAGAAGTAGAAAATATAGGCACCCCACCAAAAATTTTCTACACTTTCTTCAATGAATCTGATGGTATCACTAAAAACATTGGATCTAACTCAACAACTATGACTTACACACCTAGCCACAACGGACCTATTCGCGTTACTGTTAGAGCCTTTGATGGTACATATTATTCAAATAGAGAGGTTATGGGAGAGGTTATGTATACAGGTAAGAGCTATTGTACTGATTGTGGGCCAATTCTTTAAAAATTTATTGTGAATTTTTTAAGTAATTAAATATTTATTAACTCCTTAGTGGCAACTGTGAGCCTTAGAACGTAATAAATGTTCGATGAAAAACAGGTCAGCTCTAAGGACTTCTCGGCGCGCATTGGAAACATTAGTAATTATTTTTTGCTATATATTTTTTAATGGATTATTACTGTCATATTAGTGAAAATTACCATCATCTCTGTTATATTTAGCATGGTGCTTTCAAAAAGGATATTTTATGAAATGGATAATTTTAATTTTAGTTATTAACCTTACAGGTTGTGCTAATAAGCCTCACAAGAAATATGAGTATAACCCTTCAGGAAGGTGCAATGATATTTTATGTTTAGCAGTTGCCATTTCTAAAAGTATGTCTAACAATAAGTTTCAAAAGTGTTCAGATATGTCTGGAGATCAAAGAGCATCTTGTGAGGCACAAGTAGAATCTTTAAAAAAGCATATCAGCGACGCAAATAAGAACTAGGTATGACAGGTTATTTAATAAGGTAAATAATAGTTACTTGTTTTCGTACTTCAATACTTTAACCATCTCTTTTTTGCCCATTCACAGGGCTAGCTATTTTATTGGCGAATGTAAAATAATATATAAGGATATATTTTGAAAAAATTAGCTTTACTCTTATCTGCTTTATCCCTTAATTGCGTTGCTGAAGATAGCAATAAAGAAAAGGAATACTCTGTTGGTGTTGGAATGGGGGCTTTATATAGTGGAATAGGTGCCAACTTCTCATTTATTTCAAAAAATGACATGAAATATATCTCTGCGGGCTGTACAGAATACAGTTCATTGAGTGGTTATTCTTGTGGTTTTGGAGCTGGATGGATAAAAACTGATTTATTTGATTTTAACTCAAATAAGCATGGCTTTGGTGTTTATGCCAGTTTGGTAGGTCATGAAACCTATGCTACTTTAAATGATCAATATTCAATTAATGATAATGATATTTATGGCGCGGGTGTAAGTTATACATACTTTATGAATGGAATCGACCAGTCAGGTACTACTTTTGGTTTATCTATTCATGCCACAAATGCTGATTTTGAGGGACGCTATGGTGCTTTCTTTCAAGTTGGTTATCAGTTTTAGCACATATCAAGGCTTTGAAGTCGGACAACAAGCTGTTGGATCGTGTTCCTCACTATTTTAGTCACGATCTTTTTGCCGCTTAACATTTCGTTTATCGATACAAAATCTAATCAGAAACATTGGTTGCTGGTTATCAGCTAATGTCTTCAAAGTGGCAGCTACTGTCCTTAGAGTAGTCCGTTGTATGAATTTTTAGTTTTGCTTTAAAAATTCGCTATTTCAAAATATATCCTAACGACAAGTTGGTGCGCAGAGACGACATTAGCCATAAAATATTTGCCATATATTTTGTAATCTTTTCTAAAGTCATTTTATGATTTAGTCCAGAAAATTATAATAACCAATTGACGGTGTATTTATATACGGCTCTAACACAAAATCATCGGATTACATGAAAAATGATATTTATCCATCTTCAATTTTTAATGGTTTTATAAATATTTGAAAAAGCAAAGGTTTAAAGGTATTGTTTTAAGATAAATTGTAAAAAAGAAAGGTAAAACCCATGTTTAAATTTGATATTTACCTTCTAGTAAACCGTTGTGTTTTATGAAAATATCAACTTTTATGTAAGCTATTAAATCGCGTTAAAATAAAAAGGAAAAAGGATTATGAAAATACAAGGTGCAGTTATAAAGGAACAAGGTATTACTTTTGCGATAGTCATTGTAAAAATGCATGTAATTAACTCTCAACATGAAAGTGAAAAAGCAATTAATTCATTTATGTATTTGTTTCCTGGTATGCCGTTGACTCTTATGGCGCAAGACACACGTGGCACACCTAAATATAGAGGGCGCAAAGATATAGTTAATTTTCTAGCTAACATACATCCCTCTCAAATTCCTTGGCAAGAGTATTCATGTAGTTAAAAAACATCAAGTCATTAAATAGAGGATAATAAGATGATGGATTCCGCTTTAATTTTCGCGACAATAGTTCAGCTTTTTGGCGTTTGGCGAGCTGAACGGCAAATCGTAGGTGAAGACGATAGTTTGGATACCGATGAATTACTTGCTTGGATGAGAGATCATCGATTTGATGAGTTGGCTGATGCTATCGAATGTAATGGCACGTTCTTAGAAGACCTTAAAAATGAAAGCGAAAATATCAACTCCAAATTAGATCAAGTTTTACAGATATTGTCAGGTGGAGATATCAATATAGATATTTCGCCCGAAATGATCGAATTTATGGATTGGATAAAACCTAAAGAAACAACAATGTCAGTTGCAATAAACGGGTCTCTAATTGATGCTATGGTGCGCTGTGTAGACGATAAACTTGAAGGATTAACTATCTTGGGTGGGCTGGGTCGACGAAAACTTATAGGAATAAAAATAGGAAACTATATCCCTATGGAAGTCGAAGACGACGATTGGCCAATGATGAAAGACGATTTGGAAAAACTGTCGGAAGCGGATGTTTTTGAATGTGATTATGAGTTGAATAACGATAGATATTTAGTAACAAGAAAACTTGAAGAGTTAGTAGAAAACACTATTCGAGACCACGCCGAACAATGTAAAAATTCAGAGTGAATACTAATAAGTGTTTCCAGCCTGACGCCAAATGCCACGAGTTTTTTGCGCAGATGAAACAGGCGTTATCAATACAAAATCTAATCCAAGCTTTGTTTTGCCGTTAATGTGTAATGTCCGTTGTGTGTGGCATGAGTTAGCCTAATCACTCTACCCTAAAGTGTTGCAAAACGGCTTAGTGACTTTCCGCTAGTCCGTATTCCCTTGTTTTACTCTTAGATGATATTGCTTGAAATGTGCAACAGTTCTGTAGAGAAATGTTGCATTTGTGAAATTTTTAAAATGTATTTTCAATAAATCATGAAAAATTCAAAACACTGCATCCATCAAAATAAGTATAGATTTCATCAATACTATCGTCTCCAACATTCAAAAAAACGGTATCTCCATTCTCTAATTTACTCTGTAATGCTAAACGTTCCTTGTAAAGGTTTGACACCTTATTAATCGATTTATATCTACGAAATTTATCTGTGACAAGAATGACACAAGGCTCTATTTGATGATTGTCTAGACTATCTTCATCTAAGCTAATATTCATAAACTCGTACTGCTTAGACATTCCACTTCTAGCTATTAATGTACACTCAGCCACCCGTACCACCTTATTTTAATAATACCTCTAATATTAAGTATAGTGTTATTTCAGAGTTTGCTGAATAATTTTACTTTTCGCGATATTTAGATTTTGTATTACCTAATTTTTTTACCCGGCTGCAACCGATTTATCATCTATGTTCAGCCGCTTAATGTGACGTTACCGATACAAAATCTAATCCAAAGCAACACTAAAGCATAAAACCTAATGTCTCGAATGTGGCAAAAGTGATGATTACCATAATTAGTTGATTTAAATTTTTTGTTAACTAATATGAAACTCTATTACTCTCCCACATCGTTATTCAATTTACCTCAAATTAGCTATGACATACTCTAATGCACATTGAAGGGATTATTAAATGGAACAAACACATATGACTAATAAATCTGAACAACTGAAACTTGAAGGGGCTAAAAGAGCGCGTATTGAACAGAGTCTGTTGAAGTTATTATTTAACGGTTTCGCCTCTCTTAAATTTTTAAATAGTGATACAGATGAAATTTTAGCGCTTAGGGAACTTTGTGAATTAAATCAATATACAAGCATAGCCCTAAAACATAACGATTATGGTTATAAAAATTTATCAGAGAAAGCTAAGGAGTGTTTTGATGTTTTGCTAGCCTTAACAGGGCTTGAAAAGAGAGGCTTAATTGAACGAGAAACTCATTTTACCAATGAGGACATCCCAGAAGATGATCCTATAGAGTTAAGTTATAAAACCCTCAGATTAACAAATGCGTGGACTTTAAGTTGGTTTGCTGAAGCCTTAATAACTAACGAAGAAAAAGAAAGCTTTATTACTTTTGACCAAACAGATAACAGCCCACCTAGGAGGTTTTTCTTTGAGTATTTACAATATCAATTGACTTCAAAGGGTTATGATGTGGCTTTAAAATTTCAGGAGCATGAAGATGCAGAAAAACGCTATGTTCAGCAACAAGAATTAGCCACAAAAGCGGCTAATTCTGCAAATTCTTCATCTAAAACAGCAAAACGTGCTTTGTTTGCAGCAGCTGCAATAGCTCTTGGTTCAATAGGTAACCTAGCTTTAAATGCTTATATGAATAATCTTATACCCTGATATTGAATCCTAAAACAAAGTAGGACATAAATTAGATAGATTAAAGTGCCTCAATCAACGAGGCATTTTTTATGTCTAATCACAGCTGAATTAAATATTATTTTGGCAAAATTTAAGTGACCTAGGTGGCAGTTCATCCCTGACTAGTGTGGCAATTCCCTTTGGCTCTTGTGGCCGTTTTTCGCGGATTCTACACAAACTATTTCGCGCCGCTTAGTAAGGCATTATCAATACAAAATCTAATCCAATTCATCGTATAGGCTGAAAGTGCTAATGTTCCCTTTGGATTTTTATCGGACAATTATTAGTTTATACGGCATTGTCGTATAAAAATATTTATCAGACAATTTTTTATTTATACGACATTAAATTAACACCAATGACTTGCTTTTGCCCAATTATGAGTTAAGGAAAATGTCTTTTGATCGCTCTATATATAGTCATCAATATTTCAAACCCTTACAACGACCCAAGAAGAGTTGCGTGAGTTTCAACTCTTTATGGCCTGTGCGATACACCCTAAATTTAAAGCCGAATTAGCCGTGGCCTATGGTGCGAATTTACGTGTTAATGAAGTCGTTTCCTTAAAAGTCAGTGATATCGATAGCCAACGCATGACTATTCGTGTTGAACAAGGTAAAGACAATAGTGATCGTTAGCTTTTATTTCAATAAATATATATTTTTTTCTAGGCATTAAATTGTATAATAAGCAGGCATTACGTTAACGTAATGAATAAATAACATTTTAAAGGAAAAATGATGAGTAAGCAGAAAAAAACATTAGCGAAAGCTGGTATAAGTGAAACAGAACTAGGTCGAGGGAAAATTAAAGATAATTTTTTAGCGGCGTTAGTTACATCAAAATTGTATAAGATGCAGGTGGTGAAAGCTAAAAAAGGCAAAGGTTCGTATCAGCGTAAAGCTAAAAACCTAAGACGAGAGTCTTATTTAATGGCGGCTTAAGGTCTAACTAATAGCCACTATTAAATAAAACTTTCTACTTAACCTTAACTCTCCCCGTTTAGCGCTGTTCGCCCTATTTATACGTATTATTGACAATAATTTCACCTGCGTATTGCATAAATAAAAGGCTTTATCACCAGATGCTAATATCTGTTTAAATCTGAGAAGGACTCTATTAATTTAGGAACTAACCAGTCTTCAAATAGTTTGACCTTTTTCCATGAAAATTGCTGAGCTGGTGCTACAAGATAAAGTGAATAGGGACTTTTACTTGAGTAGTTGAGTAGTTTTACCAAGCGACCAGAGCGTATGTGCTCAATAACTAAACTACTATTTACCAACAAGGTAAATAGCTTACTAGAAAAGTTTACTTTCCAAGGAAAACTTTCTGTATGAAAAACCATCAAAAAGTGGTTTTTATTGAATTCATTGACTACGCTTTTTAAGTGTTGGAATTTAAATGAAAATAAGATTATTTCGTATTCCTATCCATATTCCATTAAGTTGTTGGCGGTTGTCATGGGTTAATAATCAAAAAAGGAAGCCATTATGACTAAAAAACTAAAAGGTTTATCATTTTATATCCCACTGTTTATATTCTTGATATGTTGGGTGTCAGTGCCTGTAAATGCAGAAGAAAAAAAAGTAGAGAAAAATGTATCCAATGTTTGGATATTTGTTCCTAAAGCAGGGCAGTCAGCTGATTTTGAACAAGCGTTAAAAAAACACATTACATATCGCAAGTCTATGAATGATCCTCGTACTTGGCATGTGTATCAAGCTGATATGGGATCACATATGAATGCTTATATAGTTCGTCATTGTTGTGAATCTTGGTCAAATCTTGATGATTATCGACAATGGAATACTAAATCAAAAGCCACTGAAAACTGGGGTGAAAATGTGAGTAAATATATTACCCATTTCGAGCACCATCGCTCTGAAGCTGATCTAAAAAATAGTAATTGGCCAGCTGATGTGAAATATAAGTATGTTGGTGTTAATAACTATGAGCTTAAATTAGGACACTACGAGGCGTTAGCAAAAGACAAAAAAACGATGAGTGATGCCGCTAAAAATGGAAATTGGCCATATAATTGGTTTTGGGAAGACAATGTCAACGGAAAATTAGAAATGAGTCTTGCTATTCCTTATATAAATTATGGGGCTATGGCACCCCCAGAAGTTAAATTTAGTGAAATGTTAGCTAAACAGTTAAATAGCAAAAAAAAGGCTAAGGAATTGCTAAAAAATTGGTCATCTCATTTTAAATCAATTACTTATAACGTTTACGTATTACGTGAAGATTTATCAATGTGAATTTTTAACGACTAGCGGTTATGAAAAATGGCAACATCAACTTGCCATTTTTTGTCATTTAAAGCGTTAAGGCAGGAATCGAATTGGCATCAGTGTAAAGTCGATGGATCTCAAATAGTCCTACCGTTTATTCAAGTTTACCAACTCACATCGGGCTTCCAGTCTTTAATCCACACAGGAATATCACTAGCCGGCATGGGTTTGGCAATGCCATAACCTTGTGCTAATTCACAGCCGAGCTGTAATAGTGCAGTGCCGTGTTCTATTGTTTCCACGCCTTCAGCAATCACGTCACGTTTAAATGATTTAGCTAAGGCTATCACGCCTTCAACAATGGCAAAATCATCTGCATCACTCAACATGTCTCGCACAAAGCTCTGGTCTATCTTTATTAAGTTTGCCGGTAATCGTCTAAGGTAAGTCAGGGACGAATAGCCTGTGCCAAAATCATCTAAGGCAAAACTTACGCCCAGCGCCATACAGGCATTCATGATGGTTGACACATGATGTACGTCATCTAAAGCACTTGTTTCCAGTACCTCTAGTTCTAAATAGCGTGGTTCAACATCGGGATGTGCTGCTAGCAGTGACGTTAGTCTTTGCGTAAAGTCAGGCTGTTGTAATTGTACTGCGGCAATGTTTACACTAGTACTTACTGGAAGATTAAGCCCCATTGCTTGCCATTGGCTGATTTGTGTCAGTGCACTGTCAATAACCCACTCACCTACTTCAATCATCATAGGGTTATTTTCAATAACAGGCAAAAAATCAATTGGATTTAATAACCCTCGCTCTGGATGTTGCCAGCGAATAAGCGCCTCAACACCGGTAACTGTACCTGTGAGCATATTAACCTTAGGCTGATAATGGAGCACAAATTGATGATTATCTAATGCGCCGCGAATAGCTTCTAGGCTTTCCCGTTGCACTTTAACCGCGTCATCTTGAGCGGTATCAAATAGGTGATAACGATTCTTACCCGATTCTTTAGCCACATACATGGCTTGGTCGGCATGCCGCATTAGTTGGTCGGCATCTACATTATCTTGCGGGTAAAGAGTGACGCCAATACTGGCTGATACATTCACTACCACATCACCGATTGTGACGGGCTTTGACGCTGCCAATAACAATCGCTCTAATACGGGTTCATAATCTTCAACTGTAGTTAAGTCAGTTAAGTCAGTTAATACCGCCACAAATTCATCACCGCCAATACGGGCTAAGCTATCACCTTCACGTAGCGCCTCTTTCATACGAACTGAGAGTGCAATCAGCAGTTCATCACCAATATCATGGCCATAGGCATCATTGACGGCTTTAAAACCATCTAAATCTAGAAATACCACAGCAAGTGCATTCCCGTGTCGGCTGCACTGCAACATGGCTTGAGATAATCGGTCAGACAGTAATACACGATTGGGTAAACTAGTGAGCATGTCGTAATGGGCAATACGCTCTAATTGGTCTTGATGTTCTTTTAATCGGGTGATGTCGTTACCTAAAGCAACATAATGAGTAGCAATACCGTGTTCATCAAAAACGGCACTGACCGTTTTTATTTCAGGATACACTTCGCCACTTTTACGACGATTCCATATTTCGCCCGACCAATAACCTTCCTTTCGAATTGCTTGCCACATGTAGGCATAAAACTTAGGTGATTGCCGTTCTGATTTGAAAATTCGTGGGTTTTGTCCAATAGCCTCTTCACGACTATAGCCTGTTGTTGTAGTGAATGTGTCATTTACATCAATGATTGTGCCAGTAACATCGGTGATAATGATGCTTTCTCGGGCGTGAGTAAAGACACTGGCGGCGAACTTGAGCTTTTCTTCTGCTAGTTTGCGGTTGGTGATATCACTATGTGTACCGCTCATACGAAGTGGCTTGCCATTACCATCACGCTTCATCACATTAGCTTGGTCATGCACCCATCTATAACCACCTTCTTTAGTCAACATGCGATATTCAAGACTGTGGGATTTTGAGCGACCTTCAAGTACGTCATTGATTGATTGCCATGCTTTGTCTCTATCATCTGGATGTACGAAATCAGCCCACTGATTAGTGGTGTGTTTTAATTCGTTATAGGTATACCCAAGCATGGTTGCCCAGCGCTCATTTCTTTCCACTTTGCCTATGACTATATCCCAATCCCAAAAGCCTAGTTCGGCCCCCGCTAATACTAGTTGCATTTGCTCATCGCTTGCCTTTAAGGCCAGGTTGCCTTGGGTTTTCTCAATAGCGATACTTGCTAAACTGGCTGATTGCTCAATCAATGCAATATTGGCGTCTGTTGGCTGATTTGCTTCATGATGATAGATAGCAAAAGTACCTAGCACTTTTCCTTGTGTGGAGCGTATCGGCTCTGACCAGCACGCCCCTAACCCGGCCTTGCTTGCTAGCGCTTTGTAGGGGGTCCAATATGGATGGTTTTGAATGTCTTCAACGATGACACGTTCATTGGTATATGCGGCTGTACCACAGGAGCCAACGCCCACACCAATTTCAATGCCATTAATCGCTTGGTTATAAAAATCAGGAAGGCTAGGTGCTGCGCCACTTAATAAATGTTTACCTGTATCATCTAGTAATAAAATACTGCATAACATGCCAGTATTATTTTCTTCAACACTATGCACAATAGCTTCTAGAATTACAGATAATTGCTCGCCACTCGTAATGAGTTCTAGTATCTGAATGTGTGATTTTTCACGTAGTTCAGCGAGTTTTCGTGCGGTAATGTCTCGAGCAACACCTAATACACCAATTAATTCACCAGTACTAGTAAACATAGGTGTTTTAATCGTTTCAAGAAGTTCTATGTGACCGTCATCTGCAAAAACCACTGATTCTTCATTGACAGTGGCTTTACCTGCAATTAATGCTTTTTCATCATTGTTTCGGAAAAAATTTGCAAGCTCTTCGTCTACAAAGTCATAATCTGTTTTACCTACAATGTCACATTCTTGAGCGCCAAACATGCGTTCAAATTTGGCATTGCAGGTTAGGTAAATACCTTCTTTATCTTTTAACCAAACTAGGTCAGGCACGGTATTTATCAATTTTTTTATCAGTGCTTGACTTGCTTCTAACGCTTCATGTCGAGCGTATTCATCTGAGACATCACGAAAAACAAGCACTACTCCAGTAATATCACCAGCAAGTGAGCGAGTTGGTGCTCCTGAGTCTGCAATTTGGTATTCAGCACCGTCCTTAGCAATAAGCATAGTATGGTTAGCCAATCCAACAGTTTTACCTGTTTCCATTACTTTTTTTACTGGATTATCAGCAGGTTTTAAGGTGTGAGCATGAACAATATTGAAAACTTCGGCTAAAGGTTGCCCTATCGCTTTCTCAGATGTCCAGCCAGTAAGCTGGATTGCAACAGGATTCATGAATGTAACAATGCTATGTGTATCTGTCGTAATTACAGCATCACCGATAGAGTTTAGCGTAATACGTGTACTTTCTGCTTGTTTATGTAACACCTGTATATTTTTGATTTTCCTAGTGTTGTAGCGAAGTAATAAGCCACCTATGGCTATCCCCAATATAAGAATAAACATGGTCAATAATAGGTGTGTAAATTTGAACGATTGTAAGTCCTTAGTTATTAACTTCTGTAAGGCGGTCTCAACATTATCAGCAGAAAGATTAAATTTTAAAAAGGCGAGATCAAATTGTTGGTCTATATCAGAACCAATTCCAGAGCTTGACTTTGATGCCCACCTTTTTTGTGCAATTTGGCGAAAGTGATGAATGCCTGCTATTGTTTCTTCAATTTGGAGTCGTAAATTAGGATCGCTCAGGGGGATGAAAGTGCCTTCTTCGTTAGTGCCACCATCAAGCATTGCTTGAGCATACCATTGTGATTGATCAAGGTGTGCCCATACATCGTCGATATGAATAGTTCGGTCACCACTAATAACCTCTTCAAACCACAAATGTGCCGTGGTCGCTTCAAGTTTAATTTCCATAGCAGCATCAACTAAAGGCGAGTGGCGTTCTACTATATTGCGTCCAGTGTAGTATGAATAGTAAACGATCGCCATGGTGAACAACGTTAAGGATAGTGAAAATAAGAGTATTTTACGAGAGCCAGATTTCATCAGGTATATCCATATTTAATACAGCGAGTTAAATTTTTCTGGTAGGTAAAAGTTATTTTTATTTCAATCTTCAAACCAGTCATATCTTTATTAGAGGGAGTTCCATAAATAATCATACAGGTAACTTTGTTAATATAGCAAAAATTCAGCTAATACCATCATGATTTAAGTAAATATTTGAACTGGTAATCGTCAAAAGATAGCGTCAGTTGACCTAAAATTAGCACTACCGCAGTTAACATATTTAGTGGATAATTTTAATCTGACCCGAATATTTACGTTCGGTATTCGGCATTAATTTTGACGTAATCATAGCTAAAATCACAGGTCCAAATAGTTGCCTGTTCAATGCCACGATGCAGTTGCACGGTAATATTAATTTCCGCTTCATCCATTACTGCCTGTGCTTCTTTTTCAATATAACTTGCCGCGCGGCCACCTTTTTCTGCTACTAATAAATCACCAAAATAGAGCTCTAATTGCTCAGTGTCTAAATCCTCTAACGACTTACACTCTCTTGATGCGTAGCCAATAGCAGCAAGTACACGCCCTAAATTAGGATCAGAAGCAAACATAGCCGTTTTAACTAAAGGGCTTTTAGCAATTGAATAGCCAATAGTTTTAGCTTCATCATTTGTTAATGCACCTTTAACCGTTACCGTTATAAACTTTGTCGCGCCTTCGCCATCACGCACTATGGCTTTAGCCAAATATTGGGCGGTTGCAAGCAAGGCATTAAATATTTCTGTAAAACCTTCATCGTTACGGTTTTTAATAGGTGCAGCATTACTTTTGCCAGTGGCAATAACAATAAAGGAGTCATTCGTTGAGGTGTCACCGTCAACAGAAATACAGTTAAATGATAAGTCTGCGATTTCTTTGGTCATACTATCTAATAACGATTGGGTGATATTAGCGTCAGTTGCCACATAACCTAACATGGTCGCCATATTAGGATGGATCATACCAGAGCCTTTCGATATACCGGTAATGTTTACGCGATCTTCTCCAATGTTCACATGGGTAGCATAAGCTTTCGGGGCAATATCTGTGGTCATAATAGCTGATGCAGCATCAGCCCAGTTGTCGGCGGTCAAATTAGCAACCGCGTGAGGCAAACCTGCTAAGAGCTTATCCATAGGTAAATGTTCTAAAATTACCCCCGTTGAAAACGGTAATATGGATTCAGCTGGGATAGCCATAATTTCAGCTAAATTTTCACAGGTAGTTAGCGCATCTACCATGCCTTGTTCGCCCGTACCAGCGTTGGCATTGCCCGTATTGATCACTAAAGCTTTAATGCCTGAAACATTAGCACCTGAAACGTTAGTCCCCAACACGTCATTGTTTTTCACTGCATTTAAATGCTTTTTACACAAGGTTACTGGCGCAGCACAAAATCGGTTTTGGGTAAAAACGCCAGATACGGCACTGCCATCAGCAATTTCAATAACGAGTAAATCTTTACGGTTTGGTTGTTTAATATTTGATTCGGCCCAACCTAGGCGAATGCCTTGAATTGGGTTAAGTGAAGCAGGAATTATTTCAGGTAAATTGACAGGCATAAAAAATTATTAATAAACTAAAAGTAGATAAATATTACGCTTTTCTGGTTTTCTATGCAAAACAATATTAAGAGGAAGCACTATAAAATACAAGTGTCTGTTGCTGAAACGGCGACGGCATCTACTACAATTACAGGGTCGAAAATCCATTTATTCCTATTGATTGTACAAATTACTAATAACGTGGAGAATTAGTCATTATTTTCCTCGTTAAATGATATATTAGCGGTAATTATAGGTAGTATTAAATAAAATAAATGAGAGCGGTTATGGCAGTTCACGAAATAAAACACCCTTTAGTGCAACATAAACTTGGATTGATGCGTGCTAATGGTATTAGTACCAAGAATTTTCGAGAGCTTTGTGGTGAGGTTGGCGCATTACTTACTTATGAAGCTACCCGAAATTTAGCAACGGAAAAAGTCACTATTAAAGGTTGGGAAGGTAATAATATAGACGTTGAGCATATTAAAGGTAAAAAAATCACCATAGTGCCTATATTACGTGCTGGATTAGGTATGTTAGATGGTGTAATTCCTTTGATCCCTAGTGCAAAAATTAGTGTGGTTGGTTTATACCGTGATGAAGAAACGCTAGCGGCAGTTCCTTATTTTGATAAAGTGGTGAGTGATATAGGGCAAAGAACAGCATTAATTGTTGATCCTATGTTGGCTACAGGTGGAACATTGATTGCAACAATTGATTTATTAAAATCAAAAGGTTGTAAGGATATTATGGGATTATTTTTAGTCGCATCACCAGAAGGAATAGAAAAGTTACAAGAAGCTCATAACGACGTTGATATATATGTAGCATCTGTTGATGATCACCTTAATGAGAACGGATATATTGTTCCTGGTTTAGGTGATGCTGGCGATAAAATATTTGGAACCAAATAAAAGATGATAGACATAAAAACACCTTTGCTAGGTGCACAAATGTTGTTTGTTGCTTTTGGTGCGCTAGTCTTAGTTCCAATTTTAACTGGGTTAGATCCAAATGTAGCCTTATTCACTGCTGGTATAGGTACACTTTTATTTCAACTTGTCACTAAACGTCAAGTACCTATATTTCTTGCTTCATCTTTTGCTTTTATTGCGCCTATTTCATACGGAGTAGCGAGTTGGGGAATAGCCGCAACAATGTCAGGATTAGTTGCCGCGGGTTTATTTTATGTTCTGTTAAGTTTTATTATTGCATGGCGCGGAGATGGCGTAATTAACCGATTGCTACCCCCTGTTGTTGTAGCGCCTGTTATCATGGTTATAGGGTTAAACTTAGCGCCAGTTGGCGTTAACATGGCTTTAGGTAAATCAGGTGATGGCGCCTTGCAACTTGTTGATCCTAGTGTTGCCTTAATTATCTCTATGGCAGCTTTAGTCACAACCGTTTTAATTTCTCTGTTAGGAAAAGGTGTACTGAAGTTGATACCCATATTAGGTGGGCTAGTCGTTGGTTATGGACTCGCTTTAGCTTTTGGTATTGTCGATTTTTCTATCGTAGATAAAAGCCCTTGGTTCGCTATACCTAACTTTGTTTTCCCCGTTTTTCATTGGGAAGCGGTGCTGTTTATTTTGCCTATCGCTATTGCCCCAGCAGTAGAGCATATTGGTGATATTACCGCTATTTCACATATAACGGGCAAAGACTTTTTAGCAAAACCAGGCTTAAAAAGAACGTTGCTAGGCGATGGTTTGGCAACATCGGCTGCAGCCATGTTAGGTGGACCGCCAAATACCACTTATTCAGAAGTTACTGGAGCTGTAGCGTTAACCAAATCTTTTAATCCCGTCATTATGACATGGGCAGCTTTCTTTGCTATCACCTTATCTTTTATGGGAAAAACAGGTGCTGTTTTATCAACCATTCCTGTGCCCGTTATGGGAGGGATTATGGTGCTATTGTTTGGTACCATTGCGGTTATTGGCTTAAGAACGTTAGTGACAGCGCAAGTAGATTTATCAATAAGTAAAAACTTGGCCATAGTTGCTGTGGTTTTAGTTTTTGGTTTAGGTGGTATGCACTTTAGTTTTGGTAGCTTTCAGTTAAAAGGAATCGCTTTGGCTGCTATATCTGCAATTTTACTTAATTTGTTATTACCTAATGAAAAGTTACCTAATGAAAAGTTACCAAATGAAAAACACTAATAAATGTTGTTCTTTAATCTTATAAGAAAGTTAAAGTGAAGGTAGTGGGTGTAATGGTAGTAGGTGTAATGGGAGAAAATTGTAGCCAACTCAATAGCAATTATGACGATCAAGGTTACTTTGTTATTAGAAATTATTTTACGGCGTCTGAAATATCATCACTTAGAAAAGTTGTATTAAAATTTCATAAATTATGGCAACAAGACAACGCAAAATTTTATCAAGAGGAAGCGTTCAACTCTTCTTTAATTACTGGCAGTCAGTACTTAGCGCTCGACGATCGCGTGGCGCTTTTTAACTTTATCAGTTCAAAAAAAATAATGAATGTTGTCGATTCGGTTATTCCCACTAATCCAGCGTTTATGAATACCCAATTATTTTTTAACCCCATTAATCCAGCGCAAAAAGATTTCTGGCATCGAGACTGTCAATATGATCATGACGTTGAAGTGCAAAAAAAAGTCATTCATGACACACAAGTAGTACACCTTCGAGTGCCTTTATTTGATGAGCTCGGTATGGAGCTAGTGCCTGGAACGCATAAACGGTGGGATAATGAAGAAGAATTTAATGTGCGACAAGAAGAAAAGAGTAGACTGAGTAGTGAAAACCTTTCTACCGGTAAAAAAATCAAGTTAGCCGCAGGCGACTTGTTAGTTTTTTCGGCTGATATGATCCATCGTGGTCTATACGGAATGGATCGGTTAGCGTTAGATATTTTAGTTTTTGATTCGTCAGCCAATTTTGTTGACTATGTTGATGACGATTGTTTGCCGGATAGTTCAATACTGGATAAAATTGACGATCCAAGGCTATTTATGAATACTATTGACTTAAAGTTATCGACTTAATGAAATGCCTTTCATATTTGACTATATTGTCATATTTAGTATGAGTAACATATTTTATGATTATATCGGCATATTATGAGCAGGCAGAACAACAGAAACGTTATTGCACAAAAACGTCAGTTCATAGGTAAGTCCACAGGTAAGCCCTATGGCGATATGTTAAAACCTCAGATTTCCGCATAATTTTAACTTAAGTGACCGTGATCACATTCAGTCTTTTATCATTATAATAAGACTGCTTTTTATCTATCGTTTAAATTCGAGTCATACTTTGTTTTACTAATAGTACTGCAGTTTCTTGTTGAGCATGAACAAAAGAATTAATTTTTATATCTGCTAATGCACTCTTTTCTTCAAGGGTATTAACTTTTACTATTAAGTTTGCATTAGGATAGTAACCAAGTACAGTCTCGCAAATAATTTGTTTATTTTTTAATGAGTTAACCGTAATAATAATACTACTTGTTTGTTCTACTTTTAATGACTCTAATACTGGCGCTTTATCTAAGTGGCCAAAATAGGCATCATAACCACGCTTTCTTGCCAGTAATACATGTTGTAAATTGTCAGAAATAATTAAAAAGTTAACACCTTTATCTGTTAGTTCTTTAGCAACGATTCTGCCCAAAATAGCAAAGCCACAAACAATGGTGTGATTAGCCACGTTTACAGCTGTTATTTTATCTGCTTCAAAAAATTCAACGACAAAAAAGGAGGCTAACTTATAAATATTACTCACCATAAAAGGCGTTAATATCATAGATAACACGGTGATCAATATAAGGAAGCTTCCTAAATCTTCTGAGATAATATGTTGATTTAACGCCATTGCAAAAATAGCAAAAGAAAACTCCCCTACTTGACATAAGGCAACAGCAGATTTTATTGACTCACTTTTATTCGACTTAATTCTCATCAGAAAATAAATGATAATTGCTTTTATCAACATCACCAGTACTAATACACCCAGTACCCAATGTAAATTACTGATAAAGTAAAAAACATCGATTTTTGTTCCTATGGCAAAAAAGAATGCACCTAGTAATAAATCTTTATATGACGCTATATCTGATTCTACTTTAATGTGGAATTTAGTTTCAGCAATGATCATACCAGCAATAAAGGCGCCTAAAGAATAGGTAAAACCCATTTCATGTGCAATTAATGATGCGCCTAAAACAATAGTAAATACCGAACTTAAAAATAACTCTTCCATGCGAGCATTCGAAGAGAAATGAAGTAACCAAGCGATTATTTTTTTTCCTATAGTGAACATGAAAAGAATAATTATGCTCGCATACAAAAACGTTTTTAATAAAATATCTGCCAGAGATAATTCATTATTAGATAAAAAGCCCATTAATAATAAAATAGGGATCACAGCTAAGTCTTGAAAAACCAATATAGCGACTGACTTTTTACCGTATGGCGTAACAATATCTTTTGATTTTTTCAGATAGGGTAATACGATGGCCGTTGAAGATAAGCTGAATGACAGTGCAATAACTAATGATGAGATTGACTCGATATGAAATACATAAAATGCCATTATAAAAAGAACTAAAGAACTAAAGGCAACCTGGATAAATCCATTAAAAAATATCAACTCTTTCATTTTATCTAGCTTAGAAAAAGACATTTCTAAGCCTATGGTAAACATGAGAAAAACAATGCCAAATTCACCAATAAGTTCAAGAGAATGAAGGTTTTCACTACCATTAAAATCGAAAATATTGCTAACTACAGTGCCCGTAATAATATAACCAATGATATGTGAAATAGAGAATTTGGCTAAAACAATATTTATCACGCTAGCAAGCGCCAACGATATAGCAATAATAACAAGTATAGAGTCCATCTGATTCCTTAAATTAACCAAAAATCACATCAAAATTTAAAATTCAACTCATAAGTACTATGCACATTACAGACCACTATAATGTAAAATAAATTATCAAATGATGTGTAATAACAAAATAAATTCAACAGCTTACAAAAATGAAAAAACTGTCTTTAATTAAAATTTGATTAAAGTTTAATTTGATGCTTATTATAAGGCATAAGCACCTCTATGGTGCAGTTAAACCACTGGTTTTATAGAAAATAGTTTGCAACACCTGCAATATGCCATGCGTCAGCTTGTTCTCCAGAATACCCTTTCCACAATCCTTAACGTATCAGCTAAACATTTTTTCACGCCATTCTTCCATATCATATTCTTTCGCAAGATTAGTTAGCAGTGAAATCGTTGCTTTTGTAATGACATTTTTCGAATAGCCTAAGAGTATTGATGGGGGCATTATTGCTTTCAGTTGAGTTTAGTAAAGTAAATAACAAGTTATAACGCGTCAATTGAAGGTAGTGCTGCGAATGCACCTTTTTTCTGGCAAGTTAAAGCCCCACATTTACTTCGCCGTAACTGAGTAAAGAAAACATAATTTCACCTAATAAAAAGCCCATATAAATGGGCTTGCTAACATTAATTCAATTGGTATAACTATCGTTACATACTAAAAATCGTATTTAAGCGTAACACTACTTGTTCGACCATTTATCGTTCTTGCTCTGATAATATCATTCGCAGGAATAATGCCTTCTTCAGCTTCAGTAATACCGGTAACGTCAAAGAGGTTGTTAATATTCAAAGCAACACTGAATGACTCAGATAAATAATATTGAGCGAAAGCATTTACTTGCGTGTAGCCATCAAATTTAAGAACATTATCTACACTTTGATCAAGGTTATCTTGAGCGTAAGCTTCTGTTGTACCTATTAAACTAATACCAGCAGAGCCTTCGTCAAAGTTATAACGAGTCGTTAGTGAATAGACTAAATCAGCTTGTCTTCTTGGTGTATTGCCTACTTGATCAGGATTAATGTTATCTTTTGTGATTTCAGCATCAGTCCAAGTAACGTTACCCCGAATATCAAAATCACCAATGTAATAGGCTGTTTCTAGTTCAATACCGCGTGCTTCATAGACACGGTCAGTAAATCTTTGAGTAGTTGCTTCAAAGTTTTGCTCTTGAGTTTCAGCAAAGAAAGCGGTACCAAATAACGATAGGTTACCTTGACGAAATTTAACACCAGCTTCGAATTGGTCAACTTCATCAACGGCATCTTCATCATTTACAGAGCCATCAGTTGCAATTTTACCGAAAGCTAAACGGTCAGCATTTGCTGTGCCACCACGGCTTAAACGACCAAAAACAGCTAAATCATCATTGACAATATAGTTAGCACCAAAAGAGTATGAAGTGTAGCTCCAATCGTAATTAACGAGTGAAGGAGAGCTGTTATTTACAGAGGAGACACTTTTTTCAGGTTCTGAAATATTGCCATCTCTATTCATATCTATTTCAGATTGAACTGAACCTGCATAAGTACCTGTTGCTTTACCAATATCTTGACGAATACTTGCATCAACAGTTAAGTCACCAAAAACTGAATTAATGGCAATATAAGGTGCTGTTACATCATACTGTAGGTCATAGTTACGTGTACAACAGTTACCCCAAGCAGGAACACCGTAACCAATTAAACCACTATCAGAGAAGCTGGTACCATCGGCTGCTGCTACATTAATAAGCGCCGCGTTGTCACCTTTAACTTCTGATAAGTAAGAGTTCCACAGCCATGATGTTTCAATGTTTTGTAATGATTTGTAATAACCAAAAGTAATATTAGTATCACCAACAGTTTTTAAGATTTTTAAATCATTAACCATAAAGTCCAAATTACTCATTTCAACATCAAACGTATGAATACGCATTAAGTTGGCACCAGTATACGCATCACCTTGAGAGGGGCCATTAGCGTAAGTGAGTGTTGCACCTGAACCTGCTAAGCTATCAGCAAGTGTTTGGCTGCTTTGAATACTTTCTGGAAATGGAGAAGTAAAACTTCCTTTTGTGCTTGACGTTCTAAATCTGTTCTCAATTGACCAATCGTTACCTAAGTCAAATACTGCTTCTACACCAACAGAGTCAACAGTAGGGTTCATACCATCACGCATATCTGAACGACGTAAGTTACCATCACCATCTGTTGATAATAATGAAGTGAAATATGCCGATTGAGGCGTGTCAGATGAAGGATCAAAACTTCCTACTGATTTACCTTTAGAGGTTGCTGGCATTGGTAAGTAAGCAATTGTTTTATCATTTAAATGCTTGTAATAAAGTCTTAAGTAACCATTTTCAAATTCTTTGGTTAAATTAGCTTTGATTTGTCCGCCTTGATTACCGGTGTAACCCGCATCTCTTGGCCCCTCTCCTTGACGGTAAAAACCACCAAGATGAAAATACATGGTATCGCTAAGTTCACCACCAAATTCAAAATCTGTACGAGTATGGTCGTAATCTAAACCAATGGTAGTCGCTAAGCTACCTGATTCATTTTCACCTGTTTTACTGATGATATTAATAATACCACCGGGTGAGTTTGTTGCTAAAGTAGATGCCGAGCCACCACGAATTGATTCGATTGAAGACATTGTGCTATCTAATCTAAGGAATATATCAGCATTACCAAAGGCAATATCACCAAACTGCAGAAGAGGTAAACCATCTTCTTGAATTTGTAAAAACTTTGCACCACCTGCTGCTACAGGAAGACCACGTACAGCAATGTTTGCATTACCTTCGCCACCTGAAGACTCAGAGCGGATACCTGGAATTGATCTAAAAGCTTCTGCAGAACTTCTCGGCGTAGTTACTTCAATTTGGTCAGAAGATAAACTGCTTACAGAAACACTCGATGCCATAACTGTTTGGCCTTTACCAGTAGTACCTGTTACAACGATTCGTTCAAAATCAAGACCTTTATTTTCAACTTCTTTTTCCACATCTGAAGTATTTGCTTCTGCTGCACTTAGGTTGGCACATATAGCCATAGCTAAAGTACTCAACATGAATTTTTTATAATAAGTAATTTGTTTCATTTAATCGCCCCATGTTTCTTTATAGTATGTGTTATTGAATCTAAAAAAGTATTTAGTAAATAATTAACTTAATCGATTAAGTTAATTATTTACTAAAAAACTATCGTTTGGCAAGCATTATTTTTGCACAGCCAGTTATTTTTAATTAATATATTGATAAATAAAGTGATTTAGTTAATGTTAAGTAGGATCGACTATTAGGTTATAAATTGCAGCTAAAGCAAGTATGGCTGAGAAAAATGTAGCCAGGTAAAAACCATAAGAAACGTGTCCAAACAGATCACTAACTACGCCCATAAGTAAGGGGGCTATGGCTGCTGATACGGCGGTGAAAAATAAAATTACACCTGCAATGGCGCCATGCTTTGATTGAGGGAAGTGACTGATACCTTTAGAGTTTAACGTTGGATAGATGACTGACATAAATAAGCCAGAAAGGGGTAAAAGCACTACCGCTATCTCAACACCAAATAGTGCCGTACCCAAATAACACAAAAACACGGCAAACGAGAACCAAAAAATCACTTTTTGCCAGCTAAAGTGTTTTAACATCCAGACACCCAAAAACCGTCCTCCTGCACGTAAGGCAAAGAAAATGGTCAGTGCATAAGTGGCAAGCCATACGAAGGAGCCATTATAGTCAGCAAGCAGTGTGGGCATCCATACGTATATAGCAACCTCAGTAGCAACGTACAGAGCAATCGCTAATGAAAACCCGATAGCATAAGGGTCTTTCATTACGTTAAGCGAACTTTTTAGATTGATTTTCCCTTCAGTATTCTGCTTGGTGACTGGGTATTTTGTTTTCATCGCAACTAAACATAACAATAAACATAATATGCCTGCGCTAATATACAAGTACTTCCAAGATACGCCAGTAATAAGTAAATAACTGACTATTGCAGGGCCTACCATAGCGCCGATACCAAAAAAACCCTCTACCTTATTCATTGTGGCAGTATGCTCCTTACCTGATGAAGAAATATCACCAATAAGGGCTAATGCACCGGTTTTAAATAAACCAACAGCGACACCAATTAATGCTAGTAATGATAAAAAGTAGAAAAATGAGTTACCCGCGGAAAATAAAAAACAGGCAATAGAAAACAATAACAAACCGATAACAATGGTTACTTTTCTTCCTAGCTTATCAGCGAGGTACCCTAAGAATAAACCACTAAGTGCAATAAAAAGCATTGGTACATAATGGAATGCACTGGCTTGTGTTAAGTTTAAGTTGTAGGTTTCAATTAGCTGGGGAATAATCACTCCTACTGCATCTGAAGTCATGGCAAAAACAAAAAACATCATATATGTTAAAAGCTTAATTCGGGATGCAGAGGTATCATTAATTGTTGATTTATTTAGTGTTAAGTTGTTTGGTTGATTCATCACTTTACCCTTTTATGAATATTTCCGTCGCTGCTTGATGGTTATATAACTGCAGTGCTATTTAACTTTAGAGTGCTCATTAATACTTAAGCAGCTTAAAATAAAATAAAATTGTTCTTGATTAAAATTGCATTGTAGTTAAATATATATCTTAATCGATTAAGATACAACTTAAAAATTAATGGTATATTTATGAAAAACAATGTTCAGCTAATAACCTACGTAGATAGGTTAACAGGTGCAGGTATCAAAGAACTTAACAATATTTTACATGAGCAATTTTCAGGATTATTTTCTGGTGTCCATTTATTGCCCTTTTATTATCCAATAGATGGTAGTGATGCAGGCTTCGATCCAATCGATCATACAAAAGTTGATCGAAGATTAGGTGATTGGCAAGATGTCAAAGCACTGGGTAAAGATCACGAGTTGATGGCCGATCTTATCGTCAATCATATGTCTGCTCTGTCTAAAGAATTTCAAGATGTTTTAAAAAATGGGAAAAAATCTCCTTACTGGGATCTGTTTTTAACAAAAGATAAAGTGTTCCCTAACGGATTAAGTGAAGAAGAAGCAGCCAAAATCTACCGTCCTAGACCGGGTAGTTGCTTTACTACTTTTGATTTACCTAATAATGAAACAGCCGATTTTTGGACGACATTTACAGATAATCAAATAGATATAGACATTAATTCAGATCTTGGTAAAGATTATTTATCTCGTATTTTAAAAACTTTTTCTGAAAATAATATTAAGAGTATTCGTTTAGATGCTGCTGGTTATGCACTTAAAAAAGCAGGCACTAGCTGTTTTATGCTTGACGAAACTTTTGAATTTATTGATGAACTTACTAAGAAAGCTAACAACTTAGGTATTGAAACCTTAGTCGAAATTCATTCTTATTATCAAACTCAAATAGAAATTGCTAAACGTGTTGACCAAGTATATGACTTTGCGCTGCCACCCTTGATTTTGCATAGCATCTTTAGTCAGGACTTTTCTGCTCTGGTTAAATGGTTAAAAATTTCGCCAAGAAATTGCATTACAGTTTTGGATACTCACGATGGCATTGGCATTATTGATGTTGGGGCGATGGGCGATAAAAGTGGACTACTTAATAACGTTGAAATAAACAATTTGGTTGAAACTATTCATCTTAATAGTGCTGGCGAGAGCCAAAAAGCCACAGGCGCTGCGGCCAGTAATGTTGATTTATACCAAGTGAACTGTACTTATTATGATGCGCTTGGACAAAATGATTATGACTATTTGGTCGCAAGATCTATTCAATTTTTCTCTCCAGGTACACCGCAAGTCTATTACGCCGGTTTAATGGCTGAAGAAAATGATATGGAATTGTTATCAACAACAAACGTTGGCAGAGATATAAATCGCCCTTATCTTGATAATGAACGTATTACCCAAGCACTTGAAAAACCGTTTACTAAAGCAATGATTGAACTCATAAAATTACGTAATGGTTGCAAGGCATTTAATGGCAATTTTACCGTCACTAATGAATTACCATCGCTTAAGATGACATGGACTTATTATGACAGCAGTGCAACATTATGGGTAAGTTTTGCTGACAGAGAAACAGTGATTGAAATAGTTGAAAATAATAACAAACGAATAATTACACTGGACAGTCTTTTAAATTAAGCTTTAGTGAATATTAATTTACGTTAAAGTAAACGATATTTCTTATGAGAATAAAAGTATACTTAAATAGTTAGAGTTAACAGACCCTAACTATTTAAATCTAAACGATTTAGAATAAATGATGATGCAAGGTAACTATGACAGAAAAAAAAATATGGACACTTAAAAGTATTGCAAAAGAACTGGGTGTTTCAAATGCTACCGTATCTAATGCTTTTAACCGGCCAGATCAACTTTCTAAAAAACGCAGAGAAGAAATTCTAGCGTCATGTCAAACGTTGGGTTATTCAGGTCCCAATAAAGCAGCTCAATCCTTAAGAAAAGGCCAATTTAATATTGTTGCCTTGGTGCTACCAGACAGTGTTGAATACATGATAACTGATCCCGTAGCCAGTAATTTTGTTAAAGGCGTTTCTTCAATTTTAGAGAAAAGTCACGTTAATTTATTATTGTTTTCTGGCGCTTCTGACAATATCAATGCGGTGTCTGATTTTGTAGACGGCTTTATTTGTTATGGTAGTCCACGCAATACTAAATTAATTGATCAATTAAGAACGACAGATAAAAAAGTTGTTACCGCCGACTTTGATATTGACCGTAAAGCATCCGTTGGTATTGACAACGAACACGCTGCATACGAAATTGCAAAACTCGCTATTAATTCAAAAGATGATGATATTGCCATTCTTGGTTTACGATTGCTTGATTCAAATTTAACTGCTCGAGTTTACGACTTAGCTGATTTTGATGTTCATTGCTCGATTGCTCACCAGCGCTTAAATGGTTACAAAAAGGCAATTGAGGAATTAGGCGTAAGCCTAAGAACTGATAGGTTGTGGAATATTCCAGAAAGTAGTCACCATTTTGCCTTAATTGCCGCTAAAGAAGCACTAACATCAATTCCTCGCCCCAATGTTCTACTTTGTATGAGTGATTTAATTGCTTTAGCAGCGTTAAAAGAAATTAATTCAATGGGCCTTAAAATACCAGAAGATATCAGAGTGGTTGGTTTTGATGGTATTGACGAAGCCTCCCGTTCAACCCCTCCTTTAACCACTATTCATCAAAATAGTGAAGAAAAAGGCATCAAGGCAGCTGAATTATTCATTAATAGGGCAACAGACTCGGTGTTGATCCCTTATCACATTGAACACAGAAAAAGCTGCTGAAAACTTTTAACATAGGTTAACTCATTATTTTAAAATGATTTTTACTCGAAAATGTACAGCGGTGTAAGCGCCAACACAACAGATAAATTAAACCATAAAGTACCATTCCACCAGTAAGCACTCCATGCCATGCGCCATATTGCCAACAGGCAACTAAGTAAAAGCCGCCTAAACTACCGCCAACATAATAATGTACAAGGTATAACGCAGTTGCTGTTGCTTTCGCCGTATTCGCTTTTTGACTCACCCATGCATACGCAAGTGAGTGTGTGAAAAATGCGCCAGAACTAATAAGCAATAGACCAATAAGCATTGCGTACAATGAATCATAAGCGGCGACCCACATGCCTATAGCACTCACCGTTGTTCCTAATATCATGCCATTGATCGGACTATAAACTTGGCTCCAACGACCACTTAGTTTTGCCGTAATGGTGCCACTGAGATAACATAAAAAAATCATCGACGTTAAGCTGATAGAAAGTGAATAGGGAGGCGCGACAAGACGAAACCCCATTACCGTATAGAGGTTAACGAACAACGCAAAATTTAGCCCACCAATAAGCATCGCTAACCATAATTTACGCTGCGTTAAGTGACCAATCACATTCCGATTATGGCTGTGGAATTGCCCTTTTTTTGGGGTGAAATATTGCTGTTCTGGTAACAGTCGGTTAACTAATAGCGCGCCTAATAAACTGAAAATAGCCATCCCAATAACAGCCACTTCCCAACCCCAATATTCAGTGACAAAACCGCCGTATAAACGCCCAGTAATCCCCCCTAATGAATTCGCACTAATATAGCCCCCGATGGCAAGCATTAAGGCTTTTGGAGTGAACTCTTCAGCCATATATGCCACAGCAACGGCCGCAAATCCTGCAATAGATATACCTATTACCCCGCGTGCTAACGTTAACATCAGCAATGAATCTGTCAGCAACATTGCCATACCAGCAAACGGTAATAAGAAAAGACTCAGCATCATCACGTTACGACGCCCAATAATTTCTGAACCGATAGCCCATGGCACAAGCGTAAGCGCTAAGGTTAAGGTACTTGCCGCCAGTAACCAGTTAATTTCAATGGCACTGGCGTTAAATTTTTCAGCCATCAATGGCAACATAGGTTGAAACATGTACAAGTTGCAAAATACGAGGAAAGATCCTAACGCTAACGCAAAGCTTGCACGGCGATAAGCGGCTGTTTTTATTTCAATCATGGAGATGACACTCAGAAGGTGACGTTAATAACGAGTACGATTAGACGAATTGATAAAACAATAATAACAGTAATAGCATTATTTTAATAATTAAAGTATATAACAATCTTGTCTTCGATAACCAAAAAGTATAGTTATGCATAAGCTCTTCTTGACTTACTTTGTCGCACCAGTAGAAGTTATTATTTATTACTGCAGCTCTTGAGGGAGAGGCCTATATTGCCTACAATAGTGCACTTTTTATTTACAACAGCTCATCAACATGAACGATATTAAATCACAACCCGCTTTACCGGATCGCCTTTCGGGTAATCCTCGTAGCCCACATCATGTGGCAGAAGTTTTCGAGCACGACATTGGTATTCTGCTCAACGGCAAAGAGCGTTTTGATGTCGATGAATATTGCATCAGTGAAGGTTGGGTAAAAGTCCCGTCGAGCAAAGCGTTGGACCGTCGCGGGCAGCCGCTTATGATGATGATAAAAGGAGCTGTTGAAGCGTTTTATCGTTAATACGTATCAATAAAAAAGGCGATTTAATCGCCTTTTTTATGTGAAAAGTTACTTGTTAGTAGTTAATACGATATAGCGCACAAGCTTTATTACCCGATGGGTCACGTAAATAGGCAAGATAAAGTTGCCTGCCACCTAGTTCATCTAGAATAGCATCGTAAAATACTTTAGACGCTTTAACATCGTTCGCCCCAATCATGATATGACTAAATATTTGATTTTTCCTTTATTGGTTGTTGTTGTTGTTTGTTTTGGCTGATTGTTATCTTGCTTACATTACGGTGTTATAGGAGAACAATTTTCCCCCACTTATAACTCTCATCGTAAAATTACATGGCGGATTCTATACGAAGACAGCTAACAAAAATAGCTGATTTTTAATCACTAAAATAGCAAACATACCACCCAAAGAAGGGAACTTATGATAGTTACCACTTAGACGAAAAAAAGTGTTAAATGCCGTTATCTTCGGTCCAGTCTTTGAGTTTTTCTAAAATATCTAATGCTGTACGGCCAAAATCGGTAATTTCATAGGCGACAGCAATAGGGCGATCGCTGATCACTTCACGCGTAACTAGGCCTTGTGCTTCCAATTCCTTCAGGCGTTGGTCGACCATTTTCTTACTTGCGCCACCTAACATACGAGATAATTCGTTAAAACGAACTGGACCATCTTTTAGATGCCAGAGAATAGATGCTTTCCATTTTCCCCCTAAAACCCGCATGCCCCGCTCAATAAGGCAAGGTTCTTCACAGCTTTCTAAATTTATTTTTTTAACATTACTATTTGTTTTTGTAGTGCTTTTCATTTTATGTCTATTTTTAATTGAGTGGTTACTAAAAGTATACTAGTTGCTTTAATGAACCACTATAGCATAATACGGCTCCATACACATTACTAATCAAGATGCATTGACGTTAACAGCTAACGCTCACATTAACATTAGCGCAATTTTAGGAATCCATTTTATGCCAACACTCACTTCTTATGATCCCATTAATCGAGCGCCATTGGGTGATGTTCCGATTACGGAACCAGCACAAATGCCAGTGGTTGTTTTACGTGCCAAGCAAGCGCAAAAAACGTGGGGGGCACTGTCTCTTACACAGCGCCAACAAAAAGTAGCTCAGGCTTACGAATGTCTTACGGCGGTAGAAGAACAGCTAACATTATTGATCAGTAAAGAAATGGGTAAAGATTATCGAAGAGCAAGTTACGAGGTCGCTGGCACCATCCAAAACGCGACCTATTTTACTCAGGAAATAGCGCAAGCCCTAAAGACTGAGCAAATGGGGCGCAATGGCGAAATGCAATATCGACCATTAGGTGTCGTTGGCGTAATCTCACCTTGGAATTATCCATTGGCGATGGCGAACAATTTGCTGTTGCCTGCGCTGGTTGCTGGCAATAGTGTGGTGTTAAAACCGTCGGAAGAAACCCCCTTAGTTGCCGATCTTTTTGTTAGAACATTAAATCAGGTGCTGCCTGAGAATGTATTACAAATAGCGCATGGCGATGCAGAAATTGGTAAAGCATTGGTTAATAGCGAAATCAATATGGTAGCTTTCACTGGCTCACTCGCTGCTGGCAAACATATTATGGCAAGTGCGGCTTCAGGGCTTAAACGTTTAGTAATGGAATTGGGCGGTAATGATCCGCTTATCGTTATGGCAAGCGCTGATATTGATGAAGCGGTGCAGTTTTCGGTGGCTAGCTCCTTTGAAAACACTGGCCAAATGTGCACCTCTACGGAACGTATTTATGTTGATGAACGTATAGCCGATGAGTTTGAGCAGAAAGTGGTTGCTTTAGCTCGTCGATATCAAGCGGGCGCTTGGGATCAACATAATGTCAATATTGGCCCAATTGTTAACCCTAAGCAGCATGCTAATGTGTTGTCTCAACTTGAGGATGCTAAAGCTAAAGGCGCGACATTCTTATTAGGAAAACACCATTATCAGTTGCCCTATATACAACCCACTGTTGTGACCGGTATCACACCAGACATGCTTTTAGAGCGAGATGAAACCTTTGGTCCCGTGGTTGCTATTAGTCGTTTTAAGCATCTGTCTGAGGCGGTTGAGCGAGCTAATGCCAGCCCATATGGTTTAGGCGCGGTGGTCTTTGGTGGCGCAGGTGCCAATGCTGTTGCCCAGCAAATGGAAGCTGGCATGGTGGCTATCAATCAAGGGGCTGGCGGTCTTGGGCCGTGGGTTGGGGCTAAACAAAGTGGCTTCGGCTTTCATGGTACTGCTGCTGGTCATCGCCAGTTTGCCCAGCTGAGAATTATCAGCCAATAAATATATGCCTTGGCAAGCTTAACCGCAGTGCACTAATAATTAAAGCACAGCGATTAAGATCAATTAATTATCAATAGAGTAATATATGAATCAAACAATAGACACAGAAGCTGACTTTTTTGTCGCTGCTTTAGAGCCAGGAGCTGAGCATCCCGCTTTACCTGCATGGGGTAATCGCCAGGTAAATTCTGCAAACTTAAGTGAAGACTTTGATGTAAGTGGTATTGAGCGACGCGAGTTGGCGCAGGTACCTGGTGCATTTCAGTTATTCAATGTATTAACAAAAGATGAGTGTGAGCAGCTGATTAGACTTAGTGAACAGCTGGGGTATTTGCCCGATGCCGCTGTTTCGTTACCACGCAGTGTTCGTCATAACGATAGCTTAACGTGGATAGTTGATGAACAAACCGATGGTATTATTTGGCAACGTATTGCGCATGTAATGGATGATCGACAGGCTATTTTCGGTGGCAGTAAAGCGTTGGGGATTAACGCACGTTTTCGCTTTTATCGTTATAATCCTAATGACTACTTCAAACCTCACTCTGATGGATCTTGGCCGGGTAGCCGTGTTATTAATGATGAGCTGGTTGCTAATGCTTATCCTGATCGTTATAGCCAAATGACTTTTTTAATATTTTTAAGTGAAGATTTTCAAGGGGGTGAAACGCGCTTCTTAGTGAATGCTGATGATCCGACTCAACCGGCAACAAGGAATGACAAGGTAAAAAATGTTGACATTCGAACCCCAGTTGGCGGTATATTATGCTTTCCTCACGGTATGCACCCTTTGCATTGTATTCACAGTTCAGTACCTATCACTGAGGGGATTAAATATATAATCCGCACTGATGTTTTGTTTGAGCTGTAAGCAGTTTTCTTGGTTGTCACTACATCTTTTAATAGTTTTTAAAGGGGGTTTTTCCAAGCAATAAAAAACCCCTAATAAAGAATATTAGGGGTTTTGTTGCTAGCATTTAACAATTAGTTATTAATATTTTAACAATTAACCGTTGCTTACCTCTTCAAAATCAGCATCAATAACATCTTCGTCCTTTTTAGCGTTGTTAGCTGCGCCATCATTGGCCGCTTCACCTTGATGTTGCTCTGCTTGAGACTGCGCTTGTTGAGCTTGCATCACTTTACTGTAAGCTGCTTGCAATGCTTTTTGTCGCATTTCAATCGCACCTTTATCACTGCCATTAACTGCCATTTTTAGTTGCTCAATTAATGTTTTAAGCTCAGTTTGCTGATCATCGCTCAAGCTCGTCATTGACGTTTGTACGGTATGAATTAATTGATCTGCGTGGTTACGTTGCTCAACTAACTCACGCTTTTGTTTGTCTTCAGTAGCGTGCATTTGTGCATCGTTTACCATACTATTAATTTCATCTTCCGTTAAACCACTTGATGCGGTAATTTTAATGCTTTGCTCCTTGCCTGTTGCTTTGTCTTTCGCTGACACATTTAAAATACCATTAGCATCAATATCAAAGGTTACTTCAACTTGCACCGAACCGCGTGGGCCAGGGTTAATATCCGTTAAGTTAAATTGACCTAACGATTTATTGTCTGTTGCCATTTCACGCTGACCCTGCAACACATGTACGGTTACCGCAGCTTGATTATCTTCAGCCGTTGAGAACGTTTCAGAAGCACGTGTTGGTATGGTGGTATTTTTCTCAATAAGCTTAGTCATTACACCGCCTAAGGTTTCAATACCCAGTGATAATGGTGTTACATCAAGTAATAAAACATCATTAACAGCTCCTGATAACACGCCCGATTGAATCGCAGCACCTATGGCAACTGCTTCATCTGGGTTGACATCTTTACGTGGCTCTTTACCAAAGAAGGTTTTAACCGCTTCTTGCACTTTTGGCATACGTGATTGACCACCTACCAAAATTACCTCACTAATATCACCTTTACTTAAACCGGCATCTTTTAATGCTTGTTCACACGGTGCGATAGTATTTCTTACTAAATCATCAACTAACGACTCTAATTTAGCGCGAGTAACTTGTACATTTAAGTGTTTAGGACCACTGGCATCAGCGGTAACGTACGGTAAATTCACGTCGGTTTGTAGTGCCGATGACAACTCGATTTTCGCTTTTTCAGCCGCTTCTTTAATGCGCTGTAAAGCTAAGGGATCATTGTGAATATCAATACCGCTTTCTTTTTTGAATTCATCAGCAAGGTAATTAATGAGGCGTAAATCAAAATCTTCACCCCCTAAAAAGGTATCACCATTAGTTGCTAATACTTCAAATTGTTTTTCACCGTCTACATTAGATATTTCAATAATAGAAACATCAAAGGTACCACCACCTAGATCGTAAACCGCCACTTTTTGGTCAGCTTTATTGTTTTTATCAACCCCATAGGCTAATGCTGCTGCCGTGGGCTCGTTAATAATACGTTTAACATTAAGGCCTGCAATTTTACCTGCGTCTTTCGTTGCTTGGCGCTGTGAATCATTAAAGTATGCCGGTACAGTAATTACCGCTTCTGTTACCGTTTCGCCCAAATAGGCTTCAGCATCCTTTTTCAATTTACGTAAAATTTGTGCTGATACTTCTTGTGGTGACAATGCTTTACCATTGACCTCAACCCACGCATCACCATTCTTTGCTTTTACAATTTTATAAGGCGCTAGTTTAATGTCTTTTTGCACTTCTTTGTCATCAAACTTGCGACCAATTAACCGCTTAATCGCAAATAATGTATTTTTAGAATTAGTAACGGCTTGTCTTTTTGCTGGTTGACCCGCTAACGTTTCGTTGTTTGCATAAGCAACAATTGATGGCGTGGTACGGCTACCTTCTGCATTTTCAATGATTTTTGCAACGCCACCTTCCATAACCGCTACACATGAGTTTGTTGTACCTAAGTCAATACCAATAATCTTTGTCATAATAATCACCTGTCATTTAATGTTAGAGTCTAATAAAAAGGTCTTACGCTCATGGCAATTATCCAGTAAGCAATTTGACCGTATAAACAATCTTGTATTAATGATTTAACGCAAGCTGTTTGGTTAGTGGGGCTATAATACGTAAGGTAAGAAGATGCTTCTGTCACAAATATGACAGTAGCGATGATTTTGTTCTTTATTTGTTCTTTATTTGTATTGGCCTGCATTAGCTTTTACTATGTAGCCACAAGTAGGTAGAATAAAAACCACTCGTTTACGCCACGGCTTAAATTCTTATATTTATGCATAAAAATGTTAGTCATTTACCTCAAAAAGCCAATCCACTGTTAAGCCCGGCGTTAAGTCCGGTGCTAGTAAAGCAAGCGAACCTCTTTGCCGATTTACCAGCAAAATTAATTGAAGATTTTCAACAAGAATTTCAGCTTAATGAATGGCACAAAGGCGATTACATTAATTGTGACATCTTAACGAAACGCTTTTTTGTTATGATTGATGGGCAATTAGAAATCAAACAAAGTAACCCTGAAACTGGCAGAGAAGCAACGTTAGATATGCTCTATGCCGGCGATTGTTTTGATTTAATGGTGTTGTTTGATGATCAACCGCATAACGTTATTATTTCACCTTTAACCACGGTAAAATTACTGTCAGTCAAACTTGCAACGATGCGACATTGGTTGTGGACCTATCCAGAATTTAACCAGCAATTCATGCCTTATTTAGCGAAAAAAATGCGTGAAAAAGAACAACAGGCAAGTAGTTTAATTTTGCACGATGTAACCACACGTTTAAGCCGTATTATTTTAGAACATATTAATAAAATTAAGTTTTATACAGGCAGAAAAGAAGAAGAGCATCAGCATCATTTAGTGAATGGTTTAAACGATGAAACGTTAGCGAGAATGACGGGGTCAGTTAGGCAAGTGATTAATAAACAATTACAGCACTGGAAAAAAGAAGGCATCATTGATAAAAAACGTAATCAACTGATTATTAAAGATTTAGAAGCATTAGAAAAAGAAGCGAAATACACCCAAACTTTAGCTAACGCGCCTTTGATGAAAACCTAGTTGAATAAAAGAAGGCATTCATTTCATTAGCCCAGCTGTTCTTGTTGACATGATTTAACTAACCTGTTGTAGTCAACTGTCTGTCTAACATAACGACTTAATCATAATAAAAAAGGAATAAATATGCTCAGCTATGCAACCATCGGTGTATCTAATTTAGAAAAATCAGAAGCCTTTTATAATGAACTATTGGCACCACTTGGCGCGAAAACTTTGATAAAAATGGAACGTATTATATTTATTGGTAAAAATATGAAAGAACCCATGCTCGCCATTTGTATTCCATATAACAAAGAAGTACAAAACTGTGGTAACGGCAATATGCTAGCTATTGCTCCAGGTTCAAAAGAGAAGTGCGACGAAATGTATAATAAGGCAATAGCCTTAGGTGCAACCTGCGATGGCGAACCAGGACAACGTATTCCAGACGCCTTTTATGGCGCATATTTCCGTGATTTAGATGGTAATAAAATCGTTTTTAATCACTTCGGTTAATACTTCCTATTCAAGCATAGCCTATCACTGTGCTCGAATCTTACTTTATCATTAACACCCTTTATAACTAATAGTTATTCAAATTGTGCACTTTATTTGTAATTCTAAATGAATTTGTATTGATCAAGCTTATTGGCGTTTTAATGGTAGCTCTCTGTGAACTACTCGTTTATGCACAGTCACCACCAGTTTAGTATGACGTTAAGGAAAGTTAAGCATCAACTTTTTGCCTAACATTTTCGTTTTTATTTTTACTTTCATTGTCATCAAGCGCTAGTGCTTTTAAAGACTGGTAAAGCGTTTCTTCTTCGGCTGACAAAATTTTTGGAAAAACAATTTTTAGTTTCACAAAAAAGTCTCCAGCAATTTTACTTGGTAATCCACGGCCTTTTAAGCGCATTTTACTGCCACTACTCACCAATTTAGGTAAACGTAAATCAATATGCCCTGAAGGTGTAGGTACTTTCACTTTTTCACCTAAAGCTGCTTGCCATGGGCTAATAGCAAGCTCGGTTGTAATATCAGCTCCTTCAACAACATATAAAGGATTCTGGTTAAACCCCACTTCAAGATACAAATCACCATTTTTTGCACCGCCAAACCCTGCTTCACCTTGCTTTTTTAAACGAATTTTTTGACCCAGCTTTATTCCTTTGGGAAGACTAACTTTTAGTGTGCGTTCTTTCGTTTGCCTTTGTCCTTGCTCATTAATAACTTGCTCTTGTAGTGTAAAGCTGCGAGTTACACCAGTGTATGCATCTTGCAAATCAATCAATATTTTTGCGTGACTATCTTGCCCTTGTCTTTCTCCTTGATAGGGCTGACGGCCATGCGATGCATGTTGATTAGCGCTGAAACCCTCACCAAATAACGATTCAAAAAAGTCGCTAAAATCGCCTTGACCGCCAGAATTAAAATTACCGTTGCTTTGTTGATGCTGTTGTTGGTATTGATCTTGCCAATTAGGCGGTGGGGTAAAGCCTGATTGGCCAGCTTTCCAATTACTACCTAGTTGATCATAGGCTGCGCGTTTTTCTTTATCGCGTAATACCTCATAGGCTTCGTTTATTTCTTTAAAGCGGCTTTCCGCCTCTTTTTCTTTACTCACATCAGGATGAAATTTTCGCGCTAATTTGCGATATGATTTTTTAATTTCATCTTGGGACGCGGTTTTATCAACGGCCATAATTTTATAATAATCTTTATAATTCACAGTGACTCCTTGCGTAAATAACTTTTGCAGATAACTTTAGATTAACTTTACATTAATTTCAGCTAAGCCAATTTGATGGCATTAGTATAAAAACAATGAAAAATTAAGAATGTCACTAATATGACACTTATAACAAAATATGGAATATGCACTAACGTCATTAACTTTTAGTAAAAGCATGCAGTAAAAGCATGTAGCAACAGATTAAATTTTTTGTCTCGTATAATTCGTGCGCTTCTTGAGTAAACATAACATTTTACTATAACAGGATAATGAATTACTTATTGATTTGTATAGACGTTATCATTCTGCTTGCACCAAATACCGACATTCGTTCAAAGTCATCAAAGCAAATGGGTATATATTGGCAATCATTATGATCTTGAAACTTTTCATCAGGATCTGGATCATGTACATAAAAGCACTGCTCATCATAACCACTAATCACCACCCAATGAGGTGCTTTTTTTCTATCTAATCTATATGTGCTGATAAGTACTAATGATATTTGACCATTATCACAAGCTTCTTTAAGCATTTGAGCCGTTGTTTCTTGAAAACTAATCAATATTTTTTTTGTTTACTTTGCTTGATAAAGTATTCATGAACATTTGTTTTTTATCTTCGCTACGCACACCATCAACAAATAATGGTTCACTACTGTTAATATTAACTTTTGCGTGAAATCCTCTAGCTTGAGCGGCTAATGCTAACCCTACGGGATGGCAACCACCATGACGATATCCTGTTTTTATATGTTCAATAGTTACGCTATTCTGAAGATCGATCGGCAGTTCACCTAGATGCTCCATCTTATAAAAGAAGCTAAACCTGTCTTAAATTTAAAATTTAACATTGTCTATCAACCATATATTTAATAACTGGCATTGTGGAATTGGAGCTACTACTCGTTTAAATACACATTTGACGACTTGGCAAAGTTAGATATTAGAGTGGGTACTATCTTAAAAGTATCTGAAGTTGAAAAATCAGACAAATTAATGAAGCTATCTGTAGATTTTGGCGATCATAAACGAACTATCCTTGCAGGAATAAAACAGGAACGTGAAGACTATTCAAACTATTTATTGAATTTAACTGATACATACAAGGTTCTCATCTCTAAAGAAAAGGTAGTTGCAGCTTTTGGTATTAGTCAGGTAAAAAATTCAAATAGAAGCCGAGTTACTTGGATCATGGTTTGTCCAAATGAAAAAGGAAAAGGAATAGGCACAAAGTTAATGTCATATGTTAAACAGTATACCCTTGATATTGAGTCCGTAGGGATTGATATTGCAGCAAGTTATCTATCATCACTTTTTTTCAAAAAGTTTGGGGCTATAGAAACTAATTACATTAAAGATGGTTGGGGAAATGACATGCACAGGATTGATATGGAAATAAATTTTTAGAAATAAAGCTAAAACAAGTAATAATTTATAATAGTTATTCGAGCATTTTGCTCAAACCGTATATGTTCCTTCCGCATGCGGTGTTTTTGTTACGTTAACTATGGTTGGCAGCTAAAAGCGTTATGAACTTTCTGTCAAAGCAGTAATTATATCAGGTTGTATAACTAAGTTGATTTGAAGGCTAATCTTAGTTGGCCTTGAGGTTTGATGGTTTGCATCAATAGACATAGTGAGACTAAAGCTACACCTATCCAACCAATGACTTTAAATCTTTCACCTATAATAAAAACAGCTAAAATAGTTGCAACCAATGGTTCTATTAGGGTAATTAGTGTCGCTTTACTTGCGTCTATATAATTCAAGCCAAAACCAAATAATAGGTATCCTAAAAACATTGGAATTATTGCCATATACAAAGATACCAAAACATTAGTTGAGCTTGAAAATAAGTTATCACCCGTAAACCATAATGACGGGAGTAACAATAGAGCAGCACAACCGAACAGCCCTGACATGGACGATTTTGAATGAACGCCACTTTCAATTAAACGCCTTGCTGCCCATGAATAACCTGCATAAGTTAATCCAGCAATACAACCCAAAAGAATACCCAAACTCTGTTGATTAATACTATAAGCAGTATTATTGCTCTGGTCTCTACCTAAAGTTAACAGAGCAATACCTATAGTTCCAACGACAAAGCTCAATATCCATTGCAATGATATGTTCTTTTTACTGATTAGACGTTCAAGGATTGCAGCAAAAAAAGGTGCTGTAGCTATAGAGACTACAGTACCAATGGCAACACCTGATAAACGCATTGAGGTATAAAATGCTAATGGATAAATAGCGACAGAAGCGGCACCTAATATTAATACCTTAGGTTGTTCGAGCATAAGTTTATAATCTATAAATAACTTTTTTCGAGCGGTGATTACAAGTAACACTCCGCCTATTCCCATAGAAAACGCACCAATCGCCAAAGAACTTATATCAGGTGAATAGCTTGCCGCAGTACCAGTTGTTCCCCACAAAAAACTAGCAATAATAATAGCAATAATGCCCTTAAAATTTTCGTGATGATTTTCCATAATGAAACCTACAAATGATAACTTCAATACAGAAATAGTATGCTAATTATGAAAGGCGTTTTTAACAATTAGGACGCAATCGTTAACAATTCAGACTACATTTATTTTTTGAACTTAGTTGGTGATAGACCAAAGTATTGTGAAAATTTTCGGCTAAAGGCCGATGGCTCTTTATAACCTACTTTTTCACCAATAATTGGTAATGGGTAATCTGTGTGGGTAAGTAAAGCTTGGGCTTTTTCCATTCGAAGTTTCGTTACGTACTTCATCACAGTCATACCTGTTTGTTGTTTAAACAGTTTCTTAAACTGTGTCTCACTTAGGAAAGCTGATGCAGCTAAACGTTTGATTTGGAGTTGCTCTGCAATATTTTTTTCTATGAAAGATATTGCTGTACCAATGCGATTATCTACTTTTGGTAATAAAGGTTGCTCTGCAAGCAATAAACTAAACATTTCAAACATCGCCTGTTCTAATTGAGCATTAACTTTGTTTTCTAGTTGGTTTTCGATAAAAGTTAAGTAACTTCTAAGAGATGAACTAATCGCAAAAACAATATAGTGTGAAGATGAAATATTTAGGGGCAGGTTTTCTATATCTACGACTACAAATCTAGCTTCAGTATTAGCAGTGAACAAATGCTCTTCGTTGGCTTTAACTACAACACATTCACTAGGTGCAACTTTACCATTGAAATTACCAACACATATATTTATGACACCACGTAAAGGTAAAACCAATTGATTAAAGTGATGTGAGTGACGAGTTGGTTTTGTACTATAAGAGCGAATGGATAATAGATTTTTCATAATAAGAGAAAATGTATGGCCTTACTTCATCCTGATTCTGGTTATACATAGTAGAGCAATGGATAATAAAGTGAAGTGTTAGTTTTTACTGGCACTTTATTTTAAAGTATCTATGGCCGCTATGTTAAGGTTTTTAGATATCAGCCAGTACACAAAACCTATCATCAGCCCATCATAGAAAGGCTGATGTCTGAAAGGCTCACAATGAGGAAACCGCGGGCATTTAATTCGGTACTATGGGGATTGCTTGATTGTCTTTTGCCCTTGATGGGTAAAATTCTTTATCGAACCTAAAGTACCAATAATTAAGTTTCCTAAAATTAAGGTACCAAACCAGCGTATACGTTCATTGAGTCGTGATGAAGAAATTCGTTTATTAGCGGAGTTAGTACCAGATAACACCAAATATTATAAGAAATTAACACCATTCACTGATAAACCAGAATTGATGAAACAACGTCAAGATAACTGGGATTTAGTGGTTATGCTTTTGGATATAGGCGCACGTTATAGTGAAATTGCAGAGTTAACATGGCAGCAAGTTGATTTAAAAGATAAAACTATTTTATTGAAACGTTCAAAGACAAATAATAAAGCGGTGTTATACATGTCAAACCGTGTTTTTCAGGTGTTGAAATTAAGAACTGATAAGAAGCTATATTACAAATGGCATATCCAATAAATAGCACTGATAAATCAGGTAATAATCCACGTAAGCATTCTACTATCTCCATTCGACGGGCCTTTACTAATAAGAGAAAATGCTGGTATCGAAGATTTCCGAGTACATGATTTTCGTCATACATGTGCTAGTAGATTAGTGCAAAATGGTATGACGGCTCAAGAAACTGCGCATATTTTAGGGCATTCAAATATTGCAACCACCATGAGATATGCTCATTTAGAGAAGAATCAGGTAGCTGAGAAAATGAAAGCGGTAATTGATCGGTTTAATGATTAATGCTTAACTATTCTTAGTAACAGTTTAATCAATGGATTGAGAATGAAAAAATTATACATGCTAGAAACCAGCAAATTGCAGCCAGGTGATCTGATCTTAACTTCTGAAAAATCCAGCCTAAGTATGCTTATTCGATTGGGGTTATGGTCAAGGTTTAGTCATGTATCTATGGTTGTTTCAGGTGGTCTTTATGTAGAAGCGTTAGGTTTAGGGGTAAGAGTAAGATCATTAAATACGATTTTAGTAAATAATATTAAAGTACTGCGATATGGTGACAGTAACTCTGCATTAAACGCTTCTGAAGCTATTAAGGAATATTTGCATTCAGAGTACTGGTGGCAAGGCGCAATCAAAAGTCGGTTTAGATTAAACCGCAAAGACTCAAACACTTTATTTTGTTCAAACCTAGTTGCGTTAGCATTTAGTGATATTGGTTTGCCTATATCTCAAATACTACCTAGTAATATCACACCTAAAGATATAGAGCGCTCTAAGTCCTTTACTGATATTACAAATGATGTCGTGTTTAGGCCTAAGTATATCCCTATATTTCTTAAAGAAAGTGGTTTTCAAACAGTATCAGATATTGAAACCCTAACAATGCAAAAAATTTGTTTATCTATAGATTTGTGGGGTAGTAAGCAAGGTCTTGAAACCCCTTATGGTTTCTTAAAAATATTGAAGTTTTTATATACGCTGGATGACAAGCTATTACAACAAAAATTGGATATTGTGATAGTAGAAGCAATTCAGGAACACCGGCTTACAGATCTTATTCTATATGCGCGAAATAAAGTAATTGCGCCTTTGGAACAAGTATTTTTAAAGTTAGATAAAACAAGTCACAGTAAAGAAACGGTAAGTGTCGAATACTATTTGATGGAAAGTGGCCATAATTCTCTTTTAGAGTCACAAAAGGTATTAAATGAGAATTTAGGGATATACAGAGATTTGTTTATGCAATCAAAGCTAATGTCTTTTGAGGTTATGACAGCATATACCGAAGCATTATTGAAACAGCATGATTATGTTATCCGCTATATAGTTGGAATATTGAATTACTACTATGAAACTTATCCGCAATATTTTGAATAGTGGGCTATGTTCTCATCATTTATTATGAGCAAACTAACGGCTATCACTGGTGCTAATACCCAGTTCGGATATTTACACCATCAACTAATTTACCCTATTAAAATTTACCCGAAGTTTTAGTGGGCTAAGCACCAACCCCAATACCCTAAGCAACGGATTAAATCCTTTTTTACTCGCCCAATTTATCAAAAATTAACGAATTAAATTTTAAATAATCAATTGATGAATCAAACCAAGTTTACTTACCCTATCTCAAATCAGTGCACTAGTTAGGGTTATTCAAATAGGTGGGGTGGTGGTTTTATTGGTGTTAGTGAAATAGCTATAAAATTCAACCAAACAATTTATTAGAAACAAATACAAAAAAGCCCTAACTTAACGCTAGGGCTTGATATGAATGGTGCCGACTGCCTGAGTCGAACTGGCGACCTACTGATTACAAGTCAACGGCTTGGTCTAGCTAAAGTCACTACTTATGCGTCTTAACCACATGAATAATAAATTGAAATACAATAGTCACCCATGTGATTTGTTGTTGAATATTGACATGTTAGTGGTTTTTTAGAGTGAATTTTTATGTATTGAAAGTATATCTTCAATAACTGCGTATCCTGTTTCCAAGCGTCCAGCACCTGGACCAATTAATGTAATATCACCTAGTAATTCTGTTGAATAGGTAATAGCATTTGTCGCGCCTTTAATTGATGCTAATGGATGTTCACTCGATACCATCTCAGGTTTAACTGATGCGGAGAACCCATCGTTATGCTTTTCAATTGTTCCAATTAATTTCCAATGCTTCTTTAAAGAAGTGGCGTTAGAAATATCATTCTTTGTGATATGGCTAATGCCTTCACGATCTATATCATCTAATGTAAGCGATAAATCCATTAAAAGATTTCCCAGAATAACTACTTTTGCAGCAGCATCATAACCCTCAACATCCCCCGTAGGATCTGCTTCAGCATAACCAAGTTCTTGAGCTTGTTTGAGTGCATTTTCATATCCTGATCCTGAAGACATCTCACCTAATATATAATTTGTCGTACCATTAAGAATCCCTTGAATTTTTGTTATTCCGGCGGCTAACAGCATCTCACTACCTAAATTTATTGCAGGCGTTCCGCTCATTACCGTGCCTTCAATGCCAATTTGAACATTATTGCTTAATGCTATTTTACGAAGCTCAGGAAAATGTAAAGCAACGGGTCCTTTATTAGTCATAGAAACATGCATACCATTATTCAATGCCTGTTTAATATGGCTTACTGCGGGTTCACCTGTTTGTAGATCAGTAAAAGCAAGTTCTACTAAAATATCAGCACCACTCTTATCAATCGTTTCAGTCGCATTCCAGCCATTGATTGGAGCCGAAGTACTTTTTAAATCTCCATGTTTCTCTAGATCAGATAATAAAACTTCAGGGTCCAAACCGTTAGGGTTAGAAAGACTGCCTTTATATAGATCACATACAGCTACTATGCTTAAATTAATACCAAACTTCTCTATTAAGAGTTGTTTTTTATCACTAATAATTTTAGTTAGGCCTTGACCAACATTCCCAAAACCGATTATTGCTAATTTATATGTTTTCATTATGTTCTTCCTAAGTTAACTCTTTAAAATGTTGCATGATTGTTTGATAGTGTTAGTTTCGTAAATTAAAACAATAAGTTTTTATATCGGTCATTTCTTTAACAGCATTCATAACACCCTCTCGGCCAACACCTGAACCTTTAACCCCGCCAAATGGCATTGCATCAATTCGATAATCACTGCTGTCATTTATCATGACGCCACCACAATCCATTGAATCTGCAAGTTCAAACGCTAATTCAAGATCATTGGTAAATATTCCAGCTTGTAAGCCAAATTCGACATCATTTGCTTGAGTTATGGCTTCTTCTTTATCAGAAAATCGATACAAAACAGTTATAGGTCCGAACACTTCTTCTTTGGCAATTAAGCAGTCACTGCTTACATTCTCAAAAACAGTAGGTTGAAAAAAGTTTCCCTGTCTTTTTCCACCACACAGTAAAGTTGAATTTTTCTCAAGAGCATCTTGTACCATCGCTTCAACTTTAAGAGCAGCACGATTATTAATCATTGGACCCATCTGAGTAGATTCAGATAGTTTGTCTCCCATAGATATTTTGCTTGCACGCAAACAAAACTCTGAGGCAAACTGATCATATAGTTCATCTTGAATATAAATTCTTTGAACATGTAAACAGTTTTGGCCTGCTGCCCAGAAAGCACCACTGACACATGCCTCCATTGCCATCTCAATATTTGCATCATTCATTACTATTACTGGACAGTTACTTCCAAGTTCCATTGACACTTTCTTTAAACCTACGTGACTTAGAATTCTTTCTCCGACACTTTTTCCTCCAGTAAATGAAATCATATTAATGCGAGGATCTGATACGATCTTATCGCCTATATCTATCCCATATCCTGTAACCAAATTTAAGATACCGTTAGGTAAATTTGTTTTATTAAATAGCTCCACAAGCATTTTTGCGACAAGAGGCGTCTCATGGTGAGGCAGGAGGATTACTGAATTTCCTGCCGCTATAGCGGGACCAATTTTATGAGCGACTAAATTTAATGGGTCATTAAAGGGAGTGATAGCTGCAACAACGCCAAGAGGTATCCGACGATAATACCCAAACCTATTTTCAGAGCCGGGAGCTTGATCAAAAGCAATAGTTTCTCCAGTTAAACGCCTCGTTTCTTCCGCGCTAATTCGTATGGTTTCCACACATCTAGAAACTTCTTTACGAGCTTCATTAATGGTTTTAATACCTTCACGTGCAATCATTTGTGCGAACAATTCTTTTTGATTACTTAAATTATCAGCAACTTCATTAAGTACAGACATCCGTATATTTGAAGAAAGTTTTTTAGCTTTTTGGGCACCTAATACTGCTGCCTCAATAATAGAGTCCACTTCACTTAAAGAGTTGTTCATAACTGTTCCGACTAAACTACCGTCTTCAGGGTTTAATACTTGTATCTGTGGTTGTGAACTTTTTACATCTATAGAAGTTGGAGCAGACAAACTTTGTATTGTAAGCATGGCGATATTCCTTTTTTAATGATTTAACGAACTATAGATAGTCTATCTGCCAGTAGTGGTGTTTATCGGTCTTAATTTTAAGTTAAGTGATTATTTGTTCGTCATTGTTGGCTTATATTGATAGAATTGTATCAATATTATTGAGGCGTGTTTGATGATGAAATTAAGTAAGCAAGATCTAAAAATATTGGAATTATTACAAATAGATGTAAAAACTTCTGTTGAGCGCCTTTCTGAAGAAGTAGGGTTATCGACGGCAAGTATACAGCGGCACTTAAAGCGCTTAAGAGATAATAAAGTTATCGCTCAGGAAGTAGCAATAATATCGCCTGACTCTGTAAATCAATCAATGACCTTTATTATATCTGTACAACTAAATAGAAGTTATAACGATTGTTTTAATTATTTTAAAAACAAAGTAAAAAACAATAATAATATCCAACAATGTTATTACATTACCGGTGAAGCGGATTTCGTACTGATAGTGACAGCAAAAGATATGGAAAATTTTGAAGAGTTTACTCAATTATTTTTTTTTAGTGATATCGCTGTTCTACATTTTAAAACATCTGTTGTTATGGGCAGAACAAAAGTCAGTTTAGCATTACCCCTTAACTGTGTAGATATATGAACCATGTTTCTAAATCATGATAATAAAAAAAATATAGTTTTTTCTTGTGAGATTATGACAGGCACAGGTTTTTCCGTGAGTTGGTCTGTGGTGATGTGATGGTCGCTTCATCAACCCCGTTATCTTATAGCAACGGATTAAATCCTTTTTTACTCGCACAAATTAACAAATAAACGCTATATCTATAGATAAACCGAACAAACCAAATTTACTTACCCTAGTTCAAATTTGTGCCCCTTTCTTTATTAGAGAGCGGGTTATTCAAAAAGGTGTGTATTTCGTGCCTATTAACTTATCTGTATGGCAGGATTAAATCACGTATAGCGTGCAGAATAGGCGGGGTAAGGGCGTTTACTGGTGTTATTGAAAGTGATGAGAGAATTCACCCAAACGACAGATACAAAAAAGCCCTAACCGAGGTTAGGGCTTGATGCTTCCTACGAAGGAATGGTGCCGACTGCCGGAGTCGAACTGGCGACCTACTGATTACAAGTCAGTTGCTCTACCAACTGAGCTAAGTCGGCACACAAAGCTGTGTGCAGTATCACTTTTTGCATAAGGGTAATACTTTGGCACCGAAATAATATTCAATATTGCTATTGAGCACCATTCCTGTAAATGGTGCCCCGACCCGGATTTGAACCAGGGACACGAGGATTTTCAATCCTCTGCTCTACCAACTGAGCTATCGGGGCATCTTTATCAAGGTGATTTTGCTACCTCGTTAAGACGGGGCGTATTAAACTGTTTTTCTTTATTTCAGTCAACCCTTTTTTTAAATTAAATGGTTGTTTGTCGTTTTTTTCTGCGCTTTGTTGTTTTAAAAGTCATTTAAGCTGAAAGCGAGTATAATTAGCGTTATTTACTTGGCGGTACGTAGCCTTCAATGTCAGGTTCTACGCCTTCAAATAAATAAGCAACCATGGCTGCTTCTAAGAAAGTTCTATCATCAACATTCATCATGTTCATTTTCTTTTCGTTAATTAGCATGGTTTGTTTTTTTTGCCAGTTACCCCAAGCTTCTTTACATATGTTATCAAAGATACGCTTGCCAACTTCACCGGGATATAGTTGAAAAGCTAAACCTTCACCTTCCTTTTTAAGGTTTTGGCAAAATACTGTGCGACTCATAATTCTCTCTTATTGATTTTAAGTAATAGTTACTACGATTTATTATTGGCGTTAATTCTTTTGCGTTAATAATTTTGCAATAGGCCAATAAGTTTTTTTGTTGATGCGGCTAAACCTACGCTAGCTTCACTGTTCAAATCATACCATTTTTGTTTTCTTGGTTCGCTAATTTCTTGATTATTAATTTCTTGATTATTAAAGTATGAACGTGAGCCAATTTCTATTTGAACGCAGTCAATAATGATAGGTGATATATCAAGGTGAAAGTGGCTAAAGGTATGTCTAAAGGGTGTCAACTCTTGTTGAGAGCCTTGTTTAGCGATGATCTTTAAACCTAATGACGGTAGTAAATCAGCAATTTCGCTTTTTTCACTTACTTCATGAAAACACCATAAACCTCCCCAAATACCGACAGGAGGACGTTTTTCCATTAGCACCTTGTCGCTTGTTGCAGTTGTGATTCTAGGGATCACCATAATAGTATTTTTTTCTGGAATTTTTTTCTTGGGTTTCTTTTGTGGGAAGTCTGCTTGCTCAGAGCTAGCAAAAGCTAAACAGCTTGTTTTTATTGGGCACAGTTCACAATTAGGTTTGCTGCGCGTGCACACGGTAGCGCCTAAATCCATCATGGCTTGCGTATAAAAACTTGTATCGATTGCAGGGGTTAATTGTTCACTTAACTGCCACAGTGCTTTGTCAAACTTGGCTAAGCCATTATATCCTTCAACTAAATAATTTCGGGCTAATACGCGTTTTACATTGCCATCTAAAATAGGATGGTGTTGATTTAACGACAAACTTAAAATAGCCCCTGCTGTTGAACGGCCTATGCCCGGTAGCGCGATAACTTGTTCTATTTCTTCGGGAAAAACGCCCTGATATTGACTATTTATTAGCTGTGCAGCTTTATGCAAATTACGCGCTCTGGCGTAATAACCTAAGCCTGTCCAGTGGTGTAGTACATTATCTTCATCGGCATTAGCTAAACTTGTGATGGTAGGGAAACTCGCCATAAAGCGTTGATAATAAGGAATAACTGTTGATACTTGAGTTTGCTGCAGCATTATTTCAGAAACCCAAACACTATAGGGAGTTTTATTTTGTTGCCAAGGTAAGTGTTTTCTTCCTTGATGGTGATACCAGGTAATTACTTGAGCCGCGAATTGTTTAGCTGACTCGTTGGATATTTTTACTTTTTGTAATGAGGGAGGCGCAATTGGCGTATTAATAATGATAACTTCACTTTTAAATGGTGAGGCAGTGTAACTAATTATACAAATTGACTCAAAAAATGTTTTACGCTGCTGAATTTAGCATTTATCTGTATTTAATAAATTTGTTTTATTGCGTGAGGTGAAATCTGTATAATAGCGGCAATTATTTTTTAGTAACTATTATTATGAGACTATGCCATGAAAGTTGATGTAAAGCATCGAAGTCAGCGACTGCGTAAAAAATTGAGAGTTGATGAATACCAAGAGTTAGGATTTGATGTAGCTTGGAAGTTAAATGAAGGCATAACCAGTGATGAGCTTGATGCCTTTATTGATAAGTTTTTTAGTGAAGTTATTCAAGCCAATGGTTTAGGCTTTGGTGGTGAAGGTGACACTTTATGGCACGGGTTAATTTGCACTCAAAAGCTAGGTTCGTGCACAGATGAAAACAGAGCCGCAGTTGAAAAGTGGTTAACTGATAATGGTGCGAAAACTGTATCTGTAAGCGAGTTGTACGATGTGTGGTGGGCTGAATAACTTCTGAGAGTTGAAAAACACTTTATACTGCGTTAAGTAAATTTGAAATATGAATAACTTTTCCTGCATTTACTTGCCTTGTCTAAAATGTTTTTAATTCTCTCAGCGGTGTCAGCGTTTATTGCTTTAAACAAATTCAAAAAGATAGAAAAATGACTGAAGAAGAAAACGAAAATCGTGTTCACAAAACCATAGAGCAAGCTGAACAAGAAGGTAAGTACATTCGTAAAGTACGTAGCTTTGTGAAACGTGAAGGTCGCTTAACCAAGGGGCAAGAACGTGCTTTAAATGATCATTGGCAAACTATGGGGTTAAAGCACAGTGATGGTTTAATTGATTTAAAAGCACTGTTTGGTAATGATCATCCTATTGTTTTAGAAATTGGTTTTGGCATGGGTAAGTCATTAGTTGAAATGGCTAAAGCTGCTCCAGGGCTAAATTTTATAGGCGTTGAAGTGCACAAGCCTGGCGTAGGCGCTTGTATCGCTTTAGCAGCAGAGCAGGGTGTAGAAAACCTAAAAGTATTTGAGCATGACGCGATTGAAATTTTGGCTGAATGTATTCCTGCAAATAGCTTAACAACAGTGCAGCTGTTTTTTCCTGATCCATGGCATAAAAAGAAGCATCATAAACGTCGTATTGTACAAGCTGACTTTGTTGAAGCTATCCGCCAAAAACTTATGGTTGGCGGTGTATTTCATATGGCTACTGACTGGGAGAACTATGCAGAGTGTATGCTAGAAGACATGCAAAGCGCTCAAGGCTATAAAAACTTATCTGCAACTAATGATTATGTGCCACGTCCAGATTCAAGGCCATTAACCAAATTTGAAAGCCGAGGACACCGCTTAGGTCATGGTGTTTGGGATATACAGTTCGTTAAAATGTAAGTCATAGATGCTTCTCTGTTATCTATCTGATACTTCTTCGATAGATATCGGATTATCCTGAGCTTGTCGAAGGGAAATACTGACTTTCAACAAAAAATAAATGTTGCGCATTACGTAAGTTACCCGAGTCTTTAAGCCATTGCTCTGTAATTATCTCTCTTTGTAAAGCCGCATGTAATAGGCGGCTTTTATATTGGCACCAGTAATATATTGTTGCTTCTTGATGACAATCGTTATTTGGAAAAGTCGCGCTACGGTTATCGCGTAATTCTTCTATAATACTAGCAATAACTTTCTCTTTTAATTCTACTTCAATTATTTGCTTGAAGCGTGTATAGCGTTTAGCCTTAATTAATTGCCAAATTAACCACGCCATTAATAACAGCGCAAGTACAGCGATAATTTGCATTTATTTTCTCATGTAACAATGATGGCAGGATGATAACAATTTTTAACAATAAAATATCTGATTATTTTCTTGTATAAATTAGGGAGACTAACAGCCAGTTTCTAATAAAAATTCTTTATTGTTATTTTTTAATTTTTTCAGGAGGAAAGTTTACAAGTAAATTGCTCACGATTGTATTTACTGCTTCATTTGCTTGTTCTATTGATAAATCAGCGCTTGTTTCATAACTATCACTACCATGCCAAATAGCTTGGTTTGCATCGCTCATGTTGATTATTATTTTAGTTACGATGTCTGCTTTACTATTAAAGGGTACACTCGTATTAACACCAACGCCTGATCTTGAATTACCTCCCATTTTTGATGTACCCAAGCCAATACTAAACGATGAATTGTTCTGTTTTTCTTGTTTACTAAAACTGATTTCAATGGTTATGTCCGCGCTATTTTTGTCTATAAATACATGTTTAGTTAAGCCTATTTTAGCTAGGTTATAGTCAATTGCTGTTTGAATGCGGTGAATCATAATAGGATTAAAATCAACAGAAACATCAGTTTGAGGGCTATATTGATAGCTAGTGAATTGTTGGAAATTTGTATCAGGATTAAAATCAATATTAGCTGTAGGTTTGCTGCTGCAAGCCACTAACAAAAATAAGGTAAATGAAATAAATAAAAGTCGTTTCATAAGTTAGTACCAACAGGGTTTGCTCTACAATTGAATTATCATATACCCAAATTTTTATTTTATAAACATAACTTTGTTACATAGCCCATTGTTAATGGTCTGTTAACTATAAATCTTTGAGTTGACTTTTATCATTAACACGCTTTAAATAGTTCTTTACGGATGAAAATTAACCATGTCAATGAGCAGTATTAATGAATAAAGCAATTGAAATCAATGACAAACTTACCAAGCGATTGTTGCTCTATATATTATTATGCAGTACTTTACTTTCTGTGTGCTCAACGTTAGTTCAGCTTTACTCCTTTTTCGAAGATGACTTGACTTTATTAGAGCAACGTTTTGATAATATAGAAAAAAGTTATGTTCCTTCTATTGCTAGTGGTTTGTGGGATTTTAATAAGCCATTAGTTGCTCAACAAATTCAGGGTATTGTTGATTTACCCGATATAGGTTTTGCTGTTGTTGAGAATGATTTTGATTATCATCAGCAGTTTGGCAATGCGGACATTACTGCGAAAAAGGTTGTTGAATTCCCTATTGCTTTTGATGGCAAACATGTTGGTAAATTACAAGTTTATGCTGACTATCAAGATATCTACCAGCGATTATGGCAACAAGCTGGTTTTATATTAACTACCGAATTTATTAAAGTGTTTATTATCGCTTTTTTTATCATCCTTATTGTTGATAAACTGATCATTCGACACTTATTTCAAATTACTCATTATGCTCAGCAATTAGCTAGTGACAATTTAGATAAAGAGTTAACCTTGTCTAACCGTCCGGAAAAAGAAGATGAATTAGATTATCTTGTTAATGCAATCAATAGCACGCGCATTAAACTTCAAAATGAAATTGGTAAGCTAGAAAATGCGGAAAATGCGTTGCTTACACTAAATGGTGAACTAGAGGTTAAAGTTCATGATAGAACGGCAAAATTAGAAGAAAGTAATCAGCAATTACAAAGCTTGCTTGATAATTTAACGCTAGCACAAGATCGATTAGTACAATCTGAGAAAATGGCATCCTTGGGCCAGTTAGTTGCGGGGGTTGCCCATGAAGTAAATACACCTTTAGGGATTTGCGTTACCTCAATTAGCGCTTTAAAAGAAAAAGTTGAGGAATTACAAAAGGCAGTAGAATCGCAAGAACTCACGAAATCCTTTCTTAACGATACGCTAAATTTGTTGATTGAATATGAGCAAATAATTGAGCGTAGTTTAACTAAAGCTGTCGAGTTAATTCGTAGCTTTAAATCGGTTGCTGTAGAACAACACACCGACCCTGAAATGAACATTAACTTACATCAACATGTTTATGATGTAGTAAACACAGTTAAAACACTCTTTAAACAAAAAAAATATCAAATCAATATTGATGTAGATAAAGATATTACCTTAATAACTTACCCTAGTGCTTGGAACCAAATTTTAACCAATTTCTTAATGAATTCTCATATTCATGGTTTTGAAGATCGCCGTGAAGGTGAAATATCAATAACCTTTACTAAAAGTAATGGATATTTAACGTTACTTTATACCGATAATGGCAAAGGCATACCTGCGGATTTTAAAAAGCGTATATTCGATCCTTTTGTTACTACCAAGCGTGGGCAAGGTGGCTCAGGTTTAGGTTTGAATATTGTTTTTAATTTAGTTGATGCTAAATTAGGTGGTACTATTAAGTTGCTTGAATCAGAACAAGGTGTTTGTTTCAAAGTGAAAGTGCCTATCGTGCAAGTAAAAGAAAAGAAATTACTGGTTAATAGCTGATGCTATTTAAACAATATTTCTATCTGTAAATGCCGCTGTTAAAATAAGCAAATATTGACTTTTCTTACGTAAATCTATAGTATTCCCGCGCTTCAAATCTACGCAAAAAACTCTGTTATCGCCTAAGCTTGTTAGACTTAGGTGCCTTCATAGTTATTAACTTCATGAATACGTTTTTTATAGGGTATTCAATATAACCAATGAGAAAAAAATGTTTGAAATACATGCCAGTAAAGTATCAAACCTGAAAAATGATGTATTGTCGGGCTTAACTGTAGCCTTGGCTTTGGTACCAGAGGCTGTAGCTTTTGCTTTTGTTGCAGGTGTAGAACCCTTGGTGGGACTATATGCTGCATTCATGGTGGGTTTAATTACCGCTATATTCGGTGGTCGCCCAGGCATGATTTCTGGTGCAACAGGTGCCATGGCCGTTGTTATGGTTAGTTTGGTGGCCATTCATGGCGTTGAATACCTTTTTGCGACGGTAGTGTTAACAGGCATGCTGCAAATATTGGCAGGGATCTTTAAGCTAGGTAAGTTTATTCGGTTAGTGCCACACCCTGTTATGCTTGGTTTTGTTAATGGTTTAGCCATTGTTATTTTCTTAGCGCAGCTTGGTCAATTTAAAGTAATCAACAATGCTGGCGAGTTAGAATGGTTACAAGGCTCACCTATGATGATAATGGCAGGGTTAATCCTGTTAACTATGGCTATTATCCATTTTCTGCCTAAATTAACCAATGCCGTGCCTTCTTCGCTGGTTGCCATTGTTGTAGTGACACTATTGGTACAAAGTTTCGGGCTTGATACTCGTACCGTTGTTGATTTTCTTCGTGATATGACCAACGATCCTGCGGCTTCTATTGCGGGTGGTTTACCACAGTTTTCTATTCCCAATGTACCTTTTAGCTTAGAAACATTAAACGTTATTTTTCCTTTCGCACTCGTACTTGCTGCAATTGGCTTAATTGAGTCATTATTGACCTTAACGTTAATTGATGAATTAACAGGCACTCGTGGTCGAGGCAATCAAGAATGTATTGCTCAGGGCGCTGCAAATACTGTTACGGGTTTTTTTGGTGGAATGGGCGGTTGTGCCATGATTGGACAATCTATGATCAATGTAAACTCTGGCGGCAGAGGTAGAGCGTCAGGTATTACAGCCGCATTAGCGTTATTGGGTTTCATTTTATTTGCATCAGGCTTAATTGAAATGATCCCGTTAGCTGCCTTGGTTGGCGTTATGTTTATTGTTGTTATCGGTACCTTTGAGTGGTCAAGTTTCCGTATTTTGAGCAAAGTACCTAAAGCAGATGCTTTTGTCATTTTACTTGTTTCAGGTGTTACTGTTGCAACTGATTTAGCTATAGCAGTAGTTGTTGGTGTTATTGTTTCAGCATTAGTTTTTGCTTGGGAACATGCAAAGCATATTATTGTTAGCCGTAGTATCAATGAAAAAGGCTCAACAGTTTATGAAGTAACTGGTCCTATTTTCTTTGGCTCAGTTGCTACTTTTTTAGAACAATTTGATGTTGATAAAGATAGTGATGATGTTGTTATTGAATTCAAACGCTCTCGTGTTGCTGACCATTCTGCAATAGGCGCTATTGATACCTTAGCTGAACGTTATCTAGCGAAAGGTAAAACGTTACATTTAAAACACTTAAGTCAAGAATGCAAATTGTTGTTAGAAAAAGCAGGTGATTTAGTTGAAGTTAACGTAATTGAAGATCCTGATTATCACATTGCGACGGATAAGCTTGATTAAGCGTCTGTTGGTGAAATTTTAAAGTTGTGTCATTTAAGGTCATGTTATAAATGCAGTTAGAATTCTTTGATGTTCCAAGCCCCTGTGTGGGTGTATGTCAATCGAATGAAAAGGGTTATTGCCTTGGCTGCATGCGTACGCGTGATGAAAGAAAAGAATGGGATACGCTGGATAACGACAATAAGCAAAAAGTAATCAAACGCTGTATTCAAAGAAAAAAACGTCAAATAAATAAAAAGCTAAAAAAAACGGTTAACGTTATAACTGTTCAAGAAGAACATCAAGCAGTGCAACCTTCATTATTAGATCCCCCTATAAAAACAATAGTGTCGAATGATGACGATCTAGATTTTGGCGATTTTGAACTTTAGCCCTGTTAGTCTATTATCCGTTATTATTTCCATGGGGCAAAGTGTGAGAAAATGGTTGCGAGTATTGATAATTCTAGCTATTATACGCGCTCTTTGAAGTATTATTGTCTTGCAATGTTTATTACAAAGTTCCATTAAAATGCCCCGATAGCTCAGTTGGTAGAGCAGAGGATTGAAAATCCTCGTGTCCCTGGTTCAAATCCGGGTCGGGGCACCATTCTTTCTTTACAATCTAAATCTTGCCCCTAAGCCTTTTAATCCTCGCTGAATGGGAAATATCTTAATAGACTTGATATTTTTATTGTTTCGTTAACGCCGATTTTACAATGGCAAAACCAATAAGCCCTAATAAAACACCTGTAACCTTATCAATGTAAAAAGCTGCTTGGGTAAACTTACTTCGCACTTTACGTGTTGAAAGAAGAAAGATAATAGATAAATCCCATAAAAACACTATGACGGTCATCCAAATCCCTAACCCTAACTTAAAAGCAAATCCAATTTCAGGTGTGAGCACAACAGTAAAAAGACTAAGATAAAATAACAAATTCTTAGGGTTTAATATCCCAGACATAAACCCAGTAATAAACTCTTTTAAAAAGGTTGTTTTAATAACGTCAGAGTTTGTCGAGTCAGCTATATCTATATTGTTATACGAAGTTTTACGAGCACGTAACGCTTGTACGGCAAGATATATAAGAAAAAGTCCTCCAACAATTTTTAGTCCAACCATTACGAATATAGAAGCAGCTAAAATTGAGCCTACACCAATCAAACACAAAGCAATATACAAAGCGTTAGCCGAAGCTATACCTAATGCAACACCAACAGCATTTTTACCATTATTTTTAATTGCACTTTTTACAACTAACACAAAGTCAGGACCAGGACTTAGCAATGCTAAAAAATGAGCTACTGCTACGGTAAAAAAAACGCCCCATAAATTTACATCCATGTGAATCACCTCTTTATTAATGTATATATCATTTAAATAAAAGTATCAGTAAACTCTCACTAAAACAATAAATTATCATTCTCTAAGGTTGTTTTTTCAAAAAATAGCTTTAGAAAGTATTATATACAAACATACCTACAATAATAATATACGCTTAGCTAAATGGCTTCTTGTTGGTATATTCCGTATCTTGAAAAAATAATAGCATTTATATTCAATATTAATTTACGAATATTCAAATTTCTTGATGTATAATCCCAACCAATGTCAATGGTATTAAGTTGAAGAATTAGCCATATATTTTAATCAGTAAAGTAAGTGGTATCAGTTATACAAAATCATCACCGTAATTAGAAAGGTATTAAACTTATGTTTTCACAGTTAACGCAGTTACCAGCAGATCCAATTTTAGGTTTGTCTGTAAAATTTAAAGCCGACGTCAATCCTAATAAAATTGATCTTGGCGCGGGTATTTACAAAGATGAAAGTGGTCATACTCCCGTTTTATCCTGTGTAAAAACAGCTGAAAGATTTCGTGTAGAAAATGAAAATAGCAAAGCCTATTTAAGCTCTGCAGGATCGGTACTATTTAATGAAAAAATAACTTCACTTATGTTAGGTGATCATAAGGTTATCAGAGAAAATCGTATTCGTACTATCTCTACTCCGGGTGGAACGGGTGCTTTACGTAACGCAGGTGAATTTATAAAAACGTGTACACCTGGCGCTACTATTTGGGTAAGTAATCCTACGTGGGCTAACCACCAAGGTGTTTTTACCGCAGCTGGTTTGAATGTTAAAACGTATCCATATTATGACTATGAAAATAACGGGTTAGACTTTGAAAGAATGCTTGGAGCATTAAAGCAAGTCTCTAAAGATGATGCCGTGCTATTACATGCTTGTTGTCATAACCCAAGCGGTATGGATTTAAATAAAGAACAATGGCAGCAAATAGCAGACGTTGCCAAGCAGGTTGGCTTTATTCCTGTTGTTGATATGGCTTATCAAGGTTTTGGTCAGGATTTAGATACCGATGCTTTTGGCCTAAGGTTAATGGCTGACACGGTTGAACAAATGATCATCTGTAGCTCATGTTCAAAGAACTTTGGCTTATATCGTGAACGTATTGGTGCTTGCTCTATTATTGGTAAAGATTCAATTTCTGCTGACATTATTAGCTCGGTATTACTGTCTGTTGTTCGGGTTAATTATTCTATGCCGCCTGCACATGGCGCAGCCATTGTAGAAACCATTTTAAGCTCTGCAGAATTAACAACGCAGTGGCACGGTGAATTAAAAGAGATGCGAGATCGCATTAACGGTATGCGTCAGCTTTTGGTTGATCAATTGGCAGTTAATGGTGTAACACGCGATTTTAGTTTTATTACCAAACAAAATGGCATGTTCTCTTTCTTAGGGATTGATAAAGAGCAAGTACAACGTTTACAAGATGAATTCAGTATATATATTGTTGGCTCTAGTCGTATTAGTCTTGCAGGTATTTCACCTGATAATGTTAACTACTTAACGCAATCTATTGCTAAAGTGCTTTAATTATTTAAACCATGTAAACACAGCATTTAAAAATATAAAAAGCCCGCAGTCAATAATATTAGCAGCAAAGGTTGTATTGAGTATTTAAATCTCGCCTACGTCAGAATCACCCGTAGGCGGGAACTTGTTCGCACTCAAAGCGAATAAAAATAGCTAAACAATTTTATTCGGGGTAACAATCACGCCATCAGTATCGGCATAAAGGTAATCGCCGTGCTTAATCTCAATACCGCCAAATGATAAGCTAATACCTCGTTCACCTGATGTGACTGGAATGGCTTTTCTAGAGCAAGTACCTAAGGCATATAGTGCTACGGGAATATCGGTAATTTGAAAAGTATCTCTAATGTAACCGTTTACTACAATGCCAGCATAGTTATTTTGATGGGCAAATTTCATCAAATTTTCACCCACTACAGCAAAATATTCTTGGTCTACATCAACCACCACAACTTTTCCTGAGCCATCTTCATCTCTAAGTAATTTTATTAGATCTGAATTGTTCTTATCTAACTTTATGGTCACTATTTCGCCCTGGCATTTACTCGCGCCACCATAATTTTTATAGCCTGAGCCTAATACAAATACCTTGTCGCTGTGTCCATCACAGATATCTGCGGTAAAAAATGTCATAAATCAGTCCTGTTCTTTTTTTATATACGGTATAAGTGAGTATTCTAGCATTAAAGGAGTGTTTTTCACTAAACTTTGATACCATATATTCAGTAATGATGAATAGTTATACGTTAGACGTGACAACAATATGAAGGTAATATGAAGGTAATAACAGGTGTAGTTGGCAACGATATCCATGTGGTTGCAAATCGATTAATTGAGCTTTCTCTAAATGCGCGCGGATATGAAGTATTTAACTTAGGGGTAAACACTTACCTAGAAGAATTCTTTGATGCAGTGGTAGAAACTGGCGCAGAAATTTTACTGATATCTTCTCTAAATGGTGAAGCAGAAGGGTGGAGCCGAGAAGTTAAATTACTTAAAGCAAAATACAAAAATTTAGATAATCTTATCATGATGATTGGTGGCAACTTAGTTGTTGGCACCGGTAGTGCGGAAGATATTGTGCCAAGGTACAAAAATTATGGTTTTGATATCGTTTGTCACCAAGTTGATTTAAATACTGGCCTTGATTTGTTAGAAACTTATATTCAAGATAGAGAAATTAAAGATAGAGAAATTCAAGACAGAGAAAGTAAAGATAGTGATATAAAAGAGAGTAATAAATAATGAGTTTGCTGCAAGAAGAAAGAGAAATAATTCTAAGCAATGAGTACGTTGATACTTTTGATTTTGCTGAAGTTGAAGACTTTGTTAAAAATGCCAGCAAAGATCTCTTTATATCACATCATTTTAAAAACAAAAGTAAGATGTTGGTACAACCTCGTGGTGGTTTTCCGACCTATAAAAAGCAATTTGCGCTTTACGAATTTTTTGTTGATGCCAATGTTGATGTACTGCCACTAACCATTGATTCTAATACGCGTTTAAATGATTATGCCACGTCAAAGAAAATGTTGCGTTTAAGTGAAGAAAACAACGTTGATATGCTTAACGGTTATCCTTTAGTTAATCACGGCTATCGAACCACCCGTAAAATGATCACCCATTTTAATAAACCGGTAAGTTTACGACACGGTACGCCCGATGCCCGATTGTTAATAGAAACAGCGATTGCCTCGGGGATTTTTGAAATTGAAGGCGGGCCAATAACCTACCTTTTACCTTATTCAAAAAACTTCCCTTTAGATAAAGCTTTCCTGTACTGGAAGTATGTAGAAAGAGTATGTGCTAACTATTCTAAGTTGAATGAGCCAATTAATAGAGAATCTTTTGGTCCGCTCACCGCTACGTTAGTACCACCGTCAATTACTATTGTTATTCAATTACTTGAAATGCTGCTTTCATTAGAAGAAGGCGTAAAGTCTTTTTCTGTGTCATTTTCGCAACAAGGTTCAATGAACCAAGACATTGTTACGGGGGCAGTTATTAAAAAATTAGCTAAGTATTATGCTGAGCAAATTAACTGTGGTGATGCGTCAATACATTTGGTTTATCATCAATGGATGGGCGCTTTCCCAACCAATAAAGATTATGCCGAGCAACTCATAAACATGTCTACAGTAATCGCTTCAATGGTGGGTGCAGACAAAATCATTACCAAAACCAGAGAAGAAGCGTCGGGCATTCCTACCAAAGAAGCGAATGCTAAAACAGTGGCTAATACGCAGTATACGTTAGGTATTCTAAACGGTTTGCCTAATGTGGTTGATGAAGAAGAAGAGGAAATGTTAACGCTACAGGTTAACGCTATTATGGAAGCAGTGTTTAACGATCCTGCAGATACTTTATGGCGAAAAGTTTTCAATTCTATTAAAAACGGTATTATCGATGTGCCTTTTTCTCCCCATATTATTAATCACAATAATATGATCACCATTAGAGATGCCAAGAAAAATATCAGAATTATTAAAAGAGGAAATGTGCCCATTCCAGACAGATGTTATGCCTATGACAAAGCGCAATGTGATTTAACTAAAGATACCACCAGTATCGTTAATGATATTATTCACGATATAGGGATTATGCAATGAGCACAGTAGAACTAAACGACAATAAGAATAGTAGCGAAAACGTCAACATCAGCAATAAGAATGCGAAACTACTTATTGATGTGGGTAGCACTTACTTCAAGCTAAGCACCCCAGCAAATATTGAGCAGCATTTTCGCGATTTCAATAAAGATATTTTAGATGACCTAATGCATAAAGCGGGTAAAACGATAGACCGTTTTGCTAAAGAAGATATTTATATTTGTTCATCTGCTAATGGCGGATTAACAACACTAATTATCGGTATCACCAATACTTTTTCAATAAAATACGCCACTAATATCGCTTTTAATTCAGGTATTAATATTATTGATACTGTGCTTTATCAAAACATTGAAGACTACTCACTGCCAAGTGATCTTATTGATGTGGTGATTATTGTTGGCGGTATTAACTCAAACGGTAATGTTTTTTCAGCCAGTTTATATGATTATTTAGCGCAGCTACATTATTCAAATATTGTGTTTGTGGGTAATGAACTCGATGTTCCTACCATAAAAGAAAACATTGAAAATGTGGATATATTGCCAAATATTATTGACGACAGGCTACACATTGTTGAAGAGCATTTAAGAGAGTATTTAACGAACCTTTATCAAAAAGATATTGAAGGTAAGGAAGATATTAAGCATTTATACGATATTACCTCGAATCAAATATACCCTACGCCTTACATTGTGAATAAAACATTGCCATTAATTAACACTAAATTCTCAGTGGTTAATCCTTTTATTCTACTTGATATTGGCGGCGCAACCACCGATATTCATTATTCAAAAGATTTAGTTGATGACAACTTAGTCACCGAAAATGAGTACGACAGATTAGTGTTTAAAAAGCTTGGCGTGTATAAGTCAAAGCAATCATTAATTTTTGCGGCCAAAAGTAATGAATTTGTTTATGAACTACTTATGCACTTAAAAGTAACAGAAAACATTTTTGAAGAACAAAGTGAAAAAGCGACAAAAATATTAATGCAGTTGGCTATCTTCTTGGTTTTATGTAAAATTTCACATTATAGAAAAGCCTATATAAATTTAAAGCTACTTGCCATCAACTCTATTGTGTTAACGGGTGGTATTACCAAAGTATTAACGAGCGACGAAATAGAAGATATTATTTCGTTTTTCTACAAAAAAATTCTTAATTCAGCGCATAACCCTGTAACCGTGCTTGATACTAATTACGATATTTGGACACTTGGGGCTGCAGATGCTTAAAATACAAAGAGAAAGAAAAGGAAACGCATTATGTCAATAAACTGTATAAGAACACTGCTTGAAGGTGCCGTGCTGGCTCATAGCGATAAAGCCGCCATAGTTTATAACGAAAAAAGCATTACTTACGCCGAACTGTTTACCAAAGTAAACCAAGTGGCCTTTTACTTAAATGAATTAGACCTACCAAAAGATTCACGCGTTGGACTTTATTCTACCAAAGGTATTGAACAAGTTATCGCCGTGTTGGCAATTTTGTCTACTGACTATATTTTAGTGCCATTAACAACCTTGCTAAAATCTGAGCAGGTTGAATACATCATTAACGATTGTGATATTAAATGCATTATCACCGACAAGCTTCATCTTGAAAACATTGAAGAAATCGATTTTAGCGGCCATATTATTTCATACGAAACAGCCAATAAAGGCATTCCGTCATTTGAAGAAATATTCAAGTACTACAACAAGCCTTATGTCTGTGATATTAATGGTCATAGCAATGCCGTAATCACCTATTCTTTTGGTGTGTCTGGCACACCCAAAGGTATTGTTATTTCACATCGTAATTTAATTGATTCTGCTCGCGTTGTTTCTCAATATTTGCATCTTGAACACGAAGACGTTATTTCTGGTGTACTTATTTTTAATCTTGATTACGGCTTAAATCAAATCTTTTGTACCCTGTATAAAAGGGCAACGTTAGCGCTGCACCGGTTTATTTTACCCGAAGATTTTTTCAACCATTTAATTAATGATAAAGTGACTATTTTACCCCTAATGCCGGTTAATATTTCACAAATGTTTGATGAAGATATTCATCGAATTCCCAGTGCAGAGCTTTTTGCAGGCGTTAAAACGATTACTTCATCCGGCGGTAATGTTACCGCTAAAATGATCAAAGACTGTAAAAAAACCTTTCAACAGGCAGACTTTTACTCAATGCATGGCCTTACTGAAGCATTTCGCTCAACCTATCTTGACCCCTCACAAGTGCAAATTAGACCCGATTCAATCGGTAAAGCCATTGCTGATGTCGAACTTTATGTTATCAACAAAGAGGGTAAGGAATGCGGTGTTCGTGAAGTAGGCGAGTTAATTCATCGAGGCGGTTATATTTATCGTGGTTTTTGGAATGCCCCAGAGCAAAATTCTGAGCGATTCAAATCAGTACAAATTTTAAAGGATGTTATTAATCTAGAAGGACAATTAACTGACGAATTGGTTGTGGCTACTGGCGACTACGTATACAAAGATGAAGAGGGTTACTTCTACTTTGTTTCCAGACAAGATGATATGATCAAAACACGCGGCTTTAGGGTTTCGCCTTTTGAAATTGAATCAGTAGTGGCAAAAAATATTCCGCAAATACAAAAATGCGCTGTTTTTGGGCTAGATAATGAATTTATTGAAGAAGAGATTGTGATGGTCTACTCTGCGGTAAGCGAAATAACTGAAGAAGAAATATTGTTTGAGCTGAAAAACCACCTTGCTTCTTACATGATACCTAGCAGAGTTATTTACAAAAAATCATTGCCGTTGGTGCAAAGTGACAAAAATCAAATCAATAAAGAAGCACTGAAGAAAGCGCTATTATCGTAAAGGTAAACTATCGTGAAAGTAAACTATCGGGTAAGTAAATTATCAGGAAAGTAAAAGGGTTAGCGATTTTAGCCTAGACCCTAGCAATATTAGGGATAAAGGAGGTTTTAGCTCTCCAAAAGAGAGCTAAAATCAAACAAGACGTAAAAAGCTATAAAGCTAATTCTATCACCATTTCTGTTAATTCATCTTTAGAAATAGAATTACTATGGTTTTTGTCAAAACGATTAAAAATAGACTCACACATACGAATGCCTTTGTCTTGTAATAGTACATCAATGAGCTCAACGAATTCTGAACGGCTAATGACACCGTCTTTATCTTCATCAAACACTTCAAATAATTCATCTACCCACTGGTTCAATTCCATGGAGGGTCCTTAGATATTTAGAGGAAAATCAATCTTTAAACTTTATCTTTTATTAATGCTTTTGGGAATAAGTATTTATAAATATTTACAAATTGATGAATTTTAAATAAGAGTAAAATCTAATAGAATAGGCCGCTGCATAACAAAACGGTTAATAATAATAAACAACACGGAAAGATAAAATGATAAATAATAGGATAGTTATAGCGTTAATTATTTTGCTTATAAGCTTTACTGCTTATAGTGATGAGCAAAGTTTCACGCTTGAAAACTGCCATGTTGATGGTGTTAAAGCACAGGTGAAATGCGGTAAGTTACAAGTACCTGAAAACTACAGCAAAAGTGATGGGGAAAAAATAAGCATTAATTTTGTTGTATTGCCGGCCATTGATAATAGCGATAATAAAACCCCTTTAATGTTCTTAGCGGGTGGGCCAGGGCAAGCTGCTGCAGAATTAGCGTCTGGTTTACGTCAAGTATTTAATGAAGTACGTAAAACCCGAGATTTGATTTTGGTTGATCAACGAGGTACTGGACAATCGCATCCGCTTCAATGTGAAGAGGCGATTGAACAAGATATTTATGCCATCACGCCAGAAGAGTTTTCGGCGCAAGACATTAAAGATTGTCTTGCTAGTTTTAGTGGTGATTTAAGCCAATATAATAGTGAAAATGCTATCCGTGATTTTGACGCTGTACGTGCTGCCTTAGGTCATAAACAACTAAATATTTATGGTGGTTCCTATGGCACCCGTGCAGGGCTTGTTTTTATGCGTATGTTCCCTGATTCTCTACGCAGCGTTGTACTTGATAGCGTTGGGCCAATAGAAGTGCCTATTGGATTATTTGGACAAAGCTCGGCAAGATCTTTTAATTTATTATTAGCAAACTGTCAAAAAGAGCTTAGTTGTCAAACAGCTTATCCTGAGCTTGAACAAGAATTTAAAGCTTTATTAGCTCGTTTAGCACAAGCGCCGGCACAAGTTAATATTGCTCACCCACGATTAGGAACACAAACGAAATTTGTTATTAGTGAAGCAAAATTGCTAGGGACTTTGCGCATGCAATTATACTCAGTAGCAACACGATCATTAGTGCCTTTGGTTATTCATCAAGCTTATTTAGGCAATTATATGCCGCTAGCTGGGTTGGTTGCGCAATCAGAAGGTGGGCAAGGTATCTATATTGGTTTGCTGTTTAATATCACCTGTAATGAAGACTTCCCTAGAATATCAGATACTGACTTTGAGCAAGACGCTAATAACAACTTTGGTGGTGATGATAGCCATTTTGGTTTTAAAATGGTTTGTCCACTTTGGCCTCAATATCGTCCAAGTGAAGCCTTCTACCAAACAGTAACCGCAGATATTCCTACGCTGATATTATCCGGGGATTTAGATCCCGTTACGCCGCCAAGTAATGGTGAGTACACTGCAAACTCTTTACCAAACAATCACCATATTATTGTTGAAAATGCTGCACATACCGTTGCTATGAGCACTTGCGCCAGTGATATTATCAATGAATTTTTAACAAGTTTGCAACCTAAAGCGCTAGACGAATCTTGTTTAGAAGAGGTTCCAAGAGAATCTTTTATGACTAATTTAAATGGTGGAGTGCTAAATGGCGGAACTATCACCACAGATATTTCTGAACAAGGAGGTAAAGACTAATGATACAAGTAAATAATTTACATAAAACCTTTGGTGGTCACAAGAAGAGTATTTTTAGTCGCTTTAGCAATAGTAAAAAACAAAGCCCTGTTATCGCGCTAGATGGCTTGTCTTTTACCGCTAATGATGGCGAAATTACCGGCATTTTAGGTCCTAATGGGGCAGGAAAAACGACCTGTTTACGTACGCTTTACGGTTTACTAAAAGCTGACGAAGGAAACGCTACTATTGATGGTATTGATGTTGTTGAAAATCCACTAGCTGCGAGAGCGCGATTGGGTATATTTCCTGATAAGTTTGGATTATATGAGCGCTTAACGGCTTATGAGCAAATAGATTACTTTGCCAGTATTCATGGTTTGCAAGGTGATGCTAAGCATCAAGCCATTGAAACCGTGCTTAAAGATTTAGAAATGACTGAATTAGCCCATCGAAAAACGTTAGGTTTTTCTCAAGGTCAACGGATGAAGGTTACGTTAGCGCAAGCGTTAGTTCATCAACCAAAAAATTTCGTTCTTGATGAGCCAACACGTGGCCTAGATGTGATGAGCACAAGAGTGTTGCGTAACTATTTAGCCCGTTTTAAAGAAAAAGGTCATTGTATTTTATTTTCTTCACACGTAATGCAAGAGGTTGCCGCTTTATGTGACCGCGTAATTATTGTTGCCAACGGTAAACTTGCTGCACAAGGCACACCAAATGAGCTTTGTGAGTTAGCAGGTGAAACTCAGTTAGAAGAAGCCTTCGTTAAAATTATAGGATCAGATGAAGGAGTCGCGGCATGATCCAATTTAAGGCACTATTATCTAAAGAATTAAAAGAAGCATTTCGCGATAAACGCGCCATGATATCTGATGTTAGCGCGATGGTGATTTGTTCATCTAGCCCTTCTGTTCAAGGAGTCGCGGCATGATCCAATTTAAGGCACTATTATCTAAAGAATTAAAAGAAGCATTTCGCGATAAACGCGCTATGATGATGGCGATGATGATGGCAGTAATGGCACCTATCTTGATCTTTGCTATGTCAAAAGTGATGATCAAAGAGGCTGTAGAAACCCCTGCTGTTTATGTAAAAGTGGTTGGCGCTGAAAATACGCCTAAACTAATAAAAGCACTTAATGATGAGAATGTTTTATTGTTTAGTGATGTACCAAGTGATAAAAAAGTTATTTGGGATGAGCGTAATCTCAGTTTAACGATTCCCGATAGTTTTAATCAAGACATGTTAGATGGTAAACCCATTGAAATTCATTTAAGTGCCGACTTTAGCGAGAAAGCAAATATGTCTCCTGTACGTCGCATTAAACAGACTATCAATAATTATGCGCGCGCTATTGGCTATAAACGCTTGTTAGTACGTGGTATTGATGTACGTTTGTTGCAGCCAATAAAAATTATCGAACAAGATACCTCTTTGCCAAATTCAAATGCCATGATTATTTCGATGATGCTTGGTTTGTATTTGTTGATGGCGGCTTTTATGTCAGGCCTTCCTGTGGCTATTGATGCGAGTGCAGGAGAGCGAGAACGTAATGTGTTAGAAATGCTTTTATGCCAACCAGTCAGTACCGTTAAAGTGGTTGCCGCTAAGTTATGTTGTGCTAGCTTAATTGCTGGTATTGGTGTGTTGTTAACCTTGAGTTTAACGTCGTTCTCAGTCAGTTTCATCGATTTAACTAAAATTGGTGCTAGCTTTAATTTAGATGCTTTTACCATTACCGCATTGTTATTACTATTATTACCTATTTGCTTCTTTGCTTCAGCCTTGCAGCTTTTCGTTGCTTTTCAATCTAAAAACTTTAAAGAAGCACAATCAATGGTTTCTATGATTATTATGTTGCCGGCTATGGTGCCTGTGATCATGATGTTTGTTGATAATAAACCTAAGTGGTTAGATTGGTTACCTATTTCTGGTCAGTCACTTATTATGGAAGATCTTTTCAAAGGCTTACCCGTATCTTGGGCGTTACTAGGCTTTACGGGGTTAGTGACTACAAGTATGACGATTGTATTAGTGTTATTGATGGCGAAAAAATTACGTTCTGAAAAAGTAGTCTTAGCATTGAGTTAATCCTAAATAGTGACATTATCTTTATCTAACGGTGCATTTGACGCACCGTTTTTATTTGAAAGAGCGAAAATAATCCGTTTTAAATTCTGTTGTTTTACTTATTTACTGGTTTATATTTGTTGTAACTTGTCTTTTTGTTGGTTATATTCAGTTTTGATTGCAGTAATGTTGAAGTTAAAAGCTTTTGGTATGATTTTATTTTCTGACGTTTATAGGCGTTTAGCGATAACTCAGATATAAGACAAGACAAAATGAACTAAAACTCAAAGTTTTTAACGTGTACATTTTGAGCTAACTCAGGCAAAATATGCGGCATTATTTTTAGACCTTTTTATTATCTTACATACAACGTTCTTAGGTTGTTTATTTGAGGAAAAACCATGTTTACACGTGATATGAATATTGCTGATTTTGATCCTGAACTTTATCAAGCTATGAGCAAAGAAGTTGTGCGCCAAGAAGAGCATATTGAACTCATTGCTTCTGAAAACTACTGTAGCCCGCGTGTTCTTGAAGCACAAGGCTCACAATTAACCAATAAGTATGCCGAAGGTTATCCGGGTAAACGTTATTATGGTGGTTGTGAATATGTTGATGTTGCTGAGCAGTTAGCCATTGACCGTGCTAAAAAATTATTTGGCGCTACTTATGCTAATGTTCAACCACATGCTGGCTCTCAAGCAAATGCTGCAGTTTTTCAAGCGCTTGTTACACCAGGCGGAAAAGTGTTAGGGATGAGCTTAGCCCATGGTGGTCACTTAACTCATGGCTCTCACGTAAACTTTTCTGGAAAATCTTATGAAGCTTTTCAATACGGTCTTCACCCTGAAACTGGCGATATTGACTATGAAGAAGTTCAACGGTTAGCAAATGAACACAAACCAGAAATGATCATTGGTGGTTTTTCTGCGTTCTCTGGCATTGTTGACTGGGCACGCATGCGTAAAATTGCTGACAGTGTTGGTGCTTACTTCTTCGTTGATATGGCTCACGTTGCTGGTCTTGTTGCTGCTGGTCTTTATCCAAACCCAGTACCTCATGCACATGTTGTTTCTACCACAACACATAAAACTTTAGCTGGCCCACGTGGAGGTTTAATTGTTTCAGCGTGTGACGATGAAGCGATTTACAAAAAATTAAACAGCGCAGTTTTCCCTGGTGGCCAAGGCGGCCCATTAATGCATGTTATCGCTGCTAAAGCAGTAGCATTTAAAGAAGCACTAGCACCAGAGTTTAAAGTATACCAACAAAGCGTACTTGATAATGCTAAAGCCATGGTTGCCGTATTACAAGAACGAGGTTATAAAGTGGTATCAAATGGTACTGAAAACCATTTATTACTACTTGATTTAATTGATAAAGATATCACTGGTAAAGATGCTGATGCCGCTTTAGGTAAAGCACATATCACCGTTAACAAAAACTCAGTACCCAATGATCCACGTTCTCCGTTTGTAACGAGTGGTTTACGTCTTGGTACACCGGCTATTAGTCGTCGTGGTTTTGGTATAGAAGAAACTAAGGCGTTAACAGGTTGGATTTGTGATATTTTAGATGATATCAATAACGAAGAAACGATCACTAAAGTACGAGCAAACGTTAAAGAGCTATGTTCACGTTTTCCAGTATATGAATAGTCGTTGCTAATAATCTGAAAACACAAAACTAATTTACAAATTAACGTGAATTTATATTAAAATGGTCGCAATTAGCGGCCATTTTTGATCTTATATTTATTGAAGGTAAACCATGTATTGCCCATTTTGTAGCGCACAAGAAACTAAAGTTATTGACTCGCGTTTAGTGTCAGATGGCCATCAAATCAGACGTCGTCGCCAATGCTTAGTCTGTAATGAGCGTTATACCACCTTTGAAACGGCTGAATTAGTGATGCCCCGCATTATCAAACGAGATGGTACGCGTGAACCGTTCAATGAAGACAAAATGCGCACGGGTTTAATGCGCGCATTAGAAAAACGCCCGGTCAGTACCGAACAAGTTGAGCTGTCTATTAATAAATTAAAATCACAAATGCGTGCAACTGGCGAGCGAGAAATCACCAGTGAAATGCTTGGGAATTTATTGATGACTCAATTGAAAGAATTAGACAAAGTAGCCTATCTCCGTTTTGCTTCAGTATATTTATCATTTGAAGATATTAGTGAATTTGCCGATGAAATAGCGCTATTAGGTAAAGAAAGCCTTAGCAGAGAAAAAAGCGGTAAGAAAAAAGCGGATAAAATAGAGAATAATAAAACATAGCGGAATAAATTAAACCCTTCGACCCTTCGACAAGCTCAGGGCAAACGAAAAGGCTCAGGGTAAAGGAAGTAACGTGTTTAGCGAACAAGATCACCACTATATGGCATTAGCGATTAAGCTCGCCAAACAGGGACATTATACTACTTCACCAAACCCGCGAGTAGGATGTGTTTTAGTTAGCGGTGCTCTGGTTAATGGTGCTCTAGTTAACGGTATTCATGGCAAAGAACAGATTATTGGTACCGGTTTTCATCAAAAGGCAGGGCAGGGACATGCCGAGGTTAATGCATTACTTGACGCTAAGAATAACTATCCACATCTAATCAAAGGCGCAACCGCCTATGTTACTTTAGAGCCATGCAGCCACTTTGGCAGAACACCACCTTGCGCCCAAGGCTTAATTGATGCTGAAATAAAACGCGTTGTTGCTGCTATGGTTGACCCCAACCCAGAAGTCTCTGGTCGTGGTTTGAAGGTGCTTGAACAAGCGGGAATTCAAGTAGGATCTGGTTTATTAGAAAATGAGGCTAAAGCCCTAAATCCCGGTTTTATTAAGGTGATGACTCAAGCTTTACCCTATGTTCGAGTCAAGTTAGCTGCTAGTCTTGACGGTAAAACAGCCATGAAAAACGGCGAAAGTAAATGGATTACCTCAAGTGATGCAAGACGCGATGTTCAAAAACTTCGAGCACAAAGTTGTGCTGTTATTGCCGGTGCAGATTCTATCTTAACCGATAATGCTAAAATGACGGTGCGCTGGTCTGAACTGGGTGAATTAAAAGAACGCTATCAAGAAGAAGCAATTCGTCAACCGGTAAGAGTGGTAATAGATAGTAAAAACCGGCTTACGCCCGACTTAGTTTTTTTTAGCCAAGCGTCTGCTGTTATTTTAGTTCGAGGGAAATTAGCCGAAGTAGGACTTGAAAATAACCATAAATGGCCTCATTTTGTAGAACAAGTACAATTACCAATGGTTAAAGCGCGTGCTGGTGAAGATAAAGTTGATTTACTTGCACTATTAACATTATTAGCACAACGTGGTTTAAATGATGTGTTGGTCGAGTCTGGCGCTCACTTAGCGGGTGCATTTATAGAGCAAAACTTAGCAGATGAACTTATACTATATCAAGCGCCCCAATTATTGGGTGGTGATGGTAAAAACTTAATAGAAATGCCCAATGTGAGTACATTAGCGCAAGCAAAATCGTTATCAATTACAGATGTTCGTACAGTGGGCTGTGATATTCGTATCACGGCTAAACTGACAACACATTTAAAGAGAAAAACCTAATAGAGAGTACCTATGTTTACCGGAATAATTGAAGCTGTAGGCACAATTAAAGCTATTAATATCAATACCAAAGGAGCTCGTTTAGTCATCGCTACCAATAGCCTTGATATGAGTGATGTTAAATTGGGTGACTCAATTGCCACTAATGGCATTTGTTTAACTGTGGTTGATTTTGATCAACATAGTTATAGTGTTGATGTGTCAAATGAAACGTTAACGCGTACAGGCTTTGCTCATTATAATGTGGGTATGAAAGTTAATTTAGAAAAAGCCATGCTGGCCAGTACCCGTTTCGGTGGTCATATGGTTTCAGGCCATGTTGATGGCGTTAGTGAAATTTTATCCATTACTAATAATGGCAATAGCATTGAATACTGGCTTTCCATGCCAACAGATTTGGCCCATTATATTGCAGAAAAAGGCTCTGTAACGGTTGATGGAACAAGCTTAACAGTGAATGCGTTATATGAACAATCGGGCAATAACAAGTTTAGATTAACCATAGTGCCACATACCGTAAAAGAAACTGTTTTTGCGTATTATCAAGTGGGTACTAAAGTTAACTTAGAAGTTGATTTAATTGCTCGCTACTTAGAGCGTTTACTAACAAAAGAAAATACTGAAACGCCTGCGCCCAAGTCAAATGTGACAGAATCTTTATTGAAAAAGTCTGGCTTTATCAAGTAAACTGATGCCTTAAACGGTAATTATAAACGCAAGCTATTAACAACTATTATTAATAAACACAGCAACAACTATTATCAACAAGTAATCAAAGAGAACCTAATGAATTTAAATACCCCACAAGAAATAATTGACGATATTGCTTTAGGTAAAATGGTTATTTTAATGGATGATGAAGACCGAGAAAATGAAGGTGATTTCATCATGGCTGCCGAAATGGTAACGCCTGAAGCCATTAACTTTATGGCAACTCATGGTCGTGGTCTTATTTGTCTGCCAATGACGCAAGAAAAATGTGAAAAGCTTAAACTCCCTTTGATGGTCGATAAAAATGATGCACAGTTTAGCACCAATTTTACCGTTTCCATTGAAGCCGCTACAGGTGTTACAACGGGTATTTCAGCTGGCGATCGAGCGACTACAGTACTTGCAGCTGTCGCTAAAGATGCTACCCATTTGAATATTGTTCAACCAGGGCATATTTTCCCCTTAATAGCTAAAGATGGCGGTGTACTTAATCGTGCTGGTCATACCGAAGCAGGTGTTGATTTAGCACGTATGGCAAACCTTGAGCCTGCAGCGGTTATCGTTGAAATTTTAAATGAAGATGGCACCATGGCGCGTCGTCCAGATTTAGAAATTATTGCCCAAAAGCATAGTATCAAAATGGGCACTATTGCCGATTTAATTGAGTTTAGAAACGCGACAGAAACAACTATTGAACGTGTATCACAATGTAAATTACCAACAGTATTTGGTGAATTTGATTTAATCGTTTTTAAAGACACTATTGATGGTCAAGCACATTTCGCCTTAACTAAAGGTGAAATTAAGCCAGATGAACCAACACTCGTACGTGTACATTTAGAAAATACGTTTAAAGATTTATTGTTTAGTCAACGTGAAAGTGTGGCTAAATGGCCAATGGCAAATGCGTTAGAAAAAATAGCTAAAGAGGGCGGTGTTTTGGTTCTCTTAGGCAAGCATGAATCTCCAATGGAGTTAATTAGCTTAGTTGAAAAGTACGCTAAGATTGATGCTGGCGAAACCGTGAAAGAAGTGAGTCGTCATGTTGGCTCTCGCAATGTTGGTGTTGGCTCGCAAATATTATCTAACTTAGGCGTTAGTAAAATGCGCTTATTAAGCTCACAAACTAAATATCATTCATTGTCTGGCTTTGGTTTAGAAGTAGTTGAGTATATTGCTGAGTAGGTTATCTTTAGCCTATTAACAAATAAACGCTAGTGGTGAATAATATCGTTAGCGTTTTTAAAATTTAACCGTATGTACAGATTGTGCTGATAGTGGATTTAATCTGATTGGTTTAAGTGGTAGAAGCTTACTTTGATATTCTTAAAGACTAAATATAAAAGGCTAGATACAAAAAAGCGAAGAAGGAGTTTTACTCATTCTTCGCTTTTTTAGCTTATAAGTTAAACTTATACAGCTAGAACGTTTTCTGCTTCAGGGCCTTTTTGACCTTGTTTAACAGTGAACGTTACCGCTTGACCGTCAGCTAGAGTACGGAAACCGTCTCCAGAGATAGCGCTGAAGTGAACAAACACGTCAGGACCATTTTCTTGTTCTATAAAACCGAAACCTTTAGTTTCGTTGAAGAATTTAACTTTACCAGTAACTGAATCAGACATACTTACATTTTCCCGTAGTCATAAATAATATTAATGTGGCGTTTCTTGTTGAGAAAAGCCTCAACATGAATTTATGCCGTTTTTACCCGAGTAAATGCCCTCTACCATAAGTAGTACAGGAAGAGGAAGGAAACAAACCATATTCGTAACAAAGCGTATTTGGAACAAACAATCAGTTTGCATTGCCTAAATCCATTTGTTAAGAATATACAAGTACATAAGTACCTGATAAATCTAAAACAAAAGTTAGTATCAACCTTCATCCGCAACACAAAAACTCAACGCAATAAGATAATAACACAGTTGTTTTTAATTTGCTTTATAAAAAGTTGAAATAGTTCAATTTTATTTTCATAAGCATCACTTTATTTTCTAACTCCAGCTGAATTCTGTATCTTGAGGTGGCTTGGGTATGTCTTAACTAATTTGGATAGTAGCTATATCTCGTTGGTTGATAGGGTTCAAGTTCATATTTTGGTTGTAAAAAAGCAACCAGATTAACTAATTCAGTCACCGTCATCACATCATTAAATACAGTCATTTTTGATGTGCCTTCAGTTGATACATCGGCGATTAAATACCGTGAAGCTAGTTTATGAGAAGGATTGATCACTGAGGTGACTAGTTCAGCATATGTTATTGTTTGTCTCGTTTTACCGCCCAGAGCTACTGATATTTCAGGGTTTTTATGTATACCTTCTTGTAATACACCTTCTAAGGTGTGGCAAGATAAACATTGATATTTCATAAATACGGCTTCACCTGCTTGTACATCACCCTTGGGTAAGCTGAAGCCTCTAGGAGAGTCAGCTCCTTCACTACAGCTAAGCAGTGTTACTGAGGCAATAATACTTAATACTAATAATAAAACCTTCATTTTAATTTACTCCTGTTTAATGATTTTCGGTATTCTTGTTTTTTTGATTTTTTTCCAATAAGCCATTGATTAACTCCATCGGCAGTGGAAAAATAATGGTCGAATTTTTCTCTCCCGCAATCTCAGTTAAGGTTTGTAAATAGCGCAACATAATGGCATTTGGTTGTTCTGAAAGCTTACTAGCAGCCTCAGTTAGCTTGCCCGATGCCTCCATTTCTCCTGAGGCATGAATAACTTTTGCACGACGTGTTCGTTCTGCTTCTGCTTGTTGGGCAATTGCTCGGATCATGCTTTCGTTTAAATCGACATGTTTAATTTCAACATTGGAAACTTTAATGCCCCAACCAGCAGTTCTATCATCTAAAATGGTTTGAATATCGGTATTTAACATTTCTCTATTGGCAAGCATTTCATCGAGCTCATGTTGTCCTAATACAGATCTTAGTGTGGTTTGAGCTAGTTGCGAGGTTGCTTGCAAGAAGTTCTCCACATTAATGATGGCTTTTTGTGGATCTATCACTCGAAAATAAATAACTGCGTTGACCTTCACCGAAACATTATCACGACTAATAACATCTTGACTCGGAACATCCATAACCACAGTACGTAAATCAACTTTCACCATTTGTTGAATTAACGGAACAAGAATAATAAAGCCAGGCCCTTTTACTTTATAAAAACGACCGAGTAAAAAAATAACGCCGCGTTCATACTCTCGTAAAATTCGAAAGGCGCTTAGAAGTATGGCTATGAGCAGAAGTATTATCGACGTTGAAAATATTTCAATATTATTAAATATGGGAGGCATCAGTTTGCTCCTTATTATTAACTAATGTGGTTGGTGAGGCTAAATTTAGCCTTAATCCTTTGATAGATTTCACCTTAACTTTTTGACCTTTTTTTACCGGCTGTAAAGAATTAGCAGCCCAGCGTTCACCATGAAACATGACGTAGCCGTTACCAGTAAAATCATCACTCACGGTTACCCAAGCATTGATGATTTCCTCTTGACCACTGACTATTTTGTTTTTCCTTGCCCGCCAAATAAAACCTAAAGCAAAAACGATAAATAATGTTGTGATAAACGCTATTGCAGCAATTAACGGCAGTGACACCTTGAAGTGGTCTAGGTCGGTATCGAATAAAAAAATTGAGCCAATAACAAAAGCGGCAACACCGCCTATACCAAAAACACCAAAACTGGGCACTAAAGATTCAACTATCAATAGCGTTATACCTAAAATAACTAAACCCGCACCAGCAAAATTTACAGGCAGTAATTGGAAAGCATACATAGCGATAAGTAGTGAAATACCACCAGTCACACCGGCAACACCTATGCCAGGGCTGTAAAATTCTAGCAACAAACCGTAAATGCCAATTAACATTAGAATGTAGGCAATATTAGGATCGGTAATGGTGGCAAGAAATTGGTTGCGCCAATCAGGGCTTTTTGTGACAAGTTTCACATTAGCCAACTGTAGTTGAATTACTTGCTGATTTATTGAAACCTCTTTACCATTAAGCTGGTCAATTAGTGCTTGTGGCGTTTCAGCGACAATATCAATCACCTTGGCTTTCAATGCTTCACTAGCGGTTAAGGTGGCAGCTTGAGCCACGGCTTTTTCTGCCCACTCGGCATTACGATTACGTAATTGAGCTAAAGAGCGAATATACGCGATAGCATCATTTAGTACCTTTTTTTCCATAGCAGAGCCATTACTTTTTTCAGGGCTATCTTTTGATTGTGGTGTCATGGGCGCGGCAATATTTACTGGGGTTGCTGCGCCTAGCGTAGTAGCTGAAGCCATTGCTGCAACGTGGCAGGCATAAAGAATATAAGTTCCAGCACTAGCTGCCCGAGCACCTTGCGGGTAAACCAAGCAAGCTATTGGCACATTTGAGCTAAGTATGCTTTTATTAATGTCTCGTAAACTAGCACTTAAACCACCTGGAGTGTCTAAGGTGATTAAAATCATTGGCGTATTGGCTTTAGCGTTAGCAGCAGATATTTCTCTAACTAAATAATCACTTACGGCAGGACCAATGGCACCTTTAATGCTTAATAAAGGGACTTGGCTATAGTTGACTTGTTTTGCCATTTCTTGGCTTATGTTTTGGATCGGCTGCGCATATACTGTTAACAGCGCGCAACTTAGTAATAAAAACATACTAGCCCAACGATACATGACAAGTCCTCGTTTATTATTTACACAGTTGATCTATTATAATGAGTATAGTTGAGTCTGGTTAATGTGCTATTTTATCGGTAAGGGCAGAGTAAAGTTAAGTTTAGTGGTGAGTTTAGTGGTGAGTTTAGTGTTAAGTTTTATGAACCGCATAGCTATTAATTTACATGGTAATTAGCTATGCAGTTCATCATCTTTTTAGCCTTAGCTCTCTTTTACTTAAAGCGCGGCTATTTGTACTTTTTGTTCAAGCATCTTAGCAAGCGCTGATTCAGCATCACTTAGTTTGGCTTGCTCTTTTTCAATAACGGCTGCGGGTGCTTTGCTAACAAAGTTTTCATTACCTAATTTGCCACGGGTTCTAGCGGCATCTTTTTCTAACTTATCAATAGCCTTATCTAAGCGGGCTAATTCTGCTTCTTTATCAATTAAGCCTGCCATCGGTATTAATATTGATAAATCACCAACTACAGCAGAAGCTGAGGCAGGGCCTTGTTCACCTTCACCAAGTACGGTGATGCTTTCAAGTTTTGCTAAGGCACTTAAAAATTGTTCATTTTCGTTTAAGCGGCGCAGATCGTTGTTATTAACATTTTTAAGCAACACGGGTAATGACTTGCTTGGCGCAATATCCATTTCACCACGAATATTTCGAATAGCAACGATGAATTGTTTAAGCCATTCTAAATCACCAATGGCTTGTTGATCGCAGTTATCAGGGTTAAACGCAGGAAAGCTTTGTACCATGATTGAGTCACCATTTTTAGCAAAGTTGCTTAATGGTTGCACTCGTTGCCAAATAGTCTCAGTAATAAATGGCATAATTGGATGCATTAAACGTAATAAGCCTTCTAATACGTTCACTAACGTATGGCGAGTGCCACGTTGCTGTGCTTCATTGCTTTGCTCTTTGTCTTTAGGAAATAATACCGGTTTAGTTAGCTCTAAATACCAATCGCAGAATTGGTTCCACGTAAATTCGTATAAGGCTTGTGAGGCTAAATCAAAACGGAAACTATCAAAGGCTTCATGCACAGTTTTCACGGTTTGTTCAAATTGACCGATGATCCAACGATCAGCAAGTGAAAGTTCCATTTCCGCGTTTGCTGCTTGACCACCCTCTCTACCGCAGTCAAATTCTTCAGTATTCATTAACACGTAACGGCTAGCATTCCATAATTTATTGGTAAAATTGCGGTAACCTTCAAGACGCTTCATGTCCCAACTAATGTCACGACCTGTGGTGGCAACAGACGTTAGTGTGAAACGCAATGCATCGGTGCCGTGAGCTTCAATGCCGTTAGGGAATTCCTTTTTCGTCAATTTTTCAATCTTTTTGGCAAGCTTTGGCTGCATCATATTGCCAGTACGCTTTTCTAGTAAGTTATCAAGGCTAATACCATCAATCATATCTAATGGATCGATAACGTTGCCTTTTGATTTACTCATTTTATCGCCATTTTCATCGCGAATTAGGCCTGTCATGTAAATCTTTTTAAAGGGGATTTGTGCTTTACCGTTTTCGTCTTTGTTAAAGTGCATGGTCATCATGATCATACGGGCAACCCAGAAGAAAATAATATCAAAACCTGTGACTAACACGTCCGTTGGATGGAAGGTTTTTAAGTCTTCCGTCTCTTTTGGCCAACCTAATGTTGAGAAAGTCCAAAGGGCAGAAGAGAACCACGTATCAAGTACATCATCATCTTGACGTAGCTTCATGTCATCGGCAATGGTGTTATTAGCACGAACTTCCGCTTCAGTGCGACCAACATACACTTTACCATTTTCGTCATACCATGCAGGGATGCGATGTCCCCACCATAATTGACGTGATATACACCAGTCTTGAATGTTGTTCATCCAAGCAAAATATAAGTTTTCGTATTGTTTTGGTACAAATTCTATTTGACCGTCTTTTACTGCATCTACCGCAGGACCGGCAAGTTTTTCAACACGTACATACCATTGATCAGTTAATAGCGGCTCTATGATCACACCGGATCTATCGCCATACGGGGCTACTAAATCATGATCTTTTACTTCAACTAATAAACCTAACTCATCAAATTTGGCAACAATCGCTTTACGGGCAACAAATCTGTCCATGCCAGCAAATTCACTTGGTAAGTCACTGCTGTAAGTATCACAAAGTTCACCTTTAGTATCATAAACTTGTGCGCTGGCTAAAATAGCCGCGTTTTTATCTAAAATATTAATTTGTGGCATCGCATGACGTTTACCTACTTCGTTATCGTTAAAATCATGGGCAGGGGTGATTTTTACACAACCCGTGCCTTTTTCCATGTCAGCATGGTCATCACCCACAATAGGAATTAAACGGTTAACTAAAGGTAGTAAAACTTTTTTACCAATAAGATCTTTATAGCGAGGATCTTCAGGATTTACCGCAACGCCAGTATCACCTAACATGGTTTCTGGGCGAGTGGTGGCTACCACTAAATAATCAAGACCTTCAGCTGTTTTTGCGCCATCGGCAAGCGGATAGCGTAAATGCCACATATGGCCTTTTTTATCTTTGTTTTCTACTTCTAAATCAGAAATAGCGGTATGGAATTTTGGATCCCAGTTAACAAGGCGTTTGCCACGATAAATTAGGTCATCTTCAAATAAACGCACAAAAACTTCTTGTACGGCTTCAGACATACCTTCGTCCATGGTAAAGCGTTCGCGTGTCCAGTCAATTGAGTTACCTAAGCGGCGCATTTGTTTACTAATAGTGCCGCCAGACTCTTCTTTCCACTGCCAAACTTTGTCAATAAAAGCATCTCGGCCATAATCATGTCGCGTTTTGTCTTCTTCAGCCGCTATTTTACGCTCAACCACCATTTGGGTAGCAATACCTGCATGATCACAACCCGTTTGCCATAAGGTGTTTTTACCTTGCATACGCTGATAACGAATTAAAGTATCCATGATGGTTTGCTGAAAAGCATGACCCATATGCAAAGAACCGGTGACATTGGGTGGTGGAATAGCAATACTGTAGCTGTCGCCTTCACCTGTAGGGCTAAAGTAACCTTGCTTTTCCCAGCTAGTATATAAAGATTGTTCAATGTCGGTTGGGTTGAAAGTTTTTTCCATCATGTTCTCGAAATAAAAGTTATGAATTGTAGGTTTGCCTACATTATTGTGAAGAGGCTACTGGTTGATTGTCTACTTTAAAGCCCCATTGGCGACACGCTTTAAAACGTTCACGGGCTTGTTGTTTTAAGGTTTCATCGCTAGGGACAAAATCAACGATAAATTGAAATTGATTAGCAAACGCAGGCATTGTGCTAGTTAAGTTAATTAATACGGGTCTACGACCTTGTGGTGCTTGGCTACTAATTTCTACTGCCGCCCCCTGTTTTGGCCCTTCCCCAGCTAAGTTATGGGGCACAAAACGGTCACTATCAAACGCCCACAGTAATTCATCTATTTGTTCAGCGCTTTGCTTGTCTTGCGTGTAAATGAATACTCGTTGATTTTGGCGATAAAAATGACTGGCTTGCAAACAGGCATGATAAAACGCTGAGCTAGTATCATTAGCATCAGCGTTTTTGTCATCATTGCCTTTTTCATCGCTAAGGATGTAAAACATAACCTGTGTTTGCATCGGCTTAACTTATTCGCCTTGTTCTTGTCCGGCACGATTAAGCATAAACTGCGTTAACATGCTAACAGGACGACCTGTAGAGCCTTTGTCTTTACCGCCACTGCGCCAAGCAGTACCGGCAATATCTAAATGCGCCCAATGATATTTTTTAGTAAAACGTGCTAAGAAACAAGCCGCGGTAATAGTGCCAGCTTCTTTCCCGCCTATATTTGCCATATCAGCAAATGGGCTTTCAAGTTGTTCTTGATAATCATCCCATAAAGGTAAGCGCCATGCTCTATCACCACTTTGATCTGAAGCGTTTAATAATTCATGAGCAAGTGGGTTATGAGAGCTTAATAAACCCGTAGCATGTTTACCTAAAGCAACCACACAAGCACCCGTTAACGTAGCAACATCAATTACTGCCTCGGGTTCAAAGCGTTCAACATAAGTTAACGCATCACATAATACTAATCTGCCTTCAGCATCGGTATTTAGCACTTCAACTGTTTGGCCTGACATGGTGGTGAGGATATCACCGGGACGGTAAGCATTACTGCTGGGCATATTTTCACAACCAGCTAAAATACCGATCACATTGATCGGTAAATCTAACTCAGCTAAGGCGTGCATTGCGCCTAAAACACCGGCAGCACCACCCATATCATATTTCATTTCGTCCATGCCTGGGCCGGGTTTTAATGAAATGCCGCCGCTATCAAAAGTCAGCCCTTTGCCCACTAAAACAAGTGGTTTAGAGTCATCATCTATACCCTTGTATGTCATTATGCTCATTAAGGATTCATTTACCGAACCTCGTCCAACCGCTAAATATGATCCCATACCAAGCTGTTCCATTTCTTGCTCACCGACAATAGTCGTTGATACTTTATCGTAATCGTTGGCTAAAATTTTGGCTTGTTCAGCGAGGTAAGCAGGGTTACAAATATTTGGTGGCATATTCGCGACATTTTTACAGGTAGTAATACCCTCAGAAATAGCCAAAGCATGACTAATTGCCCGTTCACCAATAGGCAATTCACGACGAGTAGGCACGTTAAAAACTATTTTACGTAAGGGTCTGCGTGGCTCTTCTTTACGCGTCTTTAAACTATTGAAACTGTATAAGCCATCTTGGGTTGCTTCTACCGCTTGACGAATTTTCCAATAAGTATCACGACCTTTAACGTGTAATTCTGATAAGAAACATACGGCTTCCATTGACCCTGTTTCGTTTAAAGTGTTAATGGTTTTTTTGATTATTTGGCGATATTGGCGTTCGTCTAATTCACGTTCTTTACCACAGCCAACAAGTAAAACTCGTTCACTAAGAATATTGGGTACGTGATGCAATAATAACATCTGGCCTGATTTGCCTTCTAAATCGCCTTTACGCAAAAGGTTGCTAATGTAGCCTTCACTAATTTCATCAAGTTGCTCTGCTGTTGAACTTAGGCGACGGGGTTCAAATACACCGACTACAATACAAGCACTACGCTGCTTTTCTGGACTACCGCTTTTTATACCAAACTCCATGAGTTCTCCTTTTACATTTAATGAGATCATTTATAAGACTATAACTTGCTAAAATTAATAAAAAATTGCACTCTTATCTATTCAAGTGATACCGCTAAGGGCTATAATTATAGCTGCATATAACAATTAAGCTTATCCGTTGACTATATAGTTTAGTTATGAAAACGGCAAGTTTACTAGAAAAATTCGTCGATTGTCAGAAAAAACACAATTTTAATGGGATCTTTTTGTGATCATTTTTCGTTATTTATTAAAAGAAGTGGCAAAAACGCAACTAGCGGTATTTTTTGTGTTGATGACCATTTTTATTAGTCAAAAATTTGTTCGAGTATTAGGTGATGCCTCAGAAGGTAGCATTCCAGGGCAAATGGTGATGATATTTATTGCGCTTAAAATTCCTGATTTAGCCGGTATGATGCTGCCATTAAGTCTTTTTTTAGGCATTTTGTTAGCTTATGGTCGCATATATGCTGATAACGAAATGACCGTATTACATGCTTGTGGTGTGAGCGAATGGTATGTAGTACGGGTGACATTAGTTCTTGCACTTGTTACCGCCATTTTTACTGGTATTTTTACTTTGTACTTGGCACCAATGGCATCAGAATATCAATACCAAGTAAAAGAACAACTTGCAGCAGATTCAGGCCTCAGTTCACTCATTGCTGGGCGTTTTCAAAAAACAGGTAATGAAAAAGCCGTTGTTTTTATTCATGATAAAAATCGTGATGATAATAGTTTTGATAAAGTATTTGTGGCTCAGCTACCCGATGAAGATCATACTGAAGATAGCATTATTAACTCTAGTTTAGTTTATGCAAAGAAAGGACAAGTCTTTGAAGACGATTCAGGCTCTCAACGCTTGGTGCTATCCAAAGGAATGCGCTATCACAAAGATGCAACTAATGGTGAGTTTCAGTCAGTTACTTTTGATAAATATTATATTCAAATTCAAGATCAGGAAGTAGAGCAAAAGCATCGAAAACTTAGCGCTTTACCAACCCAACAATTATTTAATTCAACTGATGCTAAATCAGCGATTGAGTATAGCGCTACTATTCAATGGCGAATAGCTTTTCCGCTTGCTTGTATTATTTTAACTTTTATTGCTGTGCCATTAAGCGTAGTCAACCCTAGGCAAGGTAAGTTTGCAAAAATGCTACCAGCGTTAATGTTATTCTTAGGCTATTTTTTATTATTAACGGCGATGAGGTCAGGTGTTGAACGACAAGCGTTACCATCGAATATTGGGCTTTGGCCTATCCACATTAGTGCGCTGTTTTTAGGTGTTATTCTATTAATGAAAGATCGCAGTAGTGGTATGAAAATAAAAGCAAAAATTCCTGGCTTAAAGCGTAATGTTGCCAGCGTTAATAATGCTCGAGGTCAAATAGAATGAAGATATTAGATGCTTATATCGGCCGTATTGTTGCCTCAACGACTTTTTTAACGCTAGTGGTTTTTGTGAGCGTTAGTGGCATTATTAAATTTGTAGAGCAAATGCGTTTCGTAGGGCGAGGTAATTATGATTTATCTCATGCTGCGCTTTATGTGCTTTATTCACTGCCAAGAGATGTTGAAGTGTTTTTCCCAATGTCAGCATTAATTGGCGGCTTAATTGGTATTGGCATGTTAGCGAGCAATAGTGAATTGGTGGTGATGCAAGCTGCTGGGCTATCACGTTTAGATATTATTAAATCTGTTATGAAAACAGCCATATTGCTTATTTTTGTTTCGATGGCGGTGGGCGAATGGTTGGCACCTAATGGCGAAACAACGGCGAGAGAAATTCGTGCTCAGGCGATATCTGGCGGTAGTTTAATTTCAGCCAAAAACGGTGTTTGGGCTAAAGATGGTGATTATTTCGTTAATATAGGTGAAGTATTAGAGCAAGGGCAATTGAAGAAGGTACAAATATATCGTTTTAATGATGAACTCAAACTTGATAGTTGGCTTAGTGCTGATTCTGCTACTTATCAAGATGAAGTATGGCTACTGTCTGGGGTTGTTAATACGCAGATAACTGAAAAAGAAATTATAACAACTAAAATAGACTCTCAAGTGTGGGAATCTTCATTAACGCCGAAAAAATTAGGTGTGGTAACTGTTACGCCTGAGTCATTGTCGATACGTGGTTTGATTGATTATTTAGATTACTTACAGGCGAATGCGCAAGATCCTAGCCGTTATCAACTTGCCTTTTGGAGAAAACTAATTCAGCCCGTAACGGTGGCTGTCATGTTATTGGTCGCCTTGTCATTTATTTTCGGGCCACTTCGTTCTGTTTCTATGGGGGCGCGTATTATGATGGGTGTTATCACTGGAATAATATTTTTTGTGGCAAACGAAGTGCTTGGTTCATTGAGTTTGGTTTATCAATTTCCGCCTATTATAGGGGCTATTTCACCTAGTATATTGTTTATTAGTGTTGCCTGGTATTTTATAAATAAGAAGGTGACATAAGAAAAGTAGCGAGAAAAGAAAGTTACGAGTTTCGAAGACAACAGGCAGAGAGTGAGCTGTTTTCGTAACTCGTGACTACTAGCTCGAAACTCGTGACTACAGCCTACCTTTGTTTGCTGCTAATGATAAAACAACAACTTCTGTGTTGGTTAATCTATCTTGTAAACTCAGTTTGTTTTTACGATCAAATATCACCGTTAAATTACCTAATCCTAAAAGAGTAGGCAGTAAGCGTTTTAAGCCAGTCGTTTTAGTGATGCGCGTACCATCTTGGTTTTGTAAACGTAAACGCCATGCTCTCATGCCTAACGTTTGACCGCTTTTTGCCCAAAAGAAAACAAAGAAAAAACTTACCCAAGCAAGCTTCCAAAATTCATTTGGCCACTTTAACCAATAGGTATTTGAAATAGTATCTGAAAAATGTTCATAACCTTGCATGTTATACAAACCAACATAATGACCTAGGTATATCAATAAAAATGAGATTGCACCAGCGACCATATACACAGCAAAAGCAATGAGAGCATCATAAAGCCAAGAGGCAAAACGGCGACGAAATCCAGCGCGGGGAAATTCATTATCAGAAGTTGAAGTCATAAAGTGTGCTCAGAATATTTTTCTTAGTTTAACAAAATCATAGTCTAACAAAGTTACAGCTAAAGTTTAAGTGAGTAATGTTCAATCGGAGAAATTAAAACGTTGGTGAATTCAATTGATCAGGCATTCACCAACGAGCTTTTATTAGTCTGCGTTAACTTTATAAAATGATGAGTAAAGTACAGGAACCACGGCAAGGGTTAATATGGTGCCAATACCTAAGCCAAAGGCAATAACATTAGCCATGCCATAGAATAAAGGGTCTTTACCAATGATGAGTGGCAGCAGCCCCATCACGGTAGTAATTGTTGTCATGGCAATTGGCCGTAACCGTGTTAAACAAGCATCAACAAGCGCTTGGTATTGTGTTTTACCACTGTCAATTTCGATTTTGATACGATCAATAAGCACAATGGCATTATTGATAATAATGCCCGCCAAACTATATAAACCGAGTGTTACCATAAATCCAAAAGGTGCTTGCATTACGAGTAAACCGATAACGGCACCAATAAAAGACAATGGCATGGTTAGGATTATTACAGTAGCTTGTCTAAAAGAGTTAAATTGGGCAACAAGCAGTATTAAAATAAAACCTATTACCATTGGCATACTAGCACTTAACGCTTTTTGGGCGGCTTTAGATTCTTTTATTGCCCCCCCGTAAACTATCTCATGATTTATAGGTAAATCGGCCGCTAAAGCCTGAATTTTTTCATCAATAACCAGTTGCAAATCTTCGGCAGCCATGTCGTTATTACGTGCTTCAATGCTTATAGTACGGAACATATCTTCATGATGTATAACTGAAAATTGATTTACTGGTGCAAAAGTTGCTACTTGAAATAGCGGTACGGCTTTACCTGTTTTTTCAGAATAAATATTCAGCGTACGCAATCGATCTAAATTATTGCGTTCAGCTTCATGTGCACGAAGAACGACAGGAATAATTTCATCTCCCTCTCTATACTGGGTTATTTGTGAACCAGAAAAGTAGGTTTGTAGCGCATTTGCAATTTCTGTTGATGTTAAGCCTGCTCTTTTCGCACGATGTTGATCAATTTGCACATCAATTTTAACAATTAAGTTTTCCCAATCGTTGCGTATATTGATAGTGCTAGGCACTTGATGAAGTAAATCCATAATTTGCTGTGCTTTTTCAAAGAGGACATTTTTGTCAGGGCCTTTTACCTGAATTTTTATGGTTTTTGCATCAGAGGGTCCTAAGAACATTTTTTTCACACGCGCCGAAATATTAGGAAACTTAGCTTCAAGCTGGGTATCTAATTCTAGTACTCTTTTGGTAACGTCAGTGCCTTCAACCACATTAAGCACAACAAAACCTTTGTTTTGAGCAGGATCTTCAGGGTTAAGTGATAAAACAAATCGTGAACCATTAAAGCCTACATAGCCTGAATAGTTTTCAATAAAGCTGAACTTTTCTTTGTCGTCTAACCAAGTGAAAATGTCTTTCATTTGACGGTTAGTTTCACGTGATGAAGTACCGTTTGGTAAATCAATGTACATTAATATTTGAGTACGGTCTGATTCAGGAAAAAACTGTTTAGCCACAAACTTCATTGAAGCAACAGAGCCAATAAATAATACCAGCATTAAACTCATAAATAATAATCTATGTTGTAACACCCAATGTAAAAACTTCTCATAACCGGCATAGATTTTGTCTAACGCAGTGTCATTGTTTACTTCGACAGAAGGTTTTATAAAGTAATAACAAAGAATTGGCGTGACACACAAAGCGAGTATCCAACTGGTCATTAAGGTAATTAAAATGACCAAGGATATTGAACGCGTATATTCACCCGCAACATGTTCAGCTAGCATAAGTGGTAAGAAAAATAAAATGGTAGTAACGGAAGAGCTTAATAGTGGAATAGCAAGTTCTTGACAGCCTTGTAACATGGCATCATATCGGCTAATACCGTCGCCGATTCTGCGTTTAAAATCTTCCGCAATAACAATACCATTATCAACTAATAAGCCTAGCGATATGATCAAAGTAGCTAAACTCATGCGTTCAAGTTTCATATCAAAAAAGAGCATTATTGACAGGGTCGATAGCATCACAAAAGGAACAATAGCACCAACAATTAAGCCCGTTCTTACACCCAAGAATAAAACCACTACCACCAGAACAATAGCTAAGGTTTGTAGCACGTTGACAGAAACGCCACGCACCGTTTTCTCTACTTGATCAGCTTGGTAAGTAGCAATATCTAGTTGGTAACCAATGGGCAAACTATTAATTATTTGCTCAAACTTAGTTTTTACGCGCGGGGCATATTTTAAAATGTTGTATTGAGGCAACATAGATATAGCAAAGAAAATAGCTGGCTTGCCATTGAAATAGGCAAGTTTATCGGGCGGGTCAATATAATCTCGTTTGATACTTACTACATCTTTTAAAGCGATAAAATCTTCGGTATTTGGTATGTTGATATAAGTATTGGCAATATCGGCTACACTACCAAAGTTACCTGACGGCTCGACAATAAAGCTTTTAGCACCAGTGTCTACTTCACCACCTGAACGAATAATATTTTGCTGTTGTAATTCGTTGACCAGCGCTTGAGGAGAAATACCCAGTTGCGACAGTTTTGCGTTGGACGCTTCAAGATAAATACGTTCTGCTAATTGCCCTAAAATTTCAATTTTTTTTGTGCCTTCAACCGCATATAAAGTATCTCGAATATGTTGCGCAATATCGTACATGGCACGCATGTCAAATCCATCAGCAGTTAAAGCAAGCGTTACTACCGACACATCGCCAAATTCAGTATTCACAAAAGGAGAACTAGTACCTGTTGGCATTTTACTGTAGGCAGCGTTGGTTTTATTACGAACATCCTGCCAAATATTATCAAGATTGAAGTATCTGTCTTGAATTTTAACGTGAATTGTTGACGTTCCTGTGGTTGAAAGTGACCTTATCTCTTTTATTTCTGGCACTTTTCGTATTTCTTCTTCAAGTTTTTTAGTTATTAATTGTTCGACGCGTTCAGGTGCCATACCCGGAAAAGAAGTTGCAATAACTGCTTCTCGTATAGTAATGGTTGGGTCTTCTTGTGCGGGCAAGGTGAAATAAGCGAACACACCGTTGATTAATAGCAAAGCAAGGATAAAAAATACTGTTTTACGGTATTCAAAGGCGATCTGAGTGATATTCATGCTGTTACTCTTAGTTAAAGCGCTGAGTAGTGTTGTCTAAGAGGGTAACTTTTTGGCCATCTCGTAAAAAGGCGACACCAGCAATGGCAATTATTTCACCCTTTTTTAAACCTGAAGAAATAAACGCAATGTTGTTGAGTACGTTTTCAGCTTGTACTTGGCGTTGCTCAACAACTTGCGTTTTTTGGTTATATACAAACACATAGTTTTTTTGACTTACACCCGCTCGTAGTGCAGTAAATGGTACGCTAATGGTGACACCTTGATAGCCAGTTAATCCTATTCCCTCAAAATAAAAATCAACTTCAGCAGTCATACCTGCTCTTAATAAAGGGTTTTCTTCTTGCAGTACAACAGTGACAGGAAAAGCATTAGCTGTTTCTGCTCTAGTACCTATTTCGGCGATGCGTCCTAACATCTTCAACTGGGTTAACACGGGGAATCGTACCGGAATAATGGTGTTGTGTTGTATTTCTCTGATCAATGTTTCAGGTACCATAACGTTAACTTCTAAACCGTGTTTTCCTTCAATTTCAAAGGCGGCTTGTCCAGTAGCAATTTGCTGAGAGGGCTCAATTAAACGCTTAGTTATAATGCCGTTGTATGGCGCAATTAACGTGCTGTCTTGCAAATTTTTCTTGGAGATATCCAACTGAGCTTGAGCAACCCCCACAGCACTTTTGCTCGATTGATAATTGGCTTTTGCATTATCAAAACCTGATTGAGACACTAAACCTTGCTTTATTAATTTGTTATAGCGAGTAAAGCTATTTTTTGTTTCAACCAAATCAGAATTTGCTTTATCTAATTGAGCTTGAGCCGATTTTAACGATAATTCAAAATTGCGATGGTTTAACTGCGCTAATATTTGTCCCTTTTGAACGGTATCACCAAGTTTTACATCAACAGTTTGCACTTTTCCTATTACTTCAAAGCTTAAACTGGTTGCTTCAACAGGGACTACAATGCCAGATAATGTACGCAATTGCTGTAAGTTTGACTCAGCTACCGTTGTCCAAGCTATAGGCCTTATTGCTTTTTCTGTTATAACTGTTTGCTCACTACAGCTCAATAAAAAGGTAGCTAAGAAGATTGTGAATAATAGTCGCATGATGATTCCAGTGATGAGATTTATAGCAAAGGGGTCAATAAATTAATCCGATTGGTATTACCCTTTATTTAAGGTAGTAAAGTCTAAAAAGTAAATTTGTACTGTTAAGTACTACATATTTTGGTACTATGCAGTACCAAAGTCAATCAATAGTTAAAAAGAGTTTGTGAGCCAATGCCAAATTGCGAAAAACTATGTAAAAAAGAATTAAGTTCGCGCGGACAATTAATACTCGCTTCAGCGCAAAAGTTATTTCTTAAACATGGCTATGATGAAACCTCACTTGAAATGATTATTTCTGAGGCTGGCGGCTCGCGTCGCTCCATTTATAATGAGTTTGGTAATAAACAAGGTCTGTTAATGTCGGTGATTCAACAACAAGTCATCATTCAGACCGCCACAATAGCATCAATTAAAACTACGGAGTTAGCGCCCAGTGATGCACTAAAAGAAATGTGTTTTCGCTTTGTTAAAGGTATGGTTTCAGAGACCTTAGTTTCTCTTTTTCGTTTAGTTATTCAAGTGGTGCCAAAACTACCCGAGCTTGGTGTGCTGATATATGAAAAAGGCCCACTCAAAGGTACAAAGCCACTTACCGATTATTTGATGCAGCTTGATGAAGAAGGAGTACTCGCCATTGATGATCCTTTTTATGCCACACAAATGTTAATGGAAATGGTAAAAGGGCGCTTGCATTTTAAGGTACTACTGCTACCTAACGAGAAAATATCAGACGCAGATATTCGTCAACATATTGATAAAGCCGTCGGTTTATTCCTTAAAGCATACCAACCAGAACACTTTTTTTATAAACAAGAATTGAATAAATAAACAGCAAATAGTCATTACGCCAAGAAAAACTATTGCACAAGCAAAGATATCTCGTATAATGCCACCCACTTAAGCTGATTGCTGAAGTGGTTGTGTCGTCGGAGTGATGGTTTTGGTAGAAATTAAGGATTAAAAAGCACAGCGTTTTCGATGTGAGTTTTGATAAATAATTGAAATAAAATGTTATGTTGGTGTAGCAATTGCCGAGATTTACTGGCAAAGTTTTGCAAAGTTATTTGGATAGATTCAGAAAACTTTGCAAAGCTTAAACAGCTTGAATTCCTTTGCCGCAGTGGTGGAATTGGTAGACACGCCGGATTCAAAATCCGGTTTCGAAAGAAGTGACGGTTCAAGTCCGTCTTGCGGTACCATATATAGAAAGCCCTGATTCGAAAGAGTCGGGGCTTTTTTATGTCCAAAAGATAATGTTAAAAGGTTTTACATGGCAGCTACAGCACACGCACTTCATATATTGGTTAAGCACAAAGAAATTGCAGAAGATATTATTAAGCAGTTAGGTAAAGGTGCTAAGTTTCAAACGTTAGCCAAAAAACATTCGTCATGTCCATCGGGTAAAAAGGGCGGTGATTTGGGTGAGTTTAAACGAGGTCAAATGGTACCTCAGTTTGATAAAAGAGCATTTAAAGGCGCGATATTAGAGCCTCATCTCGTTAAAACTAAATTTGGTTGGCATGTAATTAAAGTGCTTTACCGGACTTAATTTACAACTAGTGTTTTTTTGAATGCACATGTTTTAAAAATCCCCTATCGCAAGGTGTATCTGTTCAAGTCTGACCGTGGGTACCAAATATTATAAAGCCCTGATTCCAAAGAGTCGGGGCTTTTTATTTTTTAAATTTATCGTGGTGGTGGGGTTACCGACCAAATGAACTCTTTTTTCATATCATGACCGAATTTTTCATACTTCTTAGGTATTGAATCTATACCTTCAAAACGTCTAAATTGAAATTGGTAGCTAAGTTGACTCTCTTTGCTACATATATTACTTGGGTTTAGTTTGTTCTTTTTCATAATGAATCCTTTGGGAAGTTATCTCCTTTTATGTTTACAATATTGGTCAAAATAGAATTGAAGGTATTGAATAGTGAATGAGTTTGTTGGCAAGTGGCGCATTACCTATATGAAACAATGGTCACAGGATATGGTGGATATAGTAGGAGAAGGTTATTTTAGCTTTGATGCAGATGACCAAGGGCAATTTGGCTTCTGCGAAATTGAAGGACATATGGATGTCGTTGTTAATACCCGAACGCCTGAACTGGAATTCTCATGGGAAGGTAGTGACGGTAATGATAATGTTAGTGGCAGGGGGAAGGTAGAGTTTCCAACACCATTCGAAGGCGAAGGTGTTTTCTATATCCATAACGGTGACAGCTCAACGTTTAATATTAAACGAATGGAACAAGAAACACCTGATAATGTGGTGAAACTCAGATAAGTTTTATGACAAGTTAGTGCGCAAACCGGAAGCGATATTTTGAAATTGAGAGTGTTTGTCAAGGTCAACTGAGCACCAGTTAGTTGACCTAAGACATTCGACAGCAGAATTGAAAATCATTAGGAAAGCGGACGTTCCCAAAATCGATTTTGATACTAATTTCATGATCAAAAAAGCAAAATAATGTTATAGAGCGAGAACAATATCTATTACTCTGATGGGGGTATTGAGAAACAAAGTTATCAAGTATGCCAGGAAAGAGTGTTGCTTGGAAGTGAGATAAACCTTTAATATGACGTGACATGAAGCTACCATAGAATCAATTAACCTGCTGAATATTAAACCAAATATATAGTGGGTTATTGACTTGTATTGAGATTGATTGATCATAAGTATTCGGTGCTTATTCGATAAAAAAGTGATCAAAACGTTTTCACATAGCCTGTGGCAATAGCCAGTTATGGTTTATTAAAATTTGTATGGTTGATGTAAATATTCAAGTTAATCTTCTTTTACACATTAATCACCTGATTTAACACACAAATACTTGAGTAAATTTACTCATCTCAGCGTTGATACTATAATGTATCTGAACATTCTACTTTAGGAATTATAATGAAACGAATTTTTCTCTTTTTACTTACAAACATTGCCATTATGTTGGTATTAAGTGTCACATTAAGACTGCTGGGTGTTGATAGTATCTTGGCAGAAAATGGCTCCGACTTAAATATCCAATCCTTAGTGATACTTTCAGGTGTTATTGGTTTTGGGGGTTCGTTTATCTCATTATTCATTTCTAAATGGATGGCGAAGCGAATGACGGGTGCAGTTGTTATTACAGCACCTACAACCAACATTAATAAATGGTTAATACAAACAGTAGAAAAACAAGCCAATATTGTTGGTATAAAAATGCCTGAAGTCGCTATTTTTCCTTCAAATGAAATGAATGCTTTTGCTACAGGGGCAACTAAAAACAATGCATTAGTCGCTGTATCTCAAGGTCTCCTTGATAATATGGCCCAGGGTGAAATTGAAGCAGTACTTGGTCATGAAATGAGCCATATTGCGAATGGTGACATGGTAACGTTAACGTTAATTCAAGGGGTGGTGAATACCTTTGTTGTGTTTTTGTCTCGCCTTGTTGGTCATGTAGTTGACCGAGTTATCTTAAAAAATGATCGCGGACATGGTATTGGTTACTTTGTTACGGTTCTTATCTCGCAAGTTCTATTATCAATACTCGCCAGTGTTATTGTGATGTATTTCTCTAGAAAACGTGAATTTGTAGCAGATACAGGTGGTGCTGATTTAGCGGGTCATCAAAATATGATCAGTGCATTAAAGCGTTTAGCTCAAAAAGAACCTGAAGCTCTACCTGAGCAATTGGCCGCTTTTGGTATCGGTGAAAAAACAAAGCAAGGCTTTACCTATTTATGGGCTTCTCACCCACCAATAGAAGATAGAATTGATGCGTTAGAAAAAAGAGCACTGACTGGTGTAAAGCCGTAATGTTTTGTTAATAACAGTAGCCCTGTGAAGACACTTTATCTGCAAATCATAATAATGTGATGCACAGTTAATATATTGGTGATACTAAGACGACATTAAGGGACAACAGTTAACAGGAACAGAGCCAAATAATTATAAAAGAACACGTTTCATTGAACGAGCGATTTATCGTCTTGTTTATTCCAGTATTTAAATATTAAATGAGGCAATACAGTGGAATACTTATTAACACTTGCAACCGATGTTACCGCGTGGGCTGCGCTAGCCACACTAATAGTGATGGAGATTGTACTTGGTATCGATAACTTGATATTCATTTCGATATTAACCAATAAGCTACCCGAACAGCAGCGTTCTCGCGCGCGTAAAATTGGTATTTCTGGCGCGTTAGTCCTGCGTTTACTTCTACTAGGTACGGTAGCCTTCATTGTCAAATTGACTGATCCCGTTACTACCATATTAGAACAAACTTTTTCCTGGCGAGATATCATTTTAATTAGTGGTGGTCTTTTTCTAGTATGGAAAGCAACCAAAGAAATTCATCATACGGTCGATCCAGATCCTGGCCCTGATAGCTTAAACCCTAAAGTTGTTGCCAATAATGTTCTAACCATCATTACTCAAATATTAATACTTGATGTCGTATTTTCGATCGACAGTATTGTTACCGCGGTTGGTATGACAGAACATCTACCGATTATGATTATTTCGGTCGTTATTGCAGTCCTTGCAATGTTATTGGCCGCGGATCCGCTGGCAAAATTTATAAACTCTAATCCGACGATTATTATGTTAGCGCTCGGCTTTTTACTTATGATTGGTACAACCTTGATTGCGGAAGGTTTTGGAGTACATATACCTAAGGGTTACATTTATGCAGCTATGGCCTTTTCAGGATTAATTGAGGGCCTGAATATGATGTCACGTCGAGCGCGGCAAAAATTATTTAAAAAGGACGAAAGTTTGTAAAGCGAGATACTTAATCGTTAATAAATATAGGATAAAACATGACACACGACGTTGGAGAAAATAGCTTAAAAAAAGAAAGAACATCGGTCTTGCTAACTCGAATTCTCGCTGATTTGTCAGGTGAAAAAGTCTTATTAGGAGCACTGATGTTACAACTGCGTCACCGTTCATTCGGAGGAGTCTTTATTTTCCTATCTTTGTTAAGCCTCTTACCGGGAGTTACGATTTTTACTGGTCCGATAGCCATTATTCTCGCTATCCAACTGATGTTAGGCTTTAAAGCACCATTATTACCGCGCGTTCTGAGAGAACGATCAATTAATATTATTAGTCTCAAGGCTATAGCAGAAAAAACAATTCCATGGATAATAAAAATAGAAAAACTGGTTAAGCCAAGATGGTTAATAGTCACTGGGCCAGCGGTTACCAAGTTGGTTGGGTTATTAGTCATTTCCCTTGCTGTTTTAGTCACATTACCACTGCCTTTTAGTAATTTTTTACCTGCAATTTCGATATTTTTCCTTGCATTTGGCTTGTTGGAGAGAGACGGGTTGTTACTTGTGATCGGCATGTTCATTTCTGCGATAGCACTGTTAATCGGATTTCTTATGGTTTACCTGTTTATCGAAACAATCATGAGTTAATTAATCACTACTTAAAAATAACTTCTCTATAGCTCGAAGGCAAAGGTTAAACTCACTGCAAACATGTAATCTGAATTGGCTGAAAGTATGTTGTATACACTTTTACTCACGAGATTTTCGTTGCTTCATATTAACTTAATCGCACCCTCGACTGTTCGCTATGGTGGCTTTGTTCACTTTCAGGCTTAACTGGTTATAGGAAAAAAGTAATCATCAAAGGCAGATTTATTTTATCTATGGGGACGTCCGCTATAGGGAAAACACCAGTGTGATGTGATTGTTGCCATGTCCGCTGTAGATCAAAACATACTAAAAATTTTAGTGTGAATTATCAAATGTTAACGTCTCGAATGTGGCCAGCCCGTGTGAAAACTATTTCGAACTTGCTTAATTGAATGAAATCAACGAAAAAAGGCACTGTAGATTAAATTCTGTAGTATGTTTGATGTAAAACTATCTATTAATTTACGTAGCGTCGCATCAAAATTCGATGCTACGAGTTTTCACACAGCCTGTGGCACAAGTGATCAATGACAAGCTTGATCACTGTACTAACAAATACCTTACCCTTGCGTTATTTCTATCGTAAATACTTTCTGTACCATTGCGTAATAGACAAAGTTACTTTCCCATATTTGGAACATCTCAATAGCCTGTTCAATAGGATATACACCATGTAGGTTTTGAAACACCCCTAAAGAAAAATCGAAGTCCAAATCTTTAGCAACCTCCGCACAATAACCACTACCCACATAGGTAAAGTCGGTGATGTAGCAAAACCGCCAGCCATCACCTTCATTTTCTAACCGTATTTCCACAGGATGATAACCGCCATCATCACTACTATAGTTTGGATCACGAAAGTTAATAGTTACCGCTTTTTCATTTTCATGAGGCGCGATTAAATCGGCAATATAAAGTGCGAATATTGGGCTGAGTGGCACGGCCAATTCTTCGTGTTTGATTCGAATAGTCATGGTATTTCCTTTGGTTTACTTAATTTGAATGGGTATGTAGATAGAGCCCCTAAGTTGGTAGTATTAACTCAGGGGATTGTTTTTTACGGTGGTTATACCTTTCACTGGTATAGTTCAAATTATTGGTTTAAATAAAATTAAAAAATACAATTTCTAACATCATAATTAATAATTATTTTCTATAAAAAAAGGACTTTGTATGTATCAAAAATTAACATTAATAATTTCAGAAATTTTCGGGTTCAACATTTGAATTTTCAGAAGGTACAAACGTTGTTTAAGGTAAAAAAATCGACAGGCTACACCTCATGAAAAATCAAGCAGAAAAATACACACATTGAGCTTATTGTCGTGGCTAATTTAGATCACGGCATCATGAATGAAATTAATGGTAGCGAGATCGCTGACTACTTGCTTGTATCACTTATTAGCACAGCTAAACATATTATTGATTTTTGGCAACTGTCATCAATGGGTAAGTAAGAGGCTCACTATATATTCATTATAAAACAACCACTTGCATGTGGCACTATAGTGCTATTTATTTTTTATTAAATTATCAGGTAGAGTGTAATTAGTTGGAATAACAACGTTGTTACTAAAATAGGCTTTGAAAATAACAAACATTACGGTTTAACTTATTTAGGAGATTTCTATGAAGACGAAAAGCTTTATTTTTTTAGTAGCTATGACTTTTGGAGTCTGTCCAAGTCTATTTGCTTTGGAAGTCGGAGGAAGTGCTACACAATATGGTGGATCCTTCGTCCCGAATGTAGGTGAACATGGTGGTTTTGGAGGTTGTTCCAGTAATTCAGCAACCAAAACTCCCGTTATTTTTATTCATGGTAATGGCGATACAGCATTGAGTTTTGATAAAGCACCTACAGGTCCAAATGCCCCAAGTCATAATAAATCTGTGTACGACTATTTGAAAGATACCAAAGGATATACCGATTGTGAATTATTTGGCGTTACCTATTTAAGTTCTACAGAGATTAGCTTACCTGCCAACAATTACCACAGACCGGCAAAATATAATATAATTACAGATTTTATTGATGAAGTGTTAACATATACAGGCAAATCGACGGTAGACATTGTTGGTCATTCTTTGGGAGTTACTATGACCCTGGCAGGGTTAAAGTATAATACAAAATTCAGCAAAGTTCGTCGTTTCATCAACATTGCCGGAGCATTGAAAGGTTTGCAATCGTGTTTATGGATGGGAGCGGCAAATCCAGCTGCCACAACTTGTGGTTCAGAAAATTGGGTGGATGGTTATGTTTTCGGCTTTTTCCCTGGAGATAATACAGTTTATCCATACTATAATACATGGACTAGTGATAACCCAACTTGGGGTTTAAGAAATGTACCTGAAAACAACACTGGTGTGGACTTTTACACCATATATGCAGGGTTTAATGATGAAGTGCATTGTGCAACTCTTTTGGGATTTGTCGATTGTTCTCAGGGGCCACTTTTTGATTCGAATAGTAATGTTAAATCTCAGATTAATGTAGGGGCTGGGTCAAAATCCTATGAATTAGATTGGAATTTTGAAGACAATATGCCAACAAATCTATTAGGTGGAGACGCTGATGGTGTCGGCCACGTTCGTGCACTAACGAATACGGCAGAGATTATTTGGAAAATGTTAGATTCTACCTGTACGGATGATGCCTGTAGTGGAACTTATTCCGGACCAGCTAATACTACAGAAACTGTTGCCGTTTCAACATGGCACCGTGTAAACCTTTCGGCTGCGGCAAACAAACATGTTATTATTAGGATTTCTGGTTTAAACGCAGATGTGGATTTATATGTTCGCAAAGGATCTGACCCGACTTTATCTACCTACGATTGCCGTCCTTATTATTCGGGAACAACCAGTGAAACTTGTGTATTTGATACAACACAGTCTGAAACATTTCATATTGGTGTCTACGGTTATAATACAGGCGACTTCGTTCTTAAGAAAATCGAGCAGGCTGATAGATTAAAAGTTAGCAATGCGGCCTGGTACAGAACAACTATTGTTGCTGCGGCCGGGGATGACGTTGTGAATATAGCATTGACTAATCTTGGTATTGACCAAAGTAGTACTACTTATGATGTTGATTTATATGTAAGAAAAGGTTCTGAACCAACCACCAGTACATATGATTGCAGATCAGTTTTAAGTGGCAATGCTTCGGAAACTTGTCAATTTGACAATACTGCTGCTACCACATACCATATCGGAGTTTATGGATATGATTCCAATTGTGGCACAGATGCATGTAGATTTTATCTACAAAAAAATTCTGTCGATATCGACTAGATAAGGTTTTTGTTGTTTATTAAAAACTCTCCCTTGATTGGAAATCTGCCTTGCGGAATTCCAATCAATATTTCTAATCCAATTATCTGAACATTTCAGTTTGCAAACGACAAAATTATTATTTAGGAAATTTAAGAAAATCTAAATACATTGTAACTATTCAGGTTGTCTGAAAAAGAAATTAAAAGTAAAGCGTAAGCTGCTAACCAAGCACCTTACAATTAAAGCTTATGACTAAAATTAACTCTATCAAATGCAATGCTGATAGTCGGCTTGGTTTTCTCCTCCACACCATTACTGGTTTTCATCGGTCTAGCCTTACTCACTACTACGGGTTCATCTACCACCTTACACCGACAATAAACCTTAAGTTTCCTCTTGGGTTTACGCCACTTACTTACAACAGACATTGATCAGCCAAAAATTAAAAATTTCTATTAAAATTGGTGATTAATTATCCTCTTAGTAACTCATCAGTTTGATATAATGTCACCTATGAATTTAGGTGAGTATAAATATGAAAATCAATCGGTTAGATCATCATGGTATTGTTGCAGGTGTTATTGAATATTTAAAAATAGTCCCCTTATTAGGTAAGCGATCAATTTAGGCCGTATTCCATCTCCAGCTAAATCACCTAAAGTAATGCCATTATTTACTCACCGAGAAAAACAATGGCAAATATCCGTAGAACACCTGAGCAATGGCAGAAAATTTTTAAGCAGTATGCATCAAGCGGCTTGCAAGTAGCCGCCTTCTGTAAGCAACAGAAACTAAATACCTCAAGTTTTTATGCATGGCGTAAGCGTTTAGCGTTAACAAATAACTCGCTTTGCTCTACCTTAACTGACAACAAGGTGGCGCAAGAAGAGAATAATCAGGATGACTGGGTGAGCATTGTGCCTGACAACGTTACACCCTCCCAAAACTGGGACATTGAATTAGCACTACCTAACGGTGTCGTACTACGTATGATGAATAACTAATGTTACTGCAAGACCCTAACTTATTCGTGTGGCTTTATGCCAAGCCTGTTGATATGCGTAATCAATTTGATGGTTTAGCTGCGTTAGCACAATCAAAACTCAAGCGACCAGCCAGCAGTGGTGAGTTATTTGTGTTTATTAATAAGCGTCGCACTTACATCAAAATCCTTTACTACAGCCGTGGCGGTTACTGTTTATGGAGCAAACGACTAGAGCAGGGGCGCTTTCATCGAGTGAAAAGTGAAGAAGATAAAATGTCACTTAACTGGGCGCAACTACAATGCTTAATTGAGGGGATTAATTGGCAAAAATCACCACAAAACAAACGCTATATTCGGTAAGGTTTGTTATAATAGACGGGATGAAAATGACCGAAAAAACGCCCTTACAACAAGAAAAAATTCAAGCACTTGAAGAGCGTAATGCTGTGCTTGAACAGCAGCTTGATTGGTTCAAACGTCAACTCTTTGGTCGTAAATCAGAAAAACAATTACTGGATGATGTAAACGCTCAAGGTTTGCTATTTACTAAGGATAATAACACTCCTTCAATCGATACTGCCACCGATATAAAAGCCCATCAGCGTAAATCCAATAAACAACTCAATGGCGATGAAGTCAATGACACGGGTTTGCGTTTTGATGCCTCTGTTCCTACTAAATTTATCGACATTCCAGTACCAGAGCTACAAGGTGAATACGCCGATAACTATGAAATTATCGGCTACAAAGAAACCAACCGTTTAGCTCAACAGCCCGGCAGTTACACGATATTAATTTACCGTCGTCCTATTGTTCGTCATAAAAGTGAGCACACAGTGAAAACGCCAGCCGCGCCAAGCACAATGTGCTTGAGGGTTGTTACGCCGATGTATCCCTGATTGCAGGCTTAATGGTTGATAAAGGTGTGTATCACCTACCACTTTATCGGCAACATCAGCGCATGAGTGATTCAGGTGTTCATATTAGCCGAGCTACTTTAATTAATTAGGTACAAAAAGGCATTGAACTATTAAGACCTATCTACCAAGCTAACCTGCAATCCATCATCAACAGTCAAACCCTTGCTATGGATGAAGTCCCCATAAAAGCAGGCAGAAAAAGCAAAGGCAAAATGAAACAAACCTATTTCTGGCCTATGTTCGGTGACAACAATGAAATTGCCTTTACTTGGTCTAATTCTAGAGGATTTTTGCATGCCCAAAATCAGCTTGAAGGGTTTACAGGTACATTATTGACCGATGGTTATGCGGCTTACAGTAAAACCGTGGCAAAACTTAACGAGAAAGAAGTTGCCATTACACACGCCGCTTGTTGGGTGCATGCCAGACGCTATTTCGATAGAGCGTTATTGATTGAACCGATAGCAGCACAAGCAGCCATTGACCAGATAGCCTTACTTTATAAAAATGAAAAACACATCAAAGACCACATTACTGAGGCCAGTGATGCGTTAGCCTACAGACAAAAACACAGTGAGCCACTTGTCACTAAATTCTTTGCTTGGATTTATGAGCAACGACAAAGCACCGACTTAACGCCCAAAAACCCACTGACCAAAGCCTTAAATTATGTGAGTGAGCGCCAAGTTGAGTTAAAGGTATTCCTATCAAACCCCGATGTTGCCATGGATACTAATCATCTGGAAAGAGCTTTACGTGTTATTCCCATGGGGCGAAAAAATTATTTATTTTGTTGGAGTGAACTCGGTGCCGAGCAGTTAGGTATTTTACAAAGTTTGCTTGTCACTTGCCGCTTACAAGAAATTAACTCCTATCATTACCTTGTTGACGTATTGCAACGTGTCAGCATGCATCCTGCATCAAAAGTTGAAGAGCTTACCCCAAGAATGTGGAAAGAAAAGTTCGGGAATAATTTTTTAACGTCAGATCTGGCTTAAATGGGGTGTTCTAACCCTAAATGATCGCTTACGTTTCAACACCCTTAAAAATCAAGGTTCTCATGTAGAGCATAATTATGGCCATGGAGATAAAAACCTAAGCTACAACATGTACCTACTCACGTTGCTTGCCTTTTACTTCCACCAAATATTTGAATTGACCGATGGTGTATACCAAGCTTGCCGCGTCTCGTTTGGTTCAAAATCTCATTTATGGGAAAACTTTAGAGCAACCATCCGAATGTTAGTTGTGGAAGATTGGGCGTATTTAATGGACTTAATTGTCTAGCTCGACCTGTACCTGATAATAAACCTTAAAATAAGGAGGAGCACAAGGACACGGCAAAGAAACTAAAAAATGACGATAAAAAGCATTTTGGCTTGGTAAAGGCTAAATCATCGATAATTGCTGACAGTTGTTTGGCTACTGATTACTGTTTACATTAATTTAAAAGTCGGTTACCCTTGTCGCGCATCAGTTGAAAAAGGCAAACTAAGCAAAAGCTTAGGACGCAAAGCCAGCGGTCTAAGGGGGCTTAAAAATCCCTATGATAGCGTAGCTACCGGCACTGGAGTATTGAATATTTGAAAAACATTTCAATATCCCCCTTAAATAATGTTAAACATTATCGTCTCTGTTTCAGCGTGTATCCTTAATTAACCACTTATCGTTAGAGAGTTAATTTTGAATGACGAACAAAAAAACGCCTATTCTGCCAATTGGATAGTAAAGTTGGCAAAAAAAAGTTATATCTCTGGTGTAAATGAGAAGCTGCTTTATTTAACAAGGGATGAAGTTACGCCATTATTAGCGCTAGGTCTATTACAGAAGTTGATAAAACACAATGCAGCAGCATTATTTATAATAAGGAGTGTCAGGTGAATTCACTAAAAAGATGTTTTATCGTGATTTTTGTTGCTTTGGCGATGTGTGGTTGTGTCTGAACCTAAAGAGAAGGCTGAGGATGTTGCCATAGCATGTTTTAATGCTATCTATAATCAAAATGATATCAACAAAGCGCAGCAATTGTGTACTGCCAACTTCGCTAAAAAAATAAGCAAATAGGTAACGACTAGAAATGTTGCCAGACGGTTATTCAACATGTCATTTGACTCAGTTAAAATTGATGCAGCTTTAGGTGATATGAAGATTAGGGATGAGTTTAAAAATTCCGGAAAATTAACCTTGTTATTTACCGGCTACCGTCAAGGGAGGATATATAAGAAATTGAAAAACATAAAATTAATAAAGCAAGGGGATATTTGGTTAGTAGAGAAATCATTACCTGATTCAATTCCTAATTAATCAAACATTAAGCTTTCCCCAATATAATTTATTATTTAAAACCAATCGATTATAGAAACCAGCCTATTGTTTAGCTTAAATTTCTGACGGATAAAAAGAACAACATAATGAAAGTATATACTGCGCGACAGGCGATATTGAACCGAAAAGAGCATGTTGTAGCATACGAGTTGTTATATCGAGGCGGACCTGAAAATTTTTTTCCCCAAATAGATCCCCATAGAGCGACTTCAAAATTAATTATGAGAACCCACCTAAATCAGGGGTTAGCGTTAATAACCGACAGTAAACCAGCCTTAATTAACTTTCCTGAAGAGTCTATTTTAAATGGTTTACCTTTAATTATGCCACCAAAGCAAGTAATGATAGAAATACTTGAAACTGTTTCCCCTTCGGATGAAGTTTATGAAGCATGCAAAACCTTATATCATCAAGGTTACCATTTAGCCTTAGATGATTTTGTTTATAAACCCGAATGGAATCGATTTTTCAAATTTGTAAAACTAATCAAGTTTGATATTCAAGCAACTGCACTTAGTGAGATTGCACCGTTAGTTAATAAATTAAAAGTGAGAAAGAACTTAAAGATTCTGGCTGAGAAAGTTGAGACTAAAGCAGAGTTTTTACAAGCGAAGAAGTTAGGTTTCCATTTTTTTCAGGGATATTACTTTTGTCGACCTGAAATGCTTGAAAGCCGTGAAATAGATAGTAACGAACCCATCATGTTAAGATTGATGAAAGAATGCCTGAAAACACAGTTAAAGCTTAACATCATCACTAGTTGTTTTGAGCGTGATGCTGGTTTGACCTTTAAGTTATTCAAATATATTAATTCTGGGGTATTACCGATAATCCAAGAAATAACATCGATTAAAAATGCGTTTACTTATTTGGGTGAGACTCAAACTAAAAAATTTATTTTACTGTTAACTACTGGGATATTAGCTAAAAGCAAACCGAAAGAATTAACTCACATCGTTATCGTTAGAGCAAAGTTTTGTGAATTCATAGCAGAAAAAGCGGCACCTGGACTTACAGAAGCGAGCTTTCTTGTTGGGTTGTTTTCTTTATTAGATGCCATGCTAGACACTCCACTTGAACAAATAGTTAACGATTTACCTTTGTCTGCTGAAGTAGTAACAGCACTGACGAGTGACAAGCCTTCTCAATTAAAATATATTCTTAGAACTGTCACCTATTACGAACAAGGCTGTTGGTATAACACCAAACGCAATGCCGAAATGGTAAATGTCGATTATGAAAAGTTAACGGATTACTATCAAAATGCGTTAATGTGGGCGAATAAACATAGTACAGTTAACAACACATATTAACTGAATTAAGCTACCTTATCCTTAGAAAAAATAACATAGCAATATTTCATTTTGCTTGTTAGACCATTTAAAAAGATCACTTAGTTAGTTTGATTGGTATTATAACACGCAACAGTCATACCGCACCTAACACTCACTTAGTGAAGGTTTGTAGATCATCACTAGCTTTCGCTAAGCGTACTTACCTGCCTTTATTTTCTAGCTTACTTGTTCTTAGTAGCCTAATGAATCAGGTGTAACAGAGGTCAGCGCTCTGATCATACACTAGGCACTTTTACTTCATGCTCTATTCAAAAAAATGAATACGTATGCAGTAATTTGTAATTAAGTTTACAGTGAGTTATATCTAACTGTTCAAATAACCATCAAAAAAGGTCGTACGATGAGATATATAATTAACATTAAAAACAGTGAGGTATTACTTACGCTTTTCTGTGCATTACTGTTTTCTTTGTCCAGTAATGCCGCAGTTAACGTCAATAATCTTGGTGCAAGCTATAGCACAAATAAAGAACAAGTAAACTTTCGGCTTTATTCTTCAACCGCAACAAAAATCGAACTGTATTTATATGATAAAGCCACGGGTGTTACGGAAATTTCACAACATACGTTAAGCAAAGATGCTGATAACATTTGGTCAATTACTCTTGAAACCGCCAGTTTAGATAGCACTCTAATAAATAGTACAATTTATTATGGATTTCGGGCATGGGGTCCAAACTGGCCTTTTGATGCTGCTTGGACAAGAGGCAGCGGTATTGGTTTTATTAGTGATGTTGATACCGAAGGAAATCGCTTTAATCCTAATAAGTTGTTATCTGATCCTTATGCTAAAGAATTGAGCCATGATCATTTAACCCCCTTATGGAGTGATGGCACTATTTATGCCTCAGGGCCTAATCACCGCAATACTGACAGTGGCACTAATGCGCCAAAAGGTATTTTGTTAATTGCAGATACCCAATCCATTGGTGTCAAGCCAACAGGGGCATTAAAAGATGATGTAATTTACGAAGTAAATGTTCGTGGATTAACGAAAAATGATACAACAATTGCCGCTGAATATCGTGGAACTTATCATGGCGCTGGCCTTAAAGCCGTGTATTTAAAAAACTTAGGCATTACGGCCGTTGAATTGTTACCCATTCAAGAAACGCAAAATGATACTAATGATGAAGTGGAATCGACAGAAGGTGATAATTATTGGGGTTATATGACCCTAAACTATTTTGCTCCGGATCGTCGTTATTCCAGTGACAAGTCAGCCGGAGGGCCCACAAAAGAATTTAAGGCGATGGTAAAGGCCTTTCATGATAATGGAATCAAGGTGCTAATCGATGTGGTATATAACCACACAGGTGAAGGCGGTGCATGGGTCGATGGCGATTCATCTACTTATAATTTATATTCATGGCGCGGTTTAGACAATCCAACCTATTATTCCTTAACCACTAATAAACAGCTCTCATGGGACAATACTGGTGTAGGAGGAAACTTCAACACTGTTAATCCTATAGCTCAAAACCAGATCATTGATTCGCTGGAGTATTGGATAACAGATTTAGGCGTTGACGGGTTTCGCTTTGATTTAGCCTCAGTGCTAGGAAATACCTGTGACCACGGTTGTTTTAACTTTGACAAAATGGCAGCTGAAACGGCATTAAACCGTATTATTAATGAATTCACTGAACGTCCTGCTGCGGGGGGCGAAGGAACAGACTTTATAGCAGAGCCATGGGCTATTGGCGGTAATTCATATCAAGTCGGTGGGTTTCCTGCGGGCTGGTCTGAGTGGAATGGTAAATATCGCGATACAATGCGAAAAGATCAGAATGCAATGGGTGTGGATTTGGTTACTCCTGGTGAATTGGCTGATATGTTCACGGGCTCTGCCTCTTTATATGAAGATGACGGACGGAAACCATGGAATTCTGTAAATTTTATTGTTGCTCATGATGGATTTACTCTAAAAGATTTATATTCATGTAACGATAAAAATAATACACAACCTTGGCCTTATGGTCCTTCGGATGGCGGTGAAAGTATTAACCATAGTTGGGATCAAGATGCGATTATTGAAGACCAACGTAAAGCATCAAGAAATGGTATTGCCTTATTAATGCTAGGTGCAGGTACTCCTATGATCACTGGTGGTGATGAGTATTCACGTTCAATAAAATGTAATAATAATCCTTACAACTTAGATTCGAGCGCAAATTGGCTTAACTTTGATTGGACAACAGACCAAAATAATTTTAATGCCTTTGTTAAAGGTATGATAGCGTTTCGTAAAAATCACCCCTCATTGCGCCCTGTCGATTTTTATGTGTCAACTGATACAAATAACAACGTCATGGAACAGTTACGTTGGTTTAAACCCGATGGTAACGTCGTTGATAGTGCCTACTTCGGGGACGATAATAACCATGCCCTCGCCTATCGTATTGACAGCTCTGAGTTTGGCGAACTAACCTCTGCAATATACATAGCGTATAACGGTTGGTCTGGTAGTGTAGGTTTCACTTTACCTTGGCCTGGAACAGATAAAAATTGGTATAGAGTGACCGATACATCAAACTGGAATGAAAGCGCTGACATGGTCAAAGCAGCAGGCACCGAAGATTTAATTGGTGGTGAAAATACGACCTACGACTTAAAAGGTCGAGCAATTTTGGTCTTAATTGCAAGGTAATTGGGGAATATTTTCATGTTCAACATAAAGTAGATGTTTTTGGGTTAATGCCGTTCGGTTAAGCAATTTTAGACTTATATCTAACGGGTACATTAACGGTATATAAAATACCGAACGTGGAAGCGTTCGGTATTTTTTTGTTTGCCACTATAGACCCAACCAGCCCGTTTAAAAGTAATCTTCTCAAGAGTACTAAAATCTTCGCTGAAAAGTTAAAAAAGTAACGCTAGTTTGTATTTAGCTGTAGGAAGTTGCGATTCTAACTGGATGGTTATAAAGAGGCTGAACTTTTTAAACGAAGTATGTCTTTTAGCGAGAAGAAGAAACTTTTATGTTGCTACTCGTAGCTTCCGCAATGTGACTAATTTCCATGCTAATTAATTACCAAATAAATTGGTCAATCTTCTATTTTTTGAATGGTAAACACCTTTGAGTTAAGCAGGACTAATATCAAACTTTAATTGCATATTACAAGCTTGAACGGTTTTAACTGCTGTTTTTAAGCTAATAGAGGTATTTGTTGGATCTAATAAACGATCAATAGAAGGTCGGCTAGTGTGCATTTTCTTTGCTAATGCTGTTTTGGTTAAACCATTATCATCCATTTCCTGCTGGAAATTTAACTAAATCTGGATGTTCTTTAAAGGTATGCAAGCAGTTTTTTAAAATGTTAGTTTTAATTTTTCCTGCTTGCTTAGGTTCAACTAAATAACGAACAATCGCTACGATCCAAGTATTTTCATGCGTTCTAAAAAGACCCGCGGGTTGCTCATTCACTTCAATTTCATCTACAGGGGGTTGCACTAACAACCCACGATACTTTTCAACTCGTTGTGGCATTTCATTACCAATTTCTTGCTGTGCAGCAGCTAACTCCTAATTATTACCCCGATACAAGTTGCCTTGTATCGGATTTTTAGTTTTTAAGTACTAGGTAATAATGTTACCTAGGGGTTATAAGTTACGTCTAAGTTAACACCGCTTGCAGCAGAGTAACCGTAAATACCTACATGCCAAATATCAGCGGTAGGATTGGTAAATGAACAAGTTTCATTGTTACCACTCTTGTATGGACGACAGTCATAAGTAGAAGAGGTTGGTTGAAAGCCACGTCTAATATACATATCTGCATCACCTGTACCACCACTCATAGCAAAGTCTAATGTAGCCATGCCAGTAGGAATATTAATGGTGTAGTATGTCCAAGCGTTAAGAGCAACGCTAATGCCTGTTATTGAAGCACTGCCACCACCAGTGCTAGGCTCGGTAAAGCTACCCGTTAAGCTAACCCCACTAAATGCAGAGTAAGCAACTATTTTAACATAGTAAGTACCTTCTTGAACGCTAGAGATAGGACAGCTTTCAGTGTTACCGCTATTATATGGACGACAATCATAGCTGGTGCTTGTTGGTGCTGAGCCAAATTTAACGTAAAGATCAGCATCACCCGTACCACCAGCCATATCGAAACTTAAGTTAGTGGCACCTGCAGGAACAGTCATGGTAAAGCTAAGCTCTGTGCTTGAACCAAGGTTAGTTTTAGCTATTCCATTCTCAAGAATATTACCTGTTGGTGGTGGAGGTATTGTACCGTTACAGCTAGCTGCTAAGGCATCAGATGCGGCTTTGGCTTGTACTAAGCCAAAACCTGTTTTGTCATCTCGACCTGCTACATCTAAATCAATCGCTGTATTTTTCAATGCACTACGTACATCGTTTGCAGTACAATTAGGATTGTTGCTCCATACTAATGCGGCAACACCAGTAACATGCGGTGTTGCCATTGAAGTTCCATTGTAATAGGCGTAGTTTTGTAAGCCATTAACCGCTAAGCTAGCGTTAAGACCTAATTGAGACAGTAGTTGCAGGCCTAAAGTGCGACTAACTGAAACGGTTGGTATGGTTACATCAGCGTTAGCATCAACTAAAAATGGGTTTTGTAAGCCTGGGCGTGTACTGTCACTATAAACGATAACGGCAGATGCACCGGCATCAGCACAAGCTTTAGCTGGATTGATTTCAGGGTAGTTACTACCTTTTTGGTTATCATTACGCTCTGCTAAACAAATGTTGCCATTTACATTTGAACAGCTGTAGCTGCTACCTGAAATTGTACAACTTGCTAGTACACCGTTAGCGCTACCGTCGATATTGCTAACCACAAAGCTAGTGCCACTTTGCACATAATGAGTTTGAGGTACTACGCTGTCATTACCATATGTTGTTGAACCTACAGAGATATAACCTAAACGACCATCACCAGCTACGGTTGATAAAATAGCTTCACCTGGCGCTGATACTTCAACCTGACTAGTGTATTGAGAAAACTCTGCATGTTGGTTGTTGCTATCTAAAGCGGCAACAGCCATAACAGCGTCGTAAGATGCAGGGTAAGACATAGTAGCGTTACCATCGTTACCTGAAGCAGCAATTAATAATACACCCGTATCAGCCGCAGCTTGTAACGCATTTTGTTCAGTAATACTTGAACCAGCACCACCTAAGCTCATGTTAATAACATTAGCGCCATTTGATACACAAGTATCAACGGCATCAGTAAGTTCACCTACGTAACCCCATCCTGCTTCGTTAAATACTTTGACAATATGAAGATTAATATTAGTGTTTGGCATGACACCAACAACACCTTCGGTATTGTTTACTGCAGCGATAGTACCTGACACGTGTGTACCATGAGAACCACCGTTCTGATACCAGTTACCTGTACCTGAGTTATTGGTACCTGCAGCGTTATTAGCATTCAAATCTGGGTGTGATTGCTCATAACCTGAGTCAATAATACAAACCTTCATGTTAGCACCATCAGCATCAGTTAGTTGATCTGATTGAGTTTTAGCTATGCCCCAAGGTTGATTTTGTGCCATTAAAAAACGTTTGTAGTCAGGTTCAATAAATTCAATTGATGGATGACTTTTCATTTTGTTAATCATAGCTTTAACATTTTTTATATTCTTGTGTTTACCAAAAGAGATAACGTGATGACCATTGTTAAGTTGTTTTTCATATTTTAATGCTAAACCAGCTTTTTTGGCTAATCCCGGTGGGATTTGTTTGCCATTGTGCTTGTCTTTAAATTTGATAATTAGACGATCAGTGAAATCCATTTTTTCTTGCATTTGCTGAGCTCGCCACTCGGCAAAACCTAGCGTTGAAGATTGTGTCGCTGTGGTAACTTTTTTTGCTTTATTAAGTTGAGCCTGAGGGGCTGCGCTACTCGCAGTACTTGTTACAGCTAAAACCGATAAGGCTATGGTACTAAGTACAAGCTTTCTATTGTTTTTCATCTGACATTAACTCCATCGTTGGTATTTTACGCTTATGACAAAAGTCATTTTGACTAATGTTCCTCGTATTATTTTTATAAGTTGATTTGAGTGTTTAACAAAGAATCAACCTATATGAGATTGAGTCTTTATTCGTCATTTAACTAGTAAATAACAGACAGGTTTTAATAAAAAAACGACGATTATTTCTTGTTGTTTTATTTTAAGTTATTGAAAATAGCAGGAGTACTTTTGTTATGTCGCTTGTGTGCGAAAAGCTGTCGTAATATTGCTAGGGTGGATTTTGCTAACTGCTACTATCGAATTATGCAAGAGGTAAGAAGCCAATCTAAGCCAATGTATATATTAAATTTAAGCATTATAGAAGTAGACGGACAGTTCATCTAAAAATTAAAATTAACGTTAAATAATAACAATAAGACGAAACATAAATAGTGGAGTACATATGAAATTTTCTAAATTTACAACCTCAGTTCTTACCCTAGCGGTAACCGCAGCCTTTTCAGCTCAAGCAGCTGATGACAGATACATTATTAAAGTAGATGAAAATAAAAAAGGTATTGTAAAAGCACTTGCTAAAAAGCTAGGAGCAGAATTAAAAGTAGATGGTAACGGTTTCTTTGCTGCATCTTTTGAAGGTAAAAGCTTAAGCGAGGTGAAAGGTTTATTGAATAACCCACATGTTCAAATGGTTGAAGAAGATCAACGTCGTATGCCATTAGCTCTTTATAGTGATGACATAGGTAATGCCATGACTGAACAGTTAACACCTTATGCGGTATATCAATCACAAGCAAATCAAGTAGTACTTAATGCTAACGCGGGTATGAAAGTTTGTATTATCGATTCTGGTTTAGATCGATCTAACCAAGATTTTGTTTGGGGCAATATTACCGGAGATAATGACTCTGGCACAGGTAACTGGGATGAAAATGGTGGACCTCACGGTACACACGTTTCGGGTACTGTTGGCGCCGCTGACAATAATGTTGGTGTTGTGGGAATGGCTCCAGGCGTTGCTATGCATATTATTAAGGTGTTTAATGCTGCTGGTTGGGGTTACTCTTCTGATTTAGCATACGCTGCTGATAAATGTTCAACTGCTGGCGCTAACATTATCAGCATGAGTCTTGGTGGCGGTGCTGCAAACAGCACTGAAGAAAATGCCTTTAAAGCCTTTACTGCTGCTGGTGGTTTAGTGGTTGCCGCTGCGGGTAACGATGGCAACAATGTTCGTTCATTCCCTGCTGGTTATTCATCAGTAATGATGGTTGGCGCAAACGACAACAATAACAATATCGCAGATTTTTCACAGTTCCCTAGCTGTACAGTAACTTCAGGTAAAGGTAAAAACCAAACCACAACAACAGATGAAACTATCTGTGTAGAGGTGACAGCTGGTGGCGTTGATACATTATCTACTTACCCTGCAGGTATGGCTACAAGTGCTTCAATGACTGCTGATGGTGTAGCATTTGCTTCATCTTCTATGGAAAATGCCGGTAATGCTACAGGTAACACTTATTACATGGGTACAGCTGAAGCGACAGATTCTGGCGCCAATGGTAATATTTGTGTTATCGACCGTGGCGTTATTTCTTTCCACGATAAAGTACTAAACTGTGAAGACTCTGGTGGTGTCGGTGCAATTATTATCAACAACGTCGCTGGCATGCTGTACGGCACATTAGGTGATATTAACCTAACTACTATCCCTGCTGTTGGCGCTGCGTTTGAAGATAGAACCGCATTGTTAGCTGCTTCTACGGCTGATATCACTATTGGTACAAGCGATTATGGCTTTATGAGCGGCACTTCAATGGCAACACCTGCGGTATCAGGTGTTGCGGCACTCGTGTGGTCTAATCATAATGGTTGTACAGGTACTGAGATTCGGGACGCGTTAAAAGCAACCGCGCAAGATGGTGGTGCTGCAGGTCATGACGTTTACTTTGGTAACGGTATCGTTAAAGCTAAAGCGGCTAGTGATTACTTAACGGCTAACGGTTGTGGCGGCGGTGTTACTCCTCCTCCGACAGGTGATATTACCTTAGATGCAAGTACAGGTAACGCTAAAGGTAAGAATTACGTTGATTTAAGTTGGAGCGGGGCTTCAACATCAAGTGTTGATATTTTCCTTAACGGCTCTTTAAGAACAACGACATCGAACGATGGCACCTATAGAGATAGTTTCAGAACTTCTGGCTCATTTACTTATAAAGTATGTGACCAAGGTACTAACAATTGTTCAAGTGACGTTACCGTAAACTTCTAATTTGAACTGATTTATGTACTTGATGTATTTTCTTTCAAGTACTTGATATCCAGCTTATATAATAAGCTGGATATTTTCGTTTTAGTCATTTTATATTTTAAAATGTGCTAACGATAAACTAAAAGTTATTGTGGTTGGGGGGGGTTTAGTTTATGTTTTGTAGCGATGTGTTTTTTGCAACTTATTTTTAACAAGTAATGCTTAAGTAAAAATAAACGCGACAAGAGGTAAATAAACACACCCTGATGTTTTAAAAAAGAGGTATGTATTTTGGAAGATGTATTGGGCATAGGGGAATTAAAATGTTAAGCAACTCGGTAAAACGAATAATCAAACCACTCTCATTGTTAAGCTTTGTTGCTTTATCAGCTTGGCTTGTCAGTATTTCATTAAACAGCACTGTTAATGATAAAACACAGTCTTATATTATCAGTTCTGCAAATTATCAATTGTTAAAAGAAAAAGTAAAAGAACTTAATGTAACGCCTTCTCATGAGCTCGCCATTATTAGTGCTGTAGCTGTTGATTTGAATCAATCTCAGCTTTCTCAATTACAGCAAAGTTTAAATGTTAAAGTTACTAAAAATCATCAAGTAGAATTGTCAGGTGGTAAGGCTTGGGGGAAACGTAAATGGCAACCCAAAGCTGTCGTTAATGACTTAATAGATGCCACATCAGCACATGCCGCACGCAATTTTGGTGATGAGGTTACTATTGGCTTTTTGGACACTGGTCTAGATCAATTACAAGGAACATCTACAGGTTTAGGATTAACTACGGATTTATATGAACGAGATAAGTTTTGGGGAACTTATGATGCAATAAATAATGTTGTTAGCAATTATAGCAATGACGAAAGTGGGCATGGTACTCACGTCGCCAGTATTGCAGGAAACGCCGACTATGATGTTTACGGTAAGGTCTATGGTGTTGCTCCTAATGCAGCATTAGTGGGTATTAAAGCATTTGACGCTGACGGTAAGGCAACCTACGCAGACGTTATCCGTGGTATTGGTTGGGCGTTACAGGTTAAAGATCAAATCAACTTAAGAGTATTAAATATGTCTTTTGGTGGTCAGCAGCGCTCTTATTATTGGGATGATCCACTTAATAAGGCAGTAATGAAAGCATGGCAAGCAGGTATTGTTGTTGTGGCTTCTGCTGGCAACAATGGGCCTGACCCCATGACTATTGGTGTGCCGGGGAATGTGCCATATATTATTACGGTAGGAGCGATGACGGATAATTTTACAGAGTCTGATTCAAACGATGACAAACTAGCCACTTTTAGTGCTGCAGGACCAACTCCTGCTGGGTTTGTTAAGCCTGAAATAGTGGCTCCGGGGGGGCACCTAGCAGGCTTGATGGCTTATGATAGCCAAATTGTAGCAGAACATCCTGAATACTATGATGGGGGAAAATATTTTGAAATGTCAGGTACATCTCAGGCTGCTGCTGTTGTTTCAGGAGCCGTTGCTTTGATATTGACGCAAGATCCATCTCTGACCCCTGACGAAGTAAAGTGTCGTCTAATGGATAGCGCCCATGCAGCGATGACTTCAGGTGGTCAATTAGCCTATAGCGTATTTCAACAAGGATCTGGTGTAGTTAATGCGAAAGATGCATTACAAAGTACTGCTACAGGTTGTGCAAATCAGGCATTAAATATTGAACAGGACTTGTCAGGTGAAAAACATTTCTACGGACCGGCTAATATTAATGATGAAGGGAACTTTTATGTTGAAGGTTTAGGTGAGGAGTATGTTTGGCGATTAGGTGATAATTCACTTAATGGAAGTGCTGTGATTTGGCGATTGAATTATACTGACCCCCTTCTGGATTGGAGAAATACAGCATCGACAGATGCAGTTATATGGAGATTAGACTTTGAGACAAATGCTGTTATTTGGAGACTTAATTTTGAGACAGATGCAGTCATTTGGAGGTTGAATTTAGATAACATAGATGTCGCTAATATAAATGTTAATAACTGGGTCGAACCGCAATAACTCACCTAATATTAAGCTGCTGTTTCATCCAGCGGCTTTTTTATATATTTACTTCCTAGTTTTAATTTTCTCATATTCTAAATTTTTATAAGCTTATTCCTGTGAAATACAACTTACTATTCTTGTTATTTATTTTATTGAACTTCAACACATTTGCTCAAGAAGCTAAACGGTTTAAAAACTTTGGTCTTGATAATCCAATGTATTATAACTTTGTAAGAACTATTGCTCAGGATAAAGACGGCTTTATGTGGTTTGGATCGTCTGAAGGGTTAGATCGTTTTGATGGTCATCAATTTTTGAGTTTTCACCATGATGCAGAATTGCCTAACTCATTGAGCTCGAATGTTATTAGTCGTATTATTATTAATAAGAAACAGCAACTCTGGGTAGGTACATTTGGTGGCGGTCTTAATTTATATAGGGAAAGTAGTCAAGATTTTTACCGCTTCACAACCGAAACAAAAGATAATGCATTAACAAATGATACTGTTAATGCCTTATTTGAAGACAGTACCGGGAAGGTTTGGGTTGGTACTGAAAATGGTCTCAATATAATCACAAGGGATGAAAATAGATGGTCTGTCAACAAAATTCATCAAGAGTTGGGGAATCCTGATAGCCTTAGTCATAATACAGTGCGATCAATTATTGAAACAAGTAAAGGTCAAATATGGGTAGGCACTGATGGTGGCGGAATTTCAGTATTTTCTTTACAAGGAAGCTTTGTTAAAACGCTTAAATATGGCGATAGTAGTAAAAGTCATTACGTTAATAAGTTTGTTAGCGCACTATATGAGGATAAACAGGGAACCATCTGGATTGGAACTGTCGATAACGGTTTATTAAAATATCTACCTAATACTGAAAGCTTTATTCATTATCAATTTAATGCCCAAGATAATGGAACTATTAGTAGTAATACGGTAAATAATATTTATCAAGATTCTGAACAAAATATTTGGATTGCGACAGATAACGGTTTGTCAATTTATCACTATGGCCAAGATCGTTTCAGTAAATACAATCATTCATCGAATAATCCTTACAGCCTTGGCAATGATTTTGTCTTAACATTTTTTGAGGATAAAAATAAGATGATGTGGATAGGTACTTTCACCGGTGTTAATCGCTGGGATCCTAATATGGCTACCTTTCGTCAGTATAGTTCACATACTAACCCTCAATTAAAAAGCAATAATATTACTAGTTTTACTCAAATGGATGAAAATGCGGTCATTTTTAGTACCTATACAGGAGGTATTTATCAATTATCAACAGTTGATAATAAAATTAGTCAAATAGACTTCAAACAATTTTTTGCTGAACATCGAATTATGAATCTACTGGGAGATGGGATTATACTTTGGGTAGGCACCAGAGCTTCTGGTTTATATGCAGTCAACATAGTCACACGTGAAATCACAGCATTCCAACATGATGCCAATAATGAACACTCTATTTCAGCAAATAGTATTACGGATATTATTAAAGATCAAAATGAGAATATTTGGGTTTCTACATTCCACCGAGGCTTAAATCGGTTTAATAGAAACGGCACTTTCACGCGCTTTATTAAAAATAATCTGAATCCTGAAAGGGGACCAAGCAGTAATAACATACTGCAGTTGTTGAATGATGAACAAGGAACAATATGGTTAGCTACCTTTGGTGGTGGTCTTAGTCGCTTTGAACCTAAGTCAAAAAATTTCACTCATTTTCGACATGATGAAAATGACCCCAATAGCCTATCGGACGACTTTACATGGATTATGTTACTGGATAAACATAAAAATCTTTGGGTAGGTACTCAGGCTGCGGGGTTAAATATATTAAGTCGTGAAGATAAGCAAAATAAAAATTTCTCATTTAGCCACCTTAACTCTAAAGATGGCATGAAAAGCATTACAGTTTACGGAATTGTTCAAGATGCTTATGGAGATATTTGGCTTAGTACGAGTAAGGGAATATCTCGTTACTCAGTTAGCGATAAAAGCTTTAAACACTTCGATTTAACTCATGGCTTAACCGATTTGGAATATACACACTCCGCTGTATTTATAGGCATGGACAACACCTTGTACTTTGGAGCAGGTAAAGGGTTTAACAGTATTAAACCTAAAAAAAGTAATAGCAACTTGTCTACACCAGAAGTCCGATTAACTAATATTTTAAAACTTAACGAACCTATGGCTTTAGGAACAACTTTATCAAAACTAACTGAATTAACGCTGGAATATACAGAACAACTTATTTCATTCGAATATGTCGGATTAAATTACGCTGACCCTGAGTCAACTCGTTATAAATATCGTTTAAAAGGGTTTGATGAAGAGTGGATTGATGCGGGTAAGTCACGACGAGCCACTTATACTAACTTACCTGCAGGAAGTTATCAGCTACAAATTATTGCGGGCAATAATGATAATATATGGAGTGAACCTGGCTTATCTCTTGATATTACGGTGAAGCCAGCTCCTTGGAATACTTGGTGGGCATATTTGCTTTATGCGGTATTAATTGCGTTGTTGTTGTTGGCTTATTCGCGCTTTTTAAATCGAAAACTACTTGTTGAGCAGCAACAAAAAGCATATTTAAAGCAACAAGTTCAAGAGAAAACACAAGAGTTTCATTTGAAGAATGTTGAACTTGAACAAGCAAATCAGCAGTTAGAAGATGCAGCAACGGTGGATAAACTGACAGGCGTTAAAAGCCGTCGTTATTTAGATATTTATATCGAACAAGCCAGTCAACTTATGTCTCAAATTCATGAGAATATTCTGCCCATACAACGCAGTCTGTTGCCACGTTTATACCTTGTGATGATAAGGCTAGATAATATAGAGCAAGTAACAAATAGCCAATTGATTGACCTTACTGACTTGCTGCTTTATAGCCGAAATAGTGAGGATTTAGTTATTCGATGGGCTGATGATACTTTTGTTATTATTGGTTACGAGAAAGATGATAATGCTCGCGAGCTTGTGACTCGTTTAGCTAAACGCTTTGAAGAAGCATTAGGTCATGACATTAGAGCAGGTATGGCTTATGGCTTTTACCCGTTTAACTTTGAACAACCTATGGCGCTGTCATGGGATCAAGTAAGTGTTATTACTGAACATGCATTAAAAGTTGCTAGCAATAACAAAATGAACTGGTTGGGTTTTTATGCCCCTAAGGTTCAACCATTTAACTATTTAGATGTTATTCAGCAACAAAACGTTGACAAGTTAAGCAAGTTAGTAAAATTAAAACACGGTTAATTTGCACTATCCCCATAATATTTTAAAGACGAGTTTCAGGATAACTTAGCGATTGATGTTTAAGGCGCTTCTTGTTGTGCAATACGTTGTTGATATTGCTTTGGCGTGCAATTAAAGCTCTCTTTAAAGCAACGGCCAAAGTAGGTTTGTGATGAGAATCCTACATCTAAAGCGATACGTCCAATTTGTGAACCACTCATAAGTAACGCTTGTGCTTTTTTTAAACGAAATTCTTTGATGAAATTATTAGGCGTAGTACCTAATATAACTTTAATTTTTCGCTGGAATTGTCTCTCACTCATAGCAAGCTCTTTCGCAAGTAATGATATATCGAGATCGGGATCAGTGTAATGTTTGGCGATCAGTGATTCAAGTTTATGTAAAAACTTATCATCTAAGCTGTTTTGCTCGATTGGCCCTTGTGTTAGTTTTGCTACATTTTTCTGGCTGGTAGTTTTTCGCTCTGTTTTTTGATCATCAGTAAACTTTTGTAAATAGCTTTTTTGTAGCTGCTGTCTGTTAGTGATTAAACTTTGAATTCTAGTTAATAGTTCATGTTGGTTAAAAGGTTTACTTAAATATTCATCAGCATTTAGATTAAGGCCTTGTAATCTGCTTTCAAGGTCAGACCTTGCTGTGAGTAATATCACAGGAATGTGGGCTGTCATTTCGTCTTGTTTTAACTGTGTTAACACTTCAAAGCCATCAATACCAGTTAACATTAAATCACAGACAATGAGATCTGGGATGTACTCTTGCGCTAATTGCAGGCCAAGTTCACCACTACCCGCAAGAATGCAGTGATGTTGTTGCTCAATAACTTGTTTTATATGACTTTGCATATCTAGATTATCTTCAATAACTAACACTACTTGCTGTGAATGATTGGCTTGATTACTTGTTGCTGAACGCTGCTCTGTCAGTAATGAAGTAACCTCATTTTCTGAAACACTAATCTCGATTTCCGTCTCTACATCATTTGCTGGTGCTAGTGGTAATGAAAGACTAAATTTACTGCCGTGGCCTCGCTCACTAATTAAGCTGATACGCCACCCGTGAGCCTTAACAAGTTCATTAACTAATGATAAGCCAATACCAACACCAAAGGTTGCTTGGTTTTTTACATCGTCCGCTCGTTGAAAACGATCAAAAATTTTATCTTGAGAATCTTTACTGATACCAATACCTGAGTCGATAACATCTAAAATAATGGTATCTTCTTCAAGGTAAGCATTCACTTGAACAGAACCACCTTTTGGTGTGTATTTTATCGCGTTGGCAAGCAAATTAAATATAATTTTTTCAAAGGCTTGGCCATCACAATCTAACCACAAATCGTCAGGAATATTGCTACTAAAGCTTAAATTACTTTGTGATGCTAAACGAGAAAATGAATCAACAGGCATCATCATTAGGGTTTTTAATCGGTAAGTGCTTAGCGATAATTGTGGATTGTCGCTTAAGCGAGAAAGCTCTAACAGTTGCTCAACCATTCGTACTAAACGTAAGCCATTACGCTTAGCGGTGGTAAAGTCTTCATTTTCTTGTTCGTCTGATGTTTTAGCTATATACCTATCTATGATGCCATTAATGATGGTTAGCGGTGTTCTAAACTCATGAGAAATGTTAGCGATAAACTTGTCTTTTAATTCTAATGCCTGTTTCTCGGCATGTTTTCTTGCTGATAAATTAATGAAAGTTATCACAATAAGTGGCTGCTCAGCGCGATAAGCCCATTGTAACTCTGCTTGTGCTGGAAATTCAGTACGGTCTGAACGAAGAGAAATACACTCTACCGATATACCTAAATCTTTACGTTGTAATGAGTAGACATTGCTTTGAAAGTCAAAAAAGAAGTGCATTTCGTCTTTTTCTGAAAATAAGTTGCTAACAGAAATCCCTTTTAATTCTTGCTCAAAGCTTTGAAACATCTGCACAGCTGCGGGGTTAGCGGATAATATCTCACCCTTGATAGAGGTAGTTAATATGGCATTATTTGAGACGTTGACTATAGCTTTATATTCACTATTAATCAGCGCATCGGCTAATTCTTTATTTAGTTTATTGAGCTGTTGATGTTGATTTTTTTGAGTGAGTAGATTTTTTTTGAGTTTTTTGGTTTGACTACGGCGGGTGATTGCGATGCTTGATAGTAAAATAGAACCAACAAATAACCAAAAGAGAATGATAATAGATTGCAGATTTGAATTAACATGGTAAAACAGATTTTGCTCATAGCCATATAAATGTATTGCTGTTGGAATAAACATAAGGAGCAAAATGTATAGTTCTGGACTATTTTCTTTCTCTGTAGCCGTAGGCAACTTGGTTGCTTTTAAGGTGATGTTTGCGGTGAGTATCAAGAGAAAATAAGGTAATAAAGGGATAAGTTGAAGAGAATAGCTTTTAGAGCTAATTAACGTTGAATTACTCTGAATAAAAGCGTTTATATTACCTATCAGTAAAAAGCCAGCGCTCAAAGATAGGAGTATAAAAGTGTAACGCCAGAAGTTATCTTTACAATTAAGTAAACACAATATCAACTTAGCAATAATCAGCGTATTTATTAATAGCTGAAATAACAAGGAAGGCTTAGATGTTTGGTATATTTGGTCTGAAAATTCAGCAGGTAAAAGAATAAAATAGCAAAAGCAAATCAGGGTGAAAAATATAGCAGGTACTCGACCACTAATATATTTATTTAGCGGCACATTACTTAAATGAGGGTTGGTCTCTATTGCCAATAAAATAAAGAAATAAATAAAGAGTGAAGCAAAGTCTTGATATAGTTGCTGGTTGAAACTTGTTGGTGTGCCGTTGAAAAAGTTACTTGCAATAACCACTATTGTTGCTAAAAACAGGTATTGCCAAAACAGTTTAAATGAGCGCGAGGTGTATTTTTTAAAACAAAAAAATAAAAGTATACTACTGATTATTTGCAAGGTAGATAAGGCAAAGTTTGAAACGCTTTCTGGAGAAATTGATAGCCAACTAGCAATAAAATGGTAAGGAATAAAGGTAACAAAGCCAGCTAAGGTTAATATGAATTGTCTAATAGGTATTTGCAATTGTTATTCCTACTTGGTGTTCATTATTTATTATAATTTTGAGTTATCCTATCCGTTTAAATAACGCTCTAGTGTAATCTATATTAACACTTAACTAACATCAAGTTACGAAGTACACATTACACTCTATTAAGGAGTCTTGTTATTGACTTTTTTGTAGCAGATACAGTACAGCTTTTACTTGCGTAAACAGAAAACAAGTTGGTATATTTTCAAAAATAGCGTTAAAGGAGGCATTGAGCAGGAAAATTTCTATTTAATTTCTCTGCAGTCTTTTAATTTAAAGGGCGGTAAATTCATGTAAACTCTACATCGAAAAAAAATCACATTTATTTCCACTTATCTATTATTTAACAATGGCTCAGTATGAACGCTAACTCACTCATTATTCTCGATTTCGAAACGACAGGCCTTTCGCCTGATAATGGCGATAGAGCGATTGAAATAGGGGCGGTAAAACTTGAGAATGGTGCGGTAACCGATCGCTTTCAAGAGCTGATGTACCCTGGACGGCCGGTTAGCTATTTTATTGAAGACTACACTGGTATTACCAATAAAATGTTGAGTAAAGCTGCGCCATGCCATGAAGTAATGGATCGTTTTGCTGGTTTTATTCAAGGGCAAAACCTTGTTGCACATAATGCGTCATTTGATAAACGCTTTTTAGATAATGAGCTAAAACGAATATCAAGAAATTATGATGGTCAGTTCGCCTGCTCGTTACTTCTCTCTCGCAGGCTATATCAAACTGCACCTAACCATAAGTTAGGCACATTGATCAACTATAAAGGGATTGCTTCAAACGGCAGTTTTCATAGAGCGTTATACGATTCTGAAATGACGGCAAAGCTTTGGCTAGCCATGCTCGATGATATTATGCAGCAAGCTGATATTGATGAAGTGCCATTCTCGTTAGTGCAAAAGCTGGCCAAAACGACTAAAGCGAATGTGCGCAAGTTTTTAGCTAACTATAAATAAGCCCCAATTAGCTCAAGTCAGCCCAAGTAAGTTAAACTTGAGGCTGTTTTCGAATTTGATTAGCACATTCAGCTAATACAATTGCGCCAGCGGTTGAAACATTGAGCGAGTTACCCATGCCAAACATCGGAATGTGTATTTGTTGATGGCTTAATTGTAGTGCTGCTTCACTCACACCCTTGCGTTCATTGCCTAACACTAATACGCACTTAGACGGGTAAGTAACCTCACAATAATCAACTGACTCATGGCATAGCTCAACGCTGTAAATCGCATAACCCCTTTCCAATAAGGTTTGTAAGCTTGCAGTAGTGCTATCGCTATATTCAACACAAACCCATTTGGCTTCATTCCTAGAGGCTTTTTTCAGTTTCTTATCTGAAATAGTTAGCTGACCACAGACAATTATTTTTTCAATAGCAAAAGCATCAGCCAAACGAATAAACGCACCAATATTGTAGCTATTAGTGACATTATCTAATACTACTACCAACGGAATTTTGGGTTTAGTCATGTATTCATCGCGGGTTGGTTTATTTTTTCTAAGGTCTTCTTTGGTGAGCTGTATTTTGGAATGCATGGTTTTTACTCTTATTACTTACGCTTGCAACGAGCTTCTCTGGTGATACACGTTGAAAATCAGCGAGGGATTGTGCGACTTTATCTTGCTAAAATCAATTGGTATTAGGCATTTTTACACTTATTTGGCTGCTAATTCTGTTGCTAAAGTACTCTTTCAAAAAAGTAAGCAGCAACCTTAGTTTTTTAGAATTAGCTGTGCCCGGTGGAAAAACGCCATAAACATTGATATCGCTAAGCGCGTAATCATCAAGCACAGTTTCTAAGGTACCAGCGTTTATTTTTGGCCAAGCATCATAAGTAGGAATGCGAGCTAAACCATGTCCTGCTTCAACAAAGGCAGTACGTGCAGCCGCATTATTGGTGCTAATAGTTCCTTTTGTGGTTACGCTGAACGAACGACTACCCTTAGTTAGCGTGACTACACCCGACGTTAGCTTGTAAATCACCCATTGATGATTGCTTAAATCAGCGGGATTGGCTGGGCGACCGTATTGAAGAAAATACTCAGGCGCACCACAAAGACAAGTTTTTAAGGTGGCAAGTTTACTTGCTTGTAAACCAGAGTCAGGCAACGGCGCACCACGAATCGCCAAATCGATGCCTTCTTTCATGATATTAACCACTTCATCAGTCAACATGACATCAAGCGCTATTTTGGGGTAGATTTTTTTAAACTCGTTGAGGGCAGGCACAACGGTTTGCAGCCCAACATTTACCGGACAAGTAATTTTAAGTAATCCGATAGGCTCATTTTTGAAATTTTCAATTTGCTGATTGGCAGCACTGGCTTGCTCGGCAATAACACGACAACGCTCATAGTAAGCTTGGCCTGCTTCCGTTAGATTAATAGAACGCGTTGAACGGTTTAGTAATTTTACCTCGAGCTGTGCTTCAAGCTTTTTCAAATGATAACTGACTACCGCTCGAGACAGCCCTAAATGTTTAGCGGCGGCGCTTAAGCTGCCTTGTTCAATGACTTGAGCAAAAACAACCATACTTTTGAGTTGTTCAAATGAAATATCCATAACACTACCTAGCACTTAATAAAGGAATTAAAAACACGTCCAGCACCAATTGTATCAATTATTAATACAATGATGTCAATTTTATCTATATTGTTCATATTGGTTCATGGGCATATACTAGCTTTATTAAATGGGAAAACGAAATAGAAAACGAAAAGCGAAAACGACAACGCACTGATACTCACACTCACATATATACACTTATATAAATAATTAAATGGATGAATGATAATGACTAAAAAAATATTGATGGTACTTACTTCACACGACGAGCTTGGTAACACAGGCAAAAAAACGGGTTTTTGGGTGGAAGAATTTGCCGCCCCATATTACGCCTTTATCGATGCGGGTGTTGAAGTAACCTTAGCAACACCAAAAGGCGGACAAGCCCCTATTGACCCAACAAGTACACTTGCAGATTTCCAAACTGCGGCTACTGATCGCTACGACGGTGATGATGCAGCGCAAGCTAAAATTGCTAGCACAGTAAAATTATCTTCGCTTAATGAAGCTGATTTTGATGGCGTGTTCTACCCAGGTGGTCATGGTCCATTATGGGATCTTACCGACAATAAAGACTCAATCACCTTGATTGAAAGTTTCCTTAACGCAGGTAAGGCCGTCGCCACGGTTTGTCATGCCAGTGCGGCCTTATTAAATGTAAAACAAGCATCAGGTGACTTTGCTATTAAAGGCAAAGCAGTAACCGGCTTTACCAACAGCGAAGAAGAAGCAGTGCAATTAACCGACGTTGTGCCTTTTTTACTGGAAGACGAACTCATTAAGCGTGGCAGTGAATACCAAAAAGCGCAAGATTTTCATCCGTTTGCAGTACAAGATGGCTTAATTATTACCGGTCAAAACCCAGCAAGTTCAGCATTGGCGGCTGAAAAATTACTGGCTCATCTTTCAGCTTAGCTAATCTGTTTGAGATAAATATAGGATTAAAAATGTTAAATTTTAACTTTCAAAACCCAACAAAGATTAATTTTGGCGAGGGACAAATTGAAGTTATTGCAAAAGAGATCCCACTAAACGCAAGAGTATTAGTGGTTTATGGCGGCGGCTCAATTAAAAGTAATGGCGTTTATCAACAAGTGATTGATGCCCTTACTGAACATACTTGGTTCGAGTTTTCGGGTATAGAGCCAAATCCAACTTATAACACCTTAATGAAAGCTCAAGAAATCATTAAGGCAGAAAATATTAATTACTTGCTTGCCGTTGGTGGTGGCTCGGTTATTGATGGCGCTAAATTTATTGCCGCTGCCGCGCTTTACGAAGGTAATGGTGAAGGCAATGATGAAGGTGATGATCCCTGGAATATTCTCGCTAAACAGCAAGCGGTAACTAAAGCCTTGCCTATTGGTGCAGTATTAACCTTACCTGCGACAGGCTCTGAAAGTAATGGCAATTCTGTGGTAACACGAGATGGTAATAAATTACCTTTTAAGAGTCCTTTGATTCGTCCGTTATTTGCTGTGTTAGACCCTAGTGTAACGTTGTCATTATCGGATCGACAAATTGGTAATGGTGTGGTTGATGCCTTTATTCATACCATTGAACAGTACTTAACCTACAGTGTGAATGGTAAAGTACAAGACCGTTTCAGTGAAGGTTTATTGCAAACCTTGATTGAAGAAGGACCGAAAGCGTTATTGCCTGCCACTAGAAATGATTTAGACGTTAGAGCCAATATCATGTGGTCGGCAACCATGGCATTAAATGGTCTTATCGGTGCAGGTGTTCCACAAGACTGGTCAACTCATATGATAGGCCATGAATTAACCGGTGCTTTTGGTATTGATCATGCCCGCACTTTATCTATTATATTGCCTGCGGTAATGAAAGTGCGTCGTGAGCAAAAACGTGAAAAATTACTACAATATGCAACGCGCGTTTGGCAAATAACCGAAGGTGATGATGATGCGCGTATTGATCAAGCTATTCGTTTAACTGAAGAGTTTTTCGTGAAAATGCAAGTACCAACACGTTTATCTGATGTGGAACTTGGTAGCAATGACATCGATTTACTCGTTGAACGATTGGAACACCATGGTATGACAGCATTGGGTGAACAAGGCGATATTACTTTAGCAATAAGTCGTGAGATTTTAACGCAAGCATTGTAATTATAAGGTAATTATAAGGTAAGCATACGGTAAGTATTAGCTCTTTATATTACCTCTCTACAATAGCTTTTTACATTAGCTCTTTATATTAGGAACGAACATGACTCAAACAACTGACATAAATCGCCAAATGGTTCTGGCATCAAGACCTTTTGGCGCGCCAACAGCTGAAAATTTTAATCTTGTGCGTAGCGAAAAACCAACACCTAAAACGGGTGAAGTATTACTTCGTACCGTTTTCCTTTCACTCGACCCTTACATGCGCGGGCGAATGAATGATGCTAAATCTTATGCTGACCCTGTAGCTTTAAATGACGTTATGGTTGGTGGCAGTGTCTGCAGAGTAGAAGAATCAAATCATAACGATTATAAAAAAGGTGATTGGGTGGTCGCTTTTGGTGGCTGGCAAGATTATAGCGTTATCAATGGCAGTGAATTACTAAAACTTGATAGCAATATGGCTAACCCATCACAGGCGTTAGGTGTATTAGGTATGCCAGGCTTAACAGCGTATATGGGCTTGCTTGATATTGGTCAACCCAAAGCAGGGGATACGGTCGTTGTTGCTGCGGCGACAGGTGCTGTAGGTAGCTTAGTTGGTCAAATAGCCAAATTAAAAGGCTGTAAAGTGGTTGGCATTGCTGGTGGCGATACCAAATGTAAATATGCGGTTGAAACGTTAGGGTTTGATTATTGCCTTGATCATCACAGCGATGATTTAGCCCAGCAATTAGCGACGGTTTGTTCATCAGGCATTGATGTTTATTTTGAAAATGTTGGCGGTAAAGTATTTGATGCCGTCATGCCATTATTGAATAGCTGTGCGCGTATTCCTTTATGTGGACTAATTTCTCAGTACAACGCGACCGAATTACCCAGTGGTCCTGACAGACTTTCATTACTCATGGGGACATTATTGGTTAAGCGTATCAAAATGCAGGGCTTTATTGTGTTTGATGATTATGGTCATCGTTATGCAGAGTTTAGCGAGCAAATGGTACAATGGTTAATGGCAGGTGAAATAAAGTACAAAGAGCATAGGATTGAAGGGCTTGAAAACACGGTAAGTGCTTTTATCGGCTTATTAAAAGGTGAGAACTTCGGTAAGTTAGTTGTACGTATTGGACCAGATAATATTGCGTAAATAGCGTTAAAACGATGACAATAGTACGTCATCGTTTTTAATAAAACTTAATTGTGCTGTTTTTCAAGGTAGTGTTCGCCATGCTCACAGATAAAGTAGATAAAGTAGATAAAGAAAGTAAAACCAATGGATTACCCATACTTTATTCTCTAAGAAATTGTCCGTATGCCATGCGAGCAAGGTTAGCGATATTTAAATCGAAACAACAAATCCAATTGCGAGATGTTGTTTTAAGTCATAAACCTGAAGAAATGATCACTGCGTCACCCAAAGGTACTGTGCCTATTTTAGTGCTAGAGCGAGCAGGCGAACTATCAAAGGTTATTGATGAAAGTTTAGATATTATGCTGTGGGCTTTGGGTAAGAGCGATCCAGATGATCTTTTACATCAGAACTTAGTTAACTCGGGTACGAATACATTTCAGAACATGCTTAGCTTAATTGCTACTTTTGATAACGAATTTAAGCCGTTATTAGAAAAATATAGATGTGCCAAACGTTACCACGAAAATAATCTGCTTGAGTACAGACAAGCCTGTGAAAAATATCTACAAGCCTTAGAAGAACGGTTGAGTCAGCATGCGTTTATTATCTCAAACAAGGAAAGCTTAGCTGATATCGCGCTGTTACCTTTTATAAGGCAATTTGCAAGAGTAGAGCGCCAATGGTACTTACAAGCTCCTTATCCTAAACTTCGACAATGGCTTAATAACTATTTGCAAAGCCCTATATTTTCAAAAATCATGACTAAGTATCCTTTATGGTTAGAGAATGGCGAAATTATTATCTTAGGGGGATAATTTTACTTTTGCCACGACAACAATTTAGAGCTGAAATTTGAATAGGTTGATCATAAAGATAGTCAATTGGTATTAATGGACTATCAAAGCATGTTTTTATTTAAATTTTCCAAACATTAAGATAAGTTAACGCAAGCTACATTAACTTAACCTCAATTAGGAACTTTTATGAAATTAGCCTCTTTAGCCTTGCACCACGGATACGATTCTGAAGCCACCACTAAGGCGGCAACCACCCCTATTTATCAAACAACGTCTTATACTTTTGATAGTACACAGCATGGTGCTGATTTATTCGACTTAAAAGTTCCTGGTAATATCTATACGCGGATCATGAACCCAACCACGGATGTTTTGGAACAAAGAGTTTCACAAATGGAAGGTGGTCTTGCTGGTTTAGCCGTTGCTTCTGGCATGGCGGCTATCACTTATGCCATTCAAGCAATTACGTCGGTAGGTGACAATATTGTTAGCACAAGTCAGCTTTACGGTGGCACCTATAATTTATTTGCGCACACATTGCCAAGACAAGGTGTTGAAGTAAAGTTTGCGTCTGGCGACGATTTAGCTACCTTTGACAAATTAATTGATGAAAATACCAAAGCAGTATTTTGTGAGTCTATTGGCAACCCTGCAGGTAATATAGTCGATCTAGCAGGGCTAGCCAAAATTGCTCATAAACATGGTGTCCCTTTAATTGTTGATAATACCGTTGCTAGCCCAGCTTTGTGTCGTCCGTTTGAACATGGTGCAGATATTGTGGTTCATTCGTTAACTAAATATATTGGCGGTCATGGTACTACTATTGGTGGAATGATAGTTGATTCAGGAAAGTTTGATTGGGTTGGTAATAAAAATAGATTTCCAATGCTCAATGAACCTGATCCTTCTTACCATGATGTTGTTTACACAGAAGCGTTGGGTGCTGCAGCTTATATTGGTCGCTGTCGCGTGGTACCGCTTAGAAATACCGGTGCAGCATTATCACCACACAGTTCATTTTTGATTATGCAAGGGTTAGAAACCTTATGTTTACGCATGGAGCGTCACTGTGAAAATGCACTAAAAGTAGCCAAATACCTTAACGCACATGAAAAAGTAAACTGGGTTAATTATGCGGCTTTACCTGATAGCCCTTATAATGCACTTTGCCAAAAAATGACGAATGGTCAAGCTTCTGGCATATTAAGTTTTGGCATAAAAGGTGGTAGCGCAGCAGGCGGGCGATTTATTGATGCCCTTGACATGATTTTACGCTTAGTAAATATAGGCGATGCAAAATCACTGGCGTGTCATCCGGCTTCAACAACCCACAGACAACTAAACCCAGAAGAGCTTAAATCTGCTGGTGTTTCTGAAGACTTAGTCAGAATTTCTGTTGGTATTGAGCATATTGACGATATTATCGCTGATATCGAGCAAGCATTAGAGAAAGCATAGCAAGCGTTTGTTGATATTTAAATTGCCTGTTTTGTGAATGTGATAGCGCTTATAGGTTGATAGCCGTTATACTATAAGCACTTTCACTACTTCACTATTTTATATAACACTAGGCAATTTAATGATAAACAATGATCTTCTTCGTCGAATCAGTACGATTTTAAACTTTAATAATGAAAAAATACTTAGCGTGTTTTCGTTAGGCCAATGCTTAATTACCGCAGAGCAGCTAACGGCTTTTTTTAAAGAAAAAGATGATAGTGCTTATCAAGAATTAGCAGATATTGAATTAGCGAGTTTTTTAAACGGCTTAATCATTGATAAAAGAGGGCAGAAAGATGGCCCTGAACGTCAAGCAGAACAAGTACTAAGCAATAATATTATTTTCAATAAATTAAAAATTGCATTGGCATTAAAAGCTGATGAAGTAACGGCTATTCTTGAACTGGCTGGTTTAAGTTTAGGTAAATATGAGCTAAGTGCCTTTTTTAGAAATGTAAATCATAAGCACTACCGTGACTGTAATGATGACGTGCTCTCTACTTTTTTAAAAGGTTTAAAAATACAATCACAGCAGTAGTCTGTTAACTACTTATTCATAAGCTATTTCTATTGCAGAAGTAGCTTGTCACTTTTATTTTCCTGAGAATTATACCAAGTTGGTTAAGTTATTTCCTACTCAGCGAGAATTAAAAGGCTTAAAGGCAAGGCATTGATTGAAGAGAATGGCTATTCCCTTATCAAAATCAATAACGTAGTATATAGGCCTTTTAAGCTCGCCCTTTGGGAGCTCATTAGCAAACTGATAACAGCGCAGAATTAATGAAATATAGAATAACTATGTTTAATCAATTTTGCTTGTTCTAAGCTCGCTAATGTAGCTCTGAGTTGGGAATAAATTTAATCAAATTGGTATTACATGTCATTTTCAAAACTTGGATTATCTGACCCTATTGTAAAGGCGGTCGCTGATTTAGCCTACGCAGAGCCTACCGCTATTCAAAAGCAGGCGATACCTGTTGTTTTATCAGGTAAAAACCTTATTGCAGCTGCTCAAACGGGTACAGGGAAAACGGCGAGTTTTGTTTTGCCCCTATTGGAAATGCTCAATACGGATCGTAAACTTCGTGGTAAACGTATACGTGCGCTTATTTTAGTGCCCACGCGTGAGCTAGCGGTTCAGGTTGAATCGAGTATTAACCAATACAGCAAGTATTTAACGCTTACTTCTATGGCTATGTATGGTGGTGTTGATGCTGCGCCTCAAAAACAACGTTTAATATGGGGCGTTGATATTATTGTAGCAACGCCAGGTAGACTGCTAGATATGGCACATCAGCGTGCTTTACACTTTGACGAACTTGAAGTGTTAGTGTTAGATGAAGCAGACAGAATGCTTGATATGGGTTTTATTGATGATATTAATAAAATTATTGAGCGCCTGCCTACAGAACGTCAAAACTTATTATTTTCTGCCACTATTTCAGATGATGTACGCTCATTAGCTAAAAGAACGATTAGTAACCCAGTAGAAATATCACTTGCCCAAAATAGTGCTTCAAAACCAAAAATCGATCAATGGTTGGTTACTACAGACAAGGGAAATAAATCGGCGTTATTAAGTCATTTGATAAACGATTTACAGTGGCAGCAAGCGCTTATTTTTATTGAAACAAAACATGGTGCAGCTAAGTTAGTCAGTCAGCTAGAAAAACGCGGTATAAAAGCTGAATCTATTCATGGTGGTAGAACTCAAGCCGTTCGTGAACAAATACTAAATGACTTTAAATCAGGCAAAATCAACTTTTTAGTGGCGACAGGAATAGCGGCTCGTGGTCTTGATATTGGCGCGCTTGAACGTGTGGTAAATTATGACTTACCTGATCAAGTCGATGATTATATTCATAGAATTGGGCGTACAGGTCGAGCAGGAGCCTCGGGAGAAGCGGTATCTTTTGTTTCAAAAGACAATTTTAGAAACTTATGCGCAATTGAAAGTCGTTTGGGTCATGTGATAGATCGAAAAGAAATTGACGGTTTTGACGTTAAAAAAGTAGTGCCTGTCTCTATTTTGAACTATACACCTAAAAATAAGCGTACCTAAGAATAAAGAACCTATAAAGCTTATCTAAAAGCTCACTTAGCTAAAGGAAGTATATGAACAAACGACTAATAAATAAAAACAATATAATTCAATATCTTATAAGAAAGCGCTTATCAATTATATTAACGTTATTCGTTATTGTATGTATTACGGTATTTTCATTTTGGTCAAGCGTACCAAATTTTTCAGACTATGAAGCAGGTAGTGAAAGAAAAACGGCATTCTTTAATTATTTTTCACCTCTTATTGAAGAAAATAATAAAGCGATTGCAAGCAGTAGAAAGCAGTTAATACTATGGAATCAAAATAGAAACAATATAGGTTGGTGGGATGCTCGAAAGCTAACTGATTTAGCAACTCAATATCGAGTGAAAAACTTTAGTATTGATGATGATGCCACTTGGAAAAAGTTATTGAAAAAGGTTGATGTGTTACCACCATCACTGGTGTTGGCGCAAGCGGCCAATGAAAGTGCTTGGGGAACATCAAGGTTCGCTAAGTTAGGTAATAATTATTTTGGTCAATGGTGTTTTAAGCATGGCTGTGGCCTTGTGCCTAAGCAGAGAGATTCAGGAAAAGCGCATGAAGTCGCCGCTTTTTATTCCCCACAAGAGTCTCTTGAAAGCTATATGCATAATTTGAATAGCCATAGTGCTTATCAGTCGTTGCGTAATATCCGCGCACAACTTCGCAGGGCAAACCAACCTTTAACAGGTATAGCTTTAGCTGCAGGGCTAGCTAGCTATTCTGAACGAGGTGAAAAATATATAGCTGAGCTCCGTGAGATGATTAAATTTAATAAACTTTCTAAGTATAATAAAAGTATTAGTAAAATGTGAAAATTAATAAGGTATCTATTAAACAGAGTTGAGGTTAAACAAGATACTTTATGCTAAACTGCGCAACCAAATTTGATCCATCCATACATTTTTAACACAGAAGTAAACACTATGATTATGTCGCTTATACGCTGGCCAATAGGTCGCCTTATTTTATTAATTAACTTTGTTTTTTCACCAAAATCACCAAAAAGAACCGTTGAAGAGCAACAGAAAGTTGATGCAAAAACTCAAAATTTAAGTTTGTATCAGTTACCTAGTTGCCCTTTTTGTGTGAAAGTACGTCGTACAATGAAACGTGAAGGTTTGAATATAGCGTTGCGCAATATCAATCAAAAAAATGATTACCGTGAAGAACTTATTCGAGAAGGCGGTAAACGCACTGTACCTTGCTTACGTATTGAACAAGCCGATGGTCAAGTGCAATGGCTTTATGAGTCAAAAGATGTTGTTGCACACTTACAACAACTGGTAAAAGCAGCCTAAAAAATCACTTACAATAGTTAAGTAATAGCTCCGCTGAAATTATTTCCTTTCTATCAGTGTCTAATAACTCAAGTACTTGTAAGTTAAGTTAACTTAAAATAACTTAACTTAAAATAAGTGATTAGGCACTGCTATGTTAATTAAAATTCCCAAAAAATATAACCTTAACTATTCTAGCGTTACCCAAGAATCAATTTATCATGAACGTCGCAGTTTATTGAAAAAAATGGGCTTCTTAGGCGCTGGTGCGCTAATGAGTTCAACCATTACTCAAAATGCCAAAGCGGGTTTTTTTAGTGATGATGACCAACCAGCCTTTCAAACCAAACCACTCAATTACAGCAAAGACACCCTAAACCAAACGCTATTGAAAACGCCCGAACAAAAAGTTATTTCACACAATAATTTTTATGAATTTGGTGCCAAAAAAAATCAACCACTAGAGTTAGCACAGGGTTTTGACGTAGCCCCATGGCAATTAACAGTATCAGGTGCGTGTGATCACCCTATTACGCTAGATTATGATGACTTAACTAAAATGTTCCCATTAGAAGAGCGCATTTATCGATTGCGCTGCGTTGAAGCTTGGTCAATGGTTATTCCTTGGATAGGTTTTTCTTTAGCAAGCTTATTGAAAAAAGTGTCACCTAATTCTCGTGCAAAATATGTTGCTTTTGAAACCTTGTATGATCCTAAGCAAATGCCCGGACAAGAAAACAGCCGTTTAGGAGGTGGTATTAACTACCCTTATGTAGAAGGCTTGCGAATAGATGAAGCCATGAACCCATTAACGTTAATGAGTGTTGGTTTATATGGCAAAACACTGCCACCACAAAATGGCGCACCTATTCGTTTAGTGGTGCCATGGAAATATGGTTTTAAAAGCATAAAATCGATTGTTGGTATTAAATTGCTAGAACATCAACCGCCTACTACTTGGAACAAATTAGCGCCCAAAGAATATGGGTTTTACGCGAATGTGAATCCAAATCATGACCACCCAAGATGGAGCCAAGCCAGTGAGCGCCAAATAACCACCGGAGGTTTGTTTGCGCGAAATCGTATCGCTACATTACCTTTTAACGGTTATGGCGAAGAAGTTGCACAGCTGTACCAAGGGTTGAACTTATCCAAGCATTATTAATATGTGTTTTAAGCAAGGAATTAATTTCCCTATTTATATGACGAGCAATACCAAAATATTTTTTATAAAAGTCGTTATACATTTGGCTGCTTTGCTACCTTTGTTAAACTTGTACTTTTTAGCCTTTAATGATGAACTAGGCGCAGATCCCGTTGAAGCAGTTATTCATTTTACTGGCATCGGGGCACTGAACTTATTGCTGATAACGTTAAGTGTTACGCCATTAGCTAAAATACTTAAACAAGGTTATTTATTACAAGTTAGACGAGTATTAGGGCTTTACGCCTTTACTTATGCATTATTTCACCTACTTAACTTTCTTAGCTTTGAAGTACAATTTGATGGTGCGTTGTTTATTAGTGAAGTGATTAAACGTCCGTATATCACGGTTGGTATGGTAGCCTTCTTATTGCTGACGACGTTAGCTATTACGTCAGTGAATAAGCTAAAACGAAAAATGGGAAAATCTTGGCAAAGTTTACACAACCTTAGCTACTTAATTGTTATTCTCGTTACTATTCATTTTTATTGGTCGGTAAAATCAGAGTTAACTTCACCACTTTTTTATTTTGCTATTGCCTTAGTGATATTACTATTTCGGTATAAAAAGTTAAAACGTTTGATCTCGTCGATATTTGTTTGAATTTTATCTTAAAATTGTTCTAGGACATTTGAATTTTACTCTATACTTGATGAGTGATTTTGGACAATTAGACAAATGTGAATAATCAAAAAAATGACAGAATTAATTTGGAATGAAGGGATGAGTGTTGGCATTGATGCCATTGACGAAGATCATAAACAGATCATCGCTATACTCGCTAAATTAACCTCAACAAAAAACGAAAATATCTCTAATCAAGTGATAGAAGATATTTTTTCAGAGCTTGAACAATATGTTCTATTACATTTTTTACGAGAAGAAGAATTATTAGAAAAAGCTTGTTATGGTGATATTGCCGCTCATAAAGCTAAGCATAAAGCCTTTGTTGAACTGTTGCCAATACTTAAGTTGCAATGGTTAACTGAAGATAACTTAGCTTGTAGTGAAAGAATAACCACGTTTTTATACCAGTGGATTGCAGAGCATATTTTAGAGGAAGATCTTGATTATGTGCCAACGTTCTTTAATTCATCCAATGCTAGCATTCTGCAGTTGTTCAATAAAGGCGCTGAGTCAGAAAACAACTCTTTATTTGCTAGGCTGTCTACCGCTCTTTCTAAAAAGATAAAACTCAGCAAACGGGTTTTTATTACCACCTTTATTCCTGTTGTGGGTGTGTTATTGATAAGCTTGTTCGTTTTACAAGGCATCTATCAACGTTATCAAAATATGTCACTGGTACTAGGGCTAAATGATGTCATTACACAAGTGAATGATATAAGCCATTCATTACAAGCAGAAAGGGGGTTATCTTCAGGTTTAGTCAGTTCCAATTATCAACATTTTACTAAGCAGTTAGCTCAGCGTCGTTTGATTACTGACCAAACTATTGTCAAATTCTTAACCTTGATAAACGAAGACGTGGCGCCATCGGTACAACAAAATATTCGTTTATATTCAGATCATGTTCGTAGTGAATTTAAGGCATTAGCTTTACACCGGCAGCAATTAGACAATCAATCAGTGAGCTTTTTGCAAACATACCAAGCTTACACGACGTTGATTGAACAACTATTATCAATCTCTGACAATTTAACTCGTATAGATATGTACTCACCGTTTGTTAATGATATTTCTGCGATTAATTCACTAGTACTTTTTAAAGAGTATATGGGACAAATTCGAGCCATAGGTATGAACATGGTAAGCGCTAATAATGATGATATTTATAGTAATTTGAATATTAGTTTACTCGTGGGTAAACAGCTTAACGCGATAAGAGTATTTCAGTATTCGGCTAATAAGCAGCAAAAAAAGTTATGTACAAACTTTTGTGACGAAGCAGCGCATGTGCAAATGCTCAAACAAGAATTTTCTCGTATTATGAACAAACATGAAGTAGAGCAGCGTCCTACCCATTGGTTTAAGTTTATGTCGTCAGAAATAGATAAATTGAAAGTTTTAACTGACAGTTTAACGATCAGCTTTAAGAATGATATTTTAATGGAAAACAAAAAATTAGAGAAAAGTTATATACTGATATTTACTTTTCTTTCTCTGCTTTTGTTTGGTGCATTACTGTTTTCATCCATTTTGAATTACAGCATTATCAGTCCGGTAAGACGTCTCACCGAGGCTTTAAATAGCATGGCAAAAGGTCATAGAAATATTCAATTTAGAAACACTGTAAATAATGATGAAATTGGCGCAATGCAACTTGCCTATGAAAAATTACGCCGCAAGTTATTACAAATAGATATATTTCAAACGATAGTAAATAGCCAGAAACGAGAAATTGAATATAGAAGATCTCAGCAAGAGCATTTTGAAGTATTAGCGTTTACTGATGCTTTAACGGGCGCCGTAAATCGCCACCAGTTCAATAAAGTGTTAGCGGAAGAAATTTATCGGGCTAATTATGAACATCAACCCTTATCTATTTTGTTGCTAGATATTGATTACTTTAAGAGAATCAATGACAATTTTGGTCATGCTGTTGGTGATGAAGTTTTGATTATGTTCTATCGAGCATGCAAAGATGTTGTAAGAAATGCTGATGTTGTTGCCCGTATCGGTGGCGAAGAATTTGTGATTGTTTTGCCCAACACCAATGCACAAAGTGCTTGTCAATTTGCTGAACGTTTACGAGAAAAAATTCAACAACTAGACATTATAGTAGATGAAAACAAGGTTGAGCTCACTGTCAGTATCGGTGTTAGTCAGTGGCAAAACGAGACATTTTCTTGTGCAGAAGATTTTGTAGCAGATGCCGATAAATTACTCTATCAAGCGAAAGCACAAGGACGAAACAAAGTGGTTGGGCACTAGTTTGAAAGTGCTTATGTAAACTACCTTATTTTAACTACCACTGGTCGAAATTTTTCTATAAAAAACTCACCAACCTATTGTTGTTTAAGGTAAGGCATAATATTCTTTTCGGGTCTAAAATATTACTTAAATAATAGTAAACTATTATACCTCAAGGAATACCCATGAATAAAACACCCATTAAACTAAGTTTAGTTGTGGCCGCTGTGTCACTTACTTTAACGGCTTGTTTACCCAACGAAAAGCAAGATGACAAAGTTATCATTAATAAAAACCCCTTTCCAAGTACCTATAAACCATTACCACAACAAAACACCTTGTTTACCCATGCCACCGTATTAACCGGTACAGGTGAGCGTCTCAATAATGCTGATGTGCTGATTATTGATGGAAAAATTAAACAAGTAGGTGTGGGTTTAACAGCAAGCAATGTAGAAACAATTGATGCACAAGGGAAGTGGATAACCCCTGGTATTATTGATGTGCATTCTCACCTTGGTGTTTATCCAAGCCCAAGTGTTGAGTCTCATGCTGACGGCAATGAAATGACTTCACCTAATACCTCTGAGGTTTGGGCAGAGCACAGTGTTTGGCCACAAGATCCTGGTTTTCAAGCCGCGAGGGCGGGTGGCATAACCACGTTACAAATTTTACCGGGTTCTGCTAATTTATTTGGCGGCCGTGGTGTTACCTTGAGAAATGTACCTAGTAGTACCATGCAAGCAATGAAGTTTATTGATGCCCCTTATGGCTTAAAAATGGCCTGTGGTGAAAACCCTAAACGTGTGTATGGTAAAAGAAAACAGACACCTTCAACGCGCATGGGAAACGTTGCCGGTTATAGAGCTGCTTGGGCGAGTGCAACTGAATATAAGCGAGCATGGAATAAATACGATAGTGATTATGCGGCAGGTAAAAATCTGCAAGCGCCGATAAGGGATCTTGAATTAGATACTTTAATGGGTGTGCTCGATGGTGATATTTTAATTCATAACCATTGTTATAAAGCGGAAGAAATGGCGGTAATGATAGATATTGGTAAAGAATTTAATTATCACTCTGGTACTTTTCATCATGCTATAGAAGCTTATAAAATTGCTGACCAGCTAGCGATAAATGGGAATTGTGTTGCCATGTGGCCAGATTGGTGGGGTTTTAAAATGGAAGCCTTTGATATGGTTGAAGAAAATGTTGCCATTGTTGACGCTGTGAAAAACTCATGCGCTATTGTTCATTCTGATTCAGGTACTACTATTCAACGATTGAACCAAGAAGCCGGTAAAGTGTTATATCGCAGCAACGACAATGGCTTTAACCTAAAAGAAGAAGACGCAATCAAATGGATCACCGCTAATGCCGCTAAATCATTAGGTATTAATGATAAAACGGGTAGTTTGCAAGCTGGCAAAAATGCCGATGTAGTGCTATGGAATACCAACCCCTTTAGTGTGTACGCACAAGCTGAACAAGTTTTTGTTGATGGCGCGAAAGTATATGATCGTTTTGATGAAAAATATCAGGCGAAAAGTGACTTTCTTTTAGGGCAAGAATAGGGGATAACTAATGAAACAGAACCAGCATAAGCAAGTAAATAAACAGCTCCAAATAAAAAGAAGAACACTCACCTTAAGCGCTTTAGTAACCACATCTATTGCGGTATTAGCTTTAGTTACGGGGGCAGCACACGCTAAAAGCACCGCTATTACTAACGCCACTGTTTATACCGTTGCTAGCCAAGGCATTTTAGAGCAAGCCACGGTTATTATTGATCAAGGAAAAATTACTCAGGTTTATTCACACCAGAATACGCCTCAAACTATTGAAGCGGATGAAACCATTGACGCCAAAGGAAGAATACTAACGCCAGGCTTTATCGGTAGTATGAACTCTTTAGGCTTAGTTGAAGTGGGTGCGGTGTCAAGAACGCGTGACGACAAAGATAAAAAAGCGGATATAACGTTCGATGCTAGCTTAGCGTTTAACCCTAAATCAACCTTAATTGCTTATACGCGTAAAGGCGGCATTACCAGCAACATAGTTGCCCCTCGTGGTGGTGAAGGCTTATTTTCTGGGCAAACTTTTGCCGTTGATTTGTCAGGCGAGTTTACCAGCGTTATCGAAAAACAAAATGCGGTACTAGTGTATTTAGGCTCAGAAACTAAAGGATCTAGAGCACAAAAGCTGCAAGCGCTAGATTATAAATTTGAAGATGCTAAAAAAGCGTTAGCGAAGCAAAAAGATAAAAAAGCTAAAGACAAAAAAGAACAAGACAAAAAAACAAAAGATGAGACAGAAGCTAAAGAGCCAAAACGCGATGAGCAAGTGATTAATGTATTATTAGCAGGCGAAAAGCCATTATTAGCCTATGCTAACAGAGCAACTGATTTACTGGCTTTATTAGCACTAAAGAAAAAGTATGGTATTAATTTAGTGTTAGTGGGTGCTAGTGATGCAGTGCTTATTAGCGACGAAATAGCGGCGGCTAAAGTACCTGTTATTTTAAGCTCTATTGAAAACCTACCAAGTGGTTTTGACTCATTGCATGCTTCGTTAACCAATATGGCAACATTGGCAAAAGCAGGTGTTAACGTTATTCTAGCGCCAAAAGGTGAAAGCCATAACTTAAATCAATTACGCTTTGATGCTGGTATTGCTGTTGCTAATGGTTTATCTAGGGCTGATGCTTTTTCAGCACTTACCGCTAATGTAGCCGATGTTTTTAAACTTAACTCAGGTCGTATTGCGGTAGGAAAAAATGCTGATTTAGTTTTATGGAATGGTGATCCTTTAGAATTAAGTACCAAAGTAGCGTTAATGTGGATCAATGGTAAGCAAGTGTCTACTAAGTCTCGCCAAGATGCCTTGCGTGATCGTTACCTAAAAAAATCTGACATGCCAAGTGCTTATTCAAAGTAATTATAAACTTTTAAGACCTAATTTTACGTGCCTATGTATTTCAATCAGGAAAAATATAGGCCTTTTGTAGGGGGTGATTTATTGCCCCGTTGTATAAATAGCCATTTTATTAACAAAGGAATTACTGATTTTTATAAAATGAAAAAAAATAAATAACAACGCTGTCATTTAAAGGTAAGATGAAAATAGATATAGATTTGATTGCATTCTTTTTATCGTTAGTGGTTAATCAAAAGCAGTGTGAGTAATCACAATAGTGCGAAAGTAAGATATTGAATTATTGAGAAAAACTTTGAGGTTAGTATGTTCACAAGCAGTAACAATAGCAAAGAACTATTTTTAGGTATAGATGGTGGCGGAAGCAAATGTAAAGCCATTATTATGAATGAAAATAATGAAATTTTAGGGTCAGGACTTTCTGGGCCAGGTAACCCTTTGCATGGTTTTGAACAAGCAACCAATTCAATCACAGAATCAGCTAAATTAGCGTTAAAAGATGCAGGGTTAGACGTCGGGTTAAATGGTATTAAATTAAACGAACTTAATGCAGGTGTCGGTCTTGCGGGTGTTAATTTGCCGGTACTATTTAAGCAAATGCAAGCGTGGCAGCACCCATTTAAGCAAATGTTTTTGGCGCACGATTTACTGGTTGCGTGTTTGGGGGCTCATCATAGTTATAATGGAGCGGTAATTATTTCAGGTACTGGCTCTTGTGGTTTTTCATGTATTGATGAACAAGAGTTTATGGTGGGTGGACATGGTTTCCCGCAAGGAGATAAAGGCAGTGGTGCTTGGTTTGGCTTACAAGCCACTAAGCAAGTACTGCTTTCTCTTGATGGCATAGTTCAGCCGTCATTAATGAATGATATTTTATTAAAAAAATTGGGTTGTATTGATGCCACCGCTATTGTAGAAAAAATAGTAGATAAAAAAGCCACTTTTTACGCACAACTAGCCAACTTAGTTTTTGATGCTGCAGAGCTGGGCGATAAAGTTGCGCTTGGTATTGTAGAAGAAGGTGCAGAATACATTAATAGTATTGCTCGTATTTTACTCACTAAAAAACCAGCGCGTATATCAATGCTTGGAGGTTTAACACCACGTTTAAAACCTAGGATTGATGAAGCATTACAAGCACAACTCTCAGAGCCGTTGAGTGCAGCCGAAGTTGGCTCGGTGTTGTTTGCTCGACAAGAATTAGCAAAACAGCAGCAAAGCAAAGTGCATGAGCAATTAAGCCACTGATTAAATAACGATAGATAATTTATTAGGATTAACGTTACATGACACAACTTCGCTTTCACGCAAAACGATTATTTGATGGTCAAAATTTTATAGACGATCAAGTATTAACCATTACTAATGGTGTAATTAGCGCGATAGATCAAAATATCAATGATGTTGATGTTAAATCAGCAGGTTTGGTTGTGCCAGGGTTTATTGATTTACAGGTTAATGGTGGCGGCGGTGTTTTATTTAACGATTTCCCCTCGGTAGATAAACTCAAAATCATCATGGCCGCTCATGCAAAATTTGGCACCACAGCGATGATGCCAACCTTGATTACTGACAAAGTAGAAGTGATGACCCAAGCCGCCAATGCTATATCAGAGGCTATAGCCCAAAAAGTTCCGGGCATAGTGGGTATTCACTTTGAAGGCCCCCATTTGTCATTAGCAAAAAAGGGTACCCATTGCGCTGAGCTTATTCGTCCTATTTCAGCTGCTGAATGGCAAATATTGTCACGTAAAGATATTGGTCAAGTCATCGTAACCTTGGCTCCAGAAACTGTTTCTACGCAAGATATAACACGCATGGTTGAGCTAGGTATTAAAGTTTGTTTAGGACATACCAATGCTGATTTTTATACTGCACAAAAAGCGGTAGATGCTGGCGCAACCGGCTTCACACATTTATTTAATGCGATGTCACCACTGCAAGGTCGAGAAGCTGGTGTAGTGGGGTGTGCGTTATTAAATGATCACACTCAATGTGGCTTAATTGTTGATGGCCATCATGTTGATTATGCAAGTTGCCAGCTAGCAATTAAAACCAAGCCTGCTGGTGGCGTTTTTTTAGTCACTGATGCCATGCCACCTGTTGGTACCGATATGAAGGAGTTTCCTTTGTATGACAGAACCGTTTATGTAGAAAATGGCAAATTAACCTCTACTACGGGTGAATTAGCGGGATCGTCATTAGATATGGCAACAGCGGTTAAAAATACGCACCTAGGTTTACATATGCCACTCGATGAATCGTTACGTATGGCGAGCTTGTATCCTGCTCAGTATTTGTATGCGAATAATAACGTTATTCGTGGCGAGCTAAAAGTAGGTATGCAAGCAGATATGGTCATTTTAAATGATGATTTTAGTGTCAGTGAAACTTGGATCGGTGGCGAAAAGTTTAGTTAAATAATCAAATAAAATAATAACAAAATTAATACTATGTTAAGTCGTGAAAAAACAGTAGTCTAGCTTTATAAAAGTAACTACTGCTAACGACAAAATTATAAATATTGGTATTTATCCCCTACCAATATTTGTAAAAAAGCTTTGCGGTCTAAGTTAATGGTTTTCTATAGATAGTCATTAATTTTGAAAGTTGAGGGTGCGTTAAACGAACATTTGATCAACCCTGAGCCTTAAAAGCTCTGGCCTTTTTTGTTTGCCCAGCTTCGCGGGGCAAACAAAAAAGGCCAGTATGTAATTATACTGGCCCTTAAAATAGGATAATTAAACCGCTAAACTTTAACGATGAACACTATTTATCAAATTTAACTGAGTCTTTAACTAAAGTAGTGACTTCTTCTGAAGTTTTTGTAACAACAGCATAAGCTTCTTTTGCTGAATTGGTTACTTTAGCTTGAAGCGCTTCGTTAAATAATTTTTGCGATTCAACAGCAGCGGTAAAGTCTGTTTGTGATGATAATGCTTTAGTTTGAGCAATACTGTCATTTAAAATAGAAGTAATTAAGGCCGTTTGCTGACTAATTAATTGCTCAACCGTTTTAGTATTTAATTCTACTAAGCTATTTAATGGTTTCATTGCTGTTTCAACTTGCGCTGTATTACTGAAAGATTTCATTGCAGTAGTAAATTGATTTGTTAATTGTTCAGTTAATTGAGTAAACATAATTAAGATTCCTGTTATATTTTATACTGCGGTGCAGCAATAAGATTTAAAATGAGTATACCTAGCATAATGTTATTGGTCAACAACTGTTTGCTGCACCGCGTCAAAAAAACAAATATATTTATAGTGTTTTATTTTTTAGATGAAATTTCAAACAAAAAAGCCAGTATCAATATACTGGCTTTTTAAATAATAAGCACAAAGTTAGCTTATTACTTAGGCATAAATGGTTTAGTCATAAATTATTTAGCAAGCGTAGTCGCTTCAGCAATAGAATCTTTAACTAGGCTAGTTACTTCTTCAGAAGTTTTAGTTACCACATCATAAGCTTCTTTAGCTGAGGCTGAAACTTTTGCTTGAAGCGCTTCAGTAAAAACTTTTTGTGATTCAATCGCTGTAGCTAAATCTGTTTGCGCTGATAACGCTTTAGTTTGAGCTACGCTATCGTTCATGATTGTAGTAATTAATGCCGCTTGTTGATTGATTAATTGCTCAACCGTTTTAGTGTTAATTTCTACAAGACTATTAAATGGCTTCATCGTTGTAGAGAACTGGTCTACATTGTTGAATGATTTCATTGCAGTAGTAAATTGATCAGTAAATTGTTCAGTTATTTGTGTAAACATAATAAAGCTTCCTTTTTGGTATACTGCGGCGCAGCAATTTGATTTAAAGCTAGTATAATTGGTCAAAAGGGGCTCGTCAATAGTTTTTTTGCTGCGCCGCATCAATTATTTTTAATATTGGTTTAAGTGTATGATATAAATAAAAATATAACGACATCGAGCAGGGTGGGATTATACCTCTTTCTACTCGGTATACCTAAAACAGGAGAAGTTATGTCTAGTAACTGATGTGCTTATATCACTATGTAATATCATCTTTACAGAATCATCTTTACAGGAAATTTTTATAAAATATTACTCAGCCATTTACTCTTTGAGTTGTTAGTGTATATTTAGCATTCATAAAATCATTATTATAAAAAAGCTGTAAATAATATGACTATACGAAAACGCAAAGTAACCATCATTTACTATCAAAATGATGGTTTAGAGCTGTATCACAAAGTGCTAACTTTTGAACAAAACGACGAGGGTCGAGTAATAATTCCTCAATCGTTTAAAGATGACAAGTCTATTATTGCTGTTTGTGATGGCGAAGTAGAAATTCTTAATAAGGTGGGCGATCGTATTTTGTCTGTCAACTATATGACTTCATAAGTAAAGATCAACAGACCTTAATGTATTAACTTTACTAATATAACGTAAATAACTTCAAAGGGTTATTATAAATAAGTTATTACCAATACGTTATTACCAATTAAAAAGACAAAAAATGATTCTAGATGGGAAGAAAGCTGCGGCTGAGTTGCGCGCAGCGCTTGCAAATGAAGTGTTAGCGTTTAAAAAGTCGAAAGGGATCACGCCGAGTTTAACGGTAGTGTTAGTTGGGGACGACCCTGCTAGCCAAGTGTATGTTCGTAATAAAGTGAAGCAAACAGTGGAGGTGGGTATGATTTCAAATGAAATTCGTTTGCCTGTAGCCACGAGTCAAAAAGAGCTGTTATCACAATTATTAACATTGAATAATGATGACTCAGTTCATGGTGTTTTGGTGCAACTACCTTTACCTATCCATATTGATGAAAAGGTTATTATTGCTGCAATTAATCCAGAAAAAGATGTTGATGGCTTTCATGCTATGAATTCAGGTCGGTTGTTTAATGGTGAAGCAGGGGGTTTAGTGCCTTGTACTCCCCAAGGTTGTGTAATTTTAGCTAAACAGCATTTAGGTGATGATTTATCGGGGAAGCATGCTGTTATTATCGGGCGTTCCAATATTGTTGGTAAACCTGTTGCAATGCTGCTATTACAAGAAAACTGTACGGTAACCATTGCCCATTCACGTACCAAAAACCTAACCGAAGTTTGCCAGCAAGCTGATATTTTAGTCGCTGCCGTAGGTCGTGCTAAATTTGTGAAAGCACAGTGGGTAAAAAAAGGGGCGACTGTTATAGATGTTGGTATTAATCGTATTGCAATAGAGTCAAGTGACGGAGAAGCTACAGGTAAATCAAGGTTAGTGGGTGATGTTGACTATGACGCTGTGAGTAAGGTTTGCGGCGCAATAACACCTGTTCCTGGTGGTGTTGGTCCTATGACTATCGCTTGTTTATTAAAAAACACCCTGGCGGCTGCAAAGTTACAAAGCTGATTTTTTACTCTTTCTTTTTTAGAAAGTAAATTCAAGAAAAGAAGTTTAAGACAGTAAATTTAAGAAAAGAAAAACCGCAAACATTTTCAATCTTTGCGGTTTTTTTTGATTTAGTTGTCTGTGCATAGACAGTAGAAGTCGATTAATTATTATCTTTTAACTGCTTCTCACTATATTCTAATTTTTTATAATCTTTACCCGCAGCTTCAGCAAGCTCAGCAGGCATATAGTTTTCATCATGTTTAGCCAGTACTTCGCTAGCTTCTATACGTAGATCACCTGATGGCCCTCGTGCAAGTGCACCGTTAGCCACAATACCTTGTCCTTCGCGGAATAAGTCTGGTAATATTCCTTCGTAATAAACGGTCATCATAGGGTCGCTCTCATCAAAAACGATAGGCATTTTCATATCTGAGAGTTTAAATGATACTTTCAAATTATCTGGATCACGTTTAACCGTGTTAGGTACCACTAAGCCACCAATACGAATACGTTGGCCAATACTGGGCTTAATACCAGAATCTTTTTTACCTTGAGTGATCTCTGAAGGCGTATAAAATAAATCGATATTTTGGCTTAACGCATAAAGTACAAGGCCTGCAACAACGGCAATACCAATCAATATTGACGCAACTATCGTTAAGCGTTTTTTACGGCGGGGATTCATTGTGTAACCTCTTTGGTTGTGTTGGTATTGCTATCATTACGCTGTTTACGAAGTTGACGCAATTTGTTGTCTTTTTGTTGACGAATAGCAATGTTTTTGATTACTTGCTTGTGACCAAGTATGGAGTTAAAAATAAGCGCTAAAATAAGTACTGTCGATATTCCAAAAGATAACCAAACATAAAAGCCATAACCGCCCATATTTAAAAATGCACTAAAACTGTCAAATTGCATCATTTATTCTCCACACATAAAAGCCATACCCAGCTCAGACTCATGTCTAAAAAAGCACTAAAACTTTCAAATTTCATTATTTATTCTCCATAACGTTACTTGGAGAGGTATGCGCTAAAGCTATTGCTTTTACCCAAGGACGAATACTATTACGAGTTAAAATTTCACTACGAAAACGAATGCAAATTATTGTGCCCACTAATAAAGCAAAGCCTAGAAAGCAAAATAAAAATGGCCAAAGCATTTCAACCGACATAGATGGTTTTCCCAGCTTACTAACCGTTGAACCTTGATGCAAGGTATTCCACCATTCTACAGAATATTTGATAATAGGTAAGTTTATCACACCAACAAGCGTTAAAATTCCCGCCGCTTTACCGGCTAACGCTTTGTCTTCAAAAGCACTGTGCAGCGCAATAACACCTAAATATAAAAATAATAAAATAAGCTCAGAAGTGAGTCTAGCATCCCAAATCCACCATGTACCCCACATAGGTTTCCCCCATGCAGCGCCCGTAATTAAAGCTATCGCCGTAAAAACAGCACCAACAGGTGCCATTGCGGCGGCAGAAGCATCTGCTAATTTAAACTGCCATACTAAAGAAGTCAAAGCTGCTATTGCCATGCCGAAATAAATACCCATTGACAGTGAAGCTGCAGGCACATGAATATAAAAAATACGAAAACTATCACCTTGTTGATAATCGGCAGGTGCAAAAGCTAATGCCCAAATAATGCCTATAGACAAAAATAATAGTGTTAAAGCGCTCAGCCAAGGAATCAATTTTCCGGTGAAGTGATAACTCACTTCTGGGTTAGCGTAAGGGTGTAACCATTTCCACATAAATTATGCTCTTCTCTTAAACTAAAAGTTAATATTAAAACTTAAAATTGAAAGTTAATATCAATTTGTACTGACTTTTAACGCAGCGCCAACGGCAAAAGGTGCTAGCGTTAATGATCCAATAAATAGTGCGGCAATTATAGCAAGTTGTCCGCTATAAGGTAAACCAAGCGCAGCAGTATCAATAGCGCTGGTAGCAAATATTAAAACGGGAATATATAAAGGGAGCACTAATAAACTTAGTAACACTCCGCCTTTTTTGATCCCGACCGTTAAGGCTACGCCTATTGCCCCAAGTAAACTTAATACCGGAGTACCCAACAATAGCGTTAGCATTAAGGCACCATAACTTTGTTCATTTAAGTGTAATAGTACCGCCAGTAATGGGGCAATTAATATAAGAGGAAGCCCTGTAATTAACCAGTGGGCAACAATTTTTGCGAGCACTAAAATAAACACAGGTTGAGGGCTTAGTATCATTTGCTCGAGTGAGCCATCATCATGATCTGATTTAAATAATCGGTCTAACGAGAGTAACGTTGATAACAATGCGGCAACCCATATAATGCCGGGAGCAATGCGGCTTAACGTTTGCGCTTCTGGGCCAATGCCTAACGGAAATAAAGTGATAACAATAACAAAGAATAAAAGCGGATTGATAATGTCATCTTTATGACGCATCGCAATGGTTAAATCACGTTTAAGTACTAAAGAAAAAACAGCGCGATAAGACAAATTAGCGATAGACATGCTGTACTCTACTTTTTTCTTGGTGGTGTTTTTGGTTATCCCAATTCATTTATTACTACTCAACCATTATCATTCAATTAGGTAATCTAAGGTGATTTTTTTTATTTGTGATGGCTCGAAAGTGAGTAAATCTTGGTGGGTGGTTAAAATAACACAGCCGCCTTGATTTATGTGCGCTTTAAATAATTGCTCTAAAGCATGTACACCTTGCTTGTCTATGGCGGTGAACGGCTCGTCTAAAATCCAAATGCGGGCATTTGATTTATACAAACGGGCTAACGATATTCGTCTATGCTGCCCAGCACTTAGGTGTGATGCTAAGCTGTCTTCAAAGCCAGTTAAGTTTACCTCAGCTAATGTTTGCTTTATATCAGTAGCATCATTATTTATACCATGTAAAGCAAGGTTAAAGCTTAAGTTTTCTTGTGCATTCATTTCACCTTTTACGCCAGGTAAATGACCAAGATACAATAAGTTTTGATGGAATTCTTCTTGAGATTGGCTAATTAACTGATTATTGAAAAAAATATCGCCTTCAAAAGGCTGAGAGAGACCCGCTAAAATACGAAGTAAACTCGTTTTTCCTGAGCCGTTAGGACCTTCTACTTGTACAATGTCGCCAGCGTTTATTTCAATATTTAACTGATCAAACAACAAGCGATCTTCACGAATACAAGTCAAGCTTGTTGCGCTAAGTAAAGGAGTCGATTGGCTGGTAGTTTGTTTTGCTGGCAAAGTAAACACTTCTCTATTATTTTGACGACTTAAATACTGATTTATACTCTAAGTAGCAAAGTCTAACTGATGTTTGTCAGTTGATTCTTGATTTGGATCGTATTATCTCTTTGTGCAATATTATACCATAGCAACAATGAAAATAAACAAGCTTACTTACTTAAAAATTTGTAACATTAAGAAACAATTATCAAATGGTTTTGGTTAAGTATTTGACCTGAACATAGATAAAAGTGTGCTAGAATTGCGCGACTATTTTGAGCTGACAGCCTTTTAATGATTTTTGTTATTTATATAAGCGTATACGGAGAAATAAATGAACCCCCAACTTTTGCCTGAGTTGTTTCCTAGTCTAATACCAGAACTAGGTCATCTCGCTTTGGTTATCGCCTTTGCTTTTTCTTTATGTTTGAGTGTTATACCTATGATTGGTGTACACAGCTCTCAACATAAATTAATGAGCTATGCTAAACCACTTACTTTTGGCATGTTTATTTTTACTGCAATTAGCATAGTCATATTAGCTTATAGCTTTGTGGTTGATGATTTCTCTATTAAATATATAGCGAGTCATTCAAATACACATTTACCCTACTATTTTAAAATAAGTGCTGTTTGGGGCGGACATGAAGGCTCATTATTACTTTGGGTGTTTTCTTTAACTGCTTGGACTATGGCCGTTGCTACGTTTTCAAAAAATGTAGAACAAGAATTTATTGCGCGTGTGCTTGCTGTAATGGGCATGATTGCTGTTGGTTTTATTGCTTTTACTTTATTAACGTCAAACCCTTTTGAGCGACTTTGGCCAAATATTCCAATGGAAGGGCGTGATTTAAATCCGCTATTGCAAGATGTTGGCTTAATTATTCATCCCCCTCTATTGTATTTAGGCTATGTAGGCTTTGCTGTTGCTTTTGCGTTTGCTGTAGCCGCGTTAATGTCTGGAAAAATGGATGCCGCTTGGGCACGTTGGTCTCGCCCTTGGACTATCGGTGCTTGGATGTTTTTAACATTAGGTATTTCATTAGGCAGTTGGTGGGCTTATTACGAACTGGGTTGGGGTGGTTGGTGGTTTTGGGATCCTGTTGAAAATGCTTCTTTTATGCCGTGGTTAGTGGGTACTGCGCTGATTCATTCTTTAGCCGTGACTGAAAAGCGTGGCACGTTTAGAAATTGGACCATATTACTCGCCATTTTTGCGTTTAGCTTAAGTTTGTTAGGCACATTTTTGGTACGTTCTGGCGTTATAACCTCAGTGCATTCTTTTGCAGCAGACCCCTCGCGCGGCATCTTTATTTTAGTGTTATTGGCTATTACTGTGGGTGGGTCACTTACGTTATATGCCTTTCGAGCGAGCAATGTTGCTAGTTTTAGCCGCTTTGCGCTTTATTCGCGTGAAACGGCATTACTTTTATGTAATATTATTTTAGTGGTTGCAGCAACGACTGTGTTGTTAGGTACTTTATATCCTCTGTTAGTGGATGCTTTAGGCTATGGCAAGATTTCTGTTGGCCCTCCGTATTTTAATGCGGTATTTGTCCCCATTATGAGCTGCTTATTTATTATTATGGGGATTGGTCCACTTATTCGTTGGAAAAAAGCTAAAAAAGGTGAACTACGCAAGCAGTTGATAAAACCCTCGGTATTTAGTATTGCCTTTGGTGTGTTATTTCCTATTGTTTATGGCGGCGAGTTTGATGCTTTAGTTGCGATGGGAATGACATTAGCGTCATGGGTTTTCTTAGTGGTTGTTAAAGATTTAATAAATCAATTCACTAACCAGAGGAAAGACAAGTCGTTAACTTTAAGCCATTGGGGTATGACAGTAGCGCATGCAGGTATTGCGGTGGCCATTATTGGTGTCACTTTGGTTTCAAGTTATGAAAGTGAAACGAATGTTAAAATGGCATTGCATGAAAAAGTTGAAATATCAGGTTATCACATTGAGTTTAATGGTATTAAGCATGTAGAAGGACCAAACTACAGCGCTGAACAAGGGCAAATTAATGTTTATAATGGTGATGATTTTGTTGCCTTATTACAACCTGAACGTAGATCTTATCGTGTGCAATCAATGGGAATGACTGAAGCTGGTATTGATGGTGGTTTATTCAGAGATATTTATGTTGCTTTGGGTGATCCTCTTGATGGTGGTGCTTGGGCAATTCGCGTACATTATAAGCCTTTTGTTCGTTGGATTTGGCTTGGCTCTCTATTTATGGCGCTCGGTGGTCTTTTAGCCATGATGGATAAACGTTATCGAATAAAGGGCAGTGTAAAAAAAGATTCAAAAAGTAAAAGCCGAACAAAACAAGAAGCAAATGCTATTAATGTCAAACCAAGTATTCAAGCTGTATCGGAGCAATCTTAAATGAATAAAATCATCCGTTTTTTACCCCTTGTATTGGTGATTGCGCTGGGCGTTGTGCTTTATCGGGGTTTGTCTTTAAACCCTAATGATATGCCTTCAGCCTTGGTTGGTAAAGCGATGCCTGATTTTTCATTATCTATAGTCAATGAACCAAATAAAATGGTCACTAAAGCTGATTTAGTAGGTGATATCGTATTACTAAATGTTTGGGCGACTTGGTGTCCTACGTGTAAATATGAACACCCATATTTATTAGAGCTTGCGACTAATCCACAGCTTAAATCACAAGTAACACTTTATGGCGTAAACTATAAAGATGAACGATTGCCCGCTCAAAAGTGGTTAACACATTATAAAGATCCCTATCAGTTTTCAATTTTTGATGATGAAGGTTTATTAGGCGTTAAACTTGGCGTCTATGGCGCACCAGAAACGTTTGTTATTGATCATCATGGCATTATTCGCAAGCGTTTTGCAGGTGCCATTGATGTTCGAGTATGGCGTAAAGAGTTTGAACCGCTAGTTAAGCAGTTAATTACTGAAAAGCAGCAGGGTACATAACTATGTCAGAATCAAAAAAGTTAACTTCCATTTTAGTTATAATCGCTGTGGTCTTTACCACACTCTTTGCTATTAATGGTGTTCAAGCAAGCCCAGTAGAAACCTTTGAGTTTCAAGATGAAGTAACTAAAGTGCGTTTTCAAGCATTAAGTAAAGAATTACGTTGCCCTAAATGTCAAAATCAAAACTTAGCAGACTCTAATTCTACTGTTGCTTCAGCGCTGCGTTTAGACTTATATAATTTGTTGATACAAGGTAAGTCAGATATTGAAATTGTTGCTTTAATGGTAGATCGCTATGGTGAGTTTGTTTTGTATCGTCCTCGTGTATCAAGTGTTACGTATATTCTTTGGTTTGGCCCAGTATTATTGATCTTAATAGGCATTATTGTCGTAATAGTTATATTAAGAAAAAAACCGGTAACAAAAGAGAATTTAGCGCTTGATAGCCAGCAACAAGAAAAACTGAAACAGCTATTGCAGCCAGATCAACCCAATATCAATGCAACTAATCCTAATATCACCAAAGAAGAGAAAGAGTAGTAACCGTTATGGAAATAGTATTAATAGTCTTTGCTTTTATTGTCTTACTTTTATTTATTGTTTGGGTGCCTTTCTTTAAAAAAATAGAAGAAAGTACAGACAATGAGGGTTCGAAACAAAGTTTGCGCGATGAAACGAATGTTGAGTTATATAAAGAACATAAAGCTGAAATTGAAAAAGATTTTAGTAATAGCGCAATTGATGAAGAAAATTACCAATATTTGTTAGCTGAATTAGATAACAGTTTATTGCAAGATATTACCGCAGCACAAAAGACATCAAACATCCCTGTAAACAACAATAAATTAAGCATGTTATGGCCACTGTTGTTATCTTTTTTTGTTATTGCTTTCTCAGTCGCTTTATATCTAAAACAAGGCACATTAGAAACCTTAATGACTACGCCTATCGCTTCGCATGCTAATCAGCAACAACAGTCGGCTGAGCAAGAACAAGCACAGCAGCAGGAGCAAATGCTGGCTTATATCAAAAATATACAAAAGCATTTAGAGGAAAATCCAGATGATAGTGAAGCTTGGTATAATTTAGGGCAAACTTTTGTTGGTGCAGGTGAGTTTGATTTTGCTATTACCGCATTTGAACAAGTTATTCGCGTTGAAGGAGAACATGCTGACTTACTAGGGGCAATAGCCCAAGCAAGTTATTATCGCAATAATCAGCAAATAGATGAACAGGTACAAACCTTAATTGACAAAGCGCTAGCGTTAGATATTAATGATCCCTCGACAAATATTTTATTAGGTATGCATAACTTTATCGCTCAAAAATATCTCAAGGCGATTGAATATTGGCAGCGCATTATTGATGCAAATAAACAAGGCGTTAATATTGCGGCATTACAAGAGGCGGTGAGTGAGGCAAAAAATCGTCTTGGTATGCCGACTAACACTATGGAAGGTGAACTACCTTCAACACAGTCGCCAGTAGGTCCTCAACTAAAAATTAAAGTGAGTTTATCAGCGGATATTGCCACAACATTAGCGCAAGGTGAAGACAAGGTTGTTTTTGTTTATGCAATTCCAACTGATGGCCAACGTATGCCACTAGCGGCAATGAAAATAATGGCGAGTGATTTGCCCAAAGTTGTTACGTTAAGTGACAGCAATGCAATGTCACCACAAAGTAACTTGAGCAGTGTTAGCAAGGTGAATATATTTGCTATTGTTTCTAAACAAGGTGGTGCAGGCATCAAACCGGGTGATTATAAAGCAGAAGTTCATAATATTTCTGTTGATAGCACTGATGCTATTACTTTAGTTATTGATAGTCTTGTTAAGTAACCTACTAGAAAAATAAAAGTAAGATAAAAATGAAATCACGTTTTAGCGCTAAAAATACAAACGCTGTCAATGACAGGGAAAATAGCAACAATAACGACGTTATTAAAACTGGTGTTTTATTAACTAACTTAGGCTCACCGGCTGCACCTACTACGGGTGCAGTACGTAAGTATTTACGTGAGTTTTTATCTGATCCAAGGGTGGTGGAAATTCCCCGTATTATTTGGTTGATAATACTACACGGCGTTATTTTACGAGTACGGCCGAAGAAATCTGCTTTATTATACAAAAGCGTATGGACAGAGCAGGGCGCACCTTTACTGGTTATTAGTCGAGCACAACAGCAAAAAGTTGCCGCACAACTGAAAGAAAAATATGGGCAAGATGTTATTGTTGAGCTAGCTATGCGGTATGGCGAACCTTCAATACCCAGTGTACTAAGAAAACTGCAACACCAAGGTGTTAATAATCTTGTTGTGTTACCGTTATATCCACAATATGCAGGACCGACTACTGCCTCTACCTTTGATGCCGTTAGCTGTGAGTTGAAAAAATGGCGGTATGTGCCAAGTCTTAATTTTATTAATAGTTATCATAATAATTCGCACTATATAAAAGCGCTTGCTAACAGTATTTGTGAGCACTTAAATACGCATGGTAAACCAGACAAATTAGTACTTTCTTATCACGGTATGCCAGAGTTGTTTTACCAATGGGGAGACCCTTATTATGATTTTTGTCAGATAACCACGAATCTACTTAAGCAAGAATTATTAAGCCGATCAGAAAGCGGCTCACTAAGTAAAGCGTTAAGTAAAGAATTAGCCTTAACAGATGAGTGTTTCGTGATGACCTTTCAATCACGCTTCGGTAAAGCTAAATGGTTACAACCGTACACTGATGAAACACTTGAAAATTTAGCGAAAGCAGGTAATAAACATATAGCAATTATCAGCCCAGCTTTCAGTGCTGATTGTTTAGAAACACTAGAAGAGCTTGAACATGAAAACCGTGAAGTTTTTATGCAAGCAGGTGGTGAAAAGTATCATTATATAGCGGCATTAAATGATCGAGATGATCATATAGCGGCCATAGTTAAGATACTAGAGACTAAACTCGATAGCTCAAGCTAAACTAAAAGCCAAATCAAAAGTAATAAGGTCAATTTATGAAATCTTTTCCGTTCAATAAACTAGCGCTTGTTGCACTTTGTTCTAGCATAGTGTTAACAGCTTGTGAAAATAAAACAGTGGTAATAGAACAAGTAACAACAACCCGCACTGTAACGCTAGAACAATTAGCGGCGAAAATAGCAAAAGAAAATATCATAATTGATACGCATATTGATGTGCCTTATCGTTTAGAACATCACTATGAAGATGTTAGTAAAGCTACCGAAAAAGGTGATTTTGACTACCCAAGAGCAGTGCAAGGTGGTTTGAATGCGCCATTTATGTCTATTTATATTCCGTCTACATTGCAAAAAACGGGTGGCAGTAAAGTACTTGCTGACAAGTTAATAGATGATGTTGAGAAAATTGTTCAGCAGTCACCTGATAAATTTGCACTTGCTTATTCAGCGCAGCAAGTGAAAGATAACTTTGCTAAAGGGCTTATTTCACTGCCCATGGGCATGGAAAATGGTAGCCCGATAGAAGGTGATTTAACTAATTTAGAGCACTTCTACAATCGTGGTATTCGCTATATCACCTTAGCACATGCGAAAACAAATCATATATCTGACTCGTCTTATGATGAAAATAGACCTGCTCAAGGGTTAACAGATTTTGGCAAGAATTTGATTGTTGAAATGAATAATATTGGCGTTATGGTTGATATTTCTCATGTGTCGGATCAAGCTTTTTATCAGGTAATGGAAATTAGCAAAGTACCTGTTATTGCTTCTCACTCATCTGCCCGCTTTTTTACCCCTGATTTTGAACGTAATATGTCTGATGACATGATCAAATTGCTAGCTAAACAGGGTGGTGTTATTCAAATGACCTTTAGTGGTATTTTTACTTCAAAAATATTCAGAGAGCAAAGTGCAGCCTATAAACTGGTTAAAGCTGACTTTATTAAAGCGAATAACTTAGACGAAGAACAAGAAACAGACAAAAGTAAAATAGATGCATTCGAAGAAGCCTATAAGTTAGAAAATCCCTACGATGTCGGCACGTTAGATTTAGTACTTGACCATTTTGATCATGTCATTAATTTAGTGGGGATAGAATATGTAGGTATTGGCTCTGACTTTGACGGCGTTAGTGGCATTCTTCCTGAAACATTAATAGATGTTGCCAGTTATCCAAACTTAATCGCAGGTTTATTAAAACGCGGTTATAGCGAGCAAGATATTAAAAAGTTATTATCAGGCAACTTAATGCGTGTATGGCAGCAAGTTGAAGCGTATGCCGCCAATCATAAAACGCAGCATTAAAAAGCTATTCTCCCGCGAATTCGCACAATTGACACTGTATAAAATTCCAGTACAATATCGATATGAAAAAAATAATTCATATCGATATGGACTGTTTCTATGCAGCTGTTGAAATGCGAGACTTTCCCCAATACCGCAATATTCCGTTAGCGGTTGGCGGTGATGGCCCGCGCAGTGTCCTTTGTACTTGCAACTACCAAGCACGAAAATTTGGTGTCCGCTCGGCTATGCCAGCCATTAAAGCTAAACAGCTTTGCCCAGAATTAACAATAGTTCATGGGCGCATGTCGGTTTATAAAGAAGTATCGGATCATATACGAGAAATATTCTCCCGTTACACAAACCTTATTGAGCCTTTATCGCTTGATGAAGCTTTTCTTGATGTTACTGATTCAAAGCAGTGCCAAGGCAGTGCAACGCTCATTGCAGAGAAAATTCGCAGCGATATATACAATGAACTACATCTAACTGCATCAGCAGGCATTGCCCCTAATAAATTTATTGCTAAAATAGCCAGTGATGAAAATAAGCCTAATGGCCAATGCGTTGTTTCTCCAAATAAAGTTGCAAGCTTTGTAGAGCAATTATCGCTTAAAAAAATACCGGGGATAGGACCCAAGACGTTTCAAAAATTGCAATCTTTTGGTTTTACTACCTGTGCTGATATAAGAGCATCTTCAGTGGCAAATTTAACAATGATTGTTGGTAAATTTGCCACTAGCTTGTATCAAAAAGCGCATGGCATTGATAACAGAGAACTTGAAGTAAGCAGGCAGCGTAAATCGTTAGCAATAGAAACAACCTTGGCTGCTGATCTAGTTAGTGAAGCTGAATGTTTAACGGTTATTGAAAAGCTTTATCCGATGTTACTTCAGCGGTTAGAAAAAGTTAAAGGCAGAAAAATTGTACGCCAAGGTATTAAATTAAAGTTTAATGATTTTAATCAAACGACTGTTGAACAACAAAGTTTAGGTGCGCAGGAAGAAATTTTTAATACCTTATTACCTAAAGCCTATGAACGAGCAAAGGGGCGAGGTATTCGCCTTGTTGGGTTAACTCTCGGGTTTGCAGCGCCTAATATTGAAGATGAGCTCAATAGCAAACAATTACCCTTACTGTAAAAACATTACTGATAATACAGAAAACGATATGACTGATGATGCAAACCAACCATTGACAAAGAAAAGATCACCAAAGCAAACCGCGTTACATTGTGGTGTAGGCTTATTGGCTCGGCGAGAACATTCAGAATATGAATTAAGGCAAAAACTTAGCTTTCGTGAATTTCCCGCTGATGAGATAGATAGTGTAATTGAGCGATTACTAGAAAAAGATTATTTATCAGACACTCGTTTTGCCCATAGCACCTGTAGATATCGCGCTAGCCGAGGTTATGGGTGGCGTTATATTGCCAATGAACTAAAACAGAAAGGTGTTTGTTTAATTATCGTTCAACAATTGCAGAAAAACTGCGAAATTGATTGGTATCTTCAAGCCGAGCTTGCGTATAATAAACGCTTTGGTGAACCTAAGTTGAAAGATACTCAAACAACTCAAAAAGAGCAAGCCAAAAAAATACGATTTTTACAATATCGCGGATTTTCATCAGATGAAATTTTTGCGCTAGTGAATGATAATTGAACAAACAGATTGATTAAGGTTCCCATGATTAAAAGTACCGCCGAAGTACGTCAGGCATTCTTAGATTTTTTTTCCACAAAACAACATCAAATAGTTAAAAGTAGCTCACTAGTACCAGGTACTGACGCAACATTGCTTTTTACTAACGCAGGTATGGTGCCTTTTAAAGATGTATTTTTAGGTGCTGAAACACGCAGTTATACCCGTGCTACATCGGCGCAACGTTGTGTACGAGCAGGCGGAAAGCACAATGACTTAGAAAATGTGGGCTACACAGCTCGTCATCATACTTTTTTTGAAATGTTAGGTAACTTTAGTTTCGGTGATTATTTTAAAGAAGAGGCGATAAGTTATGCTTGGGAGTTTCTAACCGTTGTTTTAGGTTTACCAAAAGAAAAATTACTGGTAACCATTTATGAAAGTGATGAAGAGGCTTTCTTATTCTGGAAAAATGAAATTGGGCTACCAGTAGATAAAATTATTCGCATTGGCGATAAATCTGCAGGTAAAAAGTTTGATTCAGATAACTTCTGGTCAATGGGCGATACTGGCCCTTGTGGACCATGTTCAGAAATATTTTATGATCATGGTGCTGACATTTGGGGTGGCCCTCCAGGATCACCTGAAGAAGATGGTGATCGCTTTATTGAAATTTGGAATATAGTTTTCATGCAGTTTAATCGCCAAGCCAGTGGTGATATGGAGCCGCTACCTAATCCGTCTATTGATACGGGAATGGGGCTAGAGCGTATTTCTGCCATCATGCAGAATGTGCACAGTAACTATGAAATTGATCTGTTCCAAGCATTAATTAAAGATACGGCCAATTTATTAGGGTGTGATGATTTAGACAATAAATCACTGCGTGTTATTAGCGATCATATTCGTTCTTGTTGTTTTTTAATTGTTGATGGTGTTGTGCCATCAAATGAAGGTCGTGGTTATGTACTACGCCGTATCATTCGTCGTGCTATTCGACACGGTCATAAACTTGAAGCTAAAGAGCATTTTTTCCATAAACTGGTAGAATCACTCATTGAACAAATGGGAGAAGCCTACCCAGAGCTAGTTCAACAACAAGCTATTATTGAAAAATTATTACGTATTGAAGAAGAGCAGTTTGGTCGTACGTTAGATCGCGGCATGGTTTTGCTTGAAGATATGCTAGCCAACCTAGATGGCGATACCATTTGCGGTGATGATGTTTTTAAACTTTATGATACTTATGGTTTTCCTGCTGATTTAACTGCAGATATCGCCCGCGAACGTCAATTAAATATTGATCATAATGGTTTTGATATTGCTATGGGCTTGCAACGCGAGCGCGCTCAACAAGCAAGTCAGTTTGGTACGGATTATAATCAACAATTAAAATCAGATCATAAAACCAACTTTAAGGGCTATAGCAGCCATTCTTCATCTGCGACTGTTGTTGAATTGTTTAATGCTCATGGTCACCAAGCTGTTAATCAGTTAAATGCTGGTGAGCAAGGTTTAGTTATTTTGGATCACACGCCATTTTATGCGGAATCAGGTGGTCAAGTTGGTGATAGTGGCTTATTACACCTTGATAATGGCGTTTTTGAAGTCGAAGATACAATTAAACTAGGCAATGCTTTTGCACATAGAGGTATTGCTCGTACTGATGTCGGCATGAACCGTCTTGTTAAAGCTGAAATTGATAGTGAACGCCGCGCTGCTATTGTTAAAAATCATACCGCTACTCATATCTTGCATGCTGCTTTGCACAAGGTATTAGGTGAGCATGTTACTCAGAAAGGCTCGTTGTGCGACAGTGATAAACTTCGTTTTGATTTCTCTCATTTTGAAGGCATGACAGCTCAGGAGCTACATGATGTTGAGCAGCTGGTTAACGATGAAATACGTGGTAATCACGAGCGAACAACTGAATTAATGTATATTGAAGACGCTAAAGAAAAAGGTGCTATGGCTCTTTTTGGTGAAAAGTATGACGATGAAGTGCGTGTGGTTACTTTAGGTGATTTTTCCACTGAGCTTTGTGGTGGTGTTCATGTTGAACGTACAGGCGATATAGGTTTGTTAAAAATAGTGTCTGAATCAGGTGTTGCTGCGGGCGTACGCCGTATTGAAGCGGTTACTGCTAAAGGTGCATTGGCATTTATTAACGAGCAAAGTGCTTGTTTAGCCAAGGTCGCCGCTTTAGTGAAAACAGATCTTGCCAGTGTAGAAACTAAGGTAGAGCAATTAATTACTCGATCTAAGGCATTAGAAAAAGAAGTCAGCCAGTTAAAACAAACGCTAGCTGCACAAGCGGGCTCAGATTTAGTGAGTAAGGCTATTGACATTAATGGCGTGAAAGTTTTAATTGCCGATCTCGATGGCGTTGAAAGTAAAGCACTTCGCGGTATGGTTGATGAGTTTAAAAATAAAATGCAGTCTGGCATTATCATGCTGGCGACTGCTAATGGCGACAAAGTTGGCTTAATTGCAGGTGTTACTAAAGATCTTATTGGCCAAGTAAAAGCCGGTGAATTAGTTAATATGGTAGCGCTGCAAGTGGGCGGTAAAGGTGGCGGACGACCAGATATGGCGCAAGCAGGTGGCAGCCAACCAGAAAATATAACAGATGCTTTAGCCTCTGTTCAACCGTGGTTGACTGAAAAGCTTAGTTAACACTTTTTTCAATATTGAAAATTAAAAACTAACAGAGTTATTTGTTAGTTTTTTTGCTTTTTTTTGACTTTATTTCTTTAGATAAAAGTTGTTATTGTTATCTTTGTGTAAATTTTAATCTTTTATGTTGTTTAGATGTTAATTATTATAATAAAAAACAAAAAACGGCATAAAAAACAGTCATTAGCTCTATTCAAAGTTAAGATAAGCTTGATAGAATAACTCGATATTTTAATAAGCTTTAAGCACCGGAGCATAAAACTTATTAAAAAGTGGATTTTTTCATAATATTTACTATTACTTATAGTGTATTAAGGAAAAATAGACTAACTACATATATTACTAGCTTATATATATCTATTTAGTAATTCTCAAATTTAATAAAAGGAATATGGAAATGTTAATATTAACACGACGCGTAGGTGAGACATTGATGATAGGTGATGAAGTCACCGTAACAGTCTTAGGCGTTAAAGGAAATCAAGTACGAATAGGTGTTAATGCGCCAAAAGAAATCTCAGTACACCGTGAAGAAATTTACATGCGTATTCAAGCTGAGAAGGACGATAATGAGGCAGCAGGTAACGTATAATTTGGTTTGATTAAATTAAACGTTCCAAAAAAAGCACCATTATAGATGGTGCTTTTTTTATACAAGTAAGAATTTTATTTATTGATAATGGTCGAAAATTACCATTATTGAGTGAATTGTCAACAAACAGCACAAAAACCTAAATTAATTCATCAAAATGTTTGACTTATTTTTAAGATCCATTATTATTCGCACCCATTGGAGAGGTGGCCGAGTGGCCGAAGGCGCTCCCCTGCTAAGGGAGTATCTGGTTTATCCCGGATCGAGGGTTCGAATCCCTCCCTCTCCGCCATTATTTACCTTGTGTGAGTAATGGCTGTGAATCTTTAGGCTAAGATATAAAAGAAAGTTTATCGGATAAGTCACGATATAAAAAAACATCTTAAATTGCGGACGCGTAGCTCAACTGGATAGAATGTCTAGTTATGCTGGCTACGAACAAGGTTCGTTTATCGGGTAAGAAACGATATAAAAAACATCTTAAATTGCGGACGCGTAGCTCAGCTGGATAGAGTACCTGGCTACGAACCAGGCGGTCG
>CAXBEX010000001.1:0-437334 GCA_963974965.1 uncultured Colwellia sp. | reverse complement strand
ATTGGATATTTAGACCATTTAAAAAGATCACTTAGTTAGTTTGATTGGTATTATTTAGCATTAAATTTATGCAAAAAAAACCAGCAACACTAGGTCGCTGGCTTTAACACTTTTAATTTTGTATCAATAGCTAATTAAAAGTTATAGGTGGCTTTTAAGTAATAGTAACCGCCATTGTAGTCAAATGGGCCACTTTCATAATAAACACCGCCTAACTCACCAAAAGCACTCTCTTTAATCTTTTGAGCTTTTTGGTCAAACAGGTTGTTAGCACCAGCAGAAAGCGTGATAGAGTCATTCATGAAGTAACTTACTTCAGCATCAAACGTAAAAGCAGAATCAGCCGTTTCAGAGCCCCAATCAGACGTATCATCAGCATGTGTCGCATAATACTCACCAAAGTAGTTAGCACGTACAAACATACTTACATTTTCCCATGATTGAGAAATAGTAAATGTACCACGGTTCTTAGGGATACCGTCTTCTAAACGACGAACTTTACCATCATCAGTGATAAAAACAGTATTGCCCTCATCATCTAATACTGGCAGTCCTGTCATTTGGTCTGTAACTGCACCACGGTTATCAACACTGGTTGTATTCCAAGCCCAAGCCAAACTATATAGTGTATCACCACCCATTAATTCAGCGCTGTAGTTAGCCACGACATCAACACCTTCCGTTGTCGTGTCAAAGTCATTAGCGAAATAAGTTACGCCTGAGATTAACTCTGGGTTTTTAACACCTAAGCCTCGAAGTTCTTCATAATCACTTGCCATCACCATTTGTTGACTTGATTGTGCAATTCGATCCGTTACTTCAATATTGTAGTAATCTACTGTCATGAAGAATTCGCCATTTTGGTAAACAGCACCAACGGCATAACTTACCGACTCTTCAGGTGCTAACTCTTGCGCACCGTAGAAAGAAGACAACGGATCTGTTGCTGGTGCTAAAAACGTCTGAATGAGGTTGCCATTAACAATTGATGTTTGGGTGTTAACTACATTGGCTTGACCAACGGTTGGCGCTCTAAAGCCAGTACTGTGTGAAGCACGCAATGAAAACTCATCAGATAATTCATATTGAGCAGTTAATTTATAGTTAGTGGTTGAACCAAACGAGGTAAAATCTTCATAACGTAAAGCACCACCAAGCAATAACTTATCAGTAACTTGCGATTCAACATCAACATAAGCAGCAGCATTGCGGCGGGAATTTACACCTGCTGATTCAGGGCCGAAGCCTTTAAAACCATGTGAACCAATGTTGAAACCCTGATCTGCATAAGCGCCTGCTTGCCAAGAAGCTGTTTCACCCGCAACAATTTCAAATGTTTCTTCACGCCATTCAAAACCTGTAGCAAAGTTTAAGTCATCATAAAGGCCAATATCAAAAGAGCGGACTAAATCAAAGTTAAAGGTTTTTTCTAACTGAATATACTTACCGGTTTTAAAATCAGTAGGCGTATTTAAACCAAGTGACGGGTTAAGACTGTTAGATAAGTTGAAAGACGATTCGCTTCGACCAACTGAGCCACTCACATCATAATACCAACCAGCTAAAAAGCCCTCTTGAATATCACCACGCGACCCAACGGCTAATGCCGTATCGGTAATATTACCACCAAATTGAGGTGTATAACCGCCTGGCATTATTTGGTTCATTGAGAAACAATTAGGATCGGCTACCATCGCTTGATAATCAGGTGAAGCTAAAACATTACCATCAGAAGCATCTGGGTTTTTTGGAATATTAACAACATCACAAGTACGAGCTAAACCTTGAGATTCACCAACATCACCCACTAACAATGTTTCACCCCCATCTACTGAGAAAACATTACCACGATTATGTGGATTACGATAATAGAAACCACCGATAGCATCACGCTCAGAATAGTTACCAAACATATAGAATTCTTTATCATTCCCTAAATCTAAGCCAACATTACCAAATAAAGTAATATCATCTTTAATTTCAGGGTTACCCCAAATTTGTGCAGGATCTTGAATAAAGGTATTGCCCTCTGCTGCTAAAGCTGCTGCATCAGGGCGTTGTACACTTCGGCTAGTCGCGTCAGCATTTTTATATTGAAAGCTTAAGTTAACAAAACCATCATCAGTTAACGGCATACCAATATTACCATCGATAATTGTTGAATCGCCATCACCTTCGTAATATTGACCCTGTTTAACGGAAAGTGAACCTCCGTCAGAAGCATCATTTAAAACAAAGTTCATTACGCCAGCAATGGCATCAGAGCCATATTGCGCAGCAGCACCATCACGCAAGACTTCAACCTGCTTTAAAGCAACTGAAGGGATAACTGAAATATCAGGACCTTGGGCACCATCATTTACACCTCCCCCTTGAAAGGCGATAACCGATGCGCGGTGACGGCGTTTACCATTTACAAGTACCAAAGTACTGTCTGAGGACAGACCACGCAAGTTTACAGGGCGAATCAAAGTAGCCGCATCACTGATAGGCTGAGCACGAACATTGAATGAAGGAATAGCGCCTTGAAGCATATCAAGCATATCGCTTGAGGCACTTTTGCCTAATTCATCACCACCAATAATATCAATAGGAACAGGAGAGTCAGCAATTGAGCGTGGTGAAGAGCGAGTACCAACAACAGCAATACGCTCTACTTGTTTTTCTTTTTTTGCTAAATCAGCTTCTTCAGCCGCATATGAGGGTACGGTGCCTAACGCTACACTCACAGCTATAGCTAACGTGGTAGCACGAAATTTTGTAGACATGTTATTTCCTTCTAGTATTTTGTTTTTAAACCAATTACCTGCTCTTAAACTTGATAATGAAAGCAAGGTATCGGTTCTTATGTTTTTATAATACAGCGCGTTAAATGTGCTGTCTAATTAGTAATGTGCTTCGTAATCAGTATGAATAATACTAATTACATCTAGTTATAAAGTAGTATTGAAAACTTTACAAGAGGGCTACAAGTTAAGAATGAAAAAATTTAACCACTTTTTCTCCTTTTGTAACTATACATATACGAAAATTGGTTTACGAATAAGCCACCCTCAAGCCCTCATATACCTGAGCTCAACTAACTTAAGGCAAAAACAAACTTTATTTTTATGCGAAATTATTCGTAATAAGAAGCATTACCAATATGTAAAAACAATATATAAACGTTAACATTAGTAACTCACATTATTTTCACAAAAAATGCCTCTAGAAAGTACATAACTATTGACAACAACGAGTACCGCTTTATAATGCAGGTCGCTTGAAGTTAGTTTTATTTTTTTGTACACCATTTCGACGTTATAATTAGTTAGTAGCTCGTCCTGATTTATAAGTAATAGCAACTTTTTTTAGCAAACCCGCTTTTCAACTTGGTACTAACTTGTTACTACACAGTATGTAAAAGCACAATTACTCATAAATTAAATAGGATGACAATTATGTCTACAACTACTGGTACAGTAAAATGGTTTAACGAAGCTAAAGGTTTCGGTTTCATCGAACAAGAAAATGGCCCTGACGTTTTCGCTCACTTCAACGCAATCGTTGGTGACGGTTTCAAAACTTTAGCTGAAGGTCAAAAAGTTGAATTCACAGTTACTGATGGTCAAAAAGGCCCTCAAGCTGAGAACATTGTTGCACTTTAATTTTTTATAATTAAAGTCACAAAAAAAGCGAGTATCGAAAAGATAACTCGCTTTTTTTATATCTTAAATTTAATGTTTTATTTTGTTTTATTAAATGTGCATCTAATAAATGGTTACAGCTGTCGGGCTTAATACAGACAAAATACTTAAACGCTCTAAGTCACAATATTCAACTGCCGTACGTAACATTGCTTCATTGATACCTAATGATGTTAATTGTACCTCATCCACAAGTTCCTTTTGATTCTTTGACTTTAACAATTTTTGATGAACCATAATTCGCTTCGCAATGTAAAGCAATTGAGTTTCGGTAGTTATTAAGCCAAAATCTGCTTCATCTTGATTACGAATAGGCGCCACTATGTTATATGGTAACTGCCACAACTTTAACATCTCAGCGCCACATTCACCAAAAGTAAAACCCAAAACATCACGCTGCATATTCCAAGGTAAACAGCTATTCTCTGCGTGTTGACATGCGATAATTTTATCCGGAGAAATTTGTTTTACGATAAACTCACCCAAATTATGTAATATACCTAAAATAAATAATCGCTCTGCGTTAGGGAGTTGTAGACTACAACCAAAAAATTTAATCAATAAAGCACAATCAACACTTTCTTCCCAAAAATTTTCTAAGTAATCTTGCTCTGCATTAATTGACTTAAATGCCTGCGTTGTAAAATACGCGATAACAAGGTTATATACTTCGGTGATCCCTAGAACTAAAACAGCTTTAGAAATGGTATCGATTTTACCCGGATAGTTAAAAAAAGAGCTATTGGCAAGCTTTAAAATGGTACCGGTAAGTGCAGGATCAATAATAATGACATCGCTAATATCATCTATAGTTGAAGATTCATCATCAATTAATTCTTTAATGCGAATAAATGAATCGGATAAAACAAAAATCTCACCCGCTTGCTCAGCATATTCAGTAGCAGTCATACATAGTCATCCAATTGAGTCATCATCTGATTGAGTCGTCGTCCGATTGAGATAATTAATTATTTAAATAAATTTATAGTTATAAATTTAGCACAATTTAAGAAAAATTCATCAATAAATCAATATTCAACACGTATTTGATAAGATGAAAACTTGCGCATATTAATTACACCTTGTTCAAAAATTAAATATTGCCCTTTTATGCCAAGTAATATACCTGAGACTGTTGGGGTTTTGTCAAAGTTAAAAGAACTGATTTTAGTTAAATATTGGCTAACCGGGTAAGCTATTTCAACTACCTCTTCATTGAGAAGTTGCACCGCATCATCACCAAATTTAAGCGTAATGTCCGCTAGACGCTGCGCTATTTTTGGTATTAATATGTTTGCTTGTGCTTTTAAATCGATAATCTCATTACTCCCTTTAAGCATTGCACGCCAGTTAGTTTTATCGCTGATAAATTCAGCCAATGCAGTTTCAACCAATCCTGATTGTAAGCGAGTGCTCACTTTAAATATGGGTAATGCTTGTGTTGCACCTTGATCAATCCAACGTGTTGGAATTTGCGTGTGGCGTGTAATGCCTACTTTCAAAGCGGAGGTGTTTGATAAATAAACATAATGGTCAACCATACAGTGCTGTTCACCCCATTGTGGCTCTCGACAAGTTCCTAGGTGATGATGACAGGTTTCAGGTTTCATAATGCACATATCGCATTGCGCAAGTTTCGTCATACAAGGATAGCAAAAACCTTGAGAATAACTTTTTTTAGTGCTTTTACCACAATGCTTACAAGCAATTTTACCTTGAAAGAGTAAGGTCAGTTTTTTTCCTATGAGCGGGTTTAGCGCAATACTTTGCTGTTCATTATTGTTATCAATAGCCGCTAAAGGCAGTTGGTATTGAACAATATTATTATTATCAAGTTGCGCAGTTAATTTTTCAACGGCGCCTATTGCTGAAATTGGCATACTTACTCTCTTAAGTTACTGTTTATTGGCTGTTTACTATTGATTAGAGGGACTTAATATTTGGTTTTTTACGGGTCTGCTTTACTGTTTTTTTATTCGCTTTACTCGTTAACCTTCGCTGCACAGAGCCTTTAGTTGGTTTGGTTGGCCGTCGTTTTTTTTGCACCACCATCACAGCGTTAATCAGTTCTTTTAAACGCTTCAAAGCATCTTCTTTGTTCATTTCTTGGGTGCGAAAAGATTGCGCCTTAATGATAATAACACCGTCTTTTGAAATGCGGGTATCTTTACTAGCCAATAATCGTTCTTTATATACTGCTGGTAATGACGAACGCTTTATATCAAAACGCAAATGAATAGCAGTAGCCACTTTATTCACTCGTTGGCCACCATTACCCATCGCACGAATTGCACTTAGCTCAATTTCCCAATCAGCTAAACTAACACTATTTGATATCTCTAACACTTTTCTTTACCATTAACATATCTCAACTTAACTTATCTCAACATAACTTTGATTCAACTCACTTTAATTCAATGACTACTCAAAAAACTTGGTACGTATATTTCTTGCGTTGCAATGACAATAGTCTTTACGCAGGCATCACTACCGACATAAATCGTCGCTTACACCAACATAATCATACCAAGCTTGGTGCTAAGTATACTAGAGCAAAACGCCCTGTAACACTCTCTTTTATTGAAACAGCGTCAGATAAAAGTACGGCGAGTAAAAGAGAATATCAACTTCGAAACCTAACAAAACTACAGAAAGAGCGATTAGTTAGCACTTACCTTGCCCAACTGAGCAGTTCCTAGAGGTCTGCTCAGTTCATATATCAGTTTTTATTTCGATTAATTGATTAATTGCTGTTAGAATGCCTCGTTTTTTAAAATGAAGTGATTCTCTATGCCTACAGAAGTTAACCCTAACGAAACTATGTTTATTGAGCAATATTGCCCTATTAATAGCGAAAAAATCAGCTTTACTCGCCAGCAAGGAAGTGATTTTGCAAAACAGGTGGCTGATGATTTTAACCCACTACATAATGTTGAAGCCAAACGTTTTTGCGTACCTGGAGATTTATTATTTTCAGTGATCATTGCTAAAGCGGGTTTACATAAAGAAATGAGCTTTAATTTTTCTGGTATGGTAAATGATAGCATTGCGCTTACTTTTCCTAGCGAAATCAATGAGCGTTTTGATATAGTAGACGACAACAATAAAACCTATTTAACGGTAGAAGCCAGTGGCGAGAAAACTCACTGCCCGTCATTAATCAATGCATTAACTAAAGCCTATGTAGATTTTTCTGGTCATACTTTCCCTGACATTCTGGTAAAATTAATGACAGAAAATAACGTCATGATTAACCCTGCTCGGCCAATGGTGATGTATCAATGCATGAAAATAAACCTTGAGCGCCTTGATATTAATACACTTTCGCTACAGCTTGCTCAAACAAGTTTATCTATTGAAGCAAAACGGGGTGATGCTTGGTTAGAATTTGATTTAATCAGTGAAGGCGAAGTGGTTGGTCACGGAAAAAAACACATGTTATTAAGTGGCTTACGTGAATATTGCCAAGATAGTGTTGATACCATGGTTGAGCAATATAAAAAAAGTAAAAGCGACTATAATTTTAAAAAATAGAAAAAGTTAGAAAAGTAACTAGTTACAAAGAGCTAATGACTGATTTCAAAATCCGTGACTCGTCAATTCACTTGCTTCATTTATTATAGTGTTTCTCAAAATCCAACCGCTGCGTTTGCTTATTTTCACTGCAAAAAGCAAATACTGGCAAACTTTTTGGTCGACTACATTGATTGGGTTGTTGGTAATACTTAAGCCACGCTTGCTTTCTTTGTCCTTGATATTTTGACCTTATAACAATAGCATTGCTGGTTTTAAAGGGTGTGCCTGCATTTATTTTTTTACTTTTTACGCGCTTAACTTGAATATTACCGCTAACCGTATTTTTTTTACTTTTTTTATTGCCTTTCCCTTTAGTTTTTTGCTTCGCTTTAGCGCTGCTATTTTCACATTGCCACCAATTGTTGCGGGCTTTATCTTCACGATCTCGTAAACTCAACCCTCGTTTACCTGAATAGCTATTTCGCTGCAATGATTGAACGTTGTGAAGTTTTTCAAGTAAAGGTTTACAGCGCTTTTTAGCTGCCGCTGCTGGTGAAAAGACAAAACAACTGAAAATAATACAGACAATAATAATCAGTACAAACTTAAATTGAAGCATACATTCATTCCTTGAATAATTTTAGGGAAGTCCATTGTTACCAACGCAAGCTCATAAACTGGCATTACTTTAAGCATAGTCGAAATTTTGGACTATGCTTAAAGTAATTAAACAAACAAGGATGTTAATGATGCGTAAATTCAAAGTAAAAGCTTTCTTTCCAACTATTCTACTATTTCTGCCGTTTTGGTTATTTCTACTACTACACACGCAAGTTAAAGCTCACACAAATTATCAATCAAAGCCTGCTATTCAGCACGCTACAACCTATAAAGCTGTTGATGATATCAGCCAATATTGGGTGTCTGAAAAACTCGATGGCATACGAGGTTATTGGAATGGCAAGCAGCTGTTAACTCGACAAGGCAATACTATTCATAGCCCTTCATGGTTTACACAAAACTGGCCTACTGATGTGATTGATGGTGAGTTATGGATAGCTAGAGACCAATTTCAAACAACACTTTCTTGTATCAGAAAAATAAACATTGATGAAAATTGTTGGCGTAAAGTTCGTTTTATGATTTTTGATCTACCAAAACATACTGGCACGTTTTCCGAGCGAATAAGCGCAATGAGAACGCTAACAGAACAAGCAAGATCTGATTATTTACGCATGATCAAACAATATAAACTAAAAAACACAAATCAACTTGATAACACACTCAGCACTATCATTGCAAATCAAGGCGAAGGATTAATGCTTCATTTTGAAAGTGCTTATTATCATGTAGGTAGAACAAATAACATTATGAAGCTGAAAAGGCATCAAGATGCTGAAGCGACTGTAATTGCTTATATTGGTGGCAAGGGTAAATATCAAGGGATGTTAGGTGCATTAACAGTGAAAACTGCAACAGGCATTGTCTTCAATATTGGCTCAGGGTTTAGTGATGCGGAACGTGCCAACCCACCCGCAATAGGCAGTGTTATTACCTATAAATACAATGGCAAAACACAAGCAGATATACCAAGGTTTGCCAGATACTTTCGAATAAAAAGGCGAACAAAAGGCGAATAAAAAGCCGAGAATCAGCAACCGTAAGCAAATAAGCGGTAATGCCTTAGTGTATTATCTCATCAAGGCAAGTATGAAAAAACCAACACCTTAAGACCTTTTCCTGTATGTGCTTCCTTAAACACTGCTGGGTTCGCTATGCGCTGTTCAAAAATGCAATTAGGACATTCTCGTGAGACTTCATCCTTTAAGAATTGTTCATCAAGATCGGGGGAGTTTAAACAGAGTAATAGCTTAGCGCCAGTGTCCATCCACTGAGGGATTTTACGAATAATTTTAGCGTAATCGCGCTCAATATTCACACTACCTTTTTGAAATGATGGCGGGTCACAAATCAATAAATCATATTTTCCATACTTTTTAATACGGCTATTTGATTTAAAAATATCGACGCCTTCAAAAACAATTTGTTTTCCCTCTTTTTTTGCTAACTTATTTAATTGATGATTGTCACGGCCTTTACTTAACGATGATTTGCTTAAATCAATATTAACGACCTTACTCGCGCCACCAGCTATAGCAGCAACAGAGAATGCACAAGTATAAGCAAACAAGTTAAGCACATTTTTACCTGTTGCCTGTTGATAAACCCAAGAGCGACCATTAGCCATATCTAAAAACAAACCACTGTTTTGCGCTTTACCTAGCTCAATGTTATATAAAAGGCCATTTTCGGTGACGACTGTGTTATCAATAGCCTCGCCTAGCAACACTTGTGTGGGTGCAAACTTTTCATAACGATGCTGCACTTGCACACTGCGACATTCATTAGTTAATGCTTGTAATGCGCGTGCTTGTGTTAATAACCACGCTTCATCTACCGCTTGATATAGGGTAATTAAAATAACCGGCGATAACCAGTCAACATTCACATGAGATAATTTTTCATAAGCATGGCCGCGACCATGAAACAGCCGCTGACAATCGGTAAAGTCTTTAATAGAAATATATTCAAGCATAGGGGGATTCTAAAACAGTTTTTTAAAGGAAAAAAGCCGAGCAATAATAACATTGCTCGGCTTAGTCTTTCAAAATGTTTATTTGATAAATAATGCTGAATTAAAAACCAAACAAACTCACCGCAAAAAACTTCTGTGAAACGGTATTAATAAAAATAATCAATACGATAGCGGGAATAAAGGTTCCTAAAGAGAAATTAATATATTTCTCTACCCAAGAGCCAATATAATGATCATTACCAATACTTAACTGCTCAGACAAGTTCTTTTTCTTCCAACGATAACTAACAAATACACACAATAGAAAACCATTAAGCGGTAAAATAGTGTCATAAAAAACATCATAAACAATATCAAAGAAAGATTTAGTACCACCAGCATAAGAAGTAAATTCAGTAAAAAAAGTGACCATACCAAATGAAACGGTAGCGAAAACAGTTAAAACACCCGCGGTTATTAACAAAATAGATAAAGCTTTTTTACGGCTATGCTTTTTCTCAGTGACTAAATAAGAAACAGGCACTTCAAGAATTGATACCAAGGAAGTGATTGCGGCAAAAAACACCAAAATAAAGAAGAAAGCAGCCACCGTACTTGCGCCAATATAGCCAATTGATGTTTGCAGTGCTAAAAATATTTTCGGTAAAAAAGTAAATATTAATGAGACTGAGCTATCACTTAACTCACTCGGGTTAACATTGGGGTTAAACGAGAAAATCGCGGGTAATATCATTAAACCTGCAACAAAGGCGACGCTGGTATCGGTAATCGCTACTAATTTTGCCGAGTTGGGAATATTGGTTTGATTATCAATATACGAGCCGTAAGTAATTAAAATACCCATGCCAAGCGACAGTGAAAAGAATGCCTGAGATAAAGCGCCATTGATAACGCTGGGGGTTATTTTGCTCACATCAGGTATTAAGAAAAACTTTACGCCAGCAAAAGCATTATCAAGGGTTAACACAAAGACGACCATGATAATTAACATAACAAACAATGCAGGCATTAGCATTTTAGCGGCTTTTTCAATACCATCTTTAACACCAGCAACCAAAATAAAATTAATAATAGCTGCGACAACAGCCATTGCTACAAACAAGTAGGGGCTATTAATAAATTCGCCAAAACCAGCACCACTGGCTAGATAGTCTAAATGTCCAGAGAGCGTTAAAACAATATAACCAAAAAGCCACACGGTAATAACCATGTAAAATACTGCGATCATAAAGGGCGTAAGTACACCTAAAAAACCTGCGGCTCCCCAAAATGAACTATTACCACTTAATGTTTTGTATGCGCCAACAGGCTCTTTTGCTGTTTTACGACCGACCGCCATTTCAGCAATCATCACAGGTAAACAAATTAAGAATACGAACAGCGCGTACAGTAGCAAGAATGCGCCGCCACCATTTTTAGCCGCATTGACGGGAAAACCAACTAAATTACCAATACCGACAGCAGAGCCTGCCGCAGCGAGAATAAAACCAATACGGGAGCTAAAATGCTCTCTAGATGCGCTCATAGACTTCCTTTACTTATAGTTATAGTTATAGTTGTGCTTATTATAATTTTAATTTAAAACCGTTCGATGCTAGCAAGCTTTATTAATCTTGTCTCCTATATGTTCTTCATAAACATACGACGAATCATAAAAACACTACGAAGTGTATAGTATTTTGTCCACTTTGTAGCAATTGGACTAATTTATTACTCAATTGTTATTATTAACACGGCTTATATTTTGTCTAGAAAATAGTTTAGGATTCATCATAGTTAAGATACCTTGTGCATCATTTGCTGCCATTTTACTTACCTGCACTACATCTTCTTTACTTAGCTGTAAACTTTCACATAATGACTCATCAATAACTTCATCGTATTCAAATAGATCACTATGGCTATCAAGTAAAGCTAGTCTTGAAGCTAAGTTTAATACTTTGACATCTTTATTGATTTGATTACTTTGTGCTTGATTAAAATGGCGAATAGGAATAATTATTTTTTCTGGTAACTGCCATATTTTCAGTAATTCGGCAGAAATATCGGTGTAAGTAAAACCTAACGCTAATGCTTGCAAACTCCAAGGTAAATTATCACGATTATAGTGTTCACAACGTTGCGCAGCTTCGGGGCTGATTTTTGCAACTAAGAGCTCACCAAAATTTTGTAATAATCCGGCAACAAATAGGCGTTCAATATCTTTTATACCCGCTTTAATAGCTAAGCTTTTAGTCACTAAGCCACAATAGATACTCATACGCCAAAAACGTTTTAAATTAATTGCTTGGTTTTCAAAATGCTTAAAAGCTGATACTGCAACATCTACCAGCATCATATTATAAATAGCTTGTGTGCCAATAATGGTGATAGCGCGAGAAATAGTACTTATTTCTCCCGAAAAATGATAAATAGCACTATTCGCTATTTGTAGCAGCCTAGAAGTCATCGAAGGATCAACACTAATGACATCTGCAAAGTCACTAATTGCTGAATTTTCATCTTCCATCAAGGCTTTTACTTTAAAGCAAGCATCCGGTAAAGCAAAAGAGCCATTAGCTTGTAGTGCATATTCACGTGCGTTCATCATTATCCTCTTTTGAAATTAGTTTAATATAAAAAAGATTAATCAAATGGTACGCCACTGTCTTCTTTAATGTGTTCTGTTACCATGTAGGTATGCGTTTGAGATATTGCAGGTAAACCTGCAACTTTTTCTAAAATTAAGCGGTAATTGTCCATGTCAGAAAACCGTGTTTTTAATAAATAATCATAGCCACCTGCCACCAAATGACATTCGACGATTTCTTTAATTTTAACGACTTCTTTTTTAAATAACTTAAAAACATCTGCAGTAGTTCTATCTAGCGTTACTTGTATAAAAGCGGTCATACCGTAACCAAGCTTATGGGCACTTAAAAAGGCACCGTAGCGCTTTATATAACCGCCTATTTCTAAACGCTTAACTCTATCTAAACATGGGCTTGCACTTAAGTTTACTTTTTTGGCTAACTCAACATTGGTAATTCTACCATCGGATTGTAGCGTTTTTAAAATAGCTATATCGACACGATCTAAGGATTTTATTTTGTTCATTATCTACAGTACAATGATTTATAGTGATTAAAAGAAATAATGCCATAGATTTGATGGATAAGAAATTAAAAAGGCAAAAACACTAGATGAGCGAAAAAAAGGGCGAGTGATGAAAACACCACACGCCCAGTAAATTGTATTTGCAACTATTAGCTCACAACTATTGACTCGCAACTAACATCTATTCATCTTCTTCTATTAAGGTCATCAATGATGTATTACCACCTGAGGCAGTGGTATCAATGCTAATCGTTTTTTCAGTTAACAAGCGTTGAATTAGATTATCAAAATACTCAGAAGTGATTACTGGCAATATTGCACCACTTCGTTGTGAAAGTTTTTCACTCATGTAATGTTTTAGATCACAATTACTGTCAACCACTACACCCGAAAGTGCAGAATGAGCGAGCATGGTTTCTAGGTGGTTAAGTTTTGCAACTTGTAAAATACCAACATCTGCACCCGTTGAAATAAACTTGTCTCTAAAGGCTAATGCTTCGTCATAAAATAAATCAGACACCACTGAAATTACCGTATTGCCTGTTGCTAATGCTGTCACTACAGACATGACCCAAAAATGGAAACTAACATTGTCATCTGCAAAACAAATAATGTTACCACGGTTTTCTAAGTAAATTATATTAGACTCGCCTGTAGGCCCGGGCAGCGCCTGTGGCCTTTTCATGCGTTTTTCAATATTGATTAATTGATCACGCGCCGCGGCTAAAGTGCAATTTAAATCATCCGCTAAATCGTCAACAATTTCCACATGCGCAATTTTGGCCAGTAATTGGCGCACATAAGAAATACGCGTATTTAAATCGGTTAAGCGCCACTTCTGTTGTGCACCATCGGCTTTATTCATAAAGTGGATAGCTTCGTTTTGAGTGGTTTTATCACCTGTTAAAGCGAGCGTTTGTGCTGGTAATAAATTAATTTCTTCATCATCTGGTGTTGCTTTTTCAACCACTAAGCGCGACAAGTAATTTGGCCCACCTGCTTTAGGCCCTGTACCCGAAAGACCTCTACCACCAAAGGGTTGCACACCCACTGTTGCGCCAATCATGTTACGGTTAATGTAAACATTCCCTGCACGCGATAGCTTAGCAAGTTCAATGGCTCTATACTCTATTCGAGTATGAATACCCATCGTTAAACCAAAACCTGTGCTATTGACTTTCTCAATAACTTCTTCGATTTTATCGCCTTTAAAGCGAACAATATGAACACAAGGACCAAACACTTCTTTGGTTAAAATATCAATGTCACTAATCTCATACAAACGCGGTGCAAAGAAAAAATGCCCATCGGTATCATTGACTTCATTCCCGTTCTTTCCTCCAAATAACTCACATTGATATAAAAGCTTGCCATGAGTTTTCATATAATCACTATGGGCATTAAGCGCATCTAATGCTTTTTGATCGATAACAGGGCCAACATCGGTACTCAATTTTTCTGGGTTACCTATGTGCAACTCAGCCAGAGCGCCTTTAAGCATGGTAATCACGCCATCAGCAATATCTTCTTGTAAAAATAAAACTCTCAATGCTGAGCAGCGTTGCCCTGCCGATTGAAAACCCGAAGATATCACGTCATCTACCACTTGCTCAGGCAAAGCAGTAGAATCAACAATCATGCAGTTTTGTCCCCCTGTTTCAGCAATCAATGGTACTTGATCGCCTCCTCGCTCTGCTAAAGTCTGAGAAATACGGGTGCCCGTTTCTGTTGAACCAGTAAACATGACAGCAGCAACTCTTTCATCAGGCACTATAGTGCTACCAACAACACTGCCTCGCGCCATAACAGCCTGAACTACGTTGCGGGGTAAACCCACTGATTGCATCAGCTCGATAGTGCGTAAGGCTATAAGACCCGTTTGCTCTGCAGGTTTTGCTAATACCGTATTCCCGGTAACAATAGCTGCAGCGACTTGTCCTAAAAATATGGCTAATGGGAAGTTCCATGGGCTAATACAAAGTACAACACCACGTGCTTCAAGGCGTTCATCTTCACTCTGCTCTATAGCGCGCGCAGCATAATATCGACAAAAGTCAACGGCTTCACGCACTTCGTCAATGCCATCTTGGGCAACTTTACCCGCCTCTTTAATACAAAGCGCAATCAACTCTTCCCAGTGTCGCTCTAAAATATCAGCGATACGACACAACAAAGCAGCACGCTCAGTTACTGGGGTTTGCGACCAAGTAACAAAAGCGCTTTGGGCGTTATCAATCATCGCCAACATATCATCTTCGTTATGGTGGTGGTGAAAGCCAATAATTTCACTGTGATTAGCCGGATTTTTCACCGCCTGAGCACCCTCAGGCACGTCATTTTTGTTTAATAGGTTTTCAACAAACCAATTATCTAAAGCCGCTTTTAACGAGGTGATTTCATTAATATCAGTTAAATCTACCCCTTTAGAATTATCTCGACTTTCAATTAGGCTATTAACGCTTTTTTTGTTTTCATTTCGATAAAGATCAATTGGCATGGTTATTTGCCCGTTGTATCTATCTTTTAGGCGCTGGGTTTTCTCTACTGGGTCTTCAAGTAAAGACTCTACCGGCTGTGATACATCAACAATCGCATTAACAAAAGAAGAGTTAGCACCATTTTCTAATAAGCGTCGCACCAAATAAGCCAACAAATCTTCGTGATGTCCAACAGGCGCATAAATACGACATTGTATACCTTCTTGAGAAACAATTTGATCGTACAAAGAGTCACCCATTCCATGTAAACATTGAAATTCAAAACCATTTTTATCTTCACCTGCCAACTCAACAATGGTGGCAGCAGTGTAGGCGTTATGCGTAGCAAATTGCGGGTATATGCTGTCTCGATAATCAAGAAGCTTATTAGCACATGCATGGTAAGAAACGTCGGTTGAAGATTTACGCGTAAACACGGAAAAATGGCTCATACCATCTTTTTGAGCATTTTTAATTTCAGTATCCCAATAGGCACCTTTGACTAAACGAACCATCATGCGACGATTAGTTCTAAGCGTTAGTTCTCTAAGCCAGTCAACAACAATAAGCGCGCGCTTTTGGTAAGCTTGCAGCGCAATACCAAAACCTTGCCAATCACCAAGATCTGTATCGGTGAATACCGCTTCGATAATGTCTAAAGAAATATCTAAACGTTCAGACTCTTCAGCGTCAACGGTTAAGCCAATATTGTAGGCTTTCGCTTGTAAACAAAGCGCTTTTAATTTAGGGACAATTTCATCCATCACCCGAGATTTATGGGTAAACTCATATCGAGGATGAATAGCAGATAATTTGACTGAAATTCCGGGTACGCGACGCGGATCATTTTTACCCGAAGCTACTGCTACTTTTCCTATTTGTTCAATAGCGTCTTGATATGATTTCAAATAACGCTCGGCATCCAACATTGTGCGGGCGCCCTCGCCTAACATATCATAAGAATAAACATAGCCTTGCTGTTCTTTAGTTGCCGCACGCGTAGTAGCATCAGCAATGGTTTCACCCATAACAAACTGCTTACCCATAATTTTCATTGCATAATTCATTGATTTTCGAATAACGGGTTCGCCTAAACGACCAATCGTTTTTTTCAATAAACCAAATTTATCTTGTTTACGTTTGTCAGCATAATTAACCATCGAACCTGTGATTAATAATCCCCAAGACGATGCATTAACAAAGAGAGAATCACTTGAGCCTAAATGAGTACTCCACTGGCCTTGCGATATTTTGTCGCGTATTAGTACATCTTGAGTGTGTTTATCAGGAACACGTAATAGGGCTTCTGCTAAGCACATCAATACCACACCCTCTTCTGAAGATAATGAATATTCATTTAGCAGCGCATCAATAGCACCATTACCTTCTTGATCTTGACGAATTTGTAATACCATTTTACGAGCACGTTCCCAAGCACGACTTCGCGCACTCACATTCACCTCAGCGAATGGTAGGATATGATCAACAGCAACATTTTCATCTATGCGATAAAACTCACGAATTTTCTGACGAATTGGGCAATCAGTATTTAATGAACCAGTAAACAGCATGGGCAAACCTCAAAAAAAGTGAACAGAGTAATTCTGTTTTTAGTATAGTAAATAAATTTCGAGGCGCATTTTAATGTGAAAACAACAGAATGTGCTGGTTATTTTCGGGATTAGCCCCTTTATAATACTGAAAAAGTCAGAATACACAGTAGATTACTCTACTTGTAATTCTGACTTTAAAAGAAAATAAAAGTTTTTATTCATTCATAGTAGCTATTTAGCTTTAAGCTGTATGAATCAATTTAGAGGAAAACGCACGGAGTTGACGAGTGCAATGAGTACTTTTGACAAATAAATTGGGAGATACAGCAACAAGATAAAAGTTACGTTGTGATACGAGTAATATCTGCACCTAATGCTTGTAGCTTATCTTCGATTTTCAAATAACCACGATCAATATGATAAATGCGATCAACTTGCGTTGGTGTTTTTGCCACAAGGCCAGCAATAACTAAACTTGCTGAAGCGCGTAAATCAGTTGCCATCACTTGTGCGCCATTTAACGAATCAACGCCTTTAACAATAGCCGTATTACCTTCAAGCACAATATCTGCGCCCATGCGTTGTAATTCTGGCACATGCATAAAACGATTTTCAAAAATGGTTTCTATTACCGTTGCCGTGCCTTGTGCTAGCACATTCAGGGTCATAAATTGTGCTTGCATATCCGTTGGGAATCCGGGATGTGGCGCAGTCTTAACACTGACGGCTTTTGGCTTTTGAGTCATCGACAACTCAATCCATTCTTCACCCGCACTATTTACACCAGTGGTAATATTGGCGCCAGCTTCTGTGAGCTTTGATAATACCGCCTCTAAACCGCTAGAGTCAGTATTTAAACACTTAACTTTTCCTTGAGTAACAGCAGCCGCTACAAGAAAGGTACCTGTTTCAATTCTATCAGGCATGACACTATATTCACTACCTCGTAGTTCACTAACGCCTTCAATGGTTAACGTATTAGTTCCTGCACCAGAAATTTTTGCCCCCATACTCGTTAAGCAATTAGCAAGATCAACAATTTCAGGTTCTCGGGCTGCGTTTTCAATAACAGTTATGCCATCAGCTAAAGCCGCGGCCATCATTAAGTTTTCAGTGCCCGTGACACTAACAACATCCATAAAGATATTAGCGCCTTCAAGACGACCTTTTTTGGTTGCAACAATATAGCCATTTTCAACGTCTATATCAGCAGACATCGCTTTAAGGCCTTGAATATGTAAATTCACCGGACGCGCACCAATAGCACAACCACCCGGCAATGAAACTTCCGCATGCCCCATACGAGCAAGTAAAGGACCAAGCACTAAAATAGAAGCTCGCATTGTTTTAACAAGATCATAAGGAGCGCAGCATTGAGTGATATTACTCGCATCAATGCGTAACTTGTTTTCGCTTAACCACTGTGTTTTAGCGCCTAGCTGACCTAGTAACTTTACGGTGGTTAAAATGTCATTTAACTGAGGAACATTACTAAAAACAATCGGGGTTTTTGATAATAGTGCTGACATTAAAATAGGGAGTGCGGCGTTTTTAGCCCCAGAGATAGTGACTTCACCACGTAGTGGCTTACCACCAATAACTTTAAATGCGTCCAAAATGACTTACTTCTTTCTTATAAATTAATGAGATATAAATGAATGAGATACAACTTTAGTTAGTATTGCATGCCTTTACCTATTAAACAATTTTACATATTAAACAATTTATCGCGCTGCCACTGTGCTTTAGTAAAGGTTTTAACGGTCACGGCGTGGATACTGCCATCTTTAATAGCATCAGCTAAGGTTGCAAAAACAACTTGTTGGCGCTTCACACGAGATAATTCACCAAACATATCAGCTACCGCCACCACACTACATTGTGAACCATCAAATTTAACGTGCAGTTCATCAAGCGCTAGAGCGTCATTAATTAATTTTTCTATTTCTATTACTTCCAAAGGTAACTCCTTAATTATTTATTCATCGCGATTATTTATAGCGGTTATGCATCAATAGGCAAAAAACCTTCAACACCACTTAAGCTAATTAATTTATTTAATTTAGCAGGGATTCCGCTAAATGTTAATTGACAGCTAGTGCTACTTGCTTGCTCTAATAAATAGAAAAGCCAAGCAAGACCTGCTGTGTCGATACGGGTGACTTGTTGTAAATTTATCACTGAAGATTGCAGATCAAGAATCTGCTTAATGCTTTTTTTTGGTATTTTCATCACTGTTTGTCGCGTTAGCTCACCTGCTAACGCGACATTGTTTTTAGTGATGTTTAACGTTATTTTTTCCACAACTGTTGTCACTTTTGCCTGACTTATTTTAAATAAATTTGTTTTGAACTGACTTTTACTAACTGACTAACTACTAACTAATTTTTAAAAACAATATTTCGTTCGCTTTTTTCTCTTAAAAGCTCAGTAACATAAGGTAGTCCTTTTTGACGAATAATTCCGCCAAGCTCAGCTTGTTTACTGTCAAGCAAACTAACCCCTTCTGCTACCATATCAAATGCTTTCCATTCATCAGTGTTTCTATCTTTTCTTACTTTAAATGAAACATCAATGTTATCCCTTCCTGTCATCATAACGCGAGTATCTACTGCGACTATTTTTTGGTCGGTAAAGTCTTTAGCAGGCTCAAATTCAACTGGTTGATTATCATACAAGGTAAAAACTTGCGCATAAGAGGTGATTAAATACTCTCTAAAAACGGGTACAAACTCCTGTCTTTCTTGTTCAGTCGTATTCTTTAAATGCTGACCAATAACTTTAAAAGCGGAATATTGATAATTGATATAAGGCATCAACTCTTCACGTACAATATTTTTAATGATATTAGGATCAACCCGTATGGCTTGTTGTTCATTAGCAAAACGTTTAAAAGTTTTGCCTGCAACTTCTTTAATCATTAAATAAGGGTCTTTCTTATCAACATAGATACGATTAGAACCTAAAGCCAGTTCAGTTTCATCTTTAGATAAACTGGTTGCTTGCGCTGCATCATATGCTAAAACATTGTGCGTTATTAAACTGGTAAAAACACCACCTAAAAACAATGTGATTTTTAACGATTTCATTTTCTTTACTTTCCACTCTTTCATTATTAACCTCCACTCCCTTGGCCAAATAAAAATTGTCCAATTAATTCTTCCAACACTAAAGCAGGTTTTGTATCTTCAATAAAGTCATTCGGTTTAAGAATTTCTAATGAGGCATCCATAAAGCCTGGTTGCAAACCAATATATTGTTCACCTAATAAACCAGCGGTTAAAATAGCCACCGACGTTGCTTCTGAAAAATGATTATATTTACTATAAATTTCCATCGTAACAACTGGCGTATAGTCATCTTTACCAAGAGAAATATCACTCACACGACCAATGACAACACCACCAACTTTAATGGGTGAGCGAACTTTTAAACCGCCAATGTTATCAAACTTGGCAAAAAGGTTATAGCTTTCACCACCACCTGAAATACCACTATTAGCAACTTTTAGCGACAACATAAGCAATGCTGCAATGCCTAAAGCAACAAAAAAACCAACCATTAATTCTACTTTTTTTGACATCATGCCCTTCACCAAACGCCTTTTAAATTTACTTAAAAATAAAACCTGAGTTCATTGCTTACAACGAACACTATCTCGCAAACATCAATGCCGTTAAAATAAAATCTAAGGCTAATACCAATAATGATGATTGTACCACAGTTGAGGTAGTCGCTCTTGAAATACCTTCCGAGGTAGGTTCACAATCATACCCTTTATAAACAGCAATCCAAGTAACAACAAAAGCGAAAACAACACTTTTAATAATACCATTAAGAATATCTTTACTAAAATCTACTTGATTTTGCATTACCGACCAAAAAGTACCACCGTCAACACCTAGCCAGTCAACGCCAACTAAATGCGCTCCCAATATACCAACCATAGAAAATATAGCCGCTAATAAAGGCAAACTAATAAAACCAGCCCAAAAACGTGGTGCAATTACACGGCGCAAAGGATCAACCGCCATCATTTCCAAGCTTGATAATTGCTCTGTTGCTTTCATCAAACCAATTTCTGCCGTTAGCGCCGAGCCAGCTCGGCCCGCAAATAATAACGCAGCCACTACAGGCCCTAATTCACGTAACAGGGATAAGGCAACCATAGGGCCAAGACTTGCCTCTGCACCATAACTAACTAAAATGGTATAACCTTGCAAGGCTAGCACCATACCAATAAAACCACCAGAAACAACAATAATAATTAATGACATAACGCCAACACTATAAAGCTGTTGCAGTAATAACGGCGTACCTTTGCGCAGGTTAGGAACGTGTAATAAAGCAGAAAATAACACAATCATTGCTCGCCCTAAACCGCTAATCAACGCTAACGTATTCCTGCCTAATAACCGCACTTGCTCCATTAAATTTTTCCTCGGCGACCTAACGCAGATAAGTCATGAATCAATTCATCCCGATAATTAGGCGCATCAAAATGAAAGGGTACTGGACCATCAGCTTCACCTTGTACAAACTGCTTCACTAAAAGAGAATCATGCTGCTTTATTTGCTCAGGGGTACCTTGGCCAATAATTTTTTGCTCTGCAATAATATAAATATAATCTGCGATGCTCATGGCTTCAGGTACGTCATGAGAGACAACGACTGAAGTTAAACCTAATGCATCACTTAAAGAGCGTATTAAGCGAACAATAACGCCCATTGAAATAGGATCTTGCCCCGCAAAGGGTTCATCATAAAGAATTAACTCAGGGTCAAGCGCAATAGATCGAGCCAAAGCAACACGACGTGCCATGCCACCAGAAAGCTCACCCGGTTGTAAATCACGTGCGCCACGCAAACCCACCGCTTCTAACTTCATCAGCACTATTTTCTCAATAATAGCTTCAGGTAATTGACTATGCTCACGGATAGGAAAAGCGATATTGTCGTAAACACTCATGTCAGTAAAAAGCGCACCACTTTGAAATAACATACTCATACGTTTACGCGTTTCGTATAGATCTTTTCGAGAAAGCTGTGGAATATCCTTACCTGCAAATAATATTTGCCCTGATTGTGGGCGAATTTGACCGCCAATCAAACGCAACAAAGTGGTTTTTCCAATACCACTTGGCCCCATAATGGCGGTAACTTTTCCTTGAGGGATAGATAAACTAATATCATTATAAATAACTCGCTCACCTCGTTTAAAGGTCAGATTACTTATCTCCACTAAGTTTGCATGATTTTCGGTTTCTATCATTATATAAAATATACGCGATTGATTATGAGTTATGCTATTAATTGTAAGCGATTTTACCTGAGCGCCTAGAATTCTTCACTAAAAATCAACAATTTTGGCAATAAAAATGTCAGTAAATGTAAAAGAAACTTATTTTTAAGCTTTTATTGCACTTATTTCTCTTTGAACGCATTAATTCCTTTTTTTTTCTTCTACAAACAGCGACAATTTAGCAACTTAAAAGTGGAGTGCTAAATGTTAGAACACGTTGGAATTTTATTAGTTGCCTTAAGCGCACTGGTATGGAGTGCAGATAAATTTGTTTTAGGAGCCTCATCATTAGCAAGAAATTTAGGGGTTTCTCCAATGATTATTGGGTTAACTATTGTTGCTATGGGCTCTTCAGCACCTGAAATGATGGTAGCCGCAACGGCATCATTTCACGGTAACCCAGACACTGCTATTGGTAACGCTATTGGTTCAAACATTACCAATATAGCGTTAGTCTTAGGTATTACAGTGCTAGTAAAGCCCTTGATTATATCCTCTTCAACCATTAAACAAGAATTACCACTTTTACTTATATTGACCATTGTGGCTTATTGGATACTTTCAGATAATTTTTTTAGCTTCCCTGAAGGTGTAGCTTTAATGGTAAGCTTTTTCGGCTTTATTTCTATTTTATTGATCAAAGCAATAAAACAACGCAAAAACAATAATATTGATGACCTTATGATTATTGAAGCGGAACAAGAATTACCCGAAGCAACTAGCACAGCAAAATCACTTTTTTGGCTACTAATAGGTATAATCTTATTAGTATTAAGTGCTCATTTTCTTGTTGATTCATCTATATTTATTGCCAAAGCTTATGGTATTAGTGATCTTGTTATTGGTTTAACCATTATTGCTATCGGCACAAGTTTACCCGAGCTAGCAGCCAGTGTTGCCAGTATATTGAAAAAAGAAGACGACTTAGCCATGGGGAATATTGTTGGCTCGAACATCTTTAATATATTAGCGGTACTTCCTTTTGCTGGCATCATAGCGCCGGGAGAAATCAATCCAGATGCATCGTTTCGAGACGCTCCCGTAATGATAGCGATTACTGGTTTACTCTTTATATTATGTTTTAGTCGCAAATCTGGTTACTTTAGACTTACCCGCGCAAAAGGCGCATTATTACTTCTATGTTTTTTTGCTTATCAAGTATTACTTTTTAGCCAAACGACTATAAGTCAAACAACGATTAACTAGCTTAAGCAGAGCCATGAAAAACTTTAAAGAACTTGCCAAAAACGTGATAAATATTGAACAACAAGCGATAACTGAATTGTTGCAATATATTGACGATAGCTTTGAAAAAGCCTGCCACTTAATGTTTAACTGCCAAGGGCGTGTTATCGTTATTGGCATGGGAAAGTCTGGTCATATTGGCGGTAAAATTGCCGCAACATTAGCCAGTACGGGAACACCCGCTTTTTTTGTTCACCCAGGTGAAGCGAGCCATGGCGACTTAGGCATGATCACTAAAGATGATGTAGTGCTGACCATTTCAAATTCAGGTGAAACGGGTGAAGTTTTAGCGATAATTCCCGTAATAAAACGCATTGGCGCTAAACTTATTTCCATGACAGGCAATACATCATCGACGTTAGCAAAGTTAGCTGACACGCATATTTGCATTAAAGTAACGACTGAAGCATGCCCCTTAGGATTAACACCAACGTCAAGTACAACCGCCACATTAGTGATGGGTGACGCTATTGCGGTTGCTTTACTTAATGCGCGCGGCTTTACCGCAGACGACTTTGCTTTATCACATCCTGGCGGTAGTTTAGGAAAACGCTTATTACTGCGCTTAAGCGATATAATGCATCAAGGTGATCGTTTGCCTATTGTCTCAGAAAATGCACTGATAAAAGACGCCTTAGTAGAAATGTCACTTAAAGGTTTAGGCATGACGGCAATTGTTAACCTTAATAATCAACTGGTTGGTTTATTTACTGACGGTGATTTACGCAGAATTCTAGATCTTCAAATTGATATTCATCAAGACAGCATCACCACCGTTATGACCAAATCGCCCACGGTAGCACAAGCGGATATGCTAGCAGCACAAGCACTTAATATTATGGAAGATAAAAAAATTAATGGTTTGATAATAGTCGATGACAATCAAATACCAATAGGCGCCATGAATATGCATGATTTACTAAGATCTGGAGTACTGTAATGAACGCAAGCCCTCACATTACTCCTAACGGTAATACTAACGTCAATGCTAATACGCTTTACGGTGAAGTTGCCATAGACGTATTAGCAAGGGCAAAAAAAATAAAATTATTGGTTTGTGATGTTGATGGTGTTTTCTCCGATGGTCGAATTTATTTAGGTAACGACGCTGAAGAACTAAAAGCATTCCATACCAAAGATGGTTTTGGTATAAAAGCGCTTGGCAACAGTGGTGTGGATGTTGCCATAATAACCGGCAGACGTTCAGTTATTGTAGCCAACAGAATGTCAGCCCTGAATGTTAAATATATAGTACAAGGGCAAGAAGACAAACTGCCTGCACTTATTCACCTTGCTAAGCAGCTTAATTTAACGCCAGATGAAATAGCCTATATTGGAGACGACATACCTGACTTAGCCTGTGTTTTACACGTTGGTTTAGGTGTTGCCGTGTCAGATGCGCACCCTAGTCTGGTAGCAAAGGCAGATTATACAACCTTTATTCGCGGTGGTTTTGGCGCCGTTAGGGAAGTGTGCGATTTGATCATGCAATGTCAAGGCACCCTTGATAACGCAACAGGCGGGAGTGTATGACACGAACAAACTTTTTTGCCTTGTTAGTATTGCTATTAGGAGCAATGATTTACGGCATTGTTGAGTGGCGACAGTCGCAAATAATACCCGATGTAAATATTGAAAGTGAACTCACGCCTGACTTTGTTGCCGAGGCACTTAAAACAAATTTTTACACAAAATCAGGGCAACTTTCTCATGCGATTATTGCTGATCGCATGGAGCATTACGCCAAACTTGAAGTGACTCACTTTGAATTACCCCATTACACCTTATATCCCAAAAGTTACTCATCAAAAACGACAGAACCTAGTACCACTCCTAGCACCATGCCTAGTACTGTACCGAGTACCATACCTAGTGATAGCTTAGCAGATGAAAACGCTTCTAGTTCTTTAGCTACAAAAACCGCTCATCCGTGGAAACTTAGTGCAAAAGAAGCAACTCTTTATAAAAATAATAGGGTTATTTTAAATCATCGCGTACACTTAAGCGCAACCGATGAAAATAGCTTGATACAAGAAATATATTGCAAATATTTAGAACTCGATTTAAATACTAATATTATCAGTTCAGACCAAACAGTGGTGGTACAAGGGAAGGACTTCACGATGTATGGCTCTGGTTTGATAATTGACTTAAACACCAAACAGATGACATTAACTGAACATGTACGTACCATTTATAAAAAAAATAATAGTTAATCCCTTGATGACAATTAAAAACATTAGCAAAGGTTTATTACTAAGTGCATTACTGCTCGCTTTATCTGCGCCCGTAAACGCAGCAAAAAAAGATCTCACTCAAGAAATCACTATAAAATCTAAACGCCAATCTGCCGATTTAAAAAATAAAATAGCAAGCTATTTAGATGAGGTAAGCATAAGCCAAGGCACTATTTCTATTGTTGCAGATATTGTACAGGTTTATAGTAATGTTGATGATAACACTAAAGAAAAGTCTGACACTTATCTTGCTAAGGGGAAGCCCGCTATTTTCAAACAAGCATTAGAAGATGGTAGCTTAATTAGCTTACAAGCTAATGAAATCAAATATCAGCCAGATCTACACCTTATTACCGTTTCAGGCAATGCCCAAGTAAAACAAGCGGGTAGTAAAGTTACTGGTGAAACAATAACCTACAACACATTAAGTGAAAAACTAGAAGCCATAAGCAGCAATAATGACTCTGTAACCACCATTTTGCAACCGGCTCAAATTAAAGCTCAACAAGATAAGAAAAGCAATGACAGTAACAATCAATAATACTGACAATAATACTGTCAATAAAAGAAACAAATCAACCTTGATAGCCCAAGGTTTATCAAAGTCTTATAAAAAAAACAAGGTTGTCAAAAACGTCAGTTTATCAGTTAGTGCAGGCCAAATTGTTGGCTTATTAGGGCCTAATGGGGCAGGAAAAACCACCTCTTTTTATATGATTGTTGGCCTAGTGCCCAATGATGATGGCCAGATTATTCTCAACAATGAAGATGTAACGCTTGCACCTATGCATGAACGCGCGCGCCGTGGCATAGGCTATTTACCCCAAGAAGCTTCAATTTTTAGAAAGCTTACCGTCACTGACAATATTATGGCTATCTTACAAACAAGGAAAAATCTTAGTGAGAATGATAGACAAGGGAAGCTAGAACACCTGTTAGAAGAATTTAATATCAGTCATATTAAAGACAACTTAGGCATGAGCTTATCTGGTGGCGAAAGAAGACGCGTAGAGATTGCCCGAGCCTTAGCCGCTGAGCCAGAATTCATATTGCTTGACGAGCCTTTTGCCGGTGTTGATCCTATCTCAGTTGGCGATATTAAAAAAATCATTATTCATCTTAAAAATCGTGGCATTGGTATATTAATTACCGACCATAATGTTCGTGAAACACTTGATGTATGTGAGCATGCTTACATTGTTAGCCACGGAGAAATCATTGCCGAAGGTGATTCGGATCAAATTCTTGCTAATCAAAAGGTAAGAGATGTATACCTTGGCGAGCAATTCACGCTATAGTTAACACAGACATTGAAAACTTAAGCTATGCTTACTTTAAGTTAGTAACCCTTAAGTTAGTAATCATGAAGTTAACAACAAATATTAATAGGAATAAGAAAACGTAGATGCGCCCAACCCTGCAACTCCGGATAGGACAACAACTAACCATGACACCACAACTGCAACAAGCGATAAAGCTGTTGCAGTTGTCAACGTTAGAACTTCAACAAGAAATTCAAGAGGTACTTGAAAGTAATCCTTTGCTTGAAGTTGATGATCAACAAACATCAGATGCTAACTCTGATAATAATTCAGATAACAACCCAGACAACCTTGAAGAAGCCTTTTCAACTACAATTACTGAAAAAGCCACCAGTGATGGCAGTGAAGATGCATCTGCGACTATTGATGAAATTAGCACGACAGAAGCCATGGAAAAGAATGATATTCCTGAAGAGCTAAATATCGACACAACATGGGAAGAAAGTTACAGTGCGGGAACTTCAAATACTGGCGCAATTAGCAGCCCTGGTGAAGATTACACTTATCAAGGTGAAACGACTGATTCAATACAAGATCACCTTTTATGGCAAATGGAATTAACGCCTTTTTCTGAAACTGATAGAACCGTTGCTATTGCTATTATTGAAGCAGTAGACGATGCGGGTTACCTTACTGTTTCAAGTGAAGAAATTTTAGAAAGTGTTGGCATTGAAGGCCTTGAACTTGATGAAGTTGAGGCGGTTTTAAAACGTATTAATGTCTTCGACCCTATTGGCGTTGCCGCTCGTTCCATTGCCGATTGCTTGATTATTCAATTAAATCAGTTTGAACCCAGTACGCCTTATTTAAAGGAAAGTAAATTAATTATTCGTGAGCATATCGATTTACTTGGCAACCGTGACTACCGCCAGCTAATGCGTAAAACACGCATCAAAGAAGATCAATTACGCGAAGTAATGCGTTTAATTCAAAGCTTAAACCCTCGCCCTGGTGATGTCATTGCTAAAGGCGATGATCAATATGTTATTCCTGATGTTTCTGTAGAGAAAAAAAATGGTCGTTGGGTTGTTGAATTAAACCCTGATACCGCACCTAAATTATCAGTAAATCAACAGTATGCTGCCATGACCAAAACCACAAAATCGTCAAGTAACGATGGCCAATTTATTCGCGCTAACTTACAAGAAGCCAAGTGGTTTATTAAAAGTTTAGAATCTCGCAATGACACATTATTAAAAGTATCTAATTGTATTGTACAACGCCAACAAGGCTTTTTAGAACATGGCGCAGAAGCTATGCGTCCTATGGTTTTAAATGATATAGCCGAAGCAGTAGACATGCACGAGTCCACGATTTCTAGGGTAACAACTCAAAAATATATGCATACGCCAAGAGGTATTTTTGAATTAAAATACTTTTTTTCAAGCCATGTTAGCACTGAAAATGGTGGTGAATGTTCATCAACCGCGATTCGTTCATTAATTAAAAAACTCATTTTAGCGGAAACACCTGCTAAACCGCTAAGTGATAGTAAGATGGCCAACATACTGGCCGAGCAGGGAATTAACGTTGCCAGACGAACGATAGCCAAATACCGTGAATCTTTGTCTATTCCGCCGTCAAATCAACGCAAGAGTTTATTATAACGCGTTATTTTATTATCTAAAGTTAACTAAATAAGGATCATACTTATGCAAATTAATCTTACCGGACACCATGTAGAATTAACTTCTTCATTACGCGATTACGTTGATACAAAGTTTGCCAAATTAGAACGACATTTTGATCACATCAGTAATGTGCATGTTGTGCTGACAATTGAAAAGTTAGATCAAAAAGCAGAAGCAACAGTACACTTAAAAGGCAGCGAAATTCATGCCTCAGCAGCCAATGCTGATATGTATACTTCGATTGATACTTTGGTTGATAAATTAGATCGCCAAGTGCTCAAATACAAAGGCAAAATAACACAACATTAATTCCACCACTTTAAAATTATGACTTTACAAGACATCTTAACACTGGACTGCACACAATGTGCAGTGCCAGTTTACAGTAAAAAACGCCTACTTGAACAAATTTGCCAACTTGCCGCCAATGAATTAAGTGACTGTGATCCAGCCGATCTGCTGGACAGTTTACTTAACCGAGAAAAAATGGGCAGCACAGGCATTGGTAATGGTATTGCTATTCCCCATGGTAGATTAAATAATACAGATAAAGCTATTGCGGTATTTTTAACTACCCAACAAGCGATTGATTTTGATGCCATAGATAATAAACCTGTGGATATATTCATCTGCTTATTCGTGCCCGAAAATAGTACACAAGAACATTTAGAGACTTTGCAAAGCATTGCAAAACTCTTTAGCGATCGCAAAACAGCTAAGCAAGTACGCAAATGCACTAACCAACAAGAAATGTTTAACCTTATTCAGCAAGCAACTTAAGTTTTGAGATAAAAAGTGACAAGTTGCGAATACTGCATCACTGTAAACTAAGTACTCAAAACTATTAGCTCACAACTTGGAACTTAAAACATGAAACTTATTATCGTTAGTGGTCGCTCCGGCTCAGGTAAATCTGTCGCATTAAGAGTATTAGAAGATTTAGGCTATTATTGCGTAGATAATATTCCTGTTAACTTACTACCAGCCTTAACGCACACGGTTATTAATGATTACGAAAATGTCGCGGTAAGCTTAGATGTTCGAAACCTGCCAAACGATCCTAAAGATATTCTAGAAATTATTGAGTATTTGCCTAATGCCGTGGATGTAACCACATTGTTTTTAGATGCTGACGATAATGATCTAATTCGTCGTTTTAGTGAAACTAGGCGATTACATCCTCTCATTAAAAAAAATATAGCACTAGACCAAGCAATAGCGCTAGAAAAGAAACTATTAACGCCTATTTCTACCAATGCCGACTTATATATTAATACTAGTCAATTAACGCCACACCAATTAGCTGATTTAGTACGAGAACGGATCCTTGGGAAAAAAACGGGTACCATGGTGTTAGTATTTGAATCATTCGGTTTTAAACACGGCATTCCTGCCGATGCTGACTATGTATTTGATGCTCGATTTTTACCTAACCCCTACTGGGAAAAAGAATTAAAACCCTTCACAGGCTTAGATCAACCCGTAAAAGATTTTCTTGCCAGCCAACCTATAGTGACAAAATTTGTTTGGCAGATTAATAGCTTTATGATGACTTGGTTGCCCCATTTAGAACGTAATAACCGCAGCTACGTTACTATCGCGATTGGTTGTACTGGCGGCAAACATCGCTCAGTTTATATTGCCGAATTATTAGCAAATAACTTTCGCAAAGAACAAAAAGATGTACAAACTCACCACAGAGATATTGATAAAAGTAATAAGTAGGTTTAACTATGCTCACCCAGCCAACCAAAACTCAAAAAAGCAGTATAACGGTAAGTAAAGAGCTAACTATTATTAACAAGCTAGGTTTGCATGCGCGTGCAGCTAGCAAGCTAGCACAACTATGCCAACAATTTTCAGCGACAATCACCTTGTCTCTTGAAAAAAAAGAGGCTGATGCAAGTAGCATAATGGCCATAATGCTACTTGCTGGCGCGCAGGGAAAAATAGTTAAAGTAACTGCGCAAGGAACAGATGCAACCGCTGCATTACAAGCAATCAGCCAACTCATTGGTGATAAGTTTGACGAAGAAGAATAATTTACATCAAACCAGCAAAAAAGCTGAAAGAAACACAAACTTACGATAGACTTAACAGTAGTTCAAAAAACATTAAGTCTATTAAACCCCCTCTCAGCGAGCCTTTAATAGAGTTGGCATATACCATCACACCAACGTTCAAGTAATATCGCTATGCCTGAAATAATAGAACCAGAAAATATTCAGCAAAAACTGCATCAAGTTAATGAAGCGCTTGATAGTGGTATGTTTGTCTATGTGCGTAAGTTACTGCAAGATATGTCTGCCTATGACTTAGCGCTTTTTCTTGAATCTTCCCCTGCCAAAAGTCGTCCTGTTTTATGGCAACTAATCGACGCTGAACACCATGGTGAAGTACTTGAAGAGCTAAATGAAGAAGTACGTAAAGGCATATTACAAAGCATGCGACCTGAAAAATTGGCTGCTGTTGCCGAAGGTATGGATGTTGATGATTTAGTTGAAGTATTGCGTACCTTGCCCGACACCGTTTATAGAGAAGTGCTTAACTCTATGGACTCACAGGATAGGAGTCGAGTAGAAACTGCACTGTCTTATGATGAAGATACTGCCGGCGGGATAATGAACACCGACACTATCACTTTGCGTCCCGAAGTGAGTGTTGATGTAGTATTACGTTATTTACGACTGAAAGGGCAACTTCCTGAAGCGACAGATTCTTTTTATGTGGTCGATAGAAATAACCGCTTTATTGGCGCTGTATCATTAGCAGCCATTGTTACAGCTAACTCCGAAGTCATTATTTCAAGCTTGATTAATGCTGAAATAGAAGCGGTTCAAGCCAATATGGATGAGCACGAAGTTGCTCAATTATTTGAAAAACATGATTGGTTTTCTGCCCCTGTAGTAGATCAAGAGGGTCATTTACTTGGTCGTATTACCATCGACGATGTTATTGATGTGATCCGTGAAGATGCCGAACACACAATGATGAGTATGGCAGGTTTAGATGATGAAGCAGATACTTTTGCGCCCGTAATACAAAGTACAAAGCAGCGTTCTTTATGGCTAGGCGTTAACCTAATTACCGCTTTATTAGCGGTCGCTGTTACCAGTATGTTTGAAGGTATTTTTCAGCAATTAGCTATTTTAGCCGTGCTTAACTCTTTAGTACCTAGTATGGGGGGAGTTGCAGGCAATCAAACGTTAACTTTAGTTATTCGTGGTATGGCATTGGGTCATGTTGGTAACCGCAATGCTAAAGCATTATTAAATAAAGAAGTCGCGATAGGTTTTCTAAATGGTATTATTTGGGCTCTACTCATTGCCACTGTAGTTTCCGTTTGGAAGCAAGATTTAATGTTAGGCGCTGTTATAGCCTTTGCCATGTTAATGAACATGACCGCTGCAGGTTTAGCTGGCGTTGCCATTCCATTATTTTTAAAACGCATTAATATTGACCCTGCGCTTGCTGGCGGTGTCATTATCACAACCGTAACTGATGTTGTAGGGATCTTTGCCTTTTTAGGTACAGCAACGCTGTTATTGACATAATCGTTAGCGCTACTTATATAACTTAAAAACAGACAATGGCAACACTGAATATTTCTATTCCAAACGAAATGCGACATTGGATTGACTTACAAGTCACTAGTGGTCACTTTGCTAATGCGAGTGATTATATTAGAGACCTTATTCGTCATAACCAAAGCGAAAAAGAAGCTATACGAATGGCCTTAATTGAAGGTGAGATGAGTGGTGAAAGCTCATTAACTGTTGCAGATATTATAAACGAGCAGAAAAAATTAATAGCGAATGATTAAATATACTCTTTCTAATAAGGCATCAAAAGATCTCGCAAATATTTTTCAATATACTTATAAAAATTTCGCTATAAGCCAAGCAAAATCCTATTTATCAGAACTTGAAGAATGTTTTATTATGCGGTCAAACAAGCCTGATTTAGCGCATAAAGTTGAAGATATTAGAAAAGAGTATTTTCGATATTTATTTAGAAAACACGCCGTTTATTTTAAAGTCCGCGAAGATGACATTTTTATTATTCGTGTTTTGCACCAACAGATGAAATACGAACTGCATTTGACAAGTTAAATAATAGTAGCTTAGAAATATAGTCACTACATGCCTAAAAAAGTGACTGCTGATTTTTCTTGGTCATTTTGCTGGCTAGCAGCATAAACGAATTATCCATCACTCGCTCAACCTCTCCTGGTAGAATTGAACCAACAAGGATGATGAATTCCAATTTGACATATTAATATAAGCATTAGCACTGCTATTTCATAAAAATTCGTGTGAACAGGGTATACACTATGTACTATACTTCTTATAAACATTTTAAGAGATTATCTGCTATGTCTACACTTTCCGTGAATACCGTACGAATACAACTAAAAGCATCACCAATAAAAAAAGAGTTAATTGATAAAGCTGCAAAGTTACTCAATATATCTCGAACTGATTTTATGCTGTCTACTGCCACTCAATATGCTGAGGAAGTTTTATTAGATCGCAGAGAACATATCGTTGCTGATAGTACATTTGACCGTTTTGCACAATTAATGCAAGAACCATTTACAACTAATAAGAAATTAAGTAAGGCACTTGGTAAAACCAAACCATGGAACTAAACCAAACCATGAAATTAAACTCGCCAGTAGCAATTTCTAAAGAGTATATACTAAGTGATTTTGATTGTGGTGTGACTTCTTTAAATAATTGGTTATCAAGAAAATCGTTACGTAATGCGACTAAAGGGTTTACTCAAACATTTGTTGTTAGCTCAGATAACGATCTTGTCGTTAGTTATTATTCAACGGCAATGGGAACAATTAAACGACAAAATATTCCAAAAACTTTACAGCGTAATGCACCAAATGAAATTCCAATCGCCATCTTATGCCGGCTAGCCGTTGATATAAATCATTCTGGACAAGGATTAGTGAATGCGATTGAAAGAATAGAAAATGTATCAACTCAAATAGGATGTGCCGCTATTTTAGTGCATTATTTAGATGGAATGGATAAGTTTTACCTACAATATGGCTTTATTGATATTGGCATTGAAAATACGTTATTTCTTCAAATAAATAGCACTCACTAATCAGGTAATAAAAGATAAATTGGCTTGCTTTATAAGTGCAACATGAGCGACTGCTGATCTTTCTTGGTCATTTTACTCACCACCAACGTAAACGAATTATCCATCATCCGCTCAATTTCCCCTTGTGGAATTGAGCCATCTAAAATGATCGAATTCCAAGAAGATTTATTCATGTGATAACCCGGTATTACCGCAGAAAAGATATCACGCAACATCACAGCTTCGTCTGGATCGCATTTTAAATTCATCCAAAAATGTTGTTTTGCTTCATCAGAGGTTTTAGCGCTTTTTGCTGTTTTTCCATGCGCTATAGTGGCAAACATTTTCTTTTTTACGCGAAATACTTTTACATCATCACCAAAAGGATAATACAACGAGGTTTCTGGTTTTGAAAGTAAGTAACTTTCTGCTTGTTGTGCCGTTAAACTGTCAGTCACGAGCTACCCCTATTATTAGTAATAATATTGCTTATAATGTATCTGATAAATATAACAGATGAAATATAAATTAAGTGATCGCTGAGCTAATTTATTACAGAGAAACATGGATATATAAAATAGTAAGTGACTAATGCGCTGACAATGGCACAATGGGGTGGTAATTTTTTAACAGGAATGTAAATGAAAGTTTTTTTTAGCTTAGTATTTCTTTTGCTAAGCATTTTATTAAGCAGTAATAGTTATGCCACTGAACAAGCGGAGCAGTTATTTAATCAACTTAAACCGTCTCTTTATCAAATTAAATTAATAGACAAAGCCAGTGGTGAAAAGTCTTCCATTGGTTCAGGTTTTCAAATCAGCAGCGATGGCATCATTGCAACTAACTATCACGTTATTTCAAGTTATGCCTTACATCCAAAAAAATACCGTATTGAATACCTTGATAGCCAAGGAAACGAAGGGGATTTATCCTTACAAAGCGTTGATGTCATTAACGACCTTGCTTTAGTTAGACGTGATGTTGACCAAGAAATGAAATTCTTTCAACTTTCACAAGCCGCGCCGCATAAGGGTGAGCAGCTATTCTCTTTAGGTAATCCTCATGATTTGGGTATGATTGTGGTACCGGGTACTTATAATGGCCTAAAAAAAGAATCATTTAATGATCGTATTCATTTTACTGGCTCAATCAACGCAGGTATGAGCGGTGGCCCGGTTGTCAATAAAGACGCAGAAGTTGTTGGCGTAAATGTAGCAACATCCGGAAACTCCATTGGTTTTCTAGTGCCACACGACAAATTAGTAACATTATATCAACGTTTTATGAAAACACCGCCAGACTCTATTGAACAGCAAATGGCAGAACAATTAATGTCGAGCCAAAACAAATTGATAACAGCTATTTTGAATAGCCCGTGGCAAGCAAAGCAGCTTGGCAAAAAAGCCATTATTCCAATTATTGATGTACCTTTTATTCGTTGTTGGGGTGACTCAAATGCAGATAAACCGGATGCGTTAATTTTAACGGCAGTAGCCAATTGTTCGTTAGATGAAAATACCTATATTTCGTCTCATTTTTTTACTGGCTCAATGGAAATAGAATTTCGCACCATGCAAGCTAAAGATATTGGTGCTAACAAATTTTACCATTTATACCAACAACAGATTGCTCGTGCTGGGGCTGGCAATAGAGCAGACAAAGAAAATGTTACTGAATTTCAATGTCATAATGACTTAGTTATGCCGGATAACCAAGCTATCAACAACAAAACTATCTTTTGTACCCGCGCTTATAAAAAATTCCCTGATTTGTACGATGTGCTTTATTTAAGTGCTTCTGTAGACAAAGATAATCAAGCAATAGTAAGCCACTTTACTATTGCAGGCATTAGTCAACCCAATGCCTTAGCCTTTACGCGTCAATTTATGGAGGCAGTATCATGGAAATAAATAGTATAGAACTAGAGTGCATGGAAGAACAGAGCAGAGAAGAAAGCGCTGAGAGTATCAAAACAGATGAAATAGTTATTGAAGAAATCAGCCGAAATCATAAATTATTGCATCGACATAAATTATCACAACAGCAAATACATATCGGGCGCGATTACCATAATGACATTATTTTAGCTGACCCGCACATATGCCCTAGCCACTTAAGTATTGAACAAGTTAATGGTCAATGGCAAATTACCGATAACCAAACGGTTAACGGCTCTTTTATTGAAAACAGAGATAAAAAGAAGCACTCTGCTGATCATCACATAATCAATGATGGTGATGTTATCACGTTAGGAAAAAGTCAGTTACGAATACTCTTCACAGACCACCCAGTAGAGCCAACAGCAGCCTTTAGCCCGTTTGAAAGTTTGATAAATGTAATGCGCAACCCTGTCGCATTATTATTAAGTATCACTTTATTTACCTTAATCGCTGGTGGTGTTTTCTACCTTAACACACCACAAGAAGTTAATTTTAGTCAGTTATTTGTACCTACAATCGGCATGGCATTGGGGTTTGCCCTATGGCCTGCTAGCGTCGCCTTGGTATCTCATTTAAGTAAACATGATGCACGAATAATGGCTCAACTAGGCATAAGCTTTGCTTTTTTCAACCTAATGTGGTTTAGCGACTTCCTTGAGAGCATAATCACCTTTAATAGTGCAAGCGGCTCAATAGCGCCATTATTTGTTATGCTCGTCTCTATTGCGCTTGCCTTTAGCCTATTTTGGTTAAATGGCTACATAGGTTTTCACATGTCAGCAAAACGACGCATTATTGTGGCAGCTAGCATGACATTATTACTCTTTGGTGGTAGCTATTTAGTGCAATACAGCAAGAAGCCAGAGTTTAATCCAAGACCACAGTATGATGCTACTCTTATGATACCAAGCTTTTTAATTGCATCAAGTGCTAGTGCTGATGAGTTTATTGATGACAGTAGTAAGCTTTTTGATAAAACCAAGAAAGAGGCTTTAAAAGAATAGCCCTTCGACAAGCTTGTCGAAGGGTCGAGGGAAGCTGCATTTATGGTCGTGGAATAAAACCTACTGCATCATAAACTGACGTTAATATCTTACTCGCGCGAAGTGACGCCTTTTCAGCACCACTTTTCATCACTTGCTCAAGAAAAGCATGATCTTCACGATATTGATGATATTTGGCTTGAATAGGCGCTAACATCGCAACGACGGCCTCAGCAACATCGCCCTTTAAGTGCCCATACATTTTATCTTCATATACAGGTACTAAACTCTCAATTGATTTGCCTGTGGCACATGAAAGCAAAGATAATAAGTTCGATACGCCCGGCTTTTCTTCCAAATTATAATAAATATTGGCTAGCTCATCTGAATCAGTAACCGCACGTTTGATCTTCTTGGCAATTTTTTTCGGCTCTTCTAATAAGCCGATAAAATTACCAGGATTAGCGTCTGATTTAGACATTTTTTTGGTTGGCTCCAGCAAGCTCATCACTCGGGCACCATGCTGAGGAATAAACGGATCAGGCACAGTAAAAATATCACCATAAAGATTATTAAAACGTGTAGCAATATCACGGGCTAACTCTAAATGTTGCTTTTGATCATCACCAACAGGTACGCTATCAGCGCCGTATAACAATATATCCGCCGCCATTAATACCGGATAAGTAAACAAGCCAGCATTCATATTCGCTTCAGACTTTTGTGACTTATCTTTATACTGAGTCATACGGTTTAATTCACCCATTTGGGTATAACAACTTAATACCCAACTCAACTGCGCATGCTCTGGTACATGAGACTGAATAAAAATAGTACTTTGCTCAGGATCTACGCCACAAGCAAGATACAAGGCTAAACCATCTAACGTCGCTTTACGTAAATCTGCCGCTTTAGGACGAACAGTAATCGCATGCTGATCCACCAACATGTAATAACATTCATGGCTCGACTGCATATTGACCCATTGCTTTAATGCGCCTAAATAATTACCAATAGTTAATTCACCTGATGGCTGACAGCCACTTAATACAATAGGTTTACTCATTACTTTCCTTTAAACGGTATTTTTTACATTAAAAATTTTTAACTTTGAAAAAGCTTACTTTGATATTTTTGCTAACTCTGCGCGCATCTCATCAATAGCGGCTTTGTAGTCTGTTTTTGAAAATATTGCTGAACCTGCAACAAACATATCTGCGCCGGCGGCAGCAATTTCAGCAATATTTTCGGCTTTAACACCACCGTCAACTTGTAACCGTATCTCACGACCACTTTGCTTAATTTTCTCTTTGACCAAACGCAGTTTATCTAGTGTTGTTGGAATAAAAGATTGACCACCAAAGCCTGGGTTTACCGACATTAAAAGAATAACGTCTACTTTGTCCATAACAAAATCTAAACACTGCAAAGGCGTTGCTGGGTTTAACACTAAGCCCGCTTTACAGCCATGATCTTTAATTAACTGCAAAGTACGATCGACATGATCGCTTCCTTCAGGATGGAAGGTAATAATATCAGCGCCTGCTTTAGCAAATTCTGGAATCAAACTATCTACAGGTTTCACCATAAGATGAACATCAATAGGCGCAGTAATTCCGTAATCACGTAATGCCTGACAAATCATAGGACCAAAAGTTAAGTTAGGCACAAAATGATTATCCATAACATCAAAGTGCACTACATCTGCACCAGCAGATAAAACCTTAGCAACATCATCGCCCAAACGAGCAAAATCAGCCGATAGAATAGAAGGGGCAATTAAAAAAGAAGACATAGGAGATAACCAAATAATTAAGCATGATAAATTTGACCATATTATATCAAGCATTAACTGACAATGAACCCCAGAATTGAGTTAATAAAAATAAAATAGCTGCTTTTATTCGCACTTATCTTGAGCATTTTTATTTTAACACGCACTACCATGATGCACAGCTAGATTTTTAGTCATAGTTCACACTATATTAAAAAACAGGCAACTATTTGTTATTACTACAATTAAACAAGATAACCACGTCAGTTAAAAACTCGGCACTGTCTTTGCAATTTGATTAACAAAACACAACTATCTAGCATCAATCTAAAATCAAAATAAACAAGGGATCAATTATGACCATGAGAAAATCTACTAAAGCACTTCTTTTTAGCGCTGCAATTGCGACAACAGTATGCAGTGGCATCGCTTCAGCCGAGCTAACTGCAAATGCAAGTGCCTTATCTAATTATATTTTTCGCGGTACCACCTATTCAGGCGATAGTGCGGTAGTACAAGGTGGTATTGATTGGAGCAACGACTCTGGTGCTTATGTTGGTACTTGGGTATCTACTTTAGGTAGCGCGGGTCTTGGTGGTAATGAAATCGATTTTTATAGCGGTTATGCCGGAAAAGCGGGTAAGTTTACTTACGATATTGGTGTATTAACTTATCAATATACCTCAAGCCCAGAGTTTAATTATACCGAAGCTTATTTTTCAACAACCTATAATATCTTCACCATCGGGGCAAACTACACTATTGATGCGGCCTCTGGAAATAAGAACGCTGCTTTTGATCAAGGTGACGTTTATCTATTTGCCAGTGCCGACTTTAATGCGGGGCCTGTTGATGTAAGTATTTATGCGGGTAGTTATAACTATAGCAATGATGGCGATTATGGCAATGGTGATATTAGTTATGCTCATGTTGGTGCCAGTTTGAGTAAGGACGGCTTTAGCTTTGCCATTGATAAAAGTGATGTTGATCAGTCCAACGCAGCTGTCGGTGGCTTAGCCGCTAATATGGACGCAGTGCGTTTTACAATAAGTTATAGCCTTGATTTTGAGTTAAAATAAATAATCTTAACACCAATCTAGCGCGTTAAATGATTAAAGCCTAAAAATGTCTATTTTTTAGGCTTTATTTTTGTGTGAAAGCTGATTATTTTACACTTACTTTGTTATAATGCCGTTTTATTACTTGTCAGTTAATTAAACGGATTAATATTTTATGATGAAATGGAAACAGACTAAATTTAAACTTTTTGCGCTCGCCTTAGCGTTGTCTTGGTCAAGTAGCACTATATATAGTTCGATTAAAACGAACCAACAAGCATTTCACACTTGTATGTCGATAGACTCTAATCTACCACTAAATCACAGTAATCATCCTTGCCAGACTAGCCAGTTATCGAATCAAAGTTGGTGGGCATGGTTTAAAGGTGATAGTCGCTCAGCACATTTTCATTTTCTCGATTTTGTTGAACTAATACAACAAAGTTTTCATTAATCATAACTTTATAAGGCCTATTATGTCGACAGAGCCCACTAATTCTAAAACCAGAAAAACGTCGTTAGTTTCACTATTTAAAAGTGTAGCCGCCGCATTTTTTGGTGTGCAAAGTAATAAAAATCGGAAAAAAGATTTTGCTCAAGGAAAGCTAAGCCACTTCATTATTGTCGGCATTATTAGCGTCATCATTTTTATTAGTATTTTAATATTAGTAGTCAACATAGTTATACCCGCTAACTAGGTTCGAGTTCCATAGCTATTTATAAAGTGCCATCAACTCCGCAACCTTTTCACGCTTATCTCCTTTCGAGCTAATAGTGCGGGCTACCTTAATTGATTTGATGTTTTTTGCATGCTCGTATATCTTTCGTGTCCAAATAGTATCGTGATTTGAAATCAAAACTACTGCCGACTTTTCACTGGACACTTCTTCAGCAGCATTTGCTAAATCGGCTTGTTCATCCAATCCAAAACCATTACCTGAATACCCCGTAAAACTTGCTGTTTTACTTAATGGCACATAAGGCGGATCACAGTAAATAACATCACCGGTGTTAGCCCGAGCAAATGTTTTACGGTACCCTTCACAAACAAAAGTTGCTTGCTGGGCTTTATCTGCGAAGAAATTTAGTTCTGCTTCTGGGAAATACGGACGTTTATATTTACCGAAGGGAACATTATAGCCACCTGATTTATTATAACGGCATAAACCATTATAACCATGCCGGTTCATATATAAGAAAACTAAAGAGCGAAAGTAACCATTGTCACTGTCATTAAATTCTTTTCGTAATTGATAGTAGCGCTCACTTTGATTATTTTCTACGCTGAAAAGCATCTTCGTATCTTGAATAAAAGCATCTGGCTTGGTTTGCAATATTTTATAAAGATTGATTAAATCTTGATTGATATCATTTAGAATATACTTTGGATAATTAGTATTTAAGAAAATAGAACCAGCACCAACAAAAGGCTCTATTAAGCATTCCCCTTTGGGGAGCATTTTTGCAATTACATCACTAAGGCTATATTTTCCTCCAGCCCACTTTAAAAACGCACGATGTTTTTTGCTCATGTTCGCCTAATACCAATAACCATCCAATAAAAACTGAGGTCGATTGTAACTTTATTTACCCCTTAACGGTATGTATTTTATTCTAAAAGTATCAGTCATTAGCAATGATTTCATTTTTAATTATTGAAAGCGCCTTAATCCATACGCCTTTGTCTATAATAGCCCGTGGTAACTTTTCAAGGGCTATACTAGCTTGTTCTTGACTGTCATAAACTTTTGTTGTTATAACAACAAATAGTTGTTCATTAAGGCTTTTTGGATAGGTAAAATATTCAAGATTGGGATAGGTCTCAATAAAACGTGTCAATAAAGTCATATCGCTAAAACCAACAATTTGTACTGCATAACCCGTTGATTTATTTAAATAGTAATTAGGTGTTAACGTTATGGACGAGTTTGTAGTTTCTAGCTTTCCAGCTTGCTGGCTTTTAACTTGTCTATCTTCTGTGTTCTCAGGTTTAACTTGTTCAGCTATTGCATTTTTAGTTAATGGTAACTCAAGCCCTGATACTGCTTGTTCTGAAACTAATAGCTTAGGCTCAATATTTTCATCCAAGGCAAGTGCTTGTAGAATATCTCTCGCTTTGGCTGGTTTATCTTTACTGTTTTCTGACAATGTCACGTTTCCTGATAAAGCAGCTTGAATATCTTTAGCGCTTGCTTGTTCAACCGTTTCACTAATCATCAAAGCTGTATTAAGCTCCGGGCTGTTTTTAAACTCTGGTTGTTTAGTTTCAACACGATTAAACAGTGGTAACTCAGATAATGTGAAATTATCAAACTTAATCAGTGCATACCATATCGATCCAATAAGTGTGCAAACTAACGTTGTTATGAGCAGTAACTTCCACCAAAAACTTCGTGTGAAAAGCGTGTTTTCATTGTTAAACTTCGTATGGTCTAAGGCAAAAAGTTGTCCTGATTTTGCATCAATAATGGCCAGTTTATTATTGAAAATACTCTTATTGGTAGCTATTTCCTGTGCTGCTTGCTCTTTTCCAAACAAAACTACATTAATTTTATTATGCGTTTTATTGGCCACATCAACCAATTGACAAAGTTCATACTTTATTTGCAAAGACAATGCATGAGCATGCTCTACAATAATAGTTATGCTATCTTTACTCTGTTTACTAAGCTGTAAGATACTTACGGCTAATGACTTTTCAGGATCAAAGAGTGTGTTAGCAAATAACTGTTCGACTAATCGACAGCGCATTTGAATATCGTTTAATTTCGTTGATGCAGAAACAAAGGCAACATTAGTTTCATGATCAGATTTTTCTTTGGAAAGGCTAATAAGAAATTGGCGAGCAGCCTGAGTATAAATCTCTATTTCTTGATCAATAACTAAAACGGCTTGTTTAGAAAAGCGCTGAATATAATCAATTCGAGCAGTAACACTTATTGACGTTACAGCAGGTTCGCTGCTTAGTTGCACAGAGTCAACGTTGGCATGATGTGTGTCTGTGTTCGCTAGTGCGGACATATTCAATCCTTTCTACAATTGTTGTTGCCTAAAATGTTATGATCTAAAATTAGAAAATGTTAGGCAATACCAAAATAATTATAGAATTTGCTGAAGTATCTCTTGAGTGATGTCATCACGAATTTCTGACTGTCCTATAGCGGTAGGAACAATAAAACGTAATTTTCCGCCAATATTTTTTTTATCTCGGCGCATATGACGAACAAAATCATTACAACTCATGGTGTCGGGAGCCTGTAATGGTAAATCAAACGCTTTAATAAGCGTCTCTATTCGACAAAGTTCTGACACTTCAAGCAAATTCATTGCTACAGCTAACTTAGCAGCAAGTACCATGCCAGTAGCGACAGCTTCGCCATGAAGCCAATTGCCGTATCCTTGTTCTGCCTCAATAGCGTGGCCGAAAGTATGACCTAAGTTAAGCAGAGCGCGTATACCCGCTTCTGTTTCATCATTTACAACAATGTCAGCTTTACATTGACAGCATTTTTCAATCATCTGAACTAAGGTATATTTATCGCCTGCTTTTATTGACGTGATATTCTTTTCTAGCCAAACAAAGAAATCATAATCGCCTAAAATTCCATACTTAATAACCTCAGCCATGCCTGCATTAAACTCACGAACAGGTAAAGTAACTAAACTATTAATATCAATGATCACCGCTTTAGGCTGATAAAAGGCGCCAATCATATTTTTACCTAGCGGATGATTTACCGCTGTTTTTCCACCTACAGATGAATCGACTTGAGACAGCACGGTTGTTGGTACCTGAATAAAATCTATACCCCGTTGATAACATGCTGCTGCAAACCCGGTGATATCACCTATAACGCCGCCACCTAAGGCAATTAAGGTGGTATCACGGCCATGCTCATTAGCCAATAAATGCGACATGATACGCTCAAAATTTGCTAAACTTTTTTCAGCTTCACCATCAGGTAAAATAATTTCATCAAGTTCAAAATCTGAAAGTTTGTCTTTAATCTTTTCAAGATATAAAGGCGCAACAACAGTATTTGTAACAATACAAACACGTTTTGCACGAATATGAGCTGTAAATAGTGCTTCGTTATCAAACAGACCAGAATCTATATAGATAGGGTAGCTTCGAAGACCTAAATCAAGATTGAGAGTGGGCATATTAGCGTTTACCAGAAATGTATAACGGGATAAGAACAAAGCCACTTATGTTTTCAGCAGTGGCTTTGATAAAGAAGATCAATTTTTTACTAAAAGTCTAAGCGCTCAATAATTTTATGCGCAACGACTTTAGCACTTTGATCATCCGTTTTAATCACTACATCCGCAATTTCTTCATAGAGAGGATTGCGCTCAACGGCTAATTTTTCTAATACCGTGCGTGGTTTTTCTGATGTTTGCAATAATGGACGACGACGATCTCTTTGTGTACGAGCCACTTGCTTATCAATAGTAGTTTCTAAGTATACAACGATGCCACGTGCTGATAAATGATTGCGAACTTGGTCACTAATAACTGAGCCACCGCCTGTTGCTAAAACAATACCTTGTTTTTCGCTTAAGTCTTCAATAACACCTTCTTCTCTTTTCCGAAAGCCTTCCTCACCTTCAAGATCAAAGACCCAAGCAATATCTGCTCCAGTACGACGTTCAATTTCTTGATCTGAGTCGAAAAATTCAAGATGTAGCCTGTCTGCAAGCTCTCTGCCTATAGTGCTTTTACCTGCACCCATAGGGCCAATAAGGAAAATGTTACGTTTTTCTGCCATTAGATTAACTTAATACTCGTTTGTTACAGGTCATATCAAAAGGAAGTTACAGCAACAGCTATATGCCTTTTGATGTCATAGAGGTCTCCCTCGGAAATTTCAAGGGCGTAATTATCGCAATTGTTAGGGTAAGATTGCAAGTAACATTGTTAGTAAGTCAGACAAAAACTCCAACTTACTCACGTTAACATAACTAATTTATGCTAAAAATGTTCAGTAACGATGCGTGGGGTCACAAAAATGAGTAATTCTTTTTTCTCATTAAACTGATTAGAATTTCTAAATAACCAGCCAAAATAAGGAATATCACCTAATACAGGAACCTTGGAAATTGTACTTATGATAGATTGTTGGTAGATTCCACCAAGTACAATTGTTTCACCATTATTCACTAAAACCTGCGTGCCAATGCGTTGTGTATCAATTGCAGGTGCTTGACCGCTTTGTACATCAGAGACCGTATCTTGCGTGACTACTAAATCTAAAATAATCTTGTTATCTGGCGTGATGTGTGGCGTTACCGTTAAGCTTAACACTGCTTTCTTAAATTGAGTGGCGGTAGCACCACTTGATGCCGCTTCTTGGTAAGGAATTTCAACGCCCTGCTCAATATAGGCTTCTTTTTGATTAGCGGTGGTTATACGTGGGCTGGCAATAATTTCGCCTTTATTTTCTTTTTCCATAGCACTTAGCTCAAGATCTAATATTGTTCCATCTGCCAAGCGCGCTATTTGAAAGGCTAAAACACCCGCCGGGCTAGCAACAGGTAAATTAACATTTAATCTATCTGATAGTGGAGGAACATTACCAATCCCAGAGTTATCTGCTATATTATTGGCAATTGATGTTCCATCTAAAGAACCAGAAGTTGCATACTGACCATCAGTATCAGTAACACCCCAACGGATACCAAGCTCTTCATTCAGATTATCTTTAACCGTTACCATCCGTGCTTCGATGATCACTTGACGTACAGGGATATCTAAAACATTCACCATCCGCTTAATATCTTCAATGCTTTTTGCCGTATCACGAATAAGCAAGGTATTAGTACGTTCATCTACAGAAACACTGCCTCGCGCAGATAATATACTGGTATCTTCATTTTTAATTAACTCTGAAAATTCGCCCGCTTTTGCATAATTAATTTGTACATATTCAGAATACAGTGGCGCTAATTCTTCTACTTGTTGCTGTGCTTGTAGATTTTTAGCTTCTCTGGCTGCTAGCTCATCACTGGGTGCTACCATCAAGATATTACCTTGCATGCGCTTATCTAAGCCTTTAACTTTTAAGATAATATCGAGTGCTTGATCCCAAGGCACACCGTCTAACCGCAACGTAATATTACCGGTAACCGTATCACTGGTAATTAAATTAAACTCGTTATAATCAGCAATAATTTGCAGTACAGTTCGCACAGGAATATCTTGAAAGTTAAGCGATATTGTTCGACCAGTAAAATTATCCGTGTCAGCTAAATATCCAGGTATTTTTTTTTCTTTTTCTTTAACCGAAAGTACAAATAAGTTGCCTTGTTGTTTATGCGAAAAAGTGAAATTCGTATCTACATCGATGACTAAACGGGCATTACGGCCATCTTTAAATGTTTCTATACCAGAAACAATTGTACCAAAATCGGTAACATCAAGTTTATATAATAAATCTTCTATTATTTGAGTGTTATGAAATTCAACATTAACTTTTCCTAACTTATCATTAACATCAACAGCAACCATACTGTCTTTTAGGTAAACTAATATTTCGGCTGAATTGTTTTCGCCTAAACGAAAGTCGAGAGACTCAACCTGATTAATAAATTGCTCACCTGCAGGGCTTAATACTTCAATAATATCAGCTGACTGACCATAATTAAGTGTTATAGAGAATTTTTTTCCATTTAAAGCAACATCAAATACTGATAATTTTTCTAGGTTAATCGTAGCAATGATTTTTCCAGAAGAATTATCTAAAAGAATGTTGGTAACACCAGCATGATTGACTAGCGTTTCTTGCAGCTTAGTATCATAAGTATCAGCAGCAAAATTAATTTTCACAAAAGCAGGGTTCATTGAGGTATCAACCACAGGCAAGGAAGATATATCTGCAGAAAATTCAAAAACCAATTCAATTTGATCATTTTGAATCGTATTATAGGAAATGCCTAATAATTGACTTTGGTTAACTTGTTCTGCGCTAACACTCTCTTCTGCGCTAACATTAAACGATGCAGCAACAAGTGTTAATACAGTTAAGCAAGCAAACCAGTTTTGTTTAAAATTGGCTACGCCAGCAAAAATTTTATACTTTTTCATTTTATTAAATAGCATTATTATTTCCTTTACCTTTTTGACACAGATTGAGCAATTTTAATGACGGTTTCTCGCTCTACCCAACAACCTGCACCATCAGGTGTTAATTCTACTAATTTCACGCCTTTAGTACTCACTTCTGTAATATGTCCATCAAACAAACCTAAATAACTACCAATCGATACTCTATGCAAAGTAAAGTCTGACGCTTCCATTAATGCCCAGAGTACGCCATCATCACCCATTGTGCCACGCATGGTAAGATCACCCAGAGCAAACTTCTCTAACGGTTGCTTACGACGACGAGGATCAGGACTTAAACAACCAGACATTTGTTGAATTTTTTGCTGAATAACTTCAGGTTTTGGTAATGAAAAAGGACTTCTTAAATCAAATGCCGCGTATTCATAATGATTGAACGGATGCACTTCTGGCATTGGTTCTATTTGGCTTGTCATTGTTGCCTTTACATGTTCCATATGAATAGTAAGATCACTGGTATCATCAAAACAACCACTAACGAAGGCTAAAGTAATTAAAACTAATATTCTCATTGTGCTTTAACCTCTTGCTCTTGATAACGGTATGTTTTAGCTTCAAGCTTCAAATTTAGTGTATCGCTGTCTGTTTGAAGAATTTCAATCTTAAAGTTATGCAGGGTTACAATTCTAGGTAATCCTGCTATTTTACTAACAAAGCTACCAAATGAATGATATGAACCATTAACTTCTATATCAATTGGTAACTCAATGTAAATTTCTTTGCTGATTTCTGGCTGCCATTCTAACTTAACAAATTCTAACCCACTTGTTGTACCAATAAAGGTTATATCATCTAATAAACCTGGCGTTTCATGGCTATTAGGTAAACTTCGTAATTGTGTCGCAAAAACATCTTCTGCCATTACCATCTGTGCTCTAAACAACTCTAAGTTAGCGGCAACATGATACTTAGTCTGAAATGACTGTTTTAAGGTAACCTCTTCAGCTTTAGCACGATCAAGTTGTTCCATTTTACTACTAACCAAACCGATATAGCCGAGAAAAACAACCATGATTGCTAAAAATATAATTAATACTAGTTTTGGTGCAGAAGGCCATTGACCTATATTCTCTATATCAAGGTTTTCAAATTGCGATTTATCAAACTTCACTTGCCACCTCCTTTTGCTTTATTAGCAAGTTTGGTGTCATTGACTAAGCCTTGAATTTTCACTCTCATTTTAAAGCTACTGAGCAGTTTTGCTGAACCGTCATCAGAGGTTATCGACTCGGGTGTTGCATCTGTAAACAAGTCTGATAATTCAATCGCTCTAATCATGTTTGCCAAATGGTTGTTTGATTCACTTTTTCCTATAATTTCTATACTATTACCTTGTTTATCAAGTTGAGTAATATAAATACCGCTAGGAATGATTCTTGCAATTTCATCAAGAATTTGTGTGCCAACATTTCGGCTACGTTGCAATTGTTCAACTACATCAATACGTTCTTGCAATGCGGCTTTCTTATCATTCAATGTTTTGATTTCTGCAATTTTTATATCAAGCTTTTGAATTTCATTTTTTAAGAATTGATTACGCACTGTTTGACCATCAATGCGTGATTGAAAGTTTAAATCCACTGCAAAAATTAACGCAAAGGCAAACAAACCCACCGCAATTAAAAGTCTAAAAAATTCTTTTTGTTTCGTCTTGAGCGCCTGTTCTCGCCAAGGAAGCAGATTTATATATGCCATGACGAAAAACTCCTTAAAGCCAAACCAGTAGCCACTGTTAATTGTGGTGCTACTTTAGTCAGCTCTTCTTTGTTTATAGATTCTGCTAGTGTCATATCATTAAAAGGATTAGCAACAACAGTATGCACCCCTAGCTCATCGGTTAGTAGTTTTTCAATATCTTCAGTAGACGCAGTACCACCAGAAACAAGTAGATAGTCAACCTTACTTACACCACTAGAGGTCAAAAACATTTGAATTGCTCGACGTATTTGTTGCATCAGTATGGTATGAAAAGGCGCTAATACTTCAAAAGTATAATTGGGGGGTAAATCGTTAGTAACCTTCGCTTCCTCTGCTTCTTCAAAAGATTTATTGTAATATGAAACGATTGAACGAGTGTATTGTTCGCCACCAAACATTTGGTCACGGCTATAAAGATGCTTACCTGCTTTTGTTACTGAAAATAGTGTCATAGTAGCGCCTATATCCACTATAGCGACCGTTTTACCTGCTGCATCTTCTGGCAATTGTGATAAACATAAGTCATGAGAACGGCTTACCGCATAAGATTCAACATCAATAACTTTAGCAGTAAAATCGCCTGCTTCTAATGCCGCTACGCGTGCTTCAATAGACTCTGTACGGGCAGCACTGAGTAAAACATTGACCTTACTAGGGTCTGATTCATTTACATCTAAGATTTCAAAATCTAAGCTTACTTCATCTAATGGGTATGGAATCAAACTATCTGCTTCAATTTCAATTTGACTAGCCAACTCCTCTTCATTTAGCGACACATCCATGTAAATAATTTTAGTAATAACCGTTTGCCCAGAAACAGCAGCAGCAGCTTCCTTTGCTTTCATTGGTATGCTTTGACGGATCTTAGCAATAACACTACCAACCGCTTCAATATCTTGAATTTCTCGATCAACAACCGAGCCACGAACCATAGGTTCTATAGCAAAGTCTTCTAAAACATAGCCTTCACTGCCCTGGCTAAGTAAAACGGCTTTAACAGCATGAGATCCAATATCGATCCCAACCATCATAGTTATTTTCTTTTTCCATAGTTTATCTAGCATAACAACCCACTAAATTGTTTTATTTTATTTTATTGTAATTATTTTAGACATAAATACATTTATTACATGGTTTTACACGATATACTAGCATTATCTGACAATTTCCCCATAAATAGAGTGTTTGTCGTGTTTTCAGCTAAAAAGTTTTTCAAACTGACCCTAACTTTAGTATTTATCGCTATTTTTGCTATATTTTTATTATATTTAACATTACGAAATGAATTGCCCAATATCAACTCATTAAAAGATGTGCAATGGCAAACCCCTATGCAGATATATAGTAATGACGGCTTATTGATTTCACAATTTGGTGAAAAAAAACGCATCCCTTTAACTTTTGAGGAAATCCCCCAACAATTAATTGATGCACTATTAGCAACAGAAGATGATAGATTTTACTTTCATTTTGGTGTTGACCCTATTGGGATGGCGCGCGCAGTATTAGGTAAGCTTACAGGTAATGATAAGGGCGGAGCAAGTACTATAACTATGCAGGTAGCTCGCAATTTTTTCTTAACACGAGAAGTAACCTATACCCGAAAAATTAGAGAAATATTTCTCTCTTTCCATATTGAAAGTTTATTAACTAAAAACGAAATATTAACGCTATACATTAATAAAATACCTTTGGGTCACAGAGCTTTTGGTTTTGGCGCTGCTGCCCAAGTATATTATGGTAAAGAGCTGCATCAGCTAAGTTTAGCACAAATATCCGTATTAGCAGGACTACCTAAAGCGCCCTCTACTTATAACCCTATTAGCCGGCCTGACCGAGCCAAAATTCGCCGTACTACTGTGTTACAACGTATGTTAAGTAGTGGCTATATCACAGAGCAAGAATATCAACGCGCAAAAGCGGCACCAATCACAGGTCAACCCCACGGTGCAGAAATAGAATTAGATGCACCTTACGTTGCTGAAATGGCGCATCAAGAAATGATTAAGCGCTATGGCAAAGAACAAGCCTACACGAGTGGGTTTAAAGTTTATACTACAGTAACGAATAAGTTACAACAAGCAGCACATAGAGCCGTGACCACTAATTTATTACGTTATGATCAACGCCATGGTTATCGTGGTGCAACCCTTTCCCTGCGCCCTAAACTAGATAAAGAATCAGAAATAAATAAACCTGCACTAACGAGTGACGATGTGGCACTTGTGAAAACATTAAACCCGCTCACCGTTGACGAAATATCAATCGCGCTAAACAAAGTAAATTATTATCAAATGTTAGTTCCTGCTGTGGTAACTAAGGTAAATGAACGATCAGTTAAGATCACTTTACGCGATAATAAAAAAGCGATTATTAACTGGACCGGTATGGCGTGGGCGCGTCCATTTATCAATGATCAAAAACAGGGTGTGCCTCCTAAAAATGCTAGCGATATATTCAACTATGGTGATGTGATTTTAGTAGGCCAAACTGCTTCTGGTGACTACCGACTAAGTCAATTACCCATAGCAAGTGCGGCAATCATTTCAATGTCGCCTGACAATGGCGCAATAAAGGCTGCAGTGGGTGGTTTTAGTTATAAACAAAGTCAGTTTAACCGTGTTACTCAGGCTAAACGCCAAGTCGGCTCAAATATTAAACCTTTTATTTATTCTGCTGCATTAGAAAAAGGCTTTACCCTTGCCTCTCTAATCAACGATGCGCCCATTAATCAATGGGATAAAAGTAGCGGTGTTGTTTGGCGTCCCAAAAATTCCCCTGAAACTTATGTCGGTCCAATTAGAATGCGATTAGCATTAGCACAATCCAAGAATGTTATTGCGGTAAGATTACTGAAAAGTATAGGGATAGACCAAGCCATTGATCACCTTTCTTCTTTTGGTTTCGCGCCTGACGAGTTACCTCGCAACGAATCGTTAGCATTGGGTTCTGCGTCATTAACACCATTAGAAGTTGTCACTGGTTTTGCAACTTTTGCTAATGGTGGTTTTTTAGTTGAGCCTTATTTAATTGAGCGCATTGAAACAGCTGAAGGCGACATTATTTTTCAAGCGAACCCACGCTTAGCGTGTGATCCTTGTGAATTCAACAATGCCATCTCTGAAACAATTACTGCAAAAGCAAAAGCGAGTGTTGAATCGGCGCCTTTAAATTATTTTGACAATGCAAATACGCCTCCTAAAATAACCCCAGCACCCAGAGCTATTTCAGCGCAAAATGCATTTTTAATTACCCAGGCACTCAATAGCGTTATTTGGGGGGCTGACTGGTCAGCTGAAAACCCTTGGCAAGGAACAGGTTGGCGAGCTAGGTCATTAAAACGAAGAGACCTTGCAGGAAAAACAGGGACTACTAACGAGGGTAAAGACGCTTGGTTTTCTGGTTTTACTCGTCGCTTAGTCACTACTTCATGGATAGGATTTGATGACCCTAGCCGTAACTTAGGCCAATCGGTTTACAATAATAACTTAGGTAAGAACCAAATAACAGGCACAGAAGCAGGTGCAAAATCAGCACAACCCGCTTGGATAGACTTTATGAAAGTTGCTTTAACAGATATTGCTACAGAGCCCTTTGAGCCTCCTGCTGAAATTGTTTCTGTACGTATTGATAAAGTGACGGGTAAGTTAAGCACCAAAACGAATAAAAGTAGTTTATTTGAATATTTTCAAGTAGGTACCGCACCAACTGAATATGTAAGCCAAGATAATAGTATTGATATTTTTCAAAATGAGGGGGGTGGTAAAAACCAAGCAGGTGAATTGTTTTAAGTTCGGCTTTAATTTCAACAACGTTAACTGCAATAATTCGTCCTTTAAACAGACACTTTTGAATGTTAACTAAATCACCTGATTAGTCACACTTACTCTTTAAAGCTTAACGCTATGTCATAAAGTGCATTCTTTTTTACGCTATAAATTTCAGCGACAATAGCACAAGCTTTTTTCGGTTTCATTTCAGCTAATAGTAATTTTAAGGTTTTAATAACCTCAGCAGAAATTTCATCGGGATCAGCTTTATAACCTTCAATGATTAACACCATTTCACCTTTAAGTTGATTTGCGTCTTGCTCAAGCCATGCAAGTAGGTTCTCAGCGCTATCTGAATGAATAGTTTCAAAAGTTTTTGTTAATTCTCGGGCAATAACAACATGTCGCTCACCACCCAAAGTACTTACTATGTCTTTTATTGTATCGATTGCACGCCTAGGTGCATCATAAAAAATCATCGTTCTAGGTTCATTTATCAACGCTAACAAGGTGCTTTGTCTGGCTCCTGATTTAGAGGGTAGAAAACCCTCAAAAGAAAACCTATCAGTAGGCAACCCTGCAACACTAAGGGCTGAAATAGCAGCACAAGCGCCCGGAATAGGCGAAACAGCTAAACCTAAACTGCGGCAATGGCGCACTAAATGAAAGCCTGGGTCGCTAATTAACGGCGTACCAGCATCAGACACCAACGCAATACTTTTCCCTTCTTGCAGTAATTGCGCTATATAGTTTTGTCGTTGACGTTCATTATGATCATGCATTGACAAGGTTTTATTTTTAATGGCATGCGCTGACAATAATCTTTGTGTATGACGAGTGTCTTCACAGGCAATAATATCAACCTGTGTTAATACCGATAACGCTCTTGAACTAATGTCGCCTAAGTTTCCAATGGGCGTAGCAACTATATACAAAGTTCCTGCATTTATTTTGTATTCACTCATTTCAAATTACTTCTTTCATTGATACTTCTTTTTTAAGATACAGGATTTAGTTGAGACTCACTGCAATGGCGTTTATTATAACCCTACACTGAGCTAAAAATGCACGGATTTCTCAACTTGACCCAAACTAATTTGCTAGTTTTTAATTTAACAAAAATGTCATTGTTTACACTAAGGAAACAAAAGCGCACCAATGTTTCTTTTATTGTATTGATATTGATAACGTTATTCATCTCTGCTTGTAGCACACAACCCGCTATAAAAAAAATAGATAGCCCGTCAAAAACAATCACCAGCGAGGTTGGTGTTGCAAAAACAGCTGAAGAAAAATTAGCCTTAGCACAGTCGCTTAATTCTCAGCTGCCAAACGACGAACAAGCGCTGCTTACCCAACAATTACTCGTTAATCAGCTATTGATTAAAGCCAGCGAGCTATTTTTACAACAACAAAGTTTTTCTAAAGCACTTTGGTTAGCGAATGAAATAGCAGAAATTAAGCAGGAAAGCCACCAAAACACTTACCGATTATTACTGGTAAAAGCGAGTAGTTTATTTGCGCTTAATTATCATCAACAGGCACAGCAACAATTGCAACTTGCTAATGAGTTGGTCGCTTACACTAATACCAATACTAACAACAAAAACACCAACAACACTAAGAAGAAAAACGCGACTCCTGCCCTTACGTTAACGCTCGATTATTATCTTGTTTTACATAAAATATTAGCAGCACAAGGAAAAACAGTTTTAGCGCTTCGGGCACAGCTAAATGCTTTTGCCTTAAATTCTCACTCGTCAAGCGAGGATATCCAAGCAATTTGGCATAAACTTGAAACGTTAACGCAGTGGCAAATAGCGCAGCTTGTTAATAGCAAGCCGCCTTTTATTAAAGGTTGGGCACAATTAGTAAACTACAGCCATAGATTTGGGGCTAATAGCGAACAGTTTTCTCGTTATTTACATTTATGGCAGCAACAGAATCCTACACACCCAGCAATAACGATAATTGCGCAATTACAGACAGATATTTCATCTGAGCACTTGTCTGAAAATTCGTCTAATAACTCGTCTATAATTAAAGTTGAAAATATAGCGGTTTTATTACCGCTTAGTGGTAGTCAACAAAATGCAGGCTTAGCTGCTCAGCAAGGAATTTTAGCCGCTTATAAAAATAACACCACGCGCAACATTTACTTTATTGATACCAATAAACTTGACTGGGAAAGCATAGCGACTCATTTTAGTGCACTCAATATCGACCATATCATTGGTCCTTTATTAAAGCCTGATGTTGAAATGTTTTTAACGTTAAGTGCACAGCAAACGGCACTTCAAGTGCCCACATTATTACTTAACTTACCTTTGCAGCAGCCACTTGCTACTTATCAAGCCGCTTTATCTATGCGCCCAGAAGATGAAGCCGTACAAGCTGCGGCGATGCTTAGTCAACAAAGTTACAAAAATCCTATTATTTTAAGCCATAATGACAGGGTTTCAAAACGTATTGCCATTGCTTTTAGTCATCAATGGCAATCTTCTACCGGAAATGCTGTCGATATTGTTTACTTCGATCAAGGTCAACAAATGCAAGTAAGCTTAAAAGGCAGCCTTGACGTGAATGTAAGTGAATTACGTATTAAGCAATTAAATAGCCGTCTTAAGCAAAACATTAAATCAGAGCCTAGAAATCGTCGCGATATAGATATGATTTATCTGGTTGGTAGTGCCGCACAAACCCGTTTAATTAAGCCTTATATTGATGTGAATATCAGCCCTTTTGCTGAAATTATTCCTGTGTATGCAAGCTCTCGCAGTCACAGTAACTTCAATGATAAAAATAACGCTAGCAGCACGAACGATCTACAAGGATTAACGTTTACCCAAATTCCTTGGTTATTAGATTCAAAACAACAAGACAAAACGCTCAACAAGCTTAGTGATACGTTATGGCCTAAACGCACCGACAGTTTATCAACAATATTTGCCATGGGCTTTGATAGTTATCATTTATTAGGCAAGGTATCTTTAATGAGAAAAGCGCCTTATATTCGTCACTTTGGTCAAACGGGGGTGTTAAAATTAAACCATGACAATATTCTTACCCGAAGCCTAATTTGGGGACAATATAAGAATGACAAGGTGATGCAAATTGCCATGGACTAAAGTGCAAACTAGCCACACCAAAGGCAAAGCAACGGAAGAATTTGCTAAGCAATATCTACTGCAACATGGCTTGGCTTTTGTTGATCAAAACGTTCATTGCCGCCAAGGTGAAATAGATCTTGTGATGAAGGACGACCAAACATTCGTGTTTGTTGAAGTAAAATATCGAAAAAATAATCATTTCGGTGGTGCTATTTCAGCAATATCTCAAGCAAAGCAACATAAAATCAAACATTGTGTTGCATTTTTTCTCCATAAAGCCTCTTTAAACGAATATAATACCCCGTGTCGATTTGACGTTATTGCCTTAGAAGGTGATATTAACCAACCACAAATAACTTGGCTGAAGAACGCTTTTTAGTCATTACTTTTGATCCATAGCAAAATACTGGAGTTATTTAACCCACATGCTAGAACAGATCCATAATAATTTCACCGAAAGCATTCAAACCCAAATAGCAGCAACAGAGGCTATTTCAAGTGCGATAGAACAAGCGGGTATAATGATGGTACAGTGCCTATTGGCAGGTAATAAAATGCTTGCTTGTGGAAATGGCGGCTCTGCTGGTCATGCTCAACATTTTTGCGCTCAATTATTAAATCGTTTTGAAGCAGAGCGCCCCAGTTTACCCGCTATATCGCTGGTTTCAGGCAGTATTATTATTACGTCAATTGCCAATGACGCTCAATATGATGAAGTTTTTTCTAAACAAATTAGAGCTTTAGGAAATAATGGTGATGTTTTGCTCGCCATATCTACTAGTGGTAATTCACGTAATGTAGTTAAGGCCGTTGAAAGTGCTGTATCGCGTGACATGCCAATTATTGCCTTAACAGGTCATGATGGCGGAGATATCGCTGGTTTATTAGGTGATAATGATGTTGAAATTAGAGTACCTTCGTCTCGAACAGCCCGCATTAGTGAAGTGCATTTAATTGTTCTGCACTGTTTATGCGAAATTATCGATACTACTTTATTCCCACAATCGGAGTCTTAATTCCCATGGTTATTTTATCTAATAACACGCGTAGCAAACCAATACAGCTTGTCACTTTGCTACTTATCCTTAGTGTTTTACAAGGCTGTGCTGCGGTTACTGTTGTTGCCATAACTGCTGGCACAAGTATGGCCACAGATCGCCGTAGTATTGGCAACCAAATAGATGATCAAAGTATAGAGCTTGAAGCTTATAATGAAATAACAAAGAACAAATCATTAAATGCCAATACCAATTTACATATTAGTAGTGTTAATGGTTCTGTATTAATTATTGGCCAAGCGCCAACCACATACCTTAAAGATCAAGCAATAAAAATTGTTAACGAAATTAATGGCGTAGTTCGAATTCATAACCAAATACGCATTGGCAATGTTACTTCTGTGACTACTCAAACAAATGATATTTGGTTAACGTCAAAAGTAAAAACAGCCTTATTTTCTAGTGATGAAGTAAGTGGCAATAATATTAAAGTGATCACCGAAAATGCAGAAGTTTTCTTGATGGGCATTGTGTCAAAGAAAGAAGCTGATGCTGCGGTTAATATTTCGCGCAACATCAGTGGTGTTAATCGAGTTTTTAAGGCCTTTGAATATTTATAACCCTTCCTTCGACAAGCTCAGGATGAACGGGGATTTTACCACTCAGGATGAACGGAGAGTTGACCACTCGTCCTGAGCGCGAGGTACGAGTAGTCGAAGGAAAAGTTATTTAATAACTTTTAAACTCGCTTTACCTTTAGCTGATTTTTTCGGCTCTGCTGTTTTATTTACAGATGAAACACTACTCAAGCTTGGTTTAGGCTTAGATTCTGATTGAGACTCAGTATTAGAACCTGCTTTAATACTGATGTCGTCGTCACTAGGGTGCTCTATTGGCAATGAAGTACCTGCGCCATTTTCTTTAGCATAAATAGCGGCAATAGCTCCGTAGGGAACCGTCATATGTTCAAGCTTACCGCCAAATCGTGCACTAAACTCAATTGCATCAGCGCCTAAAGCAATACTACCTACCGCAGATGAGGCAATGTTCAAAACAATTTGACCATCATTTACATAAGCCATAGGCACTAAAACACCATATACACTTACGTCTACAACTATATAAGGTGTTAAATCATTATCTGAAATCCAGTCATAAAAAGCCCCAACTAAGTAGGGTTTATTAGAGCTCATTTTCACAGACGTTGTGTCAGCCATTAAGCTGGATGACCAAAGCGCAATTCACGTTCATCTTCAGTTAATGAAGCTTGAAATGACTCACGTTCAAACAAACGTAACATATACGTTTTAAGTTCTTTTGAACCTTGACCATCAAGCTCAATACCAAAAGCAGGTAAACGCCATAATAATGGTGCTAAATAACAATCAACTAAGCTGTATTCTTCGCTCATAAAGTACGGTGCTTCATTCAAAATTGGCGCGACACTCAATAAGCTTTCTTTTAACTCTTGGCGTGCTTTTTCTGCCTTGTCTGCGCTACCCGTTAAAATAATCTTAGCTAGGCTGTACCAATCATGTTCAATACGGTGCATCATTAAACGGCTACGACCACGTGACACAGGATAAACTGGCATCAATGGTGGGTGTGGGAATCGCTCATCTAAATATTCAATAATGATTTTAGCTTCATATAACGCTAATTCACGGTCAATCAATGTTGGCACTGTGCCATAAGGATTTAAATCAATTAAATCTTCTGGCAAATTTGCCAAATCAACAAAATTAATATCAACGCCAACGCCCTTTTCTGCCAGTACTATACGTGTTTGATGACTATACATATCATCAGCATGCGAGAATAACGTCATTACTGAGCGTTTGTTTGCTGCTACGGCCATAATGCCTCCAAAAATAAATAACTAAAACTTTATATATAAAAATATAAATATAAAAACTAACAAAGGGGCTGACACGTAAGCATCAGCCCCTTAAAAAATATAGATTAACTATATCAATAACTTAATGTACGTCTTTCCAAAACTCTTTCTTTAAGAAATAAGAGAAGATAAATAGGATGAATAAATAACCTAATACCCAATATCCCATGCTTTCACGTTCAAGCTTGCTTGGCTCACCAACATATTCTAAAAAGTTAGTTAAATCACGTACTACAATATCATATTCTTCAGCTGATAGGCTACCACCTATAGCTGATGTAACATTGCCATGCTTATCAAGTGAGCTAACACCTTGCAAGTCTTGCAATACGTGCGGCATACCTACATCTTTAAACACTGTATTGTTCACCCCAAATGGGCGTTCGGCGTCAACATAAAAAGAACGTAAGTAAGAATAGATCCAATCTGGACTCCTTAAACGTGCTGAAAGTGTTAAATCTGGTGGCGTAGTACCAAACCATGCAGCCGCTTCTTTTTCCGGCATAGTATTAGTAATGTGATCACTAATTTTTTCACCGGTATACATATAGTTTTCCATACCATCCGCTTCTTCAATACCTAAATCTTTAAAGGTACGGTTATAACGTTGATATTGTAACTGGTGACAACCTAAACAGTAGTTGATGTAAGTTTTAAAGCCATTTTTCAATGACTCTTTATCCGTCAAGTCATTATTAGCCTGTTCTAAGTGTACCCCACCTGATGAAGCAAAAGCAGACACAGACATTACGATAGTTAAACCAAAAGCGAACGCTTTAATTAAATTTTTCATTAGTTTGAAATCCTTTCTGGTACTGGCTTACATTTTTCATTCTTAGAGTAAAACCACAGCGCAACGAAAAAGCCGAAATAACCGAATGCGGCAACAATACCAATCATATTATTCAATGCCGAGGGAGCTTGAGTACCTAATACACCTAACACGATAAAGCTGATAGCAAATTGAATAAGATTAAAGGTATGAAGCTTACTACGGGATTTCAATGACTTAATCGTACCACGATCAAACCATGGTAATAAAAACAATACAATAATTGCAGAGAACATTCCAATAGCACCAATTCCTTTAGAAGGAATAATACGCAATATGGTATAAAAAGGAGCAAAATACCAAACGGGAGCGATATGCTCAGGTGTTTTTAAACCATTCGCTGGTTCAAAATTTGGCGCTTCCATAAGGTAACCACCACCCTCAGGTTGAAAAAACATCACCCAACAGAAAATAAAGATAAAAGCGACCACATACATAATATCTTTTACCGTATAATATGGATGAAACGGTATAGAATCTACAATGTCATATTTACCGGTATATTGTTTATGAAAGGTAAATTTGCTTTGTTCTTCAATAGGAATACTACCTTTAGGCTTTTTAATATCCGTGCCTTCAGGATTATTAGAGCCCACTTCATGTAACGCTAAAATATGTAAGAATACTAATACCACTAAAACCAATGGAATGGCGGCAACATGCAAAGCAAAGAAACGGTTTAAGGTAGCACCCGAGATAACATAATCACCACGGATCCATAACGTTATATCATCACCTATAACGGGAATAGCGCCGAATAAGGAGATTATAACTTGTGCTCCCCAATACGACATATTACCCCAAGGTAATAAATAGCCCATAAAGGCTTCGGCCATTAGCGCCAAGAAAATAAGCATCCCAAACAACCATAATAATTCACGTGGTTTTTGGTATGAACCGTACATTAAGCCACGCATCATATGCATATAAATCACAACAAAAAATGCCGAAGCACCCGTTGAATGCATGTAACGCAATAACCAACCATAATCAACATCACGCATGATGTATTCAACTGAAGCAAAGGCGCCTTCACCTGTTGGATTATAATCCATGGTTAACCATATACCGGTAAATATTTGGTTAACTAAAACTAAAATGGCAAGCGAGCCAAAAATATACCAAAAATTAAAGTTTTTTGGTGCTGGATACTGAGCTAGATGTTTGTTCCATGCTTCAGTAAGTGGTAAACGCTTGTCAATCCAAGCCATAAGATTTGCTAACATTATGCCTCTCCTGCATTTGCATCAGGGCCAACACCAATTAACAGCGTGTCGTCTGAAATATATGAATGCTCAGGAACCATTAAATTAAGTGGTGCAGGAACGCCTTGAAATACTCGACCAGCCATATCGAACATACTACCATGACAAGGACAAAAGAAACCTTCGTCTACACCTTCAACGAACTGTTCAAAATCATCTTTATGATAAGTAGGCGCACAACCTAAGTGCGTACATACGCCTAAACCAACCCATAACTCAGGCTTAATTGAACGGTTTATATTGGTTGCATAAGTAGGTTGTTGTGCTTCTTCAGAGTCGGGATCGCGTAGTTTATCATTAACTTTAGGTAATTCAGCTAACATCTCTGCCGATCGTCGTACGATATAAACTGGTTTACCACGCCATTCAGCGCGGATCATTTGGCCTTCCTCTATTTTGCCAACATTAACCTCTACCGGAGCACCCGCAGCTTTCGCTCGTGCACTAGGGTTCCAAGATCCAATGAAAGGCACAGCCCAACCAACAACACCTACACTACCAACTACTGAAGTAGCGGCAGTTAAAAAGCGTCGACGGCCGTTATTCACAGGCACATTGCTCATTTACATTCTCCATTAAGATTGCTTACCAAACAATTTTTTTCACCGCACACCAATCAAAAAAGCGCCAACAAAAAACGTCTCCAAATTAGCACAGTGGTTTTTTTGTTTGATCGAATATATACCAAACGGTATATCTAAAAAATTTTTATGATAATAAAGAAATATGCTGTTTTTTACAAGGTAATTAACCACATTATTTTTGTTATTATTTAAAATAAATTTTGCAATATAACAAGCTGTTATTGAAAGCTTAGCTTAGATAATAGTGAGAATTATTTCCAATAATATTTGAATAAAAGTTAGCCATAAAAAAACCGACATAAGGTCGGTTTTTTGAAATCGTAAAATATAACGAAAATTAACGTTTTGAGAACTGTGGTTTCTTACGTGCTTTATGTAAGCCCACTTTCTTACGTTCAACTTTACGCGCATCACGAGTAACAAAACCAGCCGCGCGTAAACCGCCACGTAAAGTTTCATCAAACTCCATTAATGCACGTGTAATGCCGTGACGAATTGCGCCCGCTTGACCAGAAATACCACCACCTACTACAGAGATGTTAAAGTCAAACTTTTCTACCATTTCAACTAACTCTAATGGTTGACGAACAACCATACGAGCTGTATCACGTCCGAAGTACTCAGAAATGTCACGTTTGTTAATTGTGATTGCACCGTTACCAGCTTTCATAAACACACGAGCAGTTGAGCTCTTGCGACGACCAGTACCGTAATATTGATTATCAGCCATTGCTTAAAGCTCCAAAAGTTGTGGTTGTTGTGCAGTATGCGCGTGCTCAGCGCCGGCATACACTTTTAATTTGCGGAACATTTCACGACCTAAAGGACCTTTAGGTAACATGCCTTTCACTGCAAATTCAAGAACGCGCTCAGGTGCTTTTTCAATTAGCTTTTCAAAGCTAATTTGCTTAAGACCACCAGGGAATTCAGTATGCGAATAGTAAATTTTACCTTTCGCTTTATTACCAGTTACACGTACTTTCTCAGCATTAATAACAACGATATAATCGCCAGTATCAACATGAGGAGTAAATTCTGGTTTATGCTTACCGCGTAAACGGCTTGCAATTTCAGTAGCGATACGACCTAAAGTTTTATCTTCGGCGTCCACTAAGAACCATTCGCGTTGTACGCTTGCTGGTTTAGCTACAAAAGTTTTCATTAAAAAACCCAATTTAAAAAATGTTACTTAAATGACAAATCAAACCTCTGTTTGTTTTGCCGGTTAATAATAGGCCACGCAATTACCCCTTCGAGTATCGAGCCTAACGCCTTTAAAACCACCCATATCTAAGGAATAAGCCAAAGGAAAAACCAAAGGATATCCAGAAACAGACTATTAAAAAGACAGTTTGTAACGTAGGGAGCGCGGATTATACAGAAGAATAAGGAGAAGATCACGGCCTTTTGATTATTTTTACCTATTATTTATTTACACATGCTTATACAGGTGACTCAGGTAGATAGGTCAGAGTTTTATAGTAATTTTAAATTATCTCATAGTGGTTTTACTTTAGCGCTATGTTAAGGGTAAAGGGCAATAAATTACCCCTTACAAAAGATCGATACTTTGTTCCTGAACATATCAAAAAACCAACAATTACTTCATTTTAAAGGCAATGTTTGCATTTTTTAAACTTTATCCTTTACAAGTTGATTAACTTAGTTATATTTAAAGCAACTTCTTGTTGTTATTTTCTTCTTATACCATGAATCTTGTATCATGAAAAACATATGAAATTACCAGCAGAGAAGTTAATCAGGTGTTACTTTTTTATGCGAGTGTTAACTTAATTTAGCACTTAAGTAAAAAAACAATTAAAAAACGATTAATTACTGATTAAAAACAAAAAAAACGCAACATTATTTTACATTTGCAAAAATATGTCGCATATTATCTGCAGCCCCCGTAGAAATTGATGGAATTATTACTATGAAAAACTTAAACGCAATGAATAAAATGACTAACAAAGCTCAAAAAGGTTTTACTTTAATTGAATTAATGATCGTTGTGGCGATTATCGGTATTTTGGCAGCAGTGGCCTTGCCTGCTTATTCAGACTATCAAGCAACTGCTAAGCTAACTGCTGGCTTAGCTGAAATCACTGGCGGTAAAACACAAATGGAAGTTGAAGCGAATAACGGTGGTACAATTGCAGCCGTGGCTAACTTAACAAGCATTCGCAATGCTGCAACTCAAAACTGTAATATTACGGCTTCATTGGCTGATACTGGTGTTGGTACAATTGTTTGTACTATACAAAATGCCCCTTCACAAATTGGCAGTGCAGTGTTGACCTGGTCAAGAGCTGCTACTGGTGAATGGACTTGTGCCACAACATTAGCAACCGATAGTACTTTAGCACCTAAATCTTGTCCGCAAGCGTAGACATTAATTAACAATTGATAATATAAAAAATTGACAAAAAGCCCCTGAAGGGGCTTTTTTCTTATCTGTAATAAACTTTTCTAGATCCTCCTAATATGTAAATAAAACTTTTGTGCTTTTGTCTAAAATTACGTTACACTGAAATTTGACGTATTCATTGAATTTATTCAAAAGGTTATCTGCAATAGTTATGAAAGGAAACCACCAGCAATCAAGCGTTTTATCTGCTTTATCTAATGAGCATCTTGTACCGCTTGCTAGCGTCGATGGTATTTTTAGTGACTTTACTGGTAAGAACAAACCGTTCATTCGTTATTTAGTAGATGACAAAAACATCGATGGCAAAAAAATTGCCGCTATTTTATCTCATAAGTTTGGCTACCCATATATCCAGCTGGCCAATTTTGATACTACGCTTGTTCCTGAAGGCGTGCGTAATGAAAAATTAATTCGCAAACATAATGCACTGCCGTTGTTTTTACGTGGCAAGGTATTGTTTGTTGCCATGTCTGACCCCACTAACCTTGATGCCTTAGAAGAAATACAATTTAATACCGGTTATAGCACTGAACTGGTATTAACTGATGAACTTGGGTTGCAAGCGTGTATTGAAAAAGTATTAGAAGATGAAAGTGATGCCCTTGATATTACTGATATTGACGCCGAAGAGTTATCAGGGCTAGAAGTTCAAGAAGATAAAAAAGATGACGACGCTAGCACAGGTGAAGATGATGCTCCCATTGTGGTTTTTATTAATAAAATTCTTCTTGATGCAATAAAAAAAGGTGCCTCTGATTTACACTTTGAACCTTATGAAAAGTCTTTTCGTATCCGTTTTCGTATTGACGGTATATTAGCTGAAATTGCCCGCCCGCCGGTATCGTTATCGGCACGTATGTCGGCACGCCTCAAGGTTATGTCAAAACTGGATATTGCTGAACGGCGTGTACCACAAGATGGCCGTATAAAACTGGCACTTTCTAAGAAAAAGTCTATTGATTTTCGTGTTAGTACCTTACCTACCATGTGGGGCGAAAAAATTGTAATGCGTATTCTCGACTCATCTAGCGCCATGCTAGGTATTGACATGTTAGGTTATGAAGCAGAGCAAAAAAAAATATATATGGAGGCGTTAGATCAACCCCAAGGCATGATTTTAGTGACTGGGCCTACTGGCTCTGGTAAAACAGTCTCTTTATATACCGGATTAAATATTCTTAATACGGAAGAGCGTAATATTTCAACGGCAGAAGATCCAGTAGAAATTAACCTTGAGGGCATTAACCAAGTTCAAATTAATAATCGTGCGGGCTTAACTTTCCCCAGTGCATTACGCTCTTTTCTACGTCAAGATCCTGACATTGTCATGGTGGGTGAAATTCGAGATTTAGAAACAGCCGAAATAGCGATAAAAGCAGCGCAAACCGGTCACTTGGTTTTATCAACCTTACATACTAATTCTGCCGCTGAAACCCTCACTCGTTTATTGAATATGGGTGTGCCTTCATATAACGTTGCCAGTTCAGTTACTATTATTATTGCCCAACGTTTAGCACGGCGTTTATGTCCGCATTGTAAAATTCATGAAGAGTTGTCAGAAGCACAACTAGATGAACAAGGTTTTCCAGCAGAGAAACTAAGTGAAATAAAGCTATTTAAGCCCGTGGGCTGCGAGCAATGTACCGGCGGCTATAAAGGCCGAGTAGGTATTTATGAAGTAATTAAGATCAGCCCTACAATATCATCTATTATTATGGAAGGTGGAAACTCTTTAGATATTGCCAAGCAATGTCAAAAAGAAGGCTATAATAATTTACGGCAGTCAGGCTTACAAAAAGCGATAAATGGCATGACCAGCCTTGCAGAAATAAACCGCGTAACCAGTTCGTAGGCGTCTTGTTATACATAATTAAACTTTACATAATTAAACAATGGGTAATTTTATGGCAACAGCAGTAGCAAAAAAGAAAACGCCTAAAGTAAAGGCTTTAGACGTCTTTGTTTGGCATGGTGTTAACCGCAAGGGTAAAAAAATTAACGGAGAACTGCCTGCTAATAATATTATTGAATTAAAAGCGCAGTTGCGCAAACAAGGCATTACGCCCAGTAAAGTAAAGAAAAAAGCCAAACCTTTATTTGGTATGAGCGGTGATAAAGCCATTACACCCAGTGATATTGCCAATATATCACGGCAAATTGCCACCATGTTAGGCGCGGGCGTACCTTTAGTGCAAACCATTGAAATGATCGGCAAAGGCCATAACAACGGCAATATGCAAAAACTATTAGGTGATATAGGCCATAAACTTTCCTCAGGTATTCCTTTATCTGATTGTTTGCGTGATCACCCAAGACAATTTGATGATCTCTATTGTGATTTAGTCGCCTCTGGTGAGCAATCAGGCTCGTTAGAAACTATTTACGATAGAATTGCCACCTACAAAGAAAAAGCTGAAGCGTTAAAAGCAAAAATCAAAAAAGCTATGACTTATCCTATTGCTGTTTTAGTGATTGCCGCTGTAGTTACTTCTATTTTACTTATTTTTGTAGTTCCTGTTTTTCAAGAGATTTTTGCCGGTTTTGGTGCTGAATTGCCAAGTTTCACCTTATTTGTGGTTGGTATTTCAGACTTTATGGTCGCTTATTGGCACCTCTGTTTAGGCGCTATTTTTGCTTTCATATTTTTATTTAAACGCGCTCATCGAAATAGCCTAAAGTTACGCGACCAAGTAGACAGGAATATTTTAAAACTGCCAGTTATTGGTCGTTTACTCGAAAAAGCAGCAGTTGCCCGTTATGCTAGAACGCTGTCAACTACCTTCGCTGCGGGTGTACCATTGATAGATGCGCTTGAATCTGCCGCCGGTGCTGCCGGTAATGCGGTGTTTCGTGATGCAATTTTAGAAGTGCGCGCCGAAGTAACATCGGGTATGCAAATGAACCTTGCCATGCGAAACAGTAATATATTCCCCGATATGGTCATTCAAATGGTGGCGATAGGTGAAGAGTCTGGTGCTGTTGACGATATGTTAGCAAAAGTTGCCAATGTCTATGAAGCAGAGGTTGATAATGCAGTTGATAATTTAACGGCTTTATTAGAGCCAATGATTATGGCGGTACTAGGTGTGGTTATTGGTGGTTTGATCATTGCTATGTATTTGCCAATATTCCAACTTGGTAAGGTTATATAGCTGCGAGTGTAGGCTTTCTATGTAGGCTGGACTTTAGTCTGACAAAGGGGCAATAAATTACTCCTTACAAAAGATTAATACTTCTTTCTGATTGAAATACATAGGCGTGTTATTTTTTATTTTTCTTATCAAGAATTTTATGAGTCGTTTATGTTTGAACAAACGTTAGTATTTTTTCAACAATTTCCTATTGCCTTTACTATTTTGGTGGTCATATTTTCGCTGATAATTGGCAGCTTTTTAAATGTGGTTATTTATCGCTTGCCTAAAATGATGCACAATACTTGGTATGTTGACTGTCGTGAATTTTTAGCTGATGAGTTGAAACATGTACCCGCCAAAAAAGTTGACCCACTTACGTTATCACTCCCCAGCTCAACGTGCCCAAAGTGCGGACATAAAATACATTTTTATGAAAACATCCCTGTAATCAGTTGGTTATTTTTGCAAGGTAAATGTAGCCAATGTAAAAATAGCATATCAATTCGCTACCCTGTCGTGGAAGCAGCAACCGCACTATTAAGTTTCGTGATAGCGCTGCAATTTGGCGTTTCAATAGAAACGCTATTATTACTTATTCTCACGTGGGGATTAATTTGTTTAACACTTATTGATTTTGATCATATGCTATTGCCCGATCAAATCGTTATGCCACTCTTATGGCTTGGCTTGTTAGTTAACATAAATGATACTTTTGTGCCGCTTAGTGATGCTGTCATTGGTGCTGCGGTAGGTTACATGAGCTTGTTTAGTGTATTTTGGCTATTTAAGCTTTTCACTGGCAAGGAAGGCATGGGGCATGGTGATTTTAAACTATTTGCTTTGTTTGGTGCTTGGATTGGCTGGCAGCTTTTGCCTATTCTTATTTTAATGGCGTCTGTGGTTGGCGCGGTTGTGGGAATTTCACTGATGTTATTTAAAAACCATCAACGTGAACAGGCTATTCCTTTTGGCCCTTATTTGGCTGTTGCTGGCTGGGTAACGCTGTTATGGGGTGAAGGAATTTGGTCTTGGTATCTTCTTCAAATAAGTTAAGTTACATAAGTTAAGCCACATAAGTTAAATAAGTTATAGAATAGGTAAGTATGTCTGATTTTATTATTGGTATCACTGGTGGTATTGGTAGCGGAAAAACCACCGTAGCGAACATTTTTGCAGAATTTAGTATAGATGTTATTGATGCTGATATTATTGCGCGCGAGCTTGTAGCAAAAGATAGCCCTGCACTTTGCGCTATAAGCGAACATTTCGGTGCTGATTTTATTCAATCAGATGGCCAGTTAAATAGAGCCTTACTTCGCATAAAAATTTTTAGCAATGATACTGATAAATTATGGCTAAACAGTCTGTTGCACCCGCTGATAAGGGAACAAATAGTTACACAAGCAAATGCGTCATCAAGCCCTTATTGTATTGTGGTAGCCCCATTGTTAATTGAGAATGGCCTAACCGCTTTGGTAAGTCGTGTTTTGGTTATTGATGTAAGCGAATCAACCCAATTATCTCGTACAACAGCGCGAGACAGAAACTCTAAAGTTCAAGTTCAAGCGATTATGAATAGCCAAGTTAGCAGACAAGAGAGGCAAGCGCATGCTGATGATTTGTTAAATAATGACGATTGTTCCATAGAAAATTTAAAAAAGTCTGTCATTCAGTTGCACCAAGCTTATTTGTTGCTTGCTGAAAATGTTGCGTGCTGAACTTATTACATCTGAACTTATTACATCTGAACTTATTAAGTGCTGAACTTATTAAGTGCTGAACAAAAATTAATCGACAAATAATTCGCCATTTCAATTGTCTATGGTTAAGATACTCAATCTCCTTAAATGCTAACTTAAGATATTCGTAACCCCTGCATGACAACTATATTATATGAACACCCGCTTAATGAGCGTATTCGTAATTATTTAAAACTTGAACAATTGTTTAAGCAAGTTGATAGTTGTGCTGCTACAGATATTCTTGTGAATCATCAAATTTTTTTTAATGCCTTATTTACCATAATTGATACGCTTGAGCGAAGTGATATTAGAGGCGATTTAATTAAAGATTTAGATAAGTTGCAACATAACCTAGTGGTTTGGTCTCAAGCGCCAGATATTGATACTACTGCATTAGAAACTAACCTTCGAGAAACGGTGAGCTTAGTCAGTCAATTAAAAATTAACAACCAAACTTGGTGTCAATTAAAAGAGAACATGTTGCTTGCTAGTTTAAAGCAACGCTTTGCTATTCAAGGTGGAAACTCTAGCTTTGACTTGCCTCAATTACAGTTTTGGCTTCATCAATCACAAGCTTATATAGCAAAAGATATTGAACAATGGTTATTATTGCTTAACAACATAAAACACTCGTTAGCCTTAGTATTAAAATTTATTCGTCAACGCGCAGAATTTGAATGCATTGAAACTGAAAGCGGTTTTTATCAAGACAATGGCGAAGGTTTATTATTATTACGTATTAAAGTGGCTCAAAATGCGCAATATTTTCCAACCATCAGTGGCAATAAGTTTCGATACTCAATTCGCTTTATGTTGCCATGCGAACAAAAAGGTCGCAGGTATTCAAATCAAGCAACTCAATTTCAATTAGCACGTTGTTAACTTTATCTAGAAAGCTTAAAGCTAAATGGTAAAAGTGGCATTAGTTAGCGTATAATCGTGTTATTAATTTCCAAGAACACAGAAACTGTGACCTTACAACTATGGCCTTAACACAATGACCTTAAAAGTTTCCTGCCCTAACTGCACTAAAGAAGTTGTATGGCAAACAAGCAGCGAGTTCCGTCCATTTTGTAGCAAACGTTGTCAATTAATTGATTTAGGCGAATGGGCAGACGAAGGGCATAAAATCAGCCAAACTATTCAAGGTGCAACGCCATTAACAGAAGAAATGCTTGATGCGATGGAAGATGAGTTATTATTGAACCACAAGTTTTTTGTTGAACCTGAATAAAAGAGCAGTTACGAGTTACGAGTTACGAGTTACGAGTTTTTCAATAATAGCCTTATTCGCGGCAGGGAAATCTAGCGTTTTAAGATCTTCAAGTGAAAACCAACCTTGCCCTTGTCCTTCTTGAGCGCTTGGCTCGCCAAGATAATTATCAATAACAAACACCTCTAAGCAAACTTTTTTGTCAGCGCATTTTTCACCAATGCTTTTGTCGTTAACGCCTTTTTCTTCAATACTCTTTTTTTCAACATAAGTATGGTTAATTGTTATTAACGGTAAACAAGTCAGTACTTCAATAGCTACCTCTTCTTTAAGCTCTCTAGCAAGCGCTTGGGCAACAGTTTCATGCTTTTCTACTTTACCACCGGGGAATTCCCATTTGCCGCCTTGATGAGCATCAGCAAGGCGTTTAGTGAGAAAATATTGAGTTTGCTGTTGCTCGTTGATTAAAATAATCACACCAACGGCAACATGAACGGTTTTAGGCATTTTTGTTAGCTTCGAGTAAATAGTTACGAGTCGCGAAAAAATAAGTAACGAGTAGTGAAAGGAAATAGAAAATACAAGTGAGGTGTTACGAAGAGCTAGCCAATAAACTTGAACTTCGTAACCATTTAACTCGAAACTTTTCTAACTTAACTTACCATGACACTGTTTATATTTCTTGCCTGAACCACAAGGACAGGGTTCGTTACGGCCAACACGGGGCATTGCTGGTTTATCTGCTAACCCTTCAGCGCTTTGGTGTTGAAATTCTGTTGGTACTTCTGCTTTTCTGTGCTGCTCTTCCACCGCTTCAACATCAGATTCTGCCTGAATTTGTACTTTAGATAAAATACCTACAACGTCATATTTTAAGTTGTCTAACATTTCAGTAAACAGCTCAAAAGACTCTCGTTTAAATTCTTGCTTAGGGTTTTTCTGAGCATGAGCACGTAAACCAATACCTTGACGTAAATGATCCATTGCGGCTAAATGTTCTTTCCAATGTGAATCTAAGCTTTGTAGCATAACGGCTTTTTCAAATTGACGAAGCACATCAGCGCCAACCATTTCTTCTTTGCTTTTATAAGCTTGATCAAATTCAGCAACGATTTTTTCACGCATACTTTCTTCGTGTAATTTTTTGTCTTCATCAAGCCATTTAGCAACAGGTAAGGCAGTATTAAACTCGCCTTTAAGTTGTTCTTCTAAAGCGGTTACATCCCACATTTCAACTAATGACTGTGGTGGTATGTGCTGGCTAATAACACCGTTGATAACATCACCTCGAATATTATCAACCACTTCACCAATGTCTGCTTCATCAAGCAGTTCATTACGTTGTTCGTAAATAACGCCACGTTGATCATTAGCAACATCATCATATTCTAATAATTGCTTACGCATATCGAAGTTGCGACCCTCAACTTTACGTTGAGCATTTTCAATGCTGCGCGTTACCCACGGGTGTTCAATCGCTTCACCATGCTCCATACCTAATTTACGCATCATATTTGAAATACGTTCAGAGGCGAAAATACGCATTAATGAATCTTCCATTGAAAGGTAGAAACGGGTTGAACCAGCATCACCTTGACGACCTGAGCGACCACGTAGTTGGTTATCAATACGACGTGATTCATGGCGTTCAGTAGCAACAATTTTTAAACCACCGAGTTCAAGCACACGTTCATGATCAATTTTCCATTGAGCTTTTAATTTTTCAATTTGTTCTTCTGTGGGTTGTTTGTTGCCTTTAGATAAATCAGCAATGGCAGCAGTTAAATTACCACCCAATACAATATCGGTACCACGCCCGGCCATATTGGTGGCAATGGTAACGGCAAACTCTTTACCTGCATCAGCAACAATTTCCGCTTCTTGTGCATGAAATTTAGCGTTTAACACTTTATGCTTAATTTTTGCTTTCTTTAAGAAATTTGACAGAAACTCTGAGGTTTCAATAGAAATAGTGCCTACTAATACTGGCTGACCCCGTTTAACACAGTCTTTAATATCTTCTAAAATGGCTTCAAATTTTTCTTCTGTGGTTAAGTAAATCAAATCAGCCATATCATCACGAATCATCGGACGGTGTGTTGGAATAATTACCGTTTCAAGGCCATATATATGTTGGAATTCAAAAGCTTCTGTATCAGCAGTACCTGTCATGCCTGACAATTTTTCATAAATTCTAAAGAAATTTTGGAAGGTAATAGAAGCAAGTGTTTGATTTTCATTTTGAATATTTACACCTTCCTTAGCTTCTACCGCTTGGTGTAAACCCTCAGACCAACGACGACCTTCCATTGTACGCCCGGTGTGTTCATCAACAATGACAATTTCATCATCTTTTACAATGTAATCAACATCTTTTTGGAATAATTTGTGAGCACGTAATGCCGCCATAACATGGTGTAATAAGGTTATATTTGATGCTGAGAATAAGGTATCTCCTTCTTGCAACAACCCTCTTTCACACATGATTTCTTCAATGTGAATCTGACCACGTTCAGTAAGATAAATTTGCTTAGCTTTTTCATCAATAGTGAAATCACCTTTAACAAAATCTTCTGACTGGCCGGTTTCTTCGTCTTTATCTTCTTCACTTTGTAATTCAAGCATTGGCACTATCGTGTTAATGCCTTTATACAATTCAGAACTGTCTTCGGCTTGTCCTGAAATAATTAATGGCGTACGTGCTTCATCAATTAAGATTGAATCAACTTCATCAATAATGGCAAAACTTAATTTTTTCTGTGAACGTTCTTCAGGTGAAAAGACCATGTTATCGCGTAAATAATCGAAGCCAAATTCGTTGTTAGTACCATAAGTAATATCAGCTTGGTAAGCCGCTTGTTTATCTTGTGGTGACATGCCGGCAATATTACAGTCTACCGTTAAGCCTAGGAATTCAAATAATGGACGACTCCAGTCGGCATCACGAGTGGCTAGGTAGTCATTTACGGTAATAATATGAACCCCATTACCGGTTAAAGCGTTTAAGTAAGAAGGTAATGTTGCCGTTAAGGTTTTACCTTCACCGGTGCGCATTTCAGCAATTTTGCCGTCATTCAATACCATGCCGCCAATCATTTGCACATCAAAATGTCGCATACCAAAAACACGTTTACTGGCTTCACGTACAACGGCAAAGGCTTCAGGTAGAATGCTATCTAAGGTTTCATCCTTGGCTAAACGTTCTTTAAATTCAATTGTTTTCGCTTTTAATTCTTCATCACTTAGTGCTTCTAGAATTGGCTCTAACGCATTTATTTTTTTTACTTCTTTGCTCATTTGTTTGATTAATCTATCGTTTCGACTACCAAACATTTTTGTTAACAAATTTACAAACATCTTATTAAACCATTTTGTGAAGTATAGTGTTCAAAAGCATTTGACCACTAAGTGAATATTATTAGTTGCACTTCGACTGCTCGTTCCTCGCGCTCAGTATACACAGTTTAAAACACCGTTTGTCCTGAGCCTGTCGAAGGAAGCCTGTCGAAGGGCTACTTGGCTTTGCGATAAACAAATTTAAGTGGGTTAATCTGTTTATTATTATGCAAAATTTCATAATGAACATGGGGCCCAGTTGAGCGCCCCGTGCTACCCATTTTTGCAATTACTTGTCCTTTTGTTACTACATCACCAACGTTAACAAGTAATTTTTTGTTATGCCCATAGCGTGTTTTTAAGCCATCACCATGATTTATTTCTATCAACTGACCATAACCGTATCTATCGTCTGACCAACTCACAACGCCTGATGCTGTGGCAATTATATCGCCATCTTCTTTGCCAGCGAAGTCAATCCCTTTATGCATGGCAGGTCGGCCATTAAAGGGATCTTTACGCACACCAAAATAGGAAGATAACCAACCTTTGGTAATAGGTCGACCAGACAAATAACGTGTACGTTCTATATGGTGACCTAAAGTTAAAGATTCAAGCATCTGCAGTTGATTTTCTTTATGATCTAATGAATTTTCTAATTGTGTTATTTCAACTAACAATTGTGCAAATGATTTTTTACTTATTTCACTTGTGGTCGATGATGGCCCACCACTAGGAGGAAGTTGTTCAAAATTAAATTCTTGCTCAGGTATATTGGCATTGTCAGCTAAGCGTTCACCTAAGGCATTTAATCGTAAAACATGGCTTTGCAACTCAGCTAATTTTATCGTTAATGCGGTTACTTGCTGGTTTTTAAGATCACTTTTATTTGAACTTAAGATATTGTTTTCAAAGGTGTTACTAAAATCACTGCTAAAGGTGCTACTATTTAAACCTACTGTTTGGCTAGTAAGGTAATCAGCCTTATTAATTGGCTTTTCATTTATTGACAACAGTAAGTAGACAATTCCCCCTGATAATAGGGCAAAAGTGCAAACTGCAGAAAGCCAATGCAACTTATTTAGGCGCATTGAAAATCTTACATTCTTTCCTCGGTATAGTAGTGTTAAACTCATATTTGTTTCTTACTATCTTATAACTTATTAATACTTTATAACTTAAATTTAAAGCTTTATTAATTTCTAATTTAGATTAATTATTTGCGGTACCAACTATGGCACGAAGACCAATAGCTCCTAAAGATATGTCTACGCTATTTAATTCTACGACAGGCACTTTGGCACAAATTCAATCAAAAACCAACTCTTTGAATTTATTGTCAGACATTGTACGACAAATATGCCCTGACCTGCCAGAGGATGCGTTCAATATTGCTAATTTTGTGCAAACAACCTTAATTATTGAAGTAAAATCGCCTGTTTGGGGGCAAAGATTACAATTTGAACGCAATATTATTTGCAGGGAGCTTATCAAACAAACGCAAGGACAGTTTTTACAAATCGAAATCAAAGTGAACCCTCAAGGGCATAGGCAAATACCAAACCAACAAACTTATCAAAATATACCACTTTCAAATAACTCACTTTCAACAAATGCGCATTTAAAAAGCAAGGGGTCTTTGCAAAGTATGTCAGCGAGTACCGCCTCACATTTATTAGAGATTGCTCAAAACGCGCCAAAAGGTTTAAAAGAGAAACTGGAAAAGTTGGCTGCCAATGCGCTAAGCAATAAGCAATAAAAAACCGAGACAGTGCTCGGTTTTTTTAGTTGCTTAACGATGAGTATTAAATGCTATAAGCTGAATAAGTTAAAAAACGGCAGCATTAACCTCTTGATATTCTATTGGTGATGTTAACTTATCATCTTCATAAGTAACCCATTCCCAAGAGTCTCGCTGTTTAAATACCTCTCTAAGCAACATGTTATTTAAACCATGACCTGATTTAAACGCATTTAGCTCTCCTAAAATGCTTGCACTTCCCATATAAAGATCGCCAATTGCATCGAGTATTTTATGCTTTACAAATTCATCATCGTAACGTAATTCATTTTTATTCAGCATGCGATATTCATCAAGTACTATCGCATTTTCTAAACTACCACCTAAGGCAAGATTATGAGAACGGAGAAAATCAATATCTTTCATAAAACCAAAAGTACGGGCGCGACTAATTTCTTTGATAAAAGAACAACTAGAAAAGTCCATACTCATGGTTTGGCAGGTATTAGCAATAACAGGGTGGTTAAACTCAATAGCAAAATTGACTCTAAAGCCTTCATAGGGAAGTAACTCTGCCCACTTATCGCCTTCTTCAACACGTATTGCTTTTTTAATTCGAATAAATCGCTTCGCAACGTTTTGTGTTTCAATACCTACCGATTGAATTAAATAAACGAACGGTAGCGCGCTACCATCCATAATTGGAATTTCAGGTGCATCAACATCAACAATAAGATTATCAATGCCCAAACCAGCAATAGCTGATAATAAATGCTCAACAGTAGAAATTTTAACTTGTTGTTCATTAACCAAACAAGTACACAAGGTTGTTTCACCCACAGCTTCAGGTGTAGCTTTAATATCAACCACAGGGTCAAGATCAACACGGCGGAATACAATACCGGTGTTTGCTGGTGCAGGACGGAGAGTAACCTGTACCTTTTCACCTTTATGTAAACCAACACCTACGGTTGATACGCTTGTTTTTAGTGTACGTTGCTTAATCATATTAGCCTCGCTATTGCTGTTCTTGCTTATTTATTCTTATGTGTCAATCGTCTATGCGCTACTTATTAAGATAACTTAATAAGTCATTTACTAAAAAAGTAACCACACAGAACTCGCCGCCTATTTCAACGGGCGCACAATATAACAAAAAAATGCAATAAATTCAAAACTTCTGTTTATTCGTTGTTGTAACATTAGTTTTTATGCTGCAAATTATTTCACTTAGTGACTAGTCCGCTTGCTTACGCAAAAATGCGGGTATATCTAAATAGTTATCCAAATCTGCATGGGCAACTTTTTGAACATTACTGTCTGTCATCGTAATAGGCTCAGCACTTAATTCAGCTTGTGGAGCCGCTGATGAAGTATAATCTGAGCCAACCACTCGTTGCTCAACCATAGGAGCAGGAGCTACTAAAGTTATATCAGGTTTACTTTCTGCGCCAATGCCTGTAGCAACCACTGTTACACGAAGTTCTTCTGTCATTTCAGGATCAATAACCGCGCCCACAACTACGGTAGCATTTTCGCTTGCGAAAGCTTTCACTGCATTACCAACGGTTTCAAATTCATCAATACTAATATCCATGCCAGCAGTGATGTTAACTAAAATACCGCGTGCACCGGCTAAATCAACGTCTTCAAGTAACGGGCTTGAAATAGCGGCTTCGGCTGCTTCTTCAGCTCTATCTGGACCTGATGCAATACCTGAACCCATCATTGCTGTGCCCATTTCAGACATTACTGTGCGCACATCAGCAAAATCGACATTAATTAAACCAGGACGAGTAATTAGTTCAGCAATACCTTGTACAGCACCTAATAAAACATTGTTTGCTGCTTTAAAAGCGTCTAACAAACTTGTTCCTGGCCCTAATACTTTTAATAGTTTTTCATTAGGAATGGTGATCAGTGAATCTACACTTTTAGCTAATGCTTCTATGCCTTGTTCGGCATAGTTCATACGCTTCTTGCCTTCAAATGGGAATGGTTTAGTGACGACCGCAACCGTTAATATACCCATTTCTTTGGCAATTTCAGCAACCACTGGTGCTGCACCCGTACCTGTGCCTCCGCCCATACCTGCGGCGATAAACACCATGTCTGCACCTTTTAAGGTTTCCATGATTTTTTCACGATCTTCCTCCGCGGCTTGACGGCCAATATTAGGGTTAGCGCCTGCGCCTAGACCTTTAGTGACATCTGCACCGAGTTGTAAAGTGACATTGGCTGATGAATTTCGCAATGCTTGCGAATCAGTATTTGCCGTTATGAACTCTACACCTTCAATAGTTTGGCATACCATATGCTCTACAGCATTACCACCACCACCACCAATACCGATGACTTTAATCACCGCTTCTTCGTTATGATCTTCCATCAATTCAAACATTTTTATCTCTCCGTTTTTTTACTAAATTTGTCAGAATAAATCCTGACCTACACAACAATTTTCACGTAATCGCATTTTATCTAAATAATTGTTAAATATAAGTTTATGCTAATTTAACAATTTGGTATTAACTAAAACTCACCTTTAAACCAAGAATGAAGGCGTGACCACAAACCAGTAACCCCTTCAGATTTGTTATTTTCTTTTAAGCCAGATTCGTGCGCTTGCATGCCATAATGCAGCAAGCCAACAACGGTGGCATAACTTGGATCATCTACATACTCTTTCAAGCCTTGCACCGCTAAAGGGGAAGCAATACGTACTGGCATTTGAAACACTTCTTCTGCAAATTCCTCAACACCTTCCATTTTTGATGTACCGCCCGTTAATACGTAACCCGCCGCAATTTGGTCTTCTAAACCAGCCTCGCGCACTTCCTCTTGAATTAATTCAAATAGCTCTTGGTATCTTGGCTCAACAACTTCCGATAAGGTATGTCGAGACATTGTACGAGCCGGGCGACCACCAACACTGGGTACATCAATACTTTCTTCCATACTGACTAAATGCTTTAATGCACAGGCATATTGCACCTTAATATCTTCGGCATGGCTTAATGGTGTACGGAAAATTTTAGCAATATCACTGGTGACTTGATTTCCTGCCACCGGAATAACAGCCGTGTGACGAAGTGCACCACCAGTGAATATTGATATATCCATGGTACCTGCGCCCATATCTACCACACAAATACCTAATTCTTTTTCATCATCAGTGAGTATTGAGTAACTAGAGGCTAATGCTGAGAAAATAAGCTGATCCGCATTTAAATTACAGCGCTCTACACACTTCACTAAATTTTTTGCCATATCGTTAGCACAAGTAACAATATGCACTTTTGCTTCCATACGCACGCCAGACATACCAATAGGGCTTTTAATACCATCTTGGCAATCTATACTATATTCTTGTGACAATACATGCAGCATACGGCGCTCAGCTGAAATAGGCACACTGCGAGCCGTATGAATAACATTATCAACATCTTCTTGAGTCACTTCTTTGTCATTAATGGGCACCATGCCATTTTCATTTTGACAACTGATATGTTTTCCAGAGATGCCTAAGTAAATTGAGCTAATTTGACAATCAGCCATCAATTCTGCTTCGTTAATAGCCCGTTGAATCGACTGAATCACTAAATTCAAATCGTTAACACCACCTTTATCCATACCTCGCGCGGGTTGATTACCTACACCAACAATACTTAACTGATTGTCAGGGGTTATTTCGCCAACAGCGACAGAGATTTTAGATGTACCGATATCTAGTCCCACAACTAAATTTCTTTCTGTAATTTTAGACATTCAGGGTCAACTCTTTTGTTTGTAGCTCATTACTTCTAAATAAATCGTTTTGAAACTCATTTTTTCTTAATAAAGAGTTTTGAAACGCATCACTTTGAAACATAACTGTGCGGCTTGATTTTTGTTGTTTTTCTAAGTTCATGTTAGATGACAGATTGTTGACTTGTTTCCAGCCTACTGCCAACCCGGTATCATACCGTAAATCAATATAGTCCACCGCTTGTTTTAACTGTTTTTTTCGATTATTTTTCTGGTGTTCTTGATCGAATAAGTGCGTTTTGATTAAAGGATATACATCCATGAATCTTTGCACCCGTTTTACTCTTTGTTCACGACCTAAATTGAGCCTAATACCGTTATTTAAAGTGAGTTGCCATGAAAAGCGTTCACTGAGTATTAATTCATCAATGTGTAAATTTCGATACTCAAGTAGATCATTTAAGTTGGTAAAATTTGTCAATGCTAACAACTCACTTCCTTCGGGACCAAAAAACTCAGGTAACGCTTGTGTTAATACCTTTTTTTCAGCTTGAAACGCCTTGCCAAACTGGTTCAATAAAAAATCACCATTCCATAAAGCAACTGGCGTTTGGTCAACAACATAAATTTTCACTTCATTTGGCCATTGCTTTCTAACTGCTACCGAATAAACCCACGGCAACGCTGACACTTGGGCTTGAATATCATTAACATTAACTTGAAAAAAATTCCCTAAGTCAATATCACTCATTGCCTCTAGCACTTCTTCGCGTTGGGTGTAGGGCATTTCGCCAGTGATCACTATAGAGTTCACCGGGGAATGCTCTTGTTCAATAAGCATTTGTGTAAGCCACCAACCAAGACTGACTAAACTAATAAGCACGCACACGAAAAACGCCAAGCCAAGGCCAAATGACAATGCTCGTTGATTTATCGATGTTAATTGCTTATTACTCATTTAATTTCCTACGGTTAAATTCGTTTCTACAACTTGCCGAAAGTTATGCCAACTACAGCAGAACGATGCGTTCTACTAATTCACTAAAGGTTAAACCATGTACTTTTGCCGCTTTAGGCACTAATGAGGTTTGTGTCATACCTGGCACAGTGTTTACTTCTAATATTTGCCAATTTCCCGTACTGTCTTGCATCAAATCAACACGCCCCCAGCCGCTTGCACCCGTTGCTTTAAACGCTTGCAATGAAAGTGCTTTTATTTTTTCTTCTTCTTCTTCAGGCAAACCACACGGACAATGATACTGGGTGCTATTTGATTGATATTTAGCTTCATAATCATAAAACTCTCGTGGCGTTTCCATATGAATGGCTGGTAGTGCTTCATCACCTAAAATAGCAACGGTATATTCTGGGCCTTCGATCCACGCTTCTACTAAAACATCACCATCAAAACCAAAGGCTTCGATTAATGCGTTATGTAATTTTTCTGGCGAATCTGCCATAGCCATACCAATACTTGAACCTTCATGCGCAGGCTTAACCATGACTTTTCCGCCTAAATCATGAAGCTGTTTGGTAACATCAAGTTGGGCTAAGTCTTCTTTACAAACCACGGCAAAGGGAGCCGTTGGTATATTGCACGCTTTAAATATTTGTTTACTGCGTACTTTATCCATTGATAAAGCTGACCCTAAAACATTAGAACCGGTATAGGCAATCCCCATATATTCTAACGCTCCTTGCAAGCAGCCATCTTCTCCGCCTCGACCATGCAAAGCGATGAAAACGCGCTTAATATTTTGTGCCACTAATTCGGTTAACGGGGTATCTTTGGTATCAATTAACACCACATTAAAACCAGCTTGCTCTAACCCCTCGGCAATCGCTTTACCTGAGTTGAGTGAAACTTCTCGCTCTGCTGAATTACCACCATAAAGCACGGCAATCCGCTCTTTTATTACTTTGTTTATGGCTTTGTTTGTGGCTTTATTTATAGCTATCGTAGTCATTTATTTTGCCCCTTCTTGCACTAGTAAAGGGTTGTTTGATAAATTTCTTGCTACGGTACCAATACTGCCTGCACCTTGGGTGATCACCATATCGTTATCTTGTAATTGCGCCACAAGTAACTCAGGGAGTACACTAACATCACTCACATAAATGGGCTCAATTTGTCCACGTTGACGGATAGAGCGTGCTAAACTTTTACTATCCGCTGTGGCAACAGGTGCTTCACCTGCAGCATAAACATCTAATAAAAACAAACAATCAACTTCAGATAACACTTCAACAAAATCTTCATACAAATCACGGGTTCTAGAATAGCGATGAGGCTGAAATATCATCACTAAACGTTTATCTGGCCAACCTGTTCGCATGGCCAATATGGTTGCTTTAACTTCACTTGGGTGATGACCATAATCATCAACTAACACCATATTTCCTGCTGCCGTTTTCAAGTCGGCAAGTTGTTCAAAACGGCGACCAATACCTGCAAATTCTGATAATGCCTGACAAATAGCTTCATCATCAATGCCTTCATCTTTAGCAACGGCAACGCCTGCAAGTGCATTAAGCACATTATGCTGCCCCGGTAAATTAACACTCATATCAAGTGGTGGCTCACCATCAACTTCAACAGTAAAATAACTAACGCTGCCGTCTTGTTGGTAATTTACTGCACGAATATCGGCGTCTTGTGAAAAACCATAAGTGATCACTTGACGACCAATACGTGGCAATAATTCGCGTACCACAGGGTTATCAATACACACCACAGCTAAACCATAAAAGGGTAAATTATGTAAAAACTCAATATAAGTGTCTTTTAATTTTTCAAAGTCACCCTGATACGTTTCCATATGATCAGCATCAATATTGGTGATCACTGACACCATAGGTTGCAAATGTAAAAAGGAGGCATCACTTTCATCAGCTTCCGCCACTAGATAACGGCTGCTGCCTAAGCGAGCATTTGTACCTGCACTATTGAGCAAACCACCAATAACAAACGTAGGATCTAACTGACCTTGCGCAAAAATACTGGCGATTAAGCTTGTCGTGGTGGTTTTTCCATGTGTACCAGCAATAGCAATACCATGGCGAAAACGCATTAATTCAGCTAACATTTCTGCGCGACGAACAATGGGAATACGTAGTTCTTTAGCGGCAATTAACTCAGGATTATTTTGATTTATAGCAGTAGAAACCACGATAACACTCGCGCCCTCAATATTTTTACTGCCATGGCCAATAGTAATTGTGGCACCAAGTCCGGTTAAACGTTTTACCACTTGGTTTTCACCAATATCAGAGCCTGATATTTGGTAGCCTTCATTAAGTAATACCTCAGCAATACCCCCCATACCTGCACCACCAATGCCCACAAAATGGATGCGTTTAACTCGACGCATTTCGGGTACATTAATTTTATGTTTGTTCATTGCTTTTTGGCTCATATAATTACTCATTTTCTGTGCTACGCTGCGATCAGTTGTTGACAAATATCAGCAACTTTATTGGTTGCTTCTGCATCTGCAGCGGCAAAGGCCGATTGAGCCATTTGCTTTAAAATTTTCGGTTCACTAAATAATTCGCTTAATTGCTTAGCTAATAGATCACTGGTTAAATCATTTTGCTTAATCAAAACAGCAGCACCACGAGAGACTAGATACTGCGCATTTTTTGTTTGATGATCATCAACAGCATGAGGTAGCGGTACGAATATTGCTGGTTTTGCAGCCATTGCTAATTCAGATACTGTTAACGCGCCCGCTCGGCAAATAACAACATCAGCCCATTGATAGGCACTGGCAATATCATCAATAAACTCTGTTACTCTCACTTGATCCTCAGCTAAATGCTGCTGACTGTATGCATCAATAACAGCTTTTTGTTTATCCTTACCTGTTTGATGCCAGAGGCTAAAAGGTAGTGTATTGTCCGACTCTCTGGTTATCTTCACTAATTGTGCAAAACTTTTTGGTACAATTTCATTCAATACTTGCGCACCTAAACTACCGCCTATCACTAAAATATTGTGACTAGTTTTGGCTACTTCTTCACCATTATCATTTTCAATAGTACGTTCGCCAATACTGGCTCTTAGTGGATTGCCTACCACTTGTGCAGAAACACTGCTGTTAAATGCATTGGGGAAAGCACAACAAACCTTTGTAGCTATTCGCGCTAATAATCTATTGGTTAACCCTGCGGCTGCATTTTGTTCATGCACTACTAACGGCTTTTTCATTAACCACGCAGCCAAACCTCCCGGCGCACTGGCATAGCCACCCATACCTAAAACAACATCGGGTTTTATTTTTCTAATAACGCTTAAGGCTTGTAATAATGAGTTGATTAATTTAAAGGGTAATTTCAACCACGCCATTATATTTTTGTTACGTAATCCGCTAATAGTGATAAATGATATTTCAAAGCCATGCGCAGGAACAATATCAGCCTCCATACGGTCAGCTGTGCCTAACCAATGAATAGTCCAACCTTCACTTTTTAATTTTTGTGCAACGGCAAGTCCCGGGAAAATATGACCGCCGGTTCCCCCCGCCATAACTAATAGGGTTGGCATTTTATTAAGGCTAGGAGTGATACTATTAATCATTATCGCCTCCTATTTTTCGCGTTTTTCTTTTTGATGAAGTCGCTTGAATACTTTGCATTCGTAGTTCGTGATCAATGCGAATTAAAATAACTACCGCTAGCGTCATGATAATCATAGAACTGCCGCCATAACTAATAAGAGGCATCGTTAAACCTTTAGTTGGTACAATGCCAGCACTAGCACCCACATTGACGGCTGCCTGAAAACATACCCAAATACCAATGGCATAAGCAAAGAAAGCTTCAAAAAATTTTTCTTTCGCTAAGGCTTTTTTTCCTAACATAAGCGCTTTAAATACCAATATCATGCTAAGTGCCAAAATCGATGCGATACCGACAAAACCGAGTTCTTCTGCTAAAACAGCCATAACAAAATCAGTATGTGCTTCGGGTAAGTATTCTAATTTTTGAATACTGTTCCCTAAGCCTTGACCAAAAATTTCACCACGACCATAAGCCATCAATGATTGTGTTAATTGATAACCACTGCCAAAAGGGTCTTGCCAGGGATCTAAGAAACTTGTGATTCGGCGCCAACGATAGGGTTCAAAAATAGCCAATAAAGACAATAACAATACACCAACCGAAGCTAAGCTAATAAACTGCCAAAGTTTGGCACCGGCTAAAAACAGCAAACCAAAGGTAGTAACAAACATGACAATGATTGTGCCTAAATCTGGCTGCCTTAATAACAAGCCAGCAAGTATTGCAAAAACGATTAACGGTTTAGCAAAACCTTTCCAGTCTTCCATCACTTGATCGCGACGACGAACTAAATAGGCTGCTAAGTAGCAAAAGAAGAATAGTTTAGCTGGCTCTGCCGCTTGTACTGTTATAGGACCTAAGACAAGCCAACGGGTTGAACCATTAACAGAGCGGCCAATTAACAACACAGTCACTAATAAAAAGATGCCAAACATCAATAAGTAGCTACTATTTTTTTGCCACCACGCCATGGGAATTTGCAGGGCAACACCGGCAATACCCAAACTCAGAACGATGTAAATGGTATGACGAATAACAAAATGAAACGGATTGTTAAATAGTCGTTCAGCCACGGGCATAGAAGAGCTTGCCACCATAATTAAACCAATCATGTACATAACCAGTACTAAAACAACAAAGCTACGGTCGAATACCATGCCGCTTTGCGGTGTAGATTCGCTATCAAAAACTTTGGAGACACTATTGCCAATGGTAGCGCTAAGCGCAGACAAGTAAGGCAATTTCATTTGCTGCTCGGTATTTTTTTCTATTGTACAAGAGGCTTTCATTAGCTCGCCTCCGTCAGTTGAGTAACAGCAGTAATAAACTGGTTCCCTCGGTCAGCGAAATTTTTAAACATGTCTAAACTGGCGCAGGCAGGAGAAAGTAGCACAATATCACCTTTATTGGCGTTCGCTTTAGCCACTTGTACCGCTTCGATTAAACTAGTGACTTTACTTACGTTATTGGTGTTACTTGCATTACTAATACTGCCTACTAATTCAGCAATTTTATCGCCATCTTTTCCTAAGGTAATTACATGGCTAACATATTGCGCGAAAGGTTTTGCTAACGGCGTAAAATCTGCACCTTTTCCATCACCTCCCGCAATAAGGATCAAACGTTGTTTGACCTTTCCTTGTGAAGTCAGGGTTTGCGCTAAGCCATTAATTGCCGCGAGAGTAGCGCCAATATTGGTCGCTTTAGAATCATTAATCCAGGTAATATCGTCTTTGCTTTGTACTCGTTGGCATCGATGCTCTAATCCCACAAAGCCCGATAAGGTATTAACCATTGCAGTCATTGACCAACCTGCGCTGTGGCCGAACGCCAACGCAGTTAAATAATTTAGCGCATTGTGTATTCCGGCTAAAGGCAGTTGGTCTAATGCAATTAAGTTTTGCTCACCAAACGCTAAATTAACTTTACCCGCCTGTACACGAATGCCAAATTGATTTTCTTTTGGACTATCACTACCAAAAGAAAGGCTTGGCTGGGATTTACTGGGCGTACTGGTTGCAACATCATCACGGTTAGTGATTGCCCACTTACCTTGTTGATATATACTTTGCTTAATTTTTATATAATTTTCCATTGTCTGATGACGATCGAGATGGTCATCACTAACGTTTAATACACTTGTGGCAATGGCTTGCATACTGGTGAGGGTTTCTAATTGGAAACTGGATAGCTCTAGAATTAATAATTCAGGCAGATTTTTACTTGCAAAAGTATTAGTACCCGTTTTTTCATCCGACTTTTCATTAGTGAATATATCTAATACTGGCTGACCTATATTGCCGCCGAGTTGAGCATTAACCCCTAAGCTTTTGGCTAAATAGGCAAGCAGTGATACCACGGTAGATTTACCGTTTGAACCCGTTAACGCAATAATATCAATAGGCTTACTTGGTCTATCAAAGCTTGGTCTATCAAAGCTTTGCCCATCAAAGCCGCGTTGTTGATTAAGTTGACAAAATAATTCAACATCGCCCATCACGCAACAACCTTCACTGATATGTTGTGCTATTTCATCACTAGCACTATCAATGCCCGGACTAATTAAAATAACGTCGGCATTGGCAATTAATTCACTTTGCCATTGCCCTAGCGTTAAACTTGCCGTTGGGAAGTCTTCACCAAATTGTTGCTCATTGTAACTTTCAGTAAAAGGGTTAACGCGAGAATCGTTAACAGCAAAACACAAACCTTGAGCACTAAGATAGCGCGCACAGGACAAGCCTGTAATGCCAGCACCTAGCACTAGTATTTGTTTATGTTTTAAATCTGCTAACAATGTCATTTTTTATCTATCTCAATTTCAATGTTGCTAAGCCAATCAAGACTAAAATTAATGAAATAATCCAAAAGCGCACGATAACTCTTGGCTCTGGCCACCCTTTTAACTCGTAATGGTGGTGAATAGGCGCCATGCGAAATATTCGCTGACCACGCATTTTATACGAGCCTACCTGTAAAATTACTGACACTGTTTCGATAACGAAGACACCGCCCATAATAAATAATACTAATTCTTGCCTGACTAATACGGCTATAACACCTAATGCTGCGCCAAGCGCTAATGAGCCAACATCGCCCATAAATACTTGCGCTGGATAAGTGTTAAACCATAAGAAACCCAATCCTGCTCCCACAATAGCGGTACACACAACAACGAGCTCTGAGGTCATGGCTATATAGGGAATATTTAAGTAACTGGCAAAGTTCACGTTACCGGTAACATAAGCAAATAAAGCAAAAGCACCAGCAACCATAATGGTTGGTACTATGGCTAAGCCATCTAGGCCATCAGTTAGGTTAACCGCATTACTGGTACCAACAATGACAAAGTAGGTCATGACAATATAAAAAATGCCTAGTTGTGGCATAACATCTTTAATAAACGGGATCAGTAAAAAGGTTTGCTCTGGGTGAGATATTTGATATAAGAATATAGCCGTTGCTAAACCTGCGACTGTTTGCCAAAAGTACTTCCATCTTGCAATTAAACCATTGGCATCTTTTCGAATCACTTTGCGGTAATCATCAACAAAACCAATGATGCCAAAACTCACCACAACAAACAGTACAACCCAAACATAGATGTTCGCTAGGTTTGCCCATAATAGAACGCTAATCACTATTGAAGCTAAAATGAGAATGCCGCCCATTGTTGGCGTGCCTGACTTTGACAAGTGACTTTGGGGGCCATCATCACGTACGGTTTGACCTATTTGCATTTTTTGCAAATAGCGGATCAGCTTAGGACCAAAATAGAGCGAAATAAATAACGCAGTTAAGGTACTAACAATGGCGCGAAATGTTAAATATGAAAAAACATTAAACACGCTGTAGTACTGAGTTAAATATTCAGCTAACCAATGTAACATTAAGTGTTGTCCTGTATATTCGTGCTAAGTTTATTAGTGCCTGCTTTATTGGTACTGGGCATAGTTAAACTTAGTGACTGACTTTCTTGTTGCTGCTTCGCATGCCAGTTAATAATATCTTCAACGACATATTCCATATGAGCGCTACGTGAGCCTTTTATTAAAATTTGGTTTTTTTGAGATCTGTTGCTTTCACTTATTAATAAGTTAAACAAACAAGTTTCAAGCAGGTGCTTATCATTAAAATGTTCACTTAGGGCTTCATTTTTTCGAGCAAAAGCATCGCTAGTGTTTTGGCTTAACACCCCTAAGGTAAGTAAAACATTAATGCCTTGCTGTTTAGCATATTCGCCAACCTCTTGATGATAACTGCGGGCATCACTACCCAACTCAGCCATATCACCTAGCACTAAAATACGCTGCCCCGAATAACCCGCAAGTAAAGCAATAGCCGCTTTAATCGACTCAACATTGGCATTGTAGGTATCATCAATTAATTTAATTTCACTACTAACGTGGGTTGCATTTAAGTGATGAATATTTAATCGACCTTTAACAGGTGTCATTTGTACTAAGCCTAATTGAATATCATTTAACGTTGCACCACATTCAATGGCTGCAGCAGCTGCCGCTACGGCATTACACACGTTATGCTTGCCCGGTACCGTTAATTTAATAACACATTGGCCAAGTGAGCTTTGCAGATCAAAGCTCGCACAGCCGTTTTCATCTAATACGATATTTTCACTGTAGCAATCAGCATTTATCGGGCCATCAGTGTATCTTGAATTTGCGCAAGAAAAGGTACGTACTTGTTTGTCTGTTAATCGCCACTGCCATTTACTGGTGTATTTAGTATCTTTGTTATATAAGGCAACACCATCTTTGGATAAGCCCGCAAAAATTTCACCTTTAGCGCGTGCTACGCCGCATAAATCACCAAAACCTTCTAAGTGGGCAGCCGCAATATTGTTGATCATGGCAATATCAGGTTTTACTAATGCTGTGGTGTAAGCAATTTCACCCATATGATTAGCGCCCATTTCAATCACGGCAAAATCATGATCTTGTTCTAAACGTAATAAAGTTAGCGGTACGCCAATATCATTATTAAAATTACCTTCAGTTGCTAATACTTTACCTAAGCGCGATAAAATGGCTGCGAGCATTTCTTTTACCGTAGTTTTACCACTACTACCGGTTATGCCAATAGTTTTTGGCGCCACTTGCTGTTTCACATAAGCCGCAATTTCACCAAGGGCAATACGCGTATCATCAACGATTATTTGGGCTACTTTACAGCTATCAACATCAGCAATTTGATGTTCAACAATTAATAACTGACAACCTTTTTCAATTACTTGCTGCACGAAACGATGACCATCAAAGTTTGGTCCTTTGAGCGCTAAAAATGCATCTTGTAATGTTAGTGCGCGAGAATCTGTCACTATGTTATTAACTTTCATAGACATCATTGATTCATGGCAGACCAATTGACCATTCATTGCCTTTGCCAGTGCTGATAACGTTAAGCTGATCATGCTTGCTCACCTGCTATAGCTTGCTCTTTAAAATGTTCAAAGAAGTTCTTTACCACTTGACGCTCGTTATAATCAATTTTGTCATGACCTAAAATGATATAATCTTCATGCCCTTTGCCTGCGAATAACACCACATCATTGGCCTGCGCTTTTGCTAAGGTTGCTAACACCGCTTGTTTTCTATCAACAATCACACTAACTTGACACGCGTCAGTAAACCCTGCCAACACATCGTCAATAATACTCATAGGGGGTTCAGTACGCGGATTATCATTGGTGACCACTACGTAGTCTGCATATTTTTGCGCGGCTTGTGCCATTAATGGCCGTTTGCCTTTATCTCTGTCACCACCACAACCAAAAACAACAAATAAATTGCCATGACAATGTTGACGGCAAGCGATTAAGGCTTTTTCTAAGGCATCAGGCGTATGCGCATAATCAACTACTGCGGTTGGCCCTTGCGCATGTGAAGATAAAAGTGAAGATGAAGGTGAAAAAGCCTCCATACGCCCAGCAATTGCTTGAACGCGCGTAACTTGTTTCGCAACCATTGCTAACGTTATGCCTTCAATTAATAACACGGCAATAACGGCTAATAGATTATCAATATTGAAGTCACCCAATAATGGACTATGAATTTCTATATCACCAAGATGTGTGTTTAAGATAAAAGTAACACCTTGATTATGATGTTTAATATCATGGCAACTAACAAATTGAGCATGTTGACGCACTAATTCACTACGACCATAAAGCCAAGCTCTTTGTAGTGATAAGGTTTCAGCTGCCGGCCATTTTTTTAGCCAACGTTGCGCTTGAGCGTCATCACCATTTAATACCGAAATTTGTTTATCATTATCAGTAAATAGCTGTCTTTTAGCGGCAGCATAATCAGCCATGGTGCCGTGATAATCGAGATGATCGCGACTTAAGTTAGTAAAAACGGCAATATCGAAAATACTGCCCGTTACTCTACCTTGCTCAAGTGCATGAGATGACACTTCCATGGCAAGATGCGTTATTTTTTCTTCAGCGTTTTTTGTCAAGCTAGCTTTTTTCTGACTGACTTTCTTTTGACTAAAGAGGGAAAATAATTGCATTAAATCAGTCGCACTAGGCGTGGTATTTTCTAACGCTTGTAAATCATCAACCATGCCAGCACCGTTGGTGCCGATAATTGCGCAAGGTTTTTGACAATTGGTTAAGGTTTGTCCAAGTAATTGGCTTGTGCTAGTTTTGCCATTGGTACCCGTAATACCAATCATAGTCATGCTTTTTTCTGGTGATTGATAATAGGCACTCGCAAGGGAAAACAGCTTTTTGTTTAACTGATAAAAACTAATAATAGCAACTGGTTCATTAGCCCCATCACAATAACGAACATGCCCATGTTCAGCTTTATTTTCACATTCAGATAACACTAACTTAGCACCGCTAGCAATAGCTTTTTCACTATATTGACGACCATCTTGTGCATGACCAATAATAGCGCAGAAGATATCGCCTGTGCCTTTTTTATTGCTTATACTGCGGCTATCGTTAGTTAAGTCACCTTGATAACCGGATAAATTGATACTATCAGGACAAGTGATTGCAAAATCACTTAACACCTGTTTAATGAATTGAGTTGAAGGCTTATGACTAGGTAAATTACTAGGTGACTTAATTGATGACTTAAGCATCATTAGCCTCCTTATGACCAGATTTTTCATGCTCATTTTTTGCTAATCGTAACTCATTACTCGAAACCCTGTTATTACTCAAAGCCATTTGGTCGATTGCATCGGGTGCAACATTTAAAACGCGCAGAGCCCCTTTCATTACCCGAGAAAATACCGGTGCCGCTACATCCCCACCATGATATAAATCGCCACCGGGATCGTTAATAACCACAACCACAACTACTTTTGGATCGGTAATGGGCGCAACCCCTGCAAATAGTCCGACATAGTCGTTGCCATAACCACCAGCAACGGCTTTAAATGAGGTGCCTGTTTTACCACCGACACGATAACCATCAACTTTAGCTTTTTGCACATGTTCATCAACTACCGCTTCAAGCATTGCCGTGATGGCTTGTGAATTTTTCTTAGAAAAAACACGCTCACCTGCAGGTGGGTTGCCCCTTTTAACGATAGAAAACTCTCGTTTGATACCACCATTGGCTAACGTTGCATAAAAACGAGCCAACTGCATGGGGGTAATAGCTAAACCATAACCGAAAGAAAGCGTTGCTAATTCAAACTTTGACCAACGCTGTCTGTCATGCATCATGCCAGTGCTTTCTCCGATCAAATCTGTACCTGTGCTATCAGCAAATCCTGCATCGAAAAATTTATCAAGCAAGAAGTTCTTCGGTACAGAAAGCGCCAGTTTTGCTGTACCCATATTCGATGAGTGAACTAGAATGTCTTCAATGGATAATTTGCCGCGATTAATAGGATCGTTTACGCGCCGACCACCTAAACGCATCCATCCGGGGCTCGTATCGATAATAGTGCTAGCATTAGCAGAGCCAAATTCTAAAGCAGTTAAAACAGTTAATGGCTTCATGGTTGAACCGGGCTCGTAAATATCGGTTATGGCGCGGTTTCTAAAGCGGTGAATGGCAGTATTACGACGATTATTTGGGTTGTACGATGGGCTATTGGTCATCGCCAATATTTCACCCGTATGGATATCTGCAACAATGACAGAGCCCGAGGTTGCTTTAAAGGCCTGTACCGCACCTTTTAATTCTTTATACGCAATAGCCTGAATACGCTGATCAATGGTTAAGGTAACATTTTGTGCAGCTTGTGCCTTTTCTACCGAAAGAATTTCAATTTTTCTGCCTTGTGCATCTTTTCTAAAACGCTTGTTACCGCCTTTACCTGTTAAAATTTCATCATATACGCGTTCTACGCCTTCAATACCTTTATCATCAATATTGGTAAATCCAACAATATGAGCACTAATTTCACCTGTGGGATAAAAGCGCTTTGATTCTTTACGTAAATGAATACCGGGTATTTTCAGCTCACGGATATATTTTGCCATTGCTGGAGAAATTTTTCTTTCAAGGTAAACAAAGCGTTTACTCGAATTACGCATAACGCGAGAAGTCAGTTTTTTAACATCTTTTCCTAACACATCTGCAAGGGCTTGCCAGTGTTTTGTCATGGCAAGGGCATTATTGTCTATGATGATTTTTGGATCAGCCCAAATAGTTTCTACTGGCACACTAATGGCTAATTCGTCACCATTTCTATCAACAATAGAGCCACGTTGCACCGTATTAGCCGCAACACGCATTGAGCGCATATCACCTTGCTTTTTCAACATATCCGGTTCAATTATTTGAATATAAGCACTACGCGCGAGTAAGCCAGCATAAATCAGGACAACAATGCCTATCACAACATAATAACGCCATGCGGTTGTTGTTGGTTGACTACTGCGGTTAGTTGCTTTTTTTTTCATTTAACTCATTTAACTCAGGTACTTAATGTTTTTTTGTGGATTAACTTTCTTGCGGACTACAGTCCAAGCTACAAAAGGATTATTTTAAGGTAACAATTATTTCTGAATCGACATCTGGTCGTTTCATATTCAACACTTTTTTTGCTCTACTCTCTATAGCGCTATGCTCTGCTAAGCTATTTTGTTCTAGCAATAAGTTGCGCCATTCAATATCTAATTCGTCTCTTTGGGTATATAACTGCTCTAATTCACTCGTTTTTTGTCTATTCACATGCGTGTAATAAATAACTAAAAACGCAGAAGCCACGACTAAAAACAATAAAAGGTAACTCACAAAATGCTCTACAATATCTTGCCAAATTTCTAATGCTAGCACTTGGTTTGACGGTGTTTTCTTTGGCGCTACCCGTTGCTTTACCAAAACTAATCAACTAAATGCGGTAAGCGTTCAGCAATGCGTAACACTGAGCTACGTGAACGGACATTCTCTTCAACTTCACTTTTGCTTGGCTTTAATTTTCGACCAATCAAAGTAAGCTTTTTGCCTTTATTTAATTCTGCTTCCATAATTGGCAATCCTCGAGGTACTTTCTTACCTTGAGAATGCTTTTTCATAAATTGTTTTACTAATCTGTCTTCTAAGGAGTGAAAACTTATCACTACCAAGCGACCATTTTCTGTTAACACAGATAGAGACGCCGCTAATACCTTTTCTATTTGCTCAAGTTCACTATTGATGTACATACGAATAGCTTGAAAACTACGTGTTGCCGGATGCTTTTTAATTTCTCGTTGTGGGGCGGTAGTTTTGATCAGTTTCGCTAATTGACTAGTACGCGTAAAAGGCGTTTCTTCACGCGCATCAACAATAGCATTGGCAATACGCCAAGCATGTTTTTCCTCGCCAAACGTTCGAAGTACCCAAGTGATGTCTTCCACATCTGCCACAGCTAGCCACTCGGCCGCCGTTTGTCCGCGCGTAGTATCCATACGCATATCTAACGGACCATCTTTCATGAAGCTAAATCCACGTTCAGCTTCATCAAGTTGCGGTGAGGAAACACCTAAATCTAATAAAATTCCATCAACTTTGCCCATTAATTCATGCTGCTGAGCAATTTCAGCTAAATTAGCAAAGCCTTGATGTTCGATAAGAAAACGCTCATCATCACTAAACTTTTGGGCAGCAACAATGGCACTAGGATCACGGTCAATTGCGATCAGTCGCCCCTGTGTTGATAATTTTGATAAAATTAAAGACGAGTGGCCACCACGGCCAAAAGTGCAATCGATATAGCAACCATCAGGATCAATATTTAAACCATCGATCGCTTCGGTTAATAAAACGGAAATATGTGCGTTATCTAATTCCATGTTGTTATTTTTATAACCTTTTAACTTAATGATTTTATAGAGATAATTCTAACAAACGCTCAGTCAATTCAATTTCGCCTGACTGAATTTTATCAATCCCTTGCTGTATTTGTGCTTGCCATGCTGACTCGCTCCAAATTTCAAACTTTTTCAGTTGTCCTACCAGCATTACCGATTTTTCTAAAGCTGCATGCTTTCTTAATGGCCCATTGAGTAATAAGCGACCATTTTTGTCCATATCACAATCGGTAGCATTACCGAGCAAAACTTGTTGCAATAAGCGTTCTTGCTGATTCATACTTGATAGATTACAAAGTTTTAGTTCAATTTCTTCCCATTCAGGCAAGGGATAAAGTAATAAGCACGCGTGTTGAATATCAACCGTGCAGATCATTTTTCCTTGGCAATCAGCAAGCAACTCCTCGCGATACCGTGTTGGTATCGTGATTCTATTTTTGCTATCAAGCGTGATTGCACTAGCGCCTCTAAACATCTTTTAAACTTGCCTTATTGACTAAAATTCTTATCCAGTAATTTACTTGGTTATTTATTTAGGTAATCGTCAAGATCCACAATTACCCACTTTTTACCACAATGATACAGTTTAGTGACTAAAGCAAACTTATGTCAAGCTAATAATAGGGAAAACAAGGATACAAGCACTGGTCAAAATACCAGTAAAATTAAGGTCTGCGCAGAAGTTTTCAGGAAGTAGATGAATTTGTGGGTTTTTGTGGATCAGCTTGCTTGGAGAGCATCAAAAAAGTACTAAAAAATATTTTGTGATTAGTACCCAATTGTTAGTTTTTTCAGTACCCGTTTCTTTGGTTACTTGTTTAACTGATTTCCTAAACAAAATCTCATTAATGTGATACTGATGGCGACTGGCTTTGACTTTGTAGGTATGCTGTCAATATATGTATATCAGTATATTTAACAATTTAAAATTTTCTAATGTTTTTATTTCTTAAATCTAAACCATTCATTTTCATAGGCTAAACTTCCCCATAGAACATGCGCCAAAGCGGTTTCTGCAAGTTCGGTATTATCTTTATGGATATTTAATACTTTAGTATTCAAATCATAAGTATAATTCATAGGAGGCTTTTGGGGCTGTAATATCGTAACTTCATTTCCTTTCATATAGGCAAAATTGTTAGCATATTGCATCATAGCTCTTCCTGCTGCTTTAGGATTATTAAGATCATGTCCAAGCATCGGAGAGGTATTTTCAATACCTATTAATGATAGTAAGGTTGGTGCCAAATCAATGTTACTAGTAATCCTCTCATCGAAGGTATTCATTTTTCCTGAATTTAATATAACTCCTGGAATATGAAAATTCTTAACGGGTACTAAATTTTTACCTGAAGCTCTTGCATCATGATCAGCAACTATTAAGAACACGGTATCCTGCCAATAATCTTGTGTTTTAGCTTTTGAAATAAATTCCCCCAATGCAAAGTCAGCGTATTGAATCGCTTTGTGTCGTGATAATTCTTTAGCGTTATATTTCGCTAATTGTGTTTCAGTATAATTTATTGGTGAAACGATGCCTTCAGGAATTTCAAATGGGTCATGATTACTCGAGGTAAAAATGAAACTAAAAAATGGACTATTAGATTGATGTAATTTGTTCAATTCAATATTAGCTTGATTAAATAAATCACCATCGCTTGCTCCCCAAGAAGCAATAAACTGAGGATTTTGTATCTCATCAAAATCAACAATATCGGTAAAACCATTCCCTAAGAAAAAACTTTTCATGTTATCAAAATGGCTCTCGCCACCGTAGATAAATTGCGTTGTATAGTTATGAGCCTTTAATAAACTAGCTATTGTGAAAAAATTATGTTGCGACTTATCTAATTTCACTACGGCCCTAGCTGGTGTTGGTGTAAAACCAGTGATTACTGCTTCAATTCCTCTGACGGAGCGAGTGCCTGTAGCAAACAGATTTTTAAATGCCCATCCTTCATTATTGAGTTTGTCTATCTCTGGTGTCAGTGGTAAACCACCTAAAGATGAAACAAACTGAGCACCTAAGCTTTCTTCTAGAATAATAACCAGATTTTTGGGTTTACCCGAGTAAACAGGTAACTGAGTGTTCAATGATGGTCTGTCGGGAAAATCAAATGATTTTGGATCTAGGCCTGTTTCTTTTCTAATTATTTCAATGACTTTGTTTACATCCATTTTTCCGTACATCTTAGCCGCATTTTTTTCATCTCCTAATTGATCTAAGGCATAGGCAATACTGTACATTGAATTGAGTGTTAATGAGTTTATTAATGGGTCAGTTGAAAAATACACTAATGACGGATTAATAGGTCTATGTCCAGAAGTTCCTCGAGCACAGGCAAATAATATAAACAATAATAAAAAGGATGGCACAATAGACGAATAAATATTAAGTCCTACTGGTCTTTTACTATTGTTAAATATGTTACCAATGAATTGATATAAAAACTTTGAGGGGAATAATAATAAAGAAAACACCAAGAATAATGTAAGTAAGTGACCATTAAATAACATTTTCATGACTTCGTTTGGATATGCCAAGTATTCAATAAATAATCTATTGGGACGAAGGCCATACTCCTCAATAAATGCTGGCGTTGCTAATTCAAAAAACAAAACGCTCATAAAAACAATAAATAAATAGAGGTTAAGTAACTTCAACCACCAAATGGACGCCCTTGTGTTTAGCATAATCCAAGGATGTATTAATGCGGGTAAAATTAATAAATACCCTATAGAACTCAAATCTATTCTAAAGCCATTAATTATTAATTTTATATAAATGTCGATATTATCAAATCGATCGAATTGCCAAAGAGCTAAGCCAAGTCTAGATAAAAATAGAAAAAACATTACCATTAAAGCGAATAGTAAAAACGGTCGTATCAAATATTTTGTAGAAGTAAGCATTGTTATCGAGTATCTCATTAGAAAAATATGTTTAAGTTATATATAAAAAATTAAGCTCAAGAACTTTAATTTAAAACATCCAAATCCTTATCATAAACCTGAGTTTTTATTCCTAAAGCACCAATGATGGTATGAAAAATATTTGCATGGGAAAATGCACTATTATTTTTATTGGAGTGTTTGCTTTGATAGTTAAAATTGGATGATGTCCATATTAAAAATGGGATCTTTTTTTGAAAATCAGGGGCGAACATATAAGGCGTGCCATGTAAATATGCACCATTTTCACCTAAAGATTCACCATGATCTGAAATATAAATAAGCATTACGGGCACATCTTCTAATGTCTCAAGCTGCTTTATTGCTTTATAGAGAAAATAATCGGTATAAAGAATGGTATTGTCATAGGCATTTACAAGTTCTTGTTGTGTACATTTACTCAGTTCTTCGTGTTTACATACCGGAGTAAAGTGTTCAAATCTTTTAGGATATCTAGTATAGTAACTTGGTCCATGACTTCCTTTAGTATGCAAAACAGTGAATATTTTTTGTTTATTTGAAGAGATAATCCTTTGATTTAAACCGGTGAGTAAAACCTCATCAAAAAGACAACCCTCATCAAAACAATTTTCTTTTAATTCGTCTACTTTTTGGTAATCAGTAACCTTAATAGCCGGCTCGCCCCAATTGTTTGCTCTCCAAATCACATCGACCCCCATTCGAGTTAAATAACTAGGTAGCGGTTCAGAGCTTGTTTTATTTGAGTCATAGGACAACATGCAAGCTAGAGAGCCTGTAGTATATGTTGTACAAGCTGTAGTATTATTAAAAACAAGCGGTTTCAGCGTTTCAAGCAAAGGATTGGTGTTTCTAGGATAACCATAAAAATGAAAGTTTTGCGCTCTAGCCGTTTCTCCAATGACTAATACAACAACTACTTTATCATCATTGATAAACTTCCCTAAAGGTAAAAGTTGATAATCAGTTTCTTGTTTCATCTTCATCGACTGATACCTTACGGTATTGATAATATATGACCAAGGAAGCATTTTGCCGCCTAAAATTTTGGCGTATTTGTCTATCCACAGCCAGTTAGCAGCATTGGCTAAAAGAAAGCCAATTATTAACACAGTGATCATTGAAGATTGAAACGCAATTTTCACACGATTTAGTACGTTAACACCCGTTTTTACGATTAACCAACTAGGTATTACCCCTATAACAATGACATACAGGAACAACGAAGGTGATATTAATTCAAATATTTCAGTACTTCGAGTATTTAAAATGTTACCGATCATCGTCTTATCCAAGATAACTTGGTAAGTATTCATATAATAAATAGCAATAGAATTGATGAAGGTAGTTAGGATTAATATAACTTTAAATAGTTTAGGTATAACTAATAAAATTAACGACATGAAGACTAAATTAAATACAAAAACTATCAAGAAGACAGAGAGTGCTATTGTTAGGCCACTTATTGAAAAAAGTGTTAATTGGTGGCTAATAAAAGAGAAGAGTACCCCATTAAAAAGTATTGTGTTTAGTAGCGCGCAAAGCTGAACGTATCTATTTCCTGAAATTTTCCATTTATTACGTGGGGAAAGCCAATTTACAATAAAACTCATTTTATACTCATGGTGCCTATCAGCTTTGTTGAGGTGAAAAATACCATAGCAATGCCCAACCAAACAACAAATATACCGCTATAATGCTCATTTATTATCATTACTAATGCAAATATTAAAAGAATAATCACGTGAGTTATTTTGAATTTTGGTAGTGTAACCCATGATGTAAAGCAATTGTATTTTTGTGATATATATATACCACTCAGACCAGAACAACAACCAAATAAGGCACCTAATACTAAATCAAAAGGCCAATGTGCGCCTACGGCAACTCTAGAAATGGCTACCAACAAGGCTGCTAAAACAACCGCGCTCATTAATAAATATTGAGGTCCAGCTGCTTTATTAGTTTTTAGAGCCCATAGAATAACGGTGATAGCGGTAAAAATAGTAACAGTATGGCCCGAAGGCAGACTAGTGTGTCCAGTTAATGCTTTTCCTATAATAGTAAACTTATCGTGTTCTATAATTGCCGCAGGTCGAGGGATAGAGAAATACCATTTACCGAGACGAGATAAGAGTATAGCTACGGGGATTGAGCCAAATAAAGCAGCCCATGTTTTAGGTGATTTAATTAAGAGTATTGAAAGCAGTGAAAAAAGGACGATTGTATCACCTAGGAAGGTCATATTTACCCAAAACGTTGGGAATGCAGAAAGTGCTTTGTTAATACTCAGAAATAGTGCTTTTTGTGATTGAATATAATTATCAGCGCCTAAAAAAGTAATAATATATACAGTCGTACATAGAATCACTCCAGTAAGAATAGTTATACAATAAAAAACAAATGATTGTTTTTTTATGGTTTTTGTGGGGTGTGATAACGCTTGTTCTTTATTCATTGATAAATTAATTCTGATAATTGAATTGAATTAATTTATCAAATAAAACTTAGTGCTAACTTAGTAACAATAATTTAATATCATTTTATCGGAATATGCCCGCGAGGAACTTTAATAATAGGAAAAGGAGCGAAAAGTATCAAAATAAGTTTTACTTTGTCATAGATTATTATTTTAGAAAGATACGATTACTTCAAAGCCAACATTAGCAATACACTTCATTTCAATGTCAGCACCTAATTTATCGGTTATTACTTTTACAATCGATAATCCTAACCCTGTACCTATTGTGTCAGGTTCAATTCCGCGATAAAACGGTGAAAACACATGCTCAAGTTCATCGGAAGAAATTCCTGGCCCGCAGTCTAAAATAATTACTTGGATTTTGTTTTTTATTTGGGTGATCGAAATATCAATGATTCCATTTTCATGCGAATACTTAATTGCGTTGTCAATTAAGTTTCGAAAAAGAATACACAATTCATGCTCGTTGGCTTTTATATAGAGGTTTTGTGATTCAACCACACCAATATCTAATTTTTTTTGTTCTGCTAAAGGCATTAATTCTTCAATTATTGTTTTGATAATATCAGGTAACAAAATGTTAGTTTCAATTGAGTTTTGCTTTGACTGAACCTTGGCTAGCGTAAGCAATTTTGAAACTAATTCTCTATTTCTATTAATACCTGTACGAAGCCTTTTTAATTGCGCTTTTGCCTCATCAGAAGTAACCAAACCATTCAACCTTTCTGCTTGTAAAGATAAGGCGGTTAATGGCGTGCGAAGTTCATGAGCAGCTTCGGCAATAAAACGTTGTTGCATTGAAATATGTTCGGCTATTCTTGCGAGTAATTGGTTTATTGAAATGACAAAAGGGTGAATTTCTTTAGGTAATCCGGTGAGTGCTATGGTTGAAAAATCATCATGTTGACTTTTATTTATGGTTGAACTGACTTGTTTTATTGGCAGAAACAGATGCGCTATATATTTGCGTAACAATAAAATAATAAGCGGTACTAATAAAAAAATGGGAATTAACGCGTTTAGTGCATTTTCAACGGCGAGTTCATCACGTTCAATAGTGCTTTGCGCAACAATTAAGCGCTCACCAGAGTCTAAGGTGCGTATTGCAACTCTATAAGTATCAGTGCTACCTTGTATCGTTGTTATACCTTTACGTAAATTTAAGGGTAAGTTAAATAAAAATTTATTCTTAATGAAGAATTTTTCTTGTTTCTCGGGAAGCTTTTTAATGTATAAATTAGTTTCGACTTCATTGTTTGCTGAAAACACTTCACCTTGAGTACTCGTTCCTTTTTGCAAATTAGTTTGATAAATATGTAAAATTTGTTGTAAATAATTATCTTGCCATTCTTTTGCCTCATGCTTTGCCTCATAAAAACTATAGCTGCCAGCAAGTATACCGATAAAAAGCACTAACAGTGAAAGCGAAAGTGAGAGTCGGTGCTGAATAGAATAACTTACTGTTTTTTGGATACCATCCACCCTAACCCCCTTACGTTTATGATCTGTTCTTTACCCAATTTTTTTCGTAAAGAGTAAATGATAAATTCAATGGCGTTGCTCTCTACTTCTTCTCCCCAACCATACACTTTATCTTCTAAATCGCTTCTTGATAAAATAGCCCCTGGGCGAATTAAAAGGGCTTGTAATAGCATAAATTCACGCGAAGACAACAACTGCGGTGCTGTTTGGGGCAGTAAAACTTCATGATTGCAAGGATCCAAGGTAATGCTGCCATTACTTAACAGTGGTTGTGAAGAGCCATTTTTACGACGTAATACAGCCCGAATACGCGCGAGTAACTCACTTAAATCAAATGGTTTTAGTAAATAGTCATCGGCACCAAAATCTAAACCAATAATACGTTCATTCAAGGTATCACGCGCTGTAATTATAATAACAGGAGTTTCATGTGTTTTTCGTAGTGTTTTTAATACTACTAAGCCATCAATTTTGGGTAAGGTTAAATCCAGTAAAATCAAATCATAACTTTGACAGGAAATAGCCGCCAACGCTGATTGTCCATCACTGACACCATCTACGGCATAATCGGCATCTTTAAGTGACAAAATCATCGCATCTGCGATCATTTTGTCATCTTCAACTAATAATATTCTCATAACATGCAATATGAATCTCAGTAAATTGTTATATAAAATACAATAAAAGAATATTAATCAACAGATTCTTTTGCTTGATCATCTTCTATATCACCAGAAGAGAATACTTTAAAAGCAACGTTTTTCCCTTTCACTGTTCCTTCTATTGCGGTATAAAAAGTTTGAACCGACTCTATTTCGGCAATTTTCAAACCAGGGTAATCGTGTTTAATTGCTTGTAATGCACTGGTAGATAATTTGTTTAGGCTACTACTTTGTTCTATTTCAATAATTGCGCCATGTTTAGATAATGTAATATCTTTATTAAGGCCATCTTGAATGCTTTCGATTTCGAATTTTGTCGTATTTTCATCATGGATAACTTCAATCTTTTTAATACTATGAACCGAAACATGTTTCAGTATTTCCCTTTGAACTGATGGAGTTAACTGTTTGAAATGTATTTCTTTTGTGTTTTCAGCCAGTGCTGATAAAGAAAAGGCCGAGAATAATAAAAATGTGATTGTTTTGTATAGATTAATCATAAGTAACTCCGTTTAGATATATTTAGCGTCATTAGCTAGTTGTTGCTTTAATTGCTTTAATTGTAACGATTAAAATGTTGAATTTATTTGTAAGCCAACCCCATCGGCAATAGCATAAGGTGTTATAGAAAAGCCTTTATATTTTGTGGTCATAAAATAACTACTAATAATACCAACTGCAGCACCCGCTACCACATCTCGCGTATAGTGCTGGTTTGTATGCACGCGGCTATAGCCAACATAAGTAGCCGCAATATAAGCAGGCACAGAATATTTCCAGCCATAGCGATATTGTATAAAAGATGCGCCCATAAAAGCAGTTGAGGTATGTCCTGATGGAAATGAATCACAACAGTCACCGTTGGGTCTTTGTTGTTGAGTTATTTTTTTAAGTGCAAGCGTTGTTAATTGTGATGTTGCAAAAGCTTTTAAAAATTGCGTGCTTCCTTCAAATCCATCTTCAAAAACTAAAGTACTACCAAAGCCAAGTAACGGAATGGCGATTTGTAATATATCACCATTTTTACTTACTTGATTTTGTGCGTTAGCTTGAACCTGAATAGGTAAAAATAAAATAAAAATAACGAATAGACCAATTTTTTGTTTTACATAAAACTTGTTCATTATATTAGCTTAATTCACGGTATATATTTATCTAAAATAACAAACAAAACTTAGTAGAAACTTAGCAAGAAGGAGAAAATAGATATCTAAAACAGATAACCTTAAACACTGTATTTGTCTTACTAAAATGGACTTGCTTAATAATGAGTAGAGGAATAATATGCATGATTTTAATAAATATAATCATGATTTTATTGTGATAATTCTATAGTATTTCTTTATTTTTTAATTGTAATTTTAGGTGTTTTTATGTTGAGCCATTTTAATAAAAAAATCGTTCTTTTTTTCTGTTTGAATTTTTCATTTATTAGTTTTTATACGCTTGCTAATAATGAAGTTATTCATAAGAAAGGAACCCAAATAACAGACGTAAATCCAAATCAAAAAACACTGTTAAATTGTTCCAATAATGATGAAAATATTGTCTTTCAGCCAGAGCCTATTTTTGATGAAACTCAAGAGGGTATTTATTTTTTTCACCGTTGGGCAAATTGGTTGCATATTAAAACTAAAGTAAAAACATTAAAAAATGAATCAGCATTTTTTTTAAGCCAATGTGATAAAAAAAAACCAGATCTAGAAGAATTAGAGCGACATTTACGGACAAAAAAATATTTACGAGATGCCGAAGTATCTTATGATGAGAATGACGAACGGATACAGGTAAAAACATGGGATAATTGGTCTTTACTTCCAACAGCAAGTTTAGGACGCCAAGGTGGGCAAAATAATTTCAGTTGGGGTGTCAAAGAAAGAAATTTTCTTGGTTTAGGCATCTATGCAAAAGCAGAGGCCTATAGTGACGTACAGCGTTCAGGTAATCGTATAATCAGTACTGTGCCTTTGTTTCAAAAACAAAATATCGATTTAAAGTTTATTTTTGCAAACAATGATGACGGTAAACAAAAGTCTATATTTTTACAAAAAGATTTTGTCAGTTTTCATACTAATTATGCTTACACTTTTGGTTTAAATGACGAGCAGAGAGTTGATACCATTTTTCAAAATGGAGACGACAAAGCTAAATTTAAACATGACATTATCGTTAAAAAAATTGGCTTTGCTTGGTTAAAACAAAATACAGAAAACTATGCGGTGCACTATAGCTTGGGGTTGACTCAAGATGAACATAGTTTTAACGCATTTAATAGTGGGAAAAATAGTTTACCTTCACAACAACTGCCGCAAGATAGAGCACTACTTTATCCATGGGTTGGTTTTGAATATATTGAAAAAGATTTTAAAAAACTAACAAATATTCATTTAATTACACAAATAGAAGATTTTAATAACGGTTGGCAAGTTAATACCAAAATAGGGCTTGGCAACGGTAATCAAAAAAATGCTGCTTGGTCAATTTTACAAGCTGACGTGAGTAAAGGATATTTTTTTAATGATACCTTATTTTTAATTGATCTTAAGTTTCGTAATGAAAATTATAAAACAAATAATGATAGGTTTTATGCAAAGTTAAAAAGCGAATTGTTTTACCCTTTTTCCAATCAATGGGTGTTTTATTTAAATAATATTACTACTATATCCTCCAACCAATACCTTGACAGTCCAATCTCAATAGGGGGTGATACCGGATTAAGAGGGTTTCCACTCCAATATCAACAAGGTAATAATTCAATAAAGTTAACTTCAGAATTACGTTATTATCCACACATTAGCTTATTTAAATTAGTTGATTTAGCGGCTGCAGCATTTATTGATACCGGTAAAGCTTTTGGTCGTAACACTGTTGAACAAGTTGAAAATATTGAAAACGGTTGGTTATACTCAGCAGGTATTGGGGCTCGTTTATATTCACCACATTCAAGTAAAGAACATCAAATTATTCATATCGATTTAGCGTTTCCTATATCAAACAATCCCGCTATTAGTAATGTTGAATTACGTTTACAACTAAGTAACTCCTTTTAATGATTAATAAGAAAAAATTTATGATGCGTTTTACCCCGCAATTATTGTTGCCTCTCGTTTTTTTACTATCGTTTTTATGCTCAAGCGCTTTGTCTGCACAAAATTTGACTGAATATTTACCAACCAAAGTTGATGTAAATTATTCATCGTTAAATACTCGTCAATTTAAGCAATTATTTCAATGTAATAAAACCTATAAATATAAAATTACGATAGGTGGAATTAATGTGGGAATTTTAAAAAGAACAATCCAATGGCATGACAATGAGGCACGTGTTACCTCAACGGGTAAGGCTAAAATATTAGGCATAGGCTCAAATTACAAACAAGTATCATTATTACATTGGTCGCCAAAGTATGATCGTTTCTATACCGATTCATTTTCTCAAACAATCAAAGGATTAGATGCGAGAGAAATGGTCGCCAAAATGACAAGCAATGGCACACTTTCATCGGTTGTGCTTAATGATGAAACAACACAATATGAAAATATAAAAGCTCCTCTTTATGATCTTGACACCTTAGGTGAACAATTAAGACTTGAACTTATAAAAGGGACAAAAAATATAAGCTTATTTCGTCAAGCGAGTGAAAAAATAAAACATTACCACTTTAAAGTAGTAGGTAAAGAAACCATAACCATTGAACCTTGGGGTCAAATTGAAGCAATTAGAGTCAATGAAGTAGGTGATTATGACAACACAGTATTATGGTTTTCACCGTTACATGATTTTCAATTAGTAAAAGCTAAACTAGATGGTTTTATTAGCCCGACAGTCGTTTTGAATGAATTCAATAAACAGTGCATTTAAATCTACTTTAAGGGTAAGTATTATTGTATTGACTATAGTATTACCCTAGAAAATTAGAGGAGTTATCTCGTTACTTTAATGGTCGAAAAAGAATGATCCAAAAAATCAAACAATTTGCGCGGCAAATGAAGTTGAATCTAAAAGCGTTGTATTTGGCGAGTCGTGATCAGAGAACGCCACTATTCGCTAAAATATTGATCATCATTATTGTGGCTTACGCGCTTAGTCCTATTGATCTTATTCCTGATTTTATTCCTATATTGGGGTACTTAGATGATCTGATTTTATTACCTATAGGTATTTGTTGGGTGATTAATTTACTCCCTAAAGACTTGTGGCAAGAATTAATACAGCAAGCTGAATCCAGTCCATTTGTTTTACCTTCAAATAAACTGGCGGGTATTTTTATTTTCTCGCTTTGGAGTATTTTAATTTTTACGATTATTTATTATCTTTACCTATTGTAGATAACACTTTATAAATTAAAGGCATTACCATAGTCACTAACGGTATTTGTACTAGCAAGCCTGCGATAATCGCAATAGCCAGCGGTTGTTGCATGGCTGACCCCTGACCTAAGGCTAACGCTAATGGAAATAAAGCAAGAATAGCGGCAATGGTTGTCATTGTAATGGGGCGAAGGCGATTTAACCCTGCTTTTAAAAGGGCTTCTTGTCGTTCAACACCTTGCTTAATGAGTTCATGATATTCAGAAAAATAAAATATAGATACTTCGGTAACTATACCTAAAATCATCGTCATGCCCATGATCGCAGTTATATTTAACTCGATACCAGTTAACCACAAGCCAATAAATACCGCAGGCATCGCTAATAACGGTGAAATGATAATGGCGATTGCGGCGGCAAAATCTTCGTATAAAAACAGCAATAACAGAAAAACCAATGCAATAGCAGATATAAAAACCTCAATGAGCCCTTTAAAAGCGATTTGTTGCTGTTTATATAAGCCGCCAAGTTCATAATATTGATCGTGAGCCAGTACGCCAGATTTGGTAATTTCTGCTTTTATTTCTGCGATGGTAGACCCTAAATCTCGACCACTAATGCGAGCAGTAACGGCAACCATGCGCTTTAAATTATCGCGATTTATTTGTACTTGACCAGTTTCTAACATGACGCTGGCAATACGTTTTAGCGGAAATCTATGACCATCAGCGGCCTGTAACCAAATATCATTCAACGAGCCGATGTTTTTTCTGTCTTTAGCGGGTAACCAAACCCTGACATCAATCAGCTTTAAGCCTTGTTGAATTTGTGTGGTTACATCGCCGGTAAACCAAGTGTTGAGTTGTTGGGTGACAAATTCAGGATTAACGCCTTCAAGCGCGGCTTTGTCGCGGTTAATCGCAATGTTAATCGCATCACCCGAGGGCACAATGCCATCTTTGATATCTACTACGCCACGGATTTTACCAATAAGTGCAGCAATTTTGGGGGCAGTATTAAGTAGCGCTTGTTGGTCATCACCATAAAGTTTAATTTCAATGGGTTGGGGGACGGCGGTTAAATCACCGATGATATCTTCCATTAATAACATCATTTCAACTGCTATTCCCGGTACTTTAAACTCTATTTTTGTGCGAATATCGTCGATGATAGTTTCTATATTTGGTCTTGGAAAACCTTTTAAACGAATAAAAAAATCACCTGAATTTGCTTCCGTTAAGCCGCCACCGAGTTGTAATCCTGTTCTTCGTGAATAAGTTTCTACATTAGGGTTTTGTTGAATGATGTGTTCTATTTGTTGCAATAAACGATCAGTTTCAGCCAACGAGGTGCTAGGTGGAGCGACATAATCAAGAATAAAACCGCCTTCGTCCATTTTGGGCATAAAGCCAGAGCCAACCTGTTGATATGAAAAATAGCCAATCAAAACAAGAGGAAAAATGCCTAGTATAGCCAACCAAGGCTTCACAAAAAGTCGTTCCATTGCTGTTTTGTAGCGCGTTAAAATGGCACTAAAGAATTTGCCACCGTCTTCTTTTTCAGCATCTTTTTGTGATAATAAATGTTCAGCAATTAAGGGTACGGCAAGCCAAGCCAGTAAAAATGAAATAATTAGACTACTTGCCATGGTGAGTGACAGTGCTTTAAAAAACTCCCCCGTAACACCTGACAAAAAAGCTAGAGGCACAAATATAATTACCGTTGCTGCTGATGAACCGGTTAAGGGTTTGGTAAATTCTATCGCGGCATGTCTTATGGTTAAAGCGGTATCACCTTTTCTATCACTATTTCGTTCACGTAAACGTCGTACAATATGTTCAATCATTACAATGGCATCATCAACAATTAATCCTACTGCTGCGGCCATACCCCCTAAGGTCATAATATTGAAACTCATGTTAAGCACGGTGAGTAATAATGCCGTGGTAGCCAGCACCGCAGGCACAATAATAATAGCGATCAGCGTTATTTTAATACTGCGCAAAAATACCAACAAAACTAAAGCGGCTAAAGCAATACCAATGCCAATGGCGTCACGCACACTTTTTCCTGCCTCGGTGATTAACTCACTTTGGTCGTACCAATTAGCAAGGGCGATATCTTTGGGTAATTTTTCACGGTAATTAACTAATTTAGCTTTAATATCGTCGACTATTTGTACTGTGTTACTGCCGGGTTGTTGATATATTTGAAACAATACCGCATTTTTACCGTCAGCCGTTACTCTGATCCATTGTGGCGAGGTCGTCACCTCAATATCCGCTATGTCACTTAGTCGAACTAAGCCATCACTACTGCTGCGCAGTACAGTATCTTTTAATGTTTTTAACTCGTGTATGCGGGTATCAGATAACATTAAAAATAATTTGTAATGATCTTCTAACCTTCCTACTGCTTGTAACGTGTTGCTGGCTGAAATAGCTTGCGCGACATCGGTAAAGGTTAACGATAATGCGCCAAGTTTTTCAGGCGAAATTAAGATGCGATATTCTGTTTTTTCACCGCCGACAACTACCACTTTTGCGACACCGTTAATTGATGACAGTAAGGGAATAAGTTGAAATTGACCAATATCGCGTAAAGACGTCAATGATTCAGTGGCCGAGGTTAAACTATAAGCGGCAACAGGAAATACCGTAGGATCCATTCTTCGTACGCTGAACTTTGAACCTAACGGCAATTCAGGCAAAATTTGATTAAGCGCAGAATCAACTTGTAACATGGCTGAGATCATATCGTCGCCCCATGCAAAATTGATTGATACTTCTGCACTGCCACGGCTGGTGGTTGAACGTAAATTTACCACGCCGGGCACTGAACGAACCGCTTGTTCTACTTTGCGCGTAACCATAATAGCCATTTGATCAGCAGGGCGATCACCCGCTTCTAATGATACAACCACGCGGGGAAAGTCGACATGAGGAAATAATGCGACAGGTAATTTAGTACCCGCTAATAAACCAGAAAGCGCCAATAACACCACAAAAAACAGAATAGAACGCCGATGCTTTGCTGCCCAATGTGCCAAATCCATTAGTTTAGCTCCCGTGTGAGCATGCCATCTTCAAGGATATAGTTACCTAAAATCACCACGGTTTCATTTTCTTTAATATTGCCAGAAACAGCCACTAGGTTATTTTGTTCAATACCTTTTTTAACATAAATTTTACGGGCGATTTTATTTTCTAGCGTAAAAATGTAGTAGCCATTTTCATCGTTTAACAATGCGCTTCTCGGCACAGTAAAAGCTGATTGTTCGGGTAAGCTAAATTCAGCAAGTACACGAGTACCCAATACTAATTGATTGGCTTGTGCGGTTGGAATATCGACCATGGCATCAATTAAATGGGTGCTGGGATTTACCATCGCATTCACCACACTTATTTTACTACTCACGTTAATATTGCTATCAAATACTGGGCTAATGGTAACCGCGGTATTAGGTAATAGTCGACTAATCTCTTCAGGCTCTATGCCTAATCTTGCCACCAGATGATTTTCAGAGGCAATAAGCATGGCACTGTCATTTGATTGCACTCGTTGACCTTGTGTTATATTTAATAAGGTAATAATACCGCTAATCGGGGAAAATATAATTTCAGACGGCTTATTTTGGCTTCTTTCAACTAACGCATTTAGCGCATTTTGGCTATCGTGTAGGTTTTTGGTCGCACTTTCAACATCAGAAGTAGTGGCTAATTTTTCGCTTAACATCCGCTTACTTCGATTTAATTGTTGCATTGCATATTCAACCGCACTTTTGGCTTGAAAATACTGCATTCTCGCTTCTGGCGAGGTAATAATTTCAGCTAAACGAGCACCTTTTTCTATCCGTTGTCCTGCACGTACCCATAATTGATTGACTAAACCTGCATGGGCCAATGATAAATTGAGCACTTGGTCTGATTTGGCTTCTAAAATACCATAAGCTTTAATATGTTCACTTAACGCTGTTTGTGTTATTTTTGCTGTTTTTACCGCAGCAGAAGATTGTTCTTCACTCATTGAATATGATGAAAATACTGTCGATAAAACCAATGCGGTAGTTAAAAAAAATTTACAAGCCATTTAAAACGCCTTAGTGGGTGAGTTGCTTTCTAGTTCGGTTATTTGTTGAAGTTTACGTTATTTATTAAAGTTAATAATTTAAGTTCAGTGTAAATAGATAAGTTGATTTTCATCTAATTGCTGATCAGTCATAGCACTATCGCGCATCAACAGTAATGAAAGACTAAGCTGTGTACGCCACTTACTTTGCTGTAAATCAAGTTGTTCTAATTGTTTATTAAACCAAGTTGATTCCATCGTAATAAAAGGTAAAGCTGCAATGTCGCCGTTGGCATAAGCTTTATTAGCACTAACAACTAATTTTTGTAATGTGGGTAAGTGCATTGCTAATTGTGTTTGTTGCTGGCTAATGAGTGCGTTGAGTTGCCATAGTTCATCAACTTCTGAGCGGGTTTGTATTAAACGCAATTGGTATTCCTCAGCTAATTGTTTACGAGTAGCTCGGGTAACTAAAATATTACCTTTATTACCATTAAATAACGGTAATGTAATGCCAATATTTATTCCGTTTGTGTATACAGCACTAGTATCTTTGATGGTAGTTATACCCAAATTAAGGGCAGGAAACTGGGCAAGAATAGCGGCACGTACGCTTGCTTCTTGCGCTTGATAACCTGCCTGTAACGCTAATAAATCAGGACGTTTTTGCGTGATATTCACTAAATCAGTCGATAAATTGTCTTTATTTAATTCATCGAGTGTTGGCAGCGGGGTAATGGTTAATCCGACCAAACTATCAACGCCTAGAAGTTGAGCCAATTGATGTGCACTAGCATTGTATTGCTGTTGCAAAACTTTTATTTGACTGTATGCGTCTAATAATATCGATAAATCAGCCCCGTTTGTTTCAAGAGTAATATTGCCCTCAGTAATGCCTATTTGTGATTGTTGATAGCGTTGCTCTAGCGTTGCAATCATGCTTTGCATTAGGATGATTTTTTGCTCTGTGTAATAAAGATCAACACTGATTAATTTTGTTTGTAGTTTTATTTGCCATGCTTGCCAAAGTAGCGCTAATTTAGCTTGTTTGATTTGTTGCTCACCCACATCAAGAAAGCTCTGGTGGGTAATTAATGTATTTAAATCGTAGCCAATACCGCCTGACCAAGCATTAACTGTATTTAGTACATTGCCACTGGGGTGATCAAAGCTGGCACTAAATTGTGGGTCTGGCAATAAACCTAGGTTGAAGGCGTTGGCCTGACTAACGTTATATTGCTGTTGATTTACTTTTAATAGCGGGCTGTTAAATAGCGCTAGATTTGCCAATTCATCTAAAGTTAAACCATCGTTTAAAGTAACTGAACCGGGAATTAACAACGAAGAGGCTTTTGCTTGTTTCACCAAAGCGTTAATATCTAATCGAGCTTTTTGTTCAGTTAAAGGGATAGCCTGATAACTCGCACAACCAAAGAGTGTTATATAAATAGGCACTACAATAGAATAAATAGTGTGCTTTAGTTTTCTTTTTAGTGTCATGTTTTTCTCAAAGCAAATAAATTATGATCTACTATATGGTTATATTTAGGATTAAGGTTTTGTTGCAAGGTAATGCTGCGACTAATTACATAGCGTTCAAATATAGCTATTGCGCAAGTGATTTTTCCTTCTTGAGCAAAAGTAGTAAACGGATAAATAAACATAAATACAAAACATTAGCACATTTATAATCGTTACTTTAATTCAAATAATATCTAAACAAACTTAGCTTGAACTTAGAATACGCTATTTCCATTCTTATTTTTGCAGGCAAGTTGAACATCACCATTTTAGCTAACAATAATTTCTGCTACAACCTGCTTTAGATCAGGGCGGTGAGCTTTACTGTATCCAGGTGTGATCTTAATAATGTTCTTGTCACTATTTTCTTCATCAAAAGCATATTCACTGATTAAGGAATGATTGGTTGTATCAAGAGAATTAAACGTTTCAAGTTCACAAGCTTATTGATATACCAGTGAAAATAGATTTTCACAACCGAAATCAGAGTTTCATCCTCAACCAGAGCCATCACAATAAAGAAAAACCCCGCATTTTGTGCGAGGTTTTAGTGGTAAGTCATACTCGATTTATTTAAAACAGCTCATCTTCAATATCGAATAAACAATCACAACCTGATTTAGCCGAAGCGATTAACGAAAGTCGACGAGGCAGCAAGCGCGTGAAGTAATAACGAGCGGTATGTAATTTACTTTGATAAAAGTCAGCGCCACTCTCGCCGTTATTGCCTTGTTGAGTTAATGATACTTGTGCCATTCTTGCCCATACATAGGCCATTGCGGTATAACCAAACACATGTAAATAATCATTAGCCGAAGCGCCAAGCTCATTGATGTTATCTTGAGATTTAGTTAACAACTCTGTCGTAAGCTCTGTTAAATCATTTACGGCTGCCGTAAGTGGTGTAATAAATTCAGCCATCGCTGCATCATTTTTGTTTGTTTCAATATAGGTATTCACTTCGTCAGTGAACACTTTTAGCATAGCGCCCTTTGACGTCGCAATTTTTCGCACTAACAAGTCCATTGCTTGAATGCCATTGGTGCCTTCGTAAATTTGAGTAATTCGCGCATCTCGCACTAACTGCTCTTGTCCCCACTCACGAATAAAACCATGACCGCCAAAAACTTGTTGCCCTGTTACCGTATTTTCAAAACCTAAATCGGTAAAAAAGGCTTTAGCAACTGGTGTCATTAGTGCCGCTAATGCTTCACCTTTACTTTGCTCTTCACCTGTCCCGTATGTGGCATAGTCTAATTGCATGGAAATATAACTTGAAAGTGCACGCGAGCCTTCGTTTAATGCTTTCATGTTTAACAGCATACGGCGAACATCGCCGTGTACCATAATAGAGTCGGCTTCTTTATTGGGGTTTTTAACGCCATTTGTTTTACTATCAAGTGCGCGCCCTTGAATGCGATCTTTGGCATATTCTAACGCATTTTGATATGAACGAACCGCGGCACCTAAACCTTGGATACCAACACCTATACGTTCAAAATTCATCATGGTGAACATACAAGCTAAACCTTTATTTAGCTCACCAATTAAATAGCCTTTTGACTCATCAAAATTCATAACACACGTTGCAGAAGCATGAATGCCCATTTTGTGTTCAATGGAACCACAACTAACATTGTTAGAGCCGCCAAGTGTTTCATCATCATTAACATGAAATTTGGGTACTAAAAATAACGAAATTCCGCGAGGCCCTGCTGGTGCATCAGGTAACTTGGCTAACACTAGGTGCACAATATTTTCGGTAAGATCGTGTTCACCACCAGTAATGAAAATTTTGCTGCCAGTAATACTGTAACTACCATCGTCTTGTGGTATCGCTTTAGTACGTATAATACCTAAATCTGAACCTGAATGCGCTTCAGTTAAACACATAGAGGCTGACCATTCGCCGGCATACATTCGCGTAAGATAGCGCTGCTTTAATGCTTCACTACCATGTTTGGCTAATGACAATGCCGCCCCAGCAGTAAGTACTGGATAAAGCGCAAAAGAAATATCGGCGCTACAAAGCATTTCTTCGTGCAACCCAGTAAGCATTTTTGGCATGCCCATACCACCATAATTTACATCACCACCAAGGGCTGTCCAACCGCCTTGTGCGTAGGTATTAAATGCTTCTTTATAGCCTGGTGCAGTAGTTACTACGCCATCTTTAAAGTTTACGCCAATTTCATCACCTTGTCGGGAGATAGGGGCTAGCGCTTGCTCAGCTATTTTCGCACATTCTTGTAAGATGGCTTGGGCTGTATCTTTATCAACTTGTTCAGCTAATTTAGGCAACTTTTGCCACATTTTATCAGCTTGAAATACTTCATAAAGCAAGAAATTCATATCTTCTAATGGAACTTTATATTCAGCCACAATAACCCCTTATTATTTCTTAAATTTAACAATTTTTTTGTTAATACTAATGTCAATTCTAACCAAAGCGAGTAAATAAAAATAAAACACCTGATTCAAACGAGTGTTTGAATTCTACCTTAATAATTCTAAAAGTAAAGTTTAACCACAAATACGCATGCTAAACTTGATGTTTTGTTAAACCTTGAGTTAGTTTAGTGTTGTAGAGTAAAATATAGAAAACAGAGTGAAGTATAGAAAACTTACTAGGAATTGCAGTGAAAGCCATTAAAATTTTTCTTTATCTAATGTTATTTTTTGTTGGCTTTGCAGATGCCAAGCAAATTAGTTTCTCTAAACAACTACAAGATGATCATTATCGCTTCAGTTATCAATGGCTTGATCATAATAATGAGCCACAATCAATGAGCTTTGCTTTAACTAAACCGGCATTATTTGAACGTTTTCGAATGCTTAGAGCTTATCAAGGTGAATTTGCACAAAAAACAATTATGCGATCGGTAAAAAAACAACTTAGAAAAGAACCATTAAATGGAGCACAGGCTTTTTTCTTGCAACAAGATGGAAAAATGGTTGTGCAAGTAAAAGGACTAGAAGATAAAAATGTCGCGCTTGCTTACCAAAAAGTTAAAGAAATAGAACAAGCGGCTACCGCCCAGTATTTTAAAAAAAATTACTACCAATTGTTTAGCACACCTGATCAACGCTCAGGCGTAAAAGTAGATCACGCTAGCATTGCTAAGGACTCTGTTGCCGATTTCAAAGCGCTTAAACCGATAATATTAGAGAAGGTCTCTATCAAAAATATTCGCAAGGTAACTGACTATGTACTTAGTTTTGTGCAGAGCATCCCATACGCTACGTTAGAGTCACGTATAACGTCTTCAGGTGCGGGCTTTAATCCACCAGCAAAGCTACTGTGGGAAAATCAAGGAGACTGCGATAGCAAAGTGACATTAACCGCAACAATATTACGCGCTTTGATGCCAAGAATAGAGATGGTGCTGATCTATATTGATAAACACGCTTTCATTGGTATTGCCATTCCCGCCAACGCTGGAGAAATGACTATAGAGTACCAAGGTATTAATTATCTATTAGGTGAGCCAACAGGGCCTGCACCCTATAGGTTAGGTGAATTAGGGCCTGAGTCTGAATTAGCGGTAAATCAAGGGCGTTATGTTGCAGAAGCGTTCCATTCTGATGGTAGTTACTAGCTATTTAAAGCAGATATCAGAAAATCTACTCTACTGTTTCGTTAAGTTCCGTTAAAAAAGTTAAACTGGGCGCAAAAAAAGCAGCGCCTGTTTCAGCTTGAGTGTATTTAAGTAAACAATCTACATTGCCATCTTCATCACCATGAATCATGCTTTTTAACATGAGTTCAAATGGCTCAGGCGATTGACAATAAGAAACAAAAAATAGCCCCTGTTGCTTTACATCACCATAAGGCATACTTTGTCTGAGTATTTCAATTGTGTTACCGTTTTCATCTTTCAAATTGGTACGCTTAGTATGCGCAGTTAAGGGTTTATTTTCGCTTTCATATTCAACATTATCAACCTTTGTGCGCCCAAAAACATCTTCTTGCTCTTCATCTTTTAACGATCGCCATAGCGTTAAATTATGCTGATAGCGTTGAGTATGTAAGTAACTACCCTTTGAAAAAATAGCATCATCGCTTTCTTTTACCAAGGCAATGTCTCTACGGTGCATACCTTGGGGGTTCTCAGTTCCATCAACAAAGCCAGTTAAATCACGACCATCTAGAAAACGAAATGCCTGCACTTGTTCAATCAATTCAACACTGTCAGCAAGTAACAAGCAAACCTTAGAGCAGACAATATGATTGACATCAGCGCGATCACTTCGAATTTCAATGTAAATATCGACATTACTACTAGGCGCAATTCTGTCATCGTCATTCATCGAAGGAAATGATTTCAACAATACAGGGCGTGCTTGTGGGTAGAATTCATCCCAATAATTTGCCCCTATCGCAATAACACCAGTTAAATTAGCTTCTGAGAATTGATCGGAGTAATCATCAAATAATGCAGGTAAACGAGACAAGGCTGCTCGAATAAAGGCATTTTTATCATCTAAAACATTAAATAGTAAATAACTGCCGTGTAAGTTTGGCTCTGCACAAACACCAAATTGTTCTCTAGCCATTTGAATTCCCAATAGTATTGTGGCATTTATAATAAGAGTATACTTATTGTTTGCATAAGTTTCTCGTTTTTTGGTTAAAACCCTTTGTATCGCGAATTTACTATAAAAATATTTTCATTTCGCGTAAAAATTGTAGGGATTCATTTATTAACTAACGCGATCACTTGAATGATTTTTGTGTTGAACCCACGTTATTTCATCCACTAAGCAATGCGTTAGATCGTCAATGGCATCAATTTTTTGTTTCTTAATCACACGCTCTAATTCAGTCGCACTTTGTGACAATTCAGCAAAGCCAAACATTTTTGCAGCACCTGATATTTTATGAGCAGTTCTAGCCAAATTTTCATTATCATGACGATTACTAGCGCGTAAAAGATCATGTTTATCCTGCGATAAATTAATAACAAATGATTGCACAAGATCTGATATATCAAGGTTAGTGTCGACTTTCGCTGGTGAATCATTAATTTCAGAGCGAGTAACCTCATAAAAGTGCTGCGCAATAGTCGCTAAAAATATTTCCCGTTCAATCGGTTTTTTAAGGTGGCCTGCAAAACCAAGTGCTAAATATTGTGCTATTTCATGAGACATTGCATTAGCCGTTAACGCATATATAGGCTGATTGCAACCAAGCTCACGCAGCTTTTCTAACGTTTGTATGCCGTCCATTTTAGGCATTTGAATATCTAACAAGGTTAGCGTTGGCTGATGTTCTATACATAGTTCAACTGCTTCAATACCATTGCATGCTTCAATCACCTCTAAACCTAAGCTGGTTAATAGCCTAGCAATCAAACGGCGATTATCCTCATGATCATCAGCCAATAAAATTTTGCCTGCATACTGCTTCTTCTTTGTCGTTATTGATTGCACATTTTCATTGCGCTCAATAGCATCTAAAACAGGGTAGATTTCGCCAAAAGGTAATTTAAGCACAAAAGTACTACCATAATTTAACTGACTGATAACCGATATATTGCCAGACATTACTTTGGCTAATTGCTCTGATAAGAACAACCCTAACCCTGAGCCAGAAAATCGTCTACTAATACTATTATCACCCTGGGTGAAAATGTTAAATATTTTATCAATTTGCTCTTCATTCATGCCTATCCCAGTATCAGTAATAGTGAATAGCAGTGTTTTATCTATGATGGCAATATCTAGAGACACCCATCCTTCGCTCGTGAATTTAATAGCATTAGAGCAAAGATTGATGAGAATTTGTTTCAAACGCAAGCCGTCAACATCAATAATAAAAGGGTTAGGTAAATGATGAGTAACAGTAAAGGATAGGTTTTTCCGTTGTGCTTGTTCGGTAAACATATCACTTAACTTCTCTACTATTTTGTGTACATCTTGTTGCCTGTTTTCTAGCTCAAACTTGTTTGCTTCAATTTTACTTAAGTCTAAAATATCATTAATTAATTGCAGTAAATGCAAGCTATTATTATGAATAACTTCAACTTCTTTAACGATACTAGCATCGTCAAAATCACCATGAATAATCGCTTCGGCCTGACCAAGAACAGCGGTAAGCGGTGTTCTAATTTCATGGCTCATATTCGCTAAAAATTGACTTTTAATCATACTGGCATCTTGCAATTCTTTTGTTAAAAATTCTAAAGCTTCTGTACGCTGTTTAACTCTATTTTCTAATTCTCTAGTTAATCTGCTTTCAAGATAACGCCGATAAATCAAAAACAATACCACTAATACAAAAGCAAGCCCTAATACGGTAAATTGACGTTGCTGCCCTGCCTTAGTTAATTGTAATTGCTGAAGTTGTTTACTTTGCTGTAAGCTTTTTACTTGCTGAGTTAGTTGATCAGACTCAAATTGTGCTATTTGCTCATTAAGCGTGTCATTTGATAGTTTTAAACGCTCTTTTTGATAAGATAGCTGTGCTTTCAATGCCTTTACTGTTTGATGATCTGCTGCATATATGAGCGACATTAAACCTAAATTCTCATTTATCAGTCGCTGGTAACCCATTTTTTTTGCTATCGTATTTGATAATTCAATATGAATACGAGCACGCTCAATGTCACCTTGATAAAAATAAATTTTAGCTAGCGTTTGTAAGCTGCCTCCATAAGTCATTTGATGACCTATTTTTTTACTCAGCTCAGCGCCCAATGTTGCATAATGATATGCTTTTTCTATATTAGATAACTCATAATTTATTTCTGCAATATTATGAAGTTGAGAGGCTGCCTCAAATTGATGACCCTGTTTTTGAAAGTAACCTAGTGCATTTAGCACATATTGTTCAGCCTGCTGATATTGACCTGATTGCTTATAAGAAACGCCTAGATCACCTGAGGCTTTAGCTACACCATATTCATCATTTATAGCTTGTCGTCTGGTGATGATTTCTTTGAGCATACTAATGGCAATATCATAGCGACGAAGGCTTATATAAAGCACGGCAAGGTTATAACGAACATCAATTTTGTCAACTTCATCACCGTATAGTTGATACAAAGAGTCAGCCTTTTGATAGGCTGTCAGTGCGGAAAAAGAATCACCCTTGGTTGTTTGCACCAACGCAATATTGTTTAATAAATTGGCTTGTTTAATGGCTATTTCTGCAGAAAAAGGCTGTTTTTGAAAATACGCCAAGGCGTCTTGATAAGCAAGCAGCGATTGATCATATTGCCCTTGATAATAAAAAACAATACCCGTTAGTTTAGCAACTTGCGCTTGTTGTAAAGGCAAGCCCTCTTGGTTGGCTAATTTTTTAGCTTGCTGTATAACTATTAACGCTTGTTTTAAATCACTTAAGGTTAAATAACTACGGCTTTGAAGTATCAGTATTTTTATGCGTTGAGTATTACTAAGCGCTTTATTTTTAAGTAATTTACTTAGCTGGACAACAGCTATCGTTTTATCTACTCGTTGCTTAATTTTTTCTAATTGATTATCAATATTTTGTGCTTGAACACTTAACTCAATTGCAAACAAAAATATAAATAGCAACAACATGCGCCACATAGTAAACCCTGAACAAGTGGATGAATAAAGAAGGAAATAATACCGCTCAGTTATAGCACTAATATTTCTTAAATGTAACTGTTTACTAATTAAGTGAAAGACATAGGCAGAAAGTTGAATTACTTTACAGCTACCATTATGATGCAATGATATTTCTTATATGGGTTGTAATCATGTTCAAAATTTTTTTTTGTACTTCTATAGTGTTCTTCAGTTTAACGTCACTTGTTAATGCGACAGTTGTTGAGTTTCAAACTTCACAAGGCCCCATTCAAGTTAACTTATTTGATCAAACCACACCAAACACGGTTGATAATTTCCTTCAATATATTGATGAGCAGCACTACACTAATTCTGTAATACACCGTGTTGCACCCGGTTTTGTTGTTCAAGGTGGTGGCTTTACTTTCGAAGGCAACTGGCCGTTAACTCGCCTTGCAGCAAACCCCTCGGTAATAAATGAACCTGTCTATTCTAACGTAAAAGGCACTATTGCGATGGCTAAGCTTGGTGATAACCCAAACAGCGCAACGGATCAATGGTTTTTTAATTTAAAAGACAATAACACTGGCGCTGCTGACAAGGGTAATTTAGATTTACAAAATGGTGGTTTTACCGTTTTTGGTCAAGTTATTGGTGATGGTATGGCAATAGTGGGGAAAATTGCAGGTTTGACTCTATGCCAAGATATTCCAATGACAGATTACAGTAGCCAAAATTGTAGTGATCTAACAACACCTGGTATAGAAAACTTTGTTCTTATAAATCAAATTGATATTGTAGATCCATCTGAAGTAACCGATGCGGATTTAAACCCAGTAAAAAACACACTAATTACACCAACTATTGACCCAACACCTACTCCTGACAACGTTAGCAGTAGTGGCGGTGGCTCTTTTGCTTGGTTTACCCTATTGTGTTTACTCTCTCTTTCAATGAGAAAATTAGTCATTAGAAGTTAAGCATTAAAGGCTAACCAATAAAAAAGCAGCGAAATCGCTGCTTTTTTAAATATCTAGAATTAAAGAGTAATATTAACCTCTAGATGCTCTTAACCTCTAGTAAACTCTGGATAAGCTTCCATACCACAGTCAGAAATATCACCACCTTCGTATTCTTCTTCTTCACTTACACGAATACCAATGATTTTCTTCAGAGCAAACCAAACTACAAAGCTAGTAGCGAATACCCATACAAAGATAGTTGCCGCGCCAATTAACTGACCACTGAAACTAGCGCCTGAGTTGGTAATTGGAACAATCATTAGACCAAAGAAACCTACAACACCGTGAACTGAAATTGCACCAACGGGATCATCAATCTTAACTTTATCTAAACCTATAATTGAAAGTACAACAATAACACCGGCGATAGCACCAAACATTGTTGCTTGTAATGGTGATGGTGTTGAAGGCTCAGCGGTTATCGCAACAAGGCCTGCTAAGGCACCATTTAATACCATGGTTAAATCCGCTTTTTTAAATAGAATTTTTGCAAGAATCAACGCTGATATGGCACCTGCCGCTGCTGCTGCATTGGTATTTAAAAACACCATAGCAACGGAATTAGCACTGCTAATATCAGCAAGTTTTAATACTGAACCACCGTTAAAACCAAACCAACCCAACCATAAAATAAACGTTCCTAGGGTTGCCATAGGTAAGTTAGCACCTGGAATTGCGTTTATTTTGCCATCTTTAGTATATTTACCTTTACGAGCGCCAAGTAATAACACACCAGCTAAAGCGGCAGAAGCACCAGCCATATGAACAATGCCTGAGCCAGCAAAATCAGAAAAACCAAGATCACCTAAAGTATAAAGGCCAAACACAGAGGCGCCATTCCAAGTCCAAGAGCCTTCCATAGGGTAAATAAATCCGGTTAACACCACGGTAAATGCTAAGAAAGCCCACAATTTCATGCGTTCAGCTACCGCACCAGACACAATGGACATCGCAGTAGCAACAAACACTACTTGAAAGAAGAAGTCAGCGGCATTTGAATACACTGCACCACCATCAAAACCTGCTTCGGCTGATTCTGCTAGCACGGCACCAACTAAGGCTTTAGCATCACTGGCACCGTCTAAGGCGATCCCCTCTAGAAAAACACCGCCGCCATACATAATGTCATAACCAACAACTAAGTACATGATGCAAGCAATGGCATACAATGCCACGTTTTTAGTTAAAATTTCAGTGGTATTTTTAGCACGTACTAAACCGGCTTCTAACATTGAGAAACCTGCAGCCATCCACATGACTAGCGCACCACACATTAAAAAATAAAAAGTGTCTAATGCATATTGAAGTTGAAAAATATTCTGTTCCATAATTGCTCCTATATAATTTTTGTATCTATAATTGTTCAGCTTTACCTTGTAAGATGAATAAATACTAAATAGCTTCTACATCTTGCTCACCCGTACGAATACGTATGACTTGTTCAAGGTTATAGACAAAAATTTTGCCGTCACCAATTTTACCGGTGTAAGCAGCTTTGCTAATGGCATCAACTAAGCGCTCAACAATGTCGTCATTGACAGCAATTTCAAGTTTTACTTTTGGTAAAAAATCGACTTGATATTCTGCACCACGATATAATTCGGTATGCCCTTTTTGACGACCAAAACCTTTCACTTCACTTACGGTGATCCCTTCAACACCAATTTCAGAAATGGCTTCACGAACATCATCTAGTTTGAATGGTTTAATAATTGCGTTAACTATTTTCACAGTAGACCTCTATTTATAATTTTAAGTAATATTGAACTGACTAATTCAATTCATGTGCCATAAAATTTAAACTATAAATATCAAATTGTTATGTTATTTTTACTTTTTAAAATAAGACATGACGCACCAAAAAAGCACAATAGTTATTTATTGAGTTTTTATTTGGTGCAAAAACAAGAAGATAGTTACAGCAACTCTATTTCAGCTGCCACACGCTTAATTGAGGAATACTTAATGATAAATTACGAGCATTAATTTTGATCACTCGGGTTAATTGATGCTGTTCTAACAAAGTAAAGTGAGGTGTTAATAACGATGACAAACCATCAAAGCCAGTAACATTTTCGCCATTAACTTTAACACCACCCAGCCAGTTTTCTTTTGCTGTTTGCTGTGTGTCAAAATCATAATTTGAAACAATAATAAGCAAACCTTTGCTATTTAAGCGCTGATGTGCTGCTTGTAAAAATAGGCGAGGATCATAGTTTTTCTCAAGCACATGCTGAGCTAAAATAACGTCATAGCCCTTAAATACGGCTTTAAGGTTACTAGCATCCCCTTGGCTAAAGCGTATGTTTTCACTGCAAGGCAAATCAACATCAGTTAAGCTTACTTCATGAAAATCAACAATATCACCTTCATTTTCCAGCAGGTACCGAACAGATTTCCCTTGTTGTAAACTAACACCGTGGCGAATAAAACGGGCAGAAAAATCAACACCGTCAACTTGAGTAAAGTGCTGCGCTAAAATAAAGCTGCTGCGCCCAACACTACAGCCTAAATCGAGACACTTGTTAGTCGCTACGTTATATTTTTTTACAACACTGAATAACTGGTCAGTTATTTGTTGGCTATAATTTTGAAATGCCTCAGGCAAGGCAGATTTACCCAAGCCACTGGTGCCCATTGAACTTGCGCTCATTAAACTTGTGCTCAATGCATTTGTGTTCATTGAACTTGTACCTAAAGAATATTGTGCATGAAGTTGCTGACAAATATCCACATCGCTCTCATAATGATTGGCATCAAGATTAGGCAATTGCTCAAAAGTACTTTCTACATAGCGAAAACCCGCATGTTGAAAAAAGTGCCTGCGAAAGGCATATCGTGAATATTTTTGTGCTTCATTCCCTGTTGATATCCACGAACCACCTTTAATGAGATTATGTTTACCATCAAATGTGGGGGTAGAAAAATCATCGTATAAAGGGTGAACTTCAAAATATTGAAAACCATCAATAGGTGATTCTGTCCATTGCCAAACATTACCAATAATATCAAACAATCCATCATGCTCAAATTGATCTATAGGGCAAGAAGAAGCGTAATACTCACTGTTTATGTTGCCCGGTGCCTTTTCCCAATCGGTTAAATCACCACTAACTTTATCACGTAAGCATAACCATTCGGCTTCAGTAAGTAAGCGAGTATATTTTTTGTTATTTATTGATTTAGTGTCATTGATTAATTGATTGTCATTTATTGAACGTTGGCTATTTTTCCACTGACAAAATGCTTTGGCTTCAAGGTAATTCACTTCAACAGGCCAATTCAATGGCAGAGGCATTTCATTTAAGAGGTTACGTTGCCAATAAATTTTTTCATTTATATTGCTTTCACCTGTATTATTTTCATCTGTAATATTTTCATCTGTAATATTTTCATCTGTAATAACAGTGCGCTCACTACTTTTTTCTAGCCAAAAATGCGGTAGTGTTACTTTAGTGAAGCGTAACCATTGTTGACCTTCCTCAGTCCAAAATTCAGACTGTTGGTAACCTCCCGCTTTTACAAAGGCTAAATATTCCTGATTAGAAACTAAATATTTTGACACCTTAAAATCATTCAAACTTATGGTGTTATGACCGTACTCATTATCCCATCCAAAAGTATTATCACTGCTTGGTTTACCAAATTCTACAAGCTTACCTTGTATTGATACTAGCTCATTTGCTGGTGCATTTGAGTTATTAGCACACGTAGGCCAATTTTCATTGCCCGTTAAATATTTCAAAGGAAGCATGCGCATAATAACCGATGATGTTTCAATATGAATACGCTCATGCTCACAGCCCATCAAAATGATCCAAGCCAATGAATCTTTAGCAATAGGTAACAACAACGCCATATCATCAATAAGCTTTTCAATAAGCGTAGCGACTTGCTCTCGATAAAGTCTAACTTCGCTCACACTGGGCCAATCGTAATGCTCACTACTTAGATCATCCCAACTCATTTCATCAACGCCAACGGCGCATATAGCTTCTAGCTTGTCATTAAGTCGCGTTGAAATGAACTTACCTAGCAGAAGCTTGTTAATATAAAAACTTGCCGTGTGACCAAAATAAAAAATTAAAGGATGTCGTAAAGGCTCTGGGCGTAAAAAGTAAGCATTATCATCATTAATAAGTGAAAAGAGCGATTCGTAATCAGACCATGTTTGTTTGAAATAATCTTTTAGCGCTTGCTTTTTAGCACTAACACTTGTGCCATTTAATAAAGGAACTTTAATACGTGCTGTTTTTTTGTCATCCATAAATCAATTTCTTATATTATTTTGTTAGGTTTACTTGGTAGTTATTTACTATCATTTGCTTTATTTTATCGCCCAACAACATAGGACAGTCAAGTGTTGAGTTTGATTTCATTCTACTGAACTTTTCTTGCGCTAAATTTAAACTGTCGCTAAACCATGAGCTAGTGTTAAATATATCGATAGCACCTAAAATATTGGCATTTTCTTTATTCGTGAAAAGTGATGATGGCAAAGGTACTGGAACAAATTTAGGCATAAATAAGTATTCATTTTTCTCATAAGCCTCAATGGCTTCAATAACATTCAGTAAACCATAAAGTACATTAACATAGGGATTATACTTAACACTCGACGCGCCTAGCCTATGCTCTATTCGCGCTGTTTTTTGCCAATTTCGCTGAACAGATAACACCTTATTATATTCATCGTACAGTAAAGGCTCTTCACCCATATTTTGATTATGTTTTCCCAATTTTTTATATAAAGCGACACTCCCTTGATGACCACCTGAAATATCCACGGGTGAACATAATTCTTGCGCTAAACCATACTGTGTTTTCAAAACTAACCGCTCAAAAGCAGCCTCTTCAGGTAAGTATAATAAACAACATTCAAGGCTAGTACGCAAAAAACAATATTGTAAATATTCACCAAAGCCCTCTTCTGCAATAAGGTTTTTTCCTTTATTATCAAGCACGCTAACATTAAGTTGAACAGCATTAGGAATATGTACGGCGCGAGTATTGTGAGTAAAAATTTGATTAGATCCGGTTGCAAGCTTACCTTGATCTCCTGACCATACCACAGGTTCAATTAACGTCTCTATTACACCAACGTCACCATAAAGCGTCTTAAACAATAGCGGTAATTTAGTGATTACTTGGTGTAAGTTCATGGCTTCTTTTAGCGGTGTTTGCCCATTAAACAAAGAAACATATTCCCACTGGTTTCGCCAGTATTCACTAACAATTTCACCATCGATACCTACATTACGTAAGTATTGATTAATAAGATCAAAATTTATTTTTTGCGAATGGCTCTTTGCATTATTAACGCGATAACAACCTTCTAATTCAAAATGAATTTGCGCCTGATACCCTAATTGCTTTAGATAGCTTTGTAATAAAACAATCGCTTCTTTTACTAATGATAAAGGGGCTTGAGATAAGTTATTATTCGTCATCAAGCGTTGAGTTTTTATGACTATCATTAGCTTTTCGTTGATTTGAATATTGTATGGAGTCTTGATATTGAATTGCGCGATTCTTACCACTATATTTGGCATGGTACAGCGCTTTATCTGCTTGCCCATATAACTCTGAACTTGTGTGAGCATTTTTAGAGGTTGTTGCCAAGCCTATGCTAACAGTAACCTTTACCCTTTGAATGCCATCATCTTCGCCCTCAGCAATAAAATCACACTCACTAACTTTATTCACAAACCGTTGTGCAATATGTAAACTTTGAACAGCATCTATTCTTGGCAATACACAGAGAAATTCTTCTCCTCCCACGCGCCCAATTACATCTTCTGTTCTTAATATTTCTGTGCCAATCTCAGCTATTTTTCGAATAACTGTATCCCCAAAAGGATGACCATACAAATCATTCACTTGCTTAAAGTCATCAATATCTATCACCATAATAGAAATAGTATTTTTTTCTGAATGGTTAGCATTTACTAGCGTCTGTAGAAAGTTAAATATATAGCGCCTATTAAAGCAATTTGATAATGGGTCTCGCACTGACAATCGCGTGAGTTTTTTATTATGATGCCACTGAAAATAGGCAAAAAACAACATAAAGAAAACAAGTAAAACAATAAAGCCTATAACATAAGCTTGTATAGTATTGGCTTGTTTTTGTTGTTCAAATTGTAATTGTTGTACTTTTGTACGTTGTTGCAACAAAGAGATTTCTACGTTTTGTCGTTCAGCCTCTAACGCCCCCCTAACTTGTAATAAACGATCTGACATGTTTTTCTTTAACAGCTCAATTTTATTTTGACTAAATTGTTTTAGTAATTGATATGCTTCTTTACTGTTACCTTGAGCTTGCGCTAATTCAGCACTAATTTTTAGTATTTCTATTAGCCAACGAGTTCCTACTAATTCAGGAATAGATTTGAAAATTTGATTCGCTTTTTCTAAAGATTTTTTTGCTTCATCTAGCTTCCCTAGGGTAATTAAGCACTGAGCTTTACGTTTATACAATTCAGCTTTGTAATCAATTAATCCTTCTAAATTAATGGCATAATCAATAGAAGTTAATGCTTGATTGCAATTGCCTTGTTCAGCTTCACTCATGGCAATACCATAAGCGGCATAAAATTTGCCGTTAATATTGTTAGGACTAAAGTCAATCGCCTTTCGATAACGCTGATAATATTCAATCGCTAAATCATACTTTTCCCAATACCGATAAGTTGCTGCTAAGCCATATATAGCTTCTACTTCATGGGCCGGATATTCTAACTTTTGATAGCTCATTAACGCTTTTTGGTAATATTCTATCGATATATCATAATCATGCATATATCCATAAATAGCACCGTATACCTCATTAATTTTGGCGATTAAAAACTCGTCATTTAAAGCAAAAGCTTCCATATAAGCTTGCTGTAATTCTGTTAACGATAGCTCATAAACTTCGGTTAAGCTTCTGGTATAGGCTAACTCCTGCTTCGCCTGAACAGCCAAATAAGTATACTTATGATTTATTGCCGATTGTTTGGCTTTTTTCAAAATAGTTTGTGATTGCTGATAACGCCCTTGGCGCTGAAGAATGATCCCACGAAAAATATCAATATTAATAATGATTCTAGCGGGTGTTTGCTGACTTACTGATGTTATTGCTTGATCGACTGTTCGTTCAAATTCTTCAAAAAAATATAATAAATTTTCAGCCTGTGCTTTGCGTAATAACCACCATAGCTTGTAGTGCGGGGACATGTATTCAAGCTGGTCAGTTTGAGTAAGCAGTAATTGGTATGTTTTCCAAGGTTCTTTGTTTAACTCATGCTCCATATTTTGCAATGCAGAGCTGTCAGTTAATTGCGCCGCATTAGCAACAAAAAAGTAACTGGTAATAAACAAAAGTGAAATACTACGCAAAACTAGCTGCAAGGTTATTTATCCCTAAAAAATTAACTTTTATACATTCAAACAACTTTGTAAAACACAAGCATTTATCTTAAACCAGCTCGAGTATAAGTAAATATAGCCTACCATAAAGTTAAAGTTTTTTTAAACAAGTAATATAACTTAATCTATAAATAATTTATTAAAATTATTTATAGAAAAACCATTAAGAAGCTGATCGCCTATTTTCAATACAGGTACACCGCGCATACCTGTTGCAGAAAACTCTTTTTGACCTTTTGGTGTTTTAACATTGCACAAACGATAAGGAATTTTTTGTTCATTCAAATAGCGCTTTGCTGTTTGACAATGAGGACATTTTTCCATGGTATAAAGTACTATTCGTTTCATGATTTTCCCTAGGTATATTAGTACTAAAAATAAAAAACCCAGCAATTACGCTGGGTTTGATGTTTATCTGTGGTTAATATAGTTTTATATTAACACTTTTGAATTAAACGTGATCTAAAACGGTATGTCATCATCAAAATCAATTGATGGCTCTTGTGGGTTTACTTTAGGTGCTTGTTGAGGCTGCTGTCCTTGTTGAGAAAAACCACCTTGTTGCTGACCTTGCTGCGCATAACCACCTTGCTGTTGAGGTGATTGTTGTTGCGGTGCCTGTTGACTTTGCGGAGCAAATCCACCTTGTTGTGCTGGTTTATTATATGATTGCTGTGGGCTTTGCTGCGTTGGCTGCTGGCCTTGTGGTGTAAAACCACCTTGCTGTTGAGGTACCTGTTGCTGGAAACCAGTATTTTGCGCTTGACCTTGCTGCTGAGGTGCTTGTTGTTGCGTTGTCTGTGGAGAATGCGCAGCAAATCCACCTTGCTGACCTGAAGGTTTGCCATCTAACATTTGCATTACACCATTGAATCCTTGTAATACAATTTCAGTAGTATATTGATCTTGCCCTTGTGGGTTAGTCCATTTACGGGTTTGTAATGAACCTTCAAGATAAACTTTTGAACCTTTTTTCAAGTATTCGCCAGCAATTTCAGCTAACTTACCAAACATAACCACACGGTGCCATTCGGTTTTTTCTTTTTGTTCACCTGTTTGTTTGTCTTTCCATGTATCTGACGTGGCTACGGTTATATTTGCTACCGCACCGCCATTAGGCATAAAACGCACTTCAGGATCTTTACCTAAGTTACCTACAATAATTACTTTATTAACACCTGCCATGTTATACTTTCTCCCCAGGCCACGTGTATAAAGGGCTCTGTACGTTTAGTTGAATATGTGACTCTACTTACTCGTAACTCTACTTAATTTGATTGTAAACACTCAAATTAATGTTGTTATAGTAGAATATTTTATGTCGCTAATATACTCGAAAACTTCGACTTTTGCACGTTTAATTATATCGGGATTATTACTCTTTTGCTCATATTTATTAATGAAATCTTGTGCTCGCTTGTAGATTAGTGATGCCCTTGGAGTTTTGGTAATTAAAATTGATAATATCACGTACATTTCCAATTCTAATGACTTAGTCACATGAATGTCAGAGTCAACGCCAGACAGTGCCCTTTGGAGCCTAAATTCTTGCTCTACAATTTGATCATTCATATTTTCAATCTTGCTATTTAAGTCCTGCTTGTGTTTCGTTAACTTAGTTATCTTCTGTGCTTTTGTTGGTTTATCGTTTGCTATATTTATTCCGTCTTTAGCCTTTTTAATAGTCTCCAGTAAATCTTTATGCACAAATTCTTTGGTGTCATCATTTTTACGGTAAAGTGTGCTTTTACCAACTGGCTTTCCTTCGTCAAACTTAGCATTTTCTATAACTACTTTATTAGTAATTAAATTACCTTTTTCTACTAATGAACTTAAGGATTTCAATATTGCTCTACGAAATGGTTCTATACTTTTACTCATTATTGTATTTCCTTAAATGCAATTGAATTAATCATCCTCTGAGCAAGTACAACACCCTTCTGAGCGGCATCTTTTAAGCCTTGAAGGTTTGTTGTATTAAGTATTTTTGTGTGGTGGCTTAAGCGTCGCTCCCAAATGCCCGGTTTTTCAGTAGATACTCCAAAATTTGAGCACACTCCACAAAGTTTTTCGTTTCTATTTGAATAATCAGGTTGAACACCATTTGTTGAGCATTTTGCTAACGAAGCTCTTGCAGGGCTCATGAAGCAATACCCATCACCTGTGGCAACAACTATATAGCCACTCCTTTCAACTAAAGCATGTACAAACTCGGATATATGATCTGGATTAACAATACTTACATTAGCTTGAATATGTCTAATGTAGCGTTCAACTGTTCTAGAAAAACCACCGACAAGTTGTTTTTTCTTTGTGAGAATGTCTTGAAAAATAGAGTGCGTCAACGCTTTCATTTCGTCCGTCATAAATTCCCATACACCCTCATCTTCGGTGTAGGCTGTGGTAAATTCATAACCATTATGATAGAGCAATTTAGATAGGTAGTTTAAATCTCCGACCTCAAAACGCCATGCCCACATCATTGCAAAAAAGCGTCTGAACATATGAGGTCTTAGAGTTCCATCAGTATAGCCCGCACTTTCACAAAACAAGTCTAATAAATTGTACAAGGAGCCGTAGCCTAATGGTATCAAGTTATACTCACCAACATCACTGTTATGTGTAGGAAGCCTTAGTATTAATAATTTATTGTTGGTCTTATCTCTAACACCTCGAGTTAATCGAATAATCACACTAAGGGCGTCTTTAAGCTCTGTGGTTGATTGCCGCTTAGTTTCTTTCCCTGTGAGCACTCTGGCAGTTTTATGTTCGCGACCTGTTAATACGTCAACTAAACCTTCAACCATATCTACTGCATCTTGGTGGAGGATCGCGTTTAACTCATGCTTTCTCATTGCTGTAAGAGTCAAGGTGATCACAATGGCGGCCGAATACAGCGTTCTAACTTCTTTTATTAATTTATTTGCTTTTTGATTAGTTTCCTTGTAATAAATTCTTAAAAAGGATATTTTCTGACTTTTTAGCTTATTGTATAGATCATAATTATTAAGTGTTTTTGCCGATGCAGAAATTATATTTAATGCATGATCTAGTAGATGAAGTCCCGTTTTGGGGAGCAAAGTTTGCGTGTGTCCATTGCTAACTCCTAATTGCTTTGCCACACCTCCTATAGATATTGATAAAGGATATGGGCAAAATGTTAACCCTGACCAATTATTAGAGTTCGATGTCCAAAATTTCTGCAGTATTCTTAAATAAGCAGCTGCCGTAGTGACACTTAATTCTTTTTTTTTCAGATGATTTTCGAATGCAGTGATATCGCTAGCATCAACATCAGATAAATCCATTCTTTGTCTTTCAAAGCAAAAAAACTGACAGATATATTTAATATCCTGAGCTGTACTTTTTAAGCTTCCTGATTTTGTTATTGATTTCTTAGGTTCAAAAAGTTTTATACATAGAGACTTCCCTATTTCTGTCCATTTAGTCCATCGCATTGTCGTTGTGAAACTTTCAACTTTAAATGTTGGATTCCAGGTAAGTTTGAGCCTACAGGCATACTGACCAGGTAGGTATTCTAGGAAATACCAATCAACATCCTTAGGGTTACCTTTTAGCCATTTGTATCTAACTTCTCCATCAATCGGAGCTCTTGCTTTATCAGCAATCTCTGCTTTTTGTATTTCAATTTGATCTTTAATATTGGTCAATGATAGGTTCATATTTAGTCCAAATAAGGTATTGTTAATTCATCACCTAAAATTGCTGCTGCATGATAATCTTGAGTGGTTACCATGCTTATTAGTGCCTCGTACTCTGCTAGCTTAACTCGCCAATACTTTACCCATCGCTTGGGGTTACTTAGTATTAATCTATCTTTTTCTTTCACGATCTCAGCCCTATATGCAATCCACCCTGCTATATCATGTAAGTCAGAGAATATCACTCTTTTTGAAGACTCTAACTCTTGTAAGTTTAACGATGACTCTGCAGTGTCTGTTAGTTCATCTGAATGCTTGTCCTTGAATGCTATTGCTCTGCTTAAGTTTTTTAATTAAACGAGCCACAGGGCAATAGGAGCCTTTATAACCTTCAAGTATTAGTTGCTCATAGAGTTTTTTAGCAGTACGTCTTTCTCGCTTAGGCCGCTGAACATCAAAGTTAAACCAATCGGTTAGTTGAGATTCATGAGCACTAAGTACAGGGTTGAAGTTGGTGTTTTTTCGTTGGTAATTCGGAGGATTGTCATCAACTAAATATTTACGAATGGTGTTCCTTGATATGCCCGTTGATTTACTGACAGAACGAATACTATGCCCATCAACTAATACGAGACGACGAATTTTACTTGCTGTTTCCATTAATATCACCTGTTAAGTTCTCCGAGCCAAAGCTCGAATATAACAAAATAGGTGGGTCAATTTTACTTGCTAAAACCCACTAAAGTGGATCAGTTTTGCATGCTAATTAACATTGGGAGTGCAACAGACCCGAAATACAAGGTGCTATTGATAATACTATTTCTTGTTATGGGACAGGTATTGATTGGTCGCTGGATGAAGGTGTTTCTATTTTAACTGATCTAAAAAATAGTATGGAGTAAGTGCTTTGAACGATAAAGTTGAAATATTAAGTCACTTTCGCCTTTTGCTAGTTGATGGCATTGGAAACGTTAAAGTCCTTGGTCACAGGCTTGAAGGTAACGAAATAGACATTGCTTCAAATCTACTGGCTAGTTTGTCTGAGAGAATTGCTATAGAGAAAAGGTTCGGGTCTCATAAAGACATTGCTACTGTCTTGAAGAAGCTAAATTCATGCAGTGTCGAAGTAAGACTGCCCGAAGTAACTCAAAAATTCTTGATGTTATCTAGTTATGAAATAACCTCCACTGAGGTTGTGTTAAAACTAAATGAGCATTACAAAGAAATGTTTAATATTTTATAGAGGAATAAACATGATTAAACAAATTTTAGATACTAAACAACGAAATAAAATATACTTATAATGTTAAGCGAATGGGGCAAGGACTGCATAATAAAGATGGTGTTTATATTGGTACCGTGAACCGTGATAGCAACGGTGAAATAACAACTATTGTTGGTCATTATAAGGATGATTATGAAAATAATCATGGAACAACAACTTGGACTAGAAAACATCCTGATGGTTATCCAATAAATATCTAATTAATCAAGCAATAACTTTGCTGTTCACATGAGTGTTACAAAAACAGGTTTAAATTAAAATATTGGAATCAATCAGGTGACAAATTAAAGTTACTGGCCGTTAGTAAAAAGGAAAAGAAGTGTCTAAAACGAATGCATTTATTATAATTTTTTTATACGTTTTTGTCGGATTAATCGGATTTGAAGGATGGTTTAATTACAACTTTGACAGCCCAGAAAATTGGTATGCTAGATCAGGTGCGCTTTTAACTCTAATCGGGTTATATTCAGAGTTAAACGTTTTACCTAAAGCTAAAGAACTAGCAGTTACAGAGGTAATCTTGAGGAGTTCTTAACTTCTTTTATAGCAATACTTGATTGAATCGCTCCTACAGTTTTAATTCTGCGTATTTCAGATATTCGCTCATAATATTCGTCTAAATCTCTAGCTATAACTTGAAGAATAAAATCAGAATTTCCTGTCACACAAAAGCACATCAAAACCCAATCAAAATCACGAATGGTCTGCTCAAACTGATCGGTTTGCTCTGGACTATGAACATTCAGTGTCACTTGACTAAAACCTATTATATCGTAACCGAGCTTTTTACGATTAAGAATTGCTCTATATTCAGTAACAACCCCTTGTTGTTCAAGTTTTTTCCATCTCCTCCAACATGGTGTTTCACTTAAATTAACATGGCCACCCAGATCATTAACTGTAATCCTACAATCACGCTGCAGATGCCTTAAAATATTAATATCCGTAGTATCAATCGTTGTTTTAGTGTTTTTTTTCATATAAGCCGCATTTAAAGCAATATTTTTCTACATTACACACTAAATGGAGAATAAAAAGCAAGTTAATTTTAATTGTCATATGTAAAACTACTTCTCTCTTATTTACCTCTTAACAAAACGCAAATGGATGTGACCTATGCTAATTGAGAAGCTGAAATTACCTGTATTCGATGAAAGAAATTTTTTTCTGCATGATAAACACCTAGTTTTTAGTATGTTAAAAACTAGTCATGTAAAAAGCATTCACCATTATGTTCTAGGACCAGAGGGGAGCAACATATCCCAAGCTGCGGAAAAATGGTCACAGTTAAACTCTTTGGATCATAAAACTAAGCTTATATATTGTGATACTCCTGAGCAAGCTGTCCAACTCTCTAATTCTGAACATCAACCACAGAATATTAGTTTTGCCTGGACATGCGCGGTTTATTTCAAAGAGCATGAACTTTTCTTTAAATATGTTAATCATGGATTGTTTTTTGAACAATTCATAATGAAGCTTGATTGCATGCAGCTTGCTAGTAAGAAGCAGTTAAAAATAGACTGTAATCGTATTAGAGTTTCAGCACATCCTTCTCCAGCAGTATTACTAACTGATTTTGATGATTCATTTGAAATAATTGATGCAATGAGTAATTCTCAAGCAGCAGAAATGTGTGCTAAGGAACTTGTTGATGCATGTATTACAACTGAATCAGCAAGACATATACATAACCTTTACAAATTACATGAGTTTGGATCTCCTGAGATGGTTTTTTTCGCTAGTTTACCACCTTCATCAGCAAATTTATTACAGGAGTTATTAAGTGATATTAAATAAAATTATTGTTCCAAATGGTTCAGCCTTGATTGGATCTTCCATACCATCTGAATCCCCTCAAATATCAATTGAAGTACCAGCATTTGAAATAACCATAAACCAAATCACAAATCACGAATTCAATCTTTTTATGCAAGATGATGGATATTCAAAATCACAGTATTGGTCAAAAGAGGGGTGGGATTGGATAAAAGAACAAAAAATAATTGAGCCTGCGTTTTGGGATAACTCTAGATATAACCAACCTAATCAACCTGTAACAGGCGTTAGTTTTTATGAATCAGAAGCATTCTCTCGATGGGTTGGTGGACGATTACCTACAGAAACAGAATGGGAAAAAGCTGCTAGTGGTACACAAGGTAGCAAGTATCCGTGGGGAGATGATACACCTACCCTAGAAATAGCTAATTACTCACCTGGTTTTGTGCCAGTAGAAATTTCAGCCGTAAATGTAGATCAATATCCGAGCAATAAATCACCATTTGGATGTCAACAAATGGCTGGAAATTTATTTGAGTGGTGTGCAGATTTTTTTCATGCAGACACTCCTACAAAAAGGCACAAATCTTTTATAGCTGAGAGTAGACCTTCAAGACGGCGTGTATTAAAAGGTGGTGCTTGGACTACTGACATATCTAGATTGCGTTGTGCTGCCCGATGGTCTTATACCCCCAACTTACGCGACAACATTATCGGCTTACGAGTTGCATTTGATATTTAAGGAAAAAATCATGAGAATACCAACATTTTTTTGGGAATACGTAGGAAAGAAAGAGAAAATCATTGTTGATGCTAATGACCATGTTTTAGAAATTAGTGGATTAGTTGAGCACCCTATAAGCATTAAATTAAAAGATTTGCATAATCATATTCCACTTGTTAAGGAAAAAAGAAGATTTTATTGTGTTAATGGCTGGAGTCTTGAGTGTGAATGGATAGGGTTTAGACTTTCTGACTTTCTTGCACTTGCAAGACCAAATGGTGAGTATTTAAAAGCCACGAGTCTTGGTGGGTATGTAGATACTACTTCCATAAAAACATTATTACGTGGGGATAGTTGGCTTGTAACTCATATGAATGGAGATCCCCTTTCCTTTAAAAGAGGTCAACCTGTTAGGTTGATGGTTTTCGACTTGTATCAATTTAAAGGGGTGAAGGCAATTAGCTCATTTGAAATAACAGACAGCTATGAAAAAGGTACATGGTCAACCGTTGGATATACTGATGCAACAATACAGCCCTATCCCCATCGAGCTATTGATAAATCCGAAGACATCATGCCTGAACCATATTTACTTGAACTTTTTGAAAATAGTCAAATACATGGAGAATCGCTGTAATGAACATACTAAAAAATAAAATAGCTATAATTTTTGATATAGGGATGAAACAAGGTGTTACAGCAAATAGAGCAGCTGTATTAATGTCTGGTTTAGCAGCTAAATTCCCAGATATTATTGGGGAAGACCACAAAACTAACGATGGAATTACTGTTAATGGCTTTACTCAATTACCCGTGTCAATATTAAATAAGCCTGAATCAACTACTTACCATGAGATCTTAGAAAAAATAGAAACACTAGAGTGTATATCTTTTATCTTTCTTAAAAGAGCTCAAGGCCTTCGTTCTTATAAAGAGTATAGTAATTCTATTAATTCAGATCGATTTACTGATCTTGACATAGATACTTTACTTATTTACGGCTCTAATAAATCAGTAAATAAAGTGACGGGTAACTTCCAAGCCATGAGGTGATTTTATGCTTAGTAATGATTTTTATGCTTTAGTTTTAATCACTTTAGTAACTATTGTAACCCCTGGACCCGATTTTGTTATTGTTGTAAAAAACACTGTTGGGGTTTCAAGACGAGCTGGTTTGTTGACTGCCTTTGGCGTTTCAACAGCGATTTGGGTACATATATTTTACTCAATAGCCGCCGTTAGTTTTATAGCTACACAGTCTGACTTTATATTTGAAGTCATACAAATTTTAGGTGCTATTTACTTGTTTTGGCTAGGTTGGAAATCATTATCGTCATTTGATATGGAAGCACGATTAGAAGCACCTTCCAGTAAGTGTTCTGCTTACTGGAAACAGGGTTTTATCAATAATTTACTTAACCCCAAAGCTACTCTTTTTTTTATTAGTATTTTTAGTCAGGTAATAGCCCCAAACACACCTTTTTATCTTCAAATTGGATATGGCTTTATAATTACAAGTATTTGTTTATCTTGGTTTTGTCTTGTTACATTAATGCTGACTATACGAAGTATGGAACCTTATGTCGAAAAAATTGTACGACCAATAGAGAAAATCGCAGGGATCATCTTCATAACATATGCGGTGAAGATTTTCTATGACACTTCATTTTTTAAACTCGATATTTTGAATATCTAGCTAACCTAGGATCTCTTATTAAGACACATATAAATAAGATAACTTTAAGGTTATTTTCATTTGTTAGATCGCTATTTTTTATAAAAGTTGAACTTGCGATTTAAATTTGTTCATTTGAAAATTTTGTGTGTTTTTCTGTTATCGGGATATGTGTATTAGTCCGACTTGATCTGACAGTGTTCTGGTCAAGCAGCATAAGACACATTTATTGTAGACTCATTTTTATTTACATAGTGGTGTATGGTGTCACTATACACTATACTAGTTAAGTGAGAGGTAGCGCTGTTGATTATAAACTTTAAATCAAATGTATTAAAAGAACTTTGGACTACGGGCGATGTAACATTATTGCCATCAGCGTATGTTTATGACGTTATTGAAATATTAGACCTATTAGATGCGTCGGAATCCATTACTGATTTAGAGTTATTAGGTGGATTCAAGACAGATGAATATCAGCCCTCTAATTGGGCTGTGACAGTAACGGTAAATAGTGTAGAGCCCATTGGCAGCGTAACTTGTTATTACAAGCAAAGTAAGGCTTATGATGTGGACTTAAATGAATACGATTAGGAGTAGATGATGACATTAGTTAGAAGCAATAAACTACCCGCTACACACCCAGGTCTGATATTTAAAAAACGAATATTAGAAGCGCATAATATTTCCATCAGCGATGCGGCTAAAAAGATGCATATAAATAGGCCGCACCTTAATAATTTTTCAACTGGTAAAGTTGGCGTGACTGTTCCTTTGGCGATGAAGCTTGAAAAAGCTACAGGCATAAGTGCAGGCTTTTGGTTGAATTTACAGAAGACTTATGATCTTTTCATTAATCGCAATTTAGTCATAGATTGTGAGCCATTATTCAACCTAAAATCAGCATAGGAATAAAGTATCATACTGAAATTGTTAAAAAGGCCGAAATTACCGGCCTTTTTTTGTGTCACTTTGTGCGCACAGAAGACATTACTTTCAAATTTTTTGCCATATATTTTCTAATGCATATTTTCATCATATTGCCGAACCGTCTTCGTAATATCATATTATTTAATTCGTCCGCAGGAATTGGTTTAAACCCTCGTCTTTAGACGAGATAGCTTTAAGCTAGTAGTTTCGTTTATTATATGGGTATGAAATATCGTAATGGTTCACATACCAAATATAAAATAGAATATCATTTCGTTTGGGTAACGAAGTATCGTTATCGAGTTTTAACAGGTGATGTTGGGCTTAGGGTTAGAGAATTAGCTAGGTAAACTTGTGAGCATTTAGAAATTGAAATACTACGAGGTGTAGTCAGTCAAGATCATGTTCACTTGTTAGTTTCAGCTCCACCCAATCTATCACCGTCAGAAATAATGAGAGAATAAAAGGGCGGACATCTACAAAGTTGTTTCAAGAATTTCCTCAATTGAAGAAAAGATATTGGGGGCAACATTTTTGGGCTAGAGGTTACTTCTGTGTCACAGCAGGGGAATTGACGAAAGAAATGATCAAAGAATACTTGGAGCATCACTTTGAACGCAAACCAAATGACAACTTTGAAGTGGAGTAATCGGCTTTAGCCGAAATGCTGGACTTTCAGTCCGCTGTCTTTTAACCCACCGTCTTTAGACGGTGGTTGTTTAGTAAATAACGGCACTCCATCCGGCATTATTTTTTAAAATTTTCAACTTTACAAAAATACTTTTTAGAGAAAGCACGAAGCATTATAGGAATTTTCTTCAAGTTTTATTATCCCTACTAAATCCCACTAAGCCTAACAGACCGATCCCAAACAATATGAAAGTTGTAGGCTCTGGAACAGAAACTATAAACGAGCCTGTAACATCGACTTGCGAATTTTGGTAATCACCCGTAATTAAACTGTTTCCAACCACATAAATGGGAGACTCTTCCATTTTTATTAAGCCAAATTCATTGATAGGGAATGGAGCTATATAGGGTGAATTTTTAGTAACGGCAGGTTGATTTACAGTAGTCTTTACTTTTCCATCACTTTTCTTGTTTACGATAGCCACAATCCCCGTTACTCCTGCTGTAGTTATGCCAGTAATAGCCGTGCCACTCGCAGCAATTGCAGGGGCGCCTAAAGTGCCGACAGAGCCTACTGTTGTAACTCCTTGCGCGCCTGCAACAACTACATCAGCGGCAATGGTTAATCCCCCGATAACAACTATTGCAAAAGCGTCTAACCAATCTCCGTCAACAAGGGCATCGGTATAGCTTCCGTTGGATGTGAACCCTATTGAACCAAATGGATTGGTATAGTCTAATGTTCCCGTCCAAGTGATTATATCTGATGGGATATCTAACATTCCTGAATAACTCATAGATAATACTCCATCTCGGTAGGATTCATTAAGCATCTGAGCCGTCCATCCTGCATCACTCACAGTGCCAGACCAAGCTAATTCGTTACCAGCATCAGCCCCTGCCAATATCCCGAAAAGTCCAAGAGCATTTCCGATAGCTTCATGTTGAGCAAGTGTGTTAGCATCTTTTGCTAAGATTGGCCCAGCTTCTACTGTTGTTGTACATGTGAAAAACATTAAAGCAATAGCTTGAAAAGTTTTTGTCAATTTCCCCTTTTCCCGTTTCATAATAATATGTTCATTAATATCCATGTTTTATCCTCCAGAGGTATCTAACAAGACTTACGTTTTCGGAAACTATTTTTATTTCCGGTGCTCGTACAGCCCAGTTTTATAATTAGTAAATATTAAAGATAAGAGAGATAAAACTAACGAATAAAACGAATAAAACGAATAAAACGAATAAAACGAATAAAACGAATAAAACGAATAAAACGAATAACCCTTATAACAGCCCTTACTGGTATGTGTCAGTAATAGTTTAGTAGTTAATTTGATTTTATCAAATTTTAAAACATTCGTAGGACTTGCTACAGTCAGAATTTTTTCTCTAAAATATAAGGAATTGTTGCTGACGAGGAAGCTATTTAGTAAAAGCTATGCTAATTTTAGTTAATTTGTCACTCTCTGTATTACCTTAAAAACATTCCTCATTAGTCCAAAACGGCTATCGCTACAGCTTGTCTTTTGTTTTTCAGATTAAGTTTTCATGGTTAGGGCATCATTGAGGTTACCACCTAAATCGAGTGTTTTTTGATTGTTGGGATGAATATGTTTCAAGTGAAATCGAAGACTATTTAGCTGCACTAAATAGAGAAATACCTGTACCACTAAATGACTAAAACCCGCAACAATCGGCAACCTTAAATAGCCAATATGAGGCGTAACAATACGGACGAATATAGTTGACTGTTTCCGAATCGCGTCACATTTTAGCCAACTTATTAGTCGCTTAATGATGAGTTATCGATACATAAACTAATCCAAATCAGGTGTTATACAATACTGCTTAATGACCCCTCTGTGGCATTTTTTGCCCTTAGCGTAACGCTAACAAAGTGGCATTAGCGACGTTTTTGGTGATATTGTTAAAGCAATTAATTTGTAAATTAAATTATATACATGCACTTAAGTGGTTTATTTGATTGTAATACTTTAACAATTGTCGAGTCATTGCTAGGGCGTATGAGAATATGTAATCAAGGATAACGGATGTCTAAAATTGAGAATAAAATAATTGGGTATTTTGCACTCCATTCATCACAAGAAATTCTTTGTGATGGCGATGCATGCATTATTGCTGGCGGTCAGTCAGCATTGCATAAATATATTAAATCATCAAATGGGACTGGAAGTGAGTACCAAATCAGAAAAACTCGGTTGGGTGAAATTTTAGAAGGCATTTCACTTGGAGGGGCTTATGCATTTGATAAAGAGTCATACGGTGTGTTTTATCCTTTAGCAAACCAGCATGGATTTAATTTAAAAAACGAAGCTTTTCCCTTAACAGAAAGTGGGAAACATTTCGTAGTCGTTAGGATTATCACATGACAAAAGCAGTAAATGAGACCGCTAAAACGGCAATTTCTGCTGGCGTTATCGATACAAAAATCAATCCTAATCAGTGTTTACGAAACTGCCTAATGTCTCGAATGTGGCAAAAATGATCAAAAAAAGAATATTCAGCTCATGCTACGACTGGGACGTCAAAAAGATAAAAAATTAGAGCTAGAATTATTTGAGTTAAAAAAACTTACGTTTGATGTTTATAACGCTCCCGATTCTTAAGTTCCCTGACTGGCAACTCCGCCACCACAGCGGTCATACGTAAAATACTAAAAAGCCGCCTAGAAGTTCAAAGTGCTGTGAAGCGGAACTTCCGTTGGTGTAAATAATGATACTGTTATCAGATCCAATATATTACCCATTAATTCTTCAGTTCTTTCCCGAATCATATAAGCGCCTAGTGATTCAAAATAAAAATGAGCCTTGCTGCCCAAAAGAAAGCAGCCAAGATGCACTATTATAAAAGTGAATTAGGTCAGCCAAGCTATCAAGTACTTAGGGATTGTTGCATTCAAGGGTATATGTGAGTATTGTCAGGACAATAATATAAGACCATTAGTTATAACTAAAAGGCAGGCCATCAAAATTTAAAGGAATAAACAATAAAACCAGTTACTAAAGCTGCCACTATCCTATTGTCATTATCATGGAGTGCTATAGCTATTGCTATTGACGTGTCAGTTGATATTGATTCATGGACATATTTGAGCGGAGGAGTGAAGCAAGAGACCTGCTTCTATTTGAAACCAAATACATCTTCACAGTGTATCGAAGTTTTTAATGAAAACTCTGTATTCGGGGAAAGCCATGGAAAGGTAAATGGCTTTGTAAAAACCTACATTCCTCATAGTAATCCAAACTACCAATGTGAATTCGATCCATCAGGCAAGTTGCTGTGTTCAGGGGGCGAACCTATTTTAAAGCAGTGGGGTTATGTTATTGAAAGTCACTTTGAAAATAGAAGATATAGAGATCAATGTGATTATATGGATATAAATTTATATTTTTCTGAGCCAGAAATTAAGTGCAATGAAAAGTACTGTGACATTAAAGTCGATTTCACTTCAAGTTTTAATAAAGATGTTGAAGTGGAAGCAGAAATAGAAATGTTTAATGCCAAGGGGCGTAGGATTGGTAGAGGCGATGAGTCAGAAAATATCTATTATCCACCTGCGTCTCTAAGAATTAAACTCAAAAAGAACGTTAACAAGGTAGTATTAACTGATGTAACTTGCTCTGGATGGTAGTTACATAAGTCGCATTTTCACCACTTATGTAGGTGAAAACTAATAGCCTATTACGGATGGTTAGTTGAACTTGTAATGGTGTGAATTGTCCATCAGTTTTTCTTAGCTGACATTAAGCTTTTCATGTGATTACATCAACTATGAGCTCAGCCTGTGTGAAAACTATTTCAAACTTGAGTAATTGGTTAAAACCAACGGAAAAAGGTTCTTTAGATTAAATTCTGTATTATATTTGATGTAAAGCTACCTATTAATTTACGTAGCGTTGCATAAAAGTTTTCCTTCGGGAGTTTTCACACAGGCTGAGCTTGAAGCAGTCATTGAGCTTTTGCGAAATTCTGAATATATTTAGGGAAATATTAGCCTAAATTTTATGATTGCTTGTGAGGTAAGTTTAAGCTCATTACTGCCGTTAACCTCCCATAACCGGTATCACAAAGATGTATAATAGTGAGGAACGAATGGTACAGGTTTTTGATGTCTGAGTTTATGGTTATATTAGCTAACTTTGATAAGTGCTCAACCTTTTAAACCAACCATTTCTCCATTTGCCTTCATTTCGGTCTGGTGGAGAGTTCTTTATACGTCTTTCTAGTGTGCGTTTGGCAGATTCAATGAATTCTACTAAAGGCTCATCAGTATGAGTATCCATCCCATTAAGAACCTGTAGTAAGCCCCACCCTTGATCCTTATATCGCTCTTTTTTATTTGTTCCTTCACCCTTAAAGTTTACGTAATCCAATAGAGCGTAAACACCATCCGATGATATTGCTCCATCACTTCTATGCGAAACTTTATAAAATTGTTTAGATATATTATCTCTTTCACTCTGTGCATTAACGGTATCTAGCATTAATGGTAATGCTCCGTTTAAGCGTTGTATCATAAACTCAACTTGAAAAGGAATTGTTTCACGTAATAATAATTCAAGTTGCAAATATTTTTCGTCTTTATCTTGCTTTACCCTTAGCATTATAGATCGAGAATCCCAAGGGCATGTTTTTTCCACATGTAACCATTGAGGCAACTTAACATCATTATTTAATAGAAACTTTAACAGCTCAGGGAATGATTCTTGAAACGGTCCTTCTTGATTCTTTGGGTACCAGATAAAGTGACCAATTCCAACTGATGCATGGTTTTCACCGGCATTCCAACTGATTAGACTATCCTGCTTACCACCACTTTCATTAAGCCATACTTTTTGTCCAATATATTCACCTTCACTGATAGAAAGCTTGATTTTTCTGGAAACAACCTTCTGAATTTGATTCTCTTCAAGAGTGGATATCTGGTCCAGTAAATTCATTGCCTCCTTACTGCCGTACTTATTTGCTGATGTTGATAGATATATTGTAGCATTAGGTAAGTCACCTGTTACATAATAAAGAGTGCCAAGATTTGTATATATTCTTTTGTTAGCTGCGTTATTATTATACTTTTCGTCTAATCCTTTAAGGTATACCGACTCTGCCTCTTCATACTTGTATTGAGAAAACAAAACCCAGCCCAATGCATTATAAATCCTATTGTCATTTATCTTTAACTTTTCACGAATGACGCTAGCACGCTTAAGATATTTTTCTGATTCAATATATTTTTTCTTTTTTGCATATGTAAGTCCTAAATTATAATAGGCTTGATAATAACTCGAATTATTTGCAACTAAATCAGTAAGGATAGAGTTTGCTTCGTCTAGCTGCCCTATTCTTCTTAACTTTGTCGCATCAGACAGCTTTTGTGACTCTATCTTGGATATGTCAGTTTGATATTTATCTGCCGAAAAAGCTGTATTTATAAATACTAGCAATACAAAAATTGTGTAAATACAGTACTGTATAGAGCTAACTATCATCATCACCTAGCCCCCCATCATTACTAATAACACTATTCGGGTTCTTAGCAACTTGATTTGTTAATTGGTCACGGAGTTGGTCTATACGATCATGCAACGGCCATACAATACATTGTATTTCCGAGTCTTCCTTAACTGTAACTCGCATTCCATCACCTATATATTTTTCTTTCCCATTGGGAGTCTTCACATAAAAATCTCGACCTATACTTCGCTTACTTAAAAACTTATCATTCCATGGTGCAATGTCAACACGAATGTGTGCTTCTACAGGAACAAAATATCTGACCATTACCTTCATGACCCCAGAAACAATAAGGAAAGCTAGTGAAAAACCTAAGAAATATTTTGCAGCATTTATTCTAATAGGATTGGGATTGGTTTCCGCTATACACTTATAAAATATAAAGAATCCTAATAATGCTAAAATGGCAGAAAAGCCAAGTATCCCATATTCAAGATAGGCTCCGAATTCTGTTATTATTGTGGATTTAATTGCCATATAAAACTCCTATAAAATTAAGATACGATGTGAGTTGACTCAGCTAACGCTAAGCTAAGCGGGAAATGACAGTTGGGCTAAAGTGCACGGAGCGCGAGCCAACTCTTATTTTTCGTTTAAGCGCCTTGTTAGCTTTATTAATTCAAGTACTCCTTACATGTACCAGCCATATCACTACTAAACTCACTACAATATTTACCGTCCGAAGCTTCATTTATACAATGAGCCATACATATATCTATTTTTTTGTTTCCCTACCATTTTCCCATGTAGTTGTATCACCTACACGACTTTGAGCACAACTTTCGGTAAGTAATACTAATAATAAAGTCATAATTATTTTTATTTATATTTTAATTTCCTCTCCATACATCACAATAAGGTTGGGCAACCTCATGATATTCTATATATTGTCTACTTAACTTATCTGTTGTGTGCAATGAGTTGAACATTTCCGCTTATTCCAATAATTTCAGTTAGAGTCGTTTCCATATGTTTGGAGTTATAAATATAGTTAAATATAGTTGAATATAGTTAAATATAGTTGAAAGTGGCTATAAAGCTAACAACTTATTAGTGAGCATTGATATATCTGTGGCATTTTGCGCCTTAGAAATAATACTCATTTTTATTTAGATAAATATTAATGTCTGCTTTTGGTAAATAAAAATAATAATCTAAGCATTGATTCTAATGTCCACAATGGAGCTTTGTTCGACATCAGCCTGACTAGGATGGAGGGTGATTCTTTGTCTTGAGATTGGTGGCTGATGACTAACAAACCTAAACATAGCTGCCTGTGGGAGTCCATCTCAGCACGCTAACTTTTACCACACAGCGGTCTTAATTATTAGAACCATTACTTCCACTTTTATGTTCACTATCTTCAAGGATAGCTGACATTAGCAGTATTTTTCTATTTTGCTAACGCCCCTAAGTGTCTCTGATAATTATAGATATATAGAATAAACGTGACCCGTCACATAAGTCAACTCTTATTGCAGTTGTAATCAATTGAATTCAAAGGTATTTATGTGAACAGTGATTCACTTTAGTTAACTTTTGCACGTTGTTTAACTTGCTCTCTAGACTGAAGCTTTTGAGAAATTTGCTCATATAGCTTAGCTTCCTCATTTTCCCTATCTGTAATAGATACAGCCAAAGCATAACTTTCAAATTCATTAACTTGCTCGGTCGCCCAAGGTTGATCTTGCCTAGTTACGACCAAAAACAATTTACGAGGCTTATTGAACTGATTGAAGCTCCAAGTGCTAGACTGCAACGTCCCTCTACTTCTAATATCTTGAGTAATATCCCTTTTAGTTCCATCGCTCTCAGATATTGAGTCCACTATCTTCTTATTTTCATTATTAAAAGAAGCGGAAACCTCATCTAAAGATCCAGAATTAACTAAATGAAATTTCATTTTTGTTGCTAAATACTCTAACCGAGTTGAACGAACCGACGAATGGTAAGCCAGTGACACCGAAATAGTCCTTGCCGCTTTACCTTTTCTAAAATAATCATCAGGTATTGGTAACTCAAAGAACTGATGTTTATCATTCTCTATTCTTTCTTCGGTAATCAACACAACATGTTCTTCGGAAGACTTAAACAAACTATCCTCATCTACAATGCCATAGCCTGCTACTCTGAGACTATCGCCTTTATTAGTAAACGTTGATGCTATTTCTTGAGGCATATTAGCGTGGTTTACAAGTAAGGCACGTAATAGATTTGCTGATGCTTTAGGGTAATTATTTAACAACCTTCCTGCCAAATGAGCAATATATGGAGCAGAAAAGCTTGTTCCTGAAAACTCACTTAAAATGGCATTACCTTGTGGATGATGATTAAGACTTATAACGCCCAACCCTTTGCTAACAAAACTACAAGCGGGTCTAGGGGGATTAATACTAATTGCAAAATTTCCCCCATGTGCAACGAGTTCAGGCTTTAATGCACCTTTTATTTTTGGTGTGCTTCGTGAAAAAGGAGAAATTTGCTGCTCATTGGCTACATGCAGTTGACTAATGTCCCCTTGGTTACCATATCGACGTTCACTAAAAGTCATGGTATGTTTAGCAAATGAGCCTACGGTTAAGACGTTTGCAGCAGGTGCGGGATCAATTATTGCTGCATCATCCGTTAATAAGTAATTAGGGTAATCGTCACGCCAATTATTTACAGCGTCAGATCCATTATAATTTCCTGAGGAAACAACAATAAATATATCCAAATCACGAGCTAATTCATCTAAAGTAACCGCTATCCCTGAAATATGTGTTTTCTCATAAGGGGCATTCAAGTTACCTAAGGACAAATTGAAAATCTTACAATTATAGTTTTCATGAAAATAAGTTATAGCTTCAACTAAGGTAGATTCTATGGTTTTTTCATCAAAGACTGTATTACCATGTTGATCTTCAGAAAGGACTTTACCACTTAAAATTTGTAATTCTCTCACCCATTCATTAGCGTCAATTCTTTCTTCAATATCACCAAATAAAGCTATACCAGCTACAGCAGTACCGTGACCAACTTTATCCGTTTCATCTTCCCCGTCAATAAAACTCTGAGCATCACCAACCGCGCCTTGTAGCAGAATATGATTAGCATTAATGCCACTATCTAAAATACAAATTAAACTTGCTGTTTCAGGCAGTTCATTAAGTTTGACAGGCAACTGGTTAACATCAATATTCAATTGAGAATGTTCAATCCCTGAACGAGGTGGTAAATCGACTAATCTTACATCTTTATGATTAAAAAAGTATTCCGCTTGTACTTTTGTAACTTCTACTCGATATATCACTAAACTGTCACGATTTACTTCATCTAGACGCTTTATCTTTAGCTCTTCTAGCCATGACCTGAAGTCATCGATCAGCTTAATTCGTTGCGCGCTTTGATGATCACCAATTGGCCACAATTCAACATCTAAACGAAAAAGATCATCATCTGGCAAACCAAATTGTTCAACAGCCCAGCTTTTTCGATCATTTTTTGACCAGACATCTATTTTATCAATCGCATATAATAAATTTGGGTAAGATACCGACTCTCCATCGACCAATTTAGCTAAGCGGCTATTGAACTCATTCAACTGCTGTTCATCGGCAAAAGCCAAATATAACAATTCATCTTCTTGCCCTAAAATTGTTATGCCATGTTTACTTATTTCTTCAAAGTTAATCTTTTCAGATAATTGAATTTTTATTAAATTACGAGACAAATCACCACCAAATTGCGAAGCTAAAGTCTCTTGAAATGTAATAACTTGATCTTGAAGTTTTTTACCATGTACTTTTGGATTATCACATTTGATATTTTGTCCAAACCCATTTCTCGAACGTCGAGGTTTTAAGGGTAGCTCTTTCGAAAACGATAGGTGGGGGTAAACTCCTGCCATACAACATTCCTTTACTTTTTATTATTGTGTAACTCTACTCTCTAGATCAGATGAATGCTTAAGCATTCTTAAAGATAAAAACTCTTTTTGCTTTAATATCATACGCTTTACTGCGCGACGAATTATTCGTTCAATGATAGCAGGAGATTTACCGTCAAAAATATCATGCAATTCATAGGTGTCTAAATCAAACTCACGCCTTACACCTCGCAACTTCAATTGTAATAAATGCTGAAGCTGATCTTTATTAAGTAATGGAAATTCAACTATCTCATCAAATCTACGCCAAATAGCACTATCCAAAATTTGTTCGTGATTGGTTGCTGCGACTATAATACTTTTTCCTTCATATGAATCCATCATTTGAAGTACTGCATTAACAACCCTTCTTAACTCACCGTGTTCAGAGCCATCATCTCTTTCTTTACCCAGGGCATCAAACTCGTCAAAAAGCACCACTAATTTATGTTTAGCTATAAAATCAAACACTTTTCGTAAGTTCGTTGCAGTTTCACCAAGAAAGGAAGAAACCAAAGAGTCCAAACGAACTATTGCAATTGGACGATCTAATTCATATGCAATTGCTTCTGCTGTTAATGTTTTTCCACACCCAGGAGGACCAAAAAATAATATCTTTTCCGCTGGCATCATGCCGTAACTTCTTAGAAGATCTTCTCGGCGGTACTCTTCTAATACATTTTCAATAACTTCCAGAGTGTTTTGTTCAAGAACCAACTCATCAACAGATCTATTTGCTTGTTTAATATCGATTAAGCAAACACCACTTTCTTTATCCGTTGGTGCTTCAGGCAATATTTGATGAGCAAAAGCTGTAGTTGAATTTGATGAGCTTCTTTCTCCATATAAAATACGCTCTAGATCATTCGCTAGTAAATTATGCTGTTTAGCTCGCTCTTCTTTTATCAGTTGCTCTGTAGCACTTATAAAAGCTGTAGGATCGCCAGAAGTACCTGATTGCACAAGTAACCTTAATAATTTTCCGCTAGCCACAATAACCTCCTATATCACTCCAAACTCTAGTGATGATTGATATTAATAAAAACAATACCGTCTTTACTAATCCTATTCATTATTCTATACGATTCATAAAATTGTTGCACTTATTCTTCTACAATGAAAATTGTAGATTTAAACCACTAGACATGATTATCAATTCAGCTATTGTTCATTTTAAGTACAGTCTAAATAGTCGTATTTTCATTTCCCAATTGTGTCCATTTTAAGTGTTGAGGCTAACTAAATAGCCAGTTAATTTGGACTTCAAGATCCTAAACTGACAGTTTACACTTAAATATACTACATAAAATTTATCTCGTGATGTGCCACTTTGCGTATATGGACTCCACGTATTTTTCAATTAATAATTTAACATTAAACAAATTAAGATGCGCCTTAGAAACATTAAATTTACGTCCGTTATATGATCTGTAAGTTGACGTTTGATATTTTGACTGGACTTATTCCGCTTTGCGCACTTTGAAGAAGATCTGCTAATGGCAAAAAATGCCACTTAGCGTGAGTATTAAATGCTGATAATCGTGTATCCTATTTAGACTGATTCCGTATTGAGGGGAGACAGCTTGATTTTCAATAATTTTATTACGTACTGCATTGCCAAAAGCATCGACTAGCGATTAACGCTAACCGAAATCAATGACTCTGACGCCTTTGACTAGGCTTTGGCAAAACAGCATTAAGTATTTTAGATGTGCTGAGGGTTTGGTCAGCTTCTCATCAAATATAACTGAGTATTACATTGAATTATTTGGCACACCTTTATTTAGCACAACCCAATGCAGACTCTCATTTTGGCAATCTGCTAGGCGATTTTGGCGGTATTAGGAATATAAAGCAGCAGCCAATTGCAGTACAAAAAGCTCTAGCCAATCATTATTTAGTAGACAGGTTTACCGATAATCACCCTGTGGTTAAAAGTGCAAAGCATTTCTTTTCCGCTAAACGTAAACGCTTCGCAAGTATTGCTATTGACGTAGTGTTTGATCATTTCCTTATTCAGCACTGGCAATATTTTCACCGAGAGCCATTAGTAGATTTTAAACGAAAAAGTTATCAGCTTTTAAACGAACGCATTGATGATATGCCAAGTAGGATGCAAAAGGTGGTCGGTAGTATGACAACAAATGATTGGTTCAAAGAATACGAAACCCTAACAGGAATAGGCTCAGCACTTGATAACATTGCCAAGCGTATTCGCTTTGCTAATAGCTTTTCTGGAAGCGTTGAGGATATACACAGTCACTATGATGCATTGGAAGCAGTGTTTTTAGAGTTTTTTCCACAATTAATTGATCATGTAAATCAACATGGACTTGAGGTCACCAACAAAGCAAGTATTGTTAAACTTAATTTTTAAGTGATAAATAGTTGTCCACATTATCGGGGAAACGCCCCAAAAGCTTTTTTACTATTTACTCAATAGCGCAAGCACTTCAAAGCACCACAGTAGTATGAAAGTTGGGTCAGCTTTATGATCGAAAAGTTGCCCTAATATTCTGGAGGGTTTATGTCTCTATGCGCACTGAGAAGTCCTTAACTGGACTGCATGGGGAGGCTAATTCTTACCACATAGGAGTCATCTATTACAGGAAGAGTACTATTCATGACATATTCTCCTGAACTTTCAAGTCCCTAATAGATAGACTATACTTCCAGCAAATGGATGTTATAACAAATGAAACTGGAGAAATCAGTGAAACTTGGCTATAGGATAGACGACAATGGAAATGAGGTTATTGGAACTTCAACTATCTCTACTCGTATTAAGGAACTTGATGTAAAGCTTTTGATTCATATCAACAAAGATGTGAGTTATCCACTTCAAAGCCCACATAACAAAGGATTCCACGTCAAAGTTCGAGGAAAAGACGGAAAGTTGATTTCTGACTTTAACGTTAATGATGTAACAACGGAATCTGAATTGATTGATGCGGTTATAGATTTTTTCAACAACAAAGACAAGTATGTGATGATTACATCGGCTGTTTCGGGTGAAACATTCCAATATGAAACCAAAGTATATAATCAGACTGCTATCGATAACAAAAGTTACGATTGCTGGGATGAAGATTTGGAAGATCTAGAAGACAATGTTGATCATATTGTGACGGTGTTTTTAAATAATGAACTACGTTGGGAAGTTGAATAGCTCAACTGGCTGCATCTTCAAGTAGCTTGGGTCTACAATCTATGACGCGCAGTTGGTCAGGACGGAGATGAAATTGATATCTTGGTTCCGAAACGTAAAGATAAGAATGCGACTAACGTTTCTTCAAAAAACTGTTAAAAGGCCTGCACTTCCCATACTTTGCTAGATACCCAATTAGTTACATTGTAACTTCAACTAGAGGGTCGTATTAGCATGTCTGTTTATCCCTTCCTATATCAGTGTCCGATTTAGCGATCAGTTGTCGTTAAGAACCGCCACTAGGGCATGTCAACAAACCTTCACAGAGTCATCATTATTATTGCTGACTGAATCTCAGATATAATGACTGTAATATTGTTGCACCAAGAAATCCAGAAGAGTTGTTGCCTTTTAAAATTGGGGGCTATCGAGATGATACTACCCTCAATCATTATGCTTAGTCACAGAGTAAACTCTTTATATTGAAGGCTATTTTAAGGTCACCTCCAGTTATTATGTTGGTGGTGACTCTGACTTAGCTCAGTAAATAACTAGTACTTCTAACTACTTTAATTTTAATCCAGACCAAGCACGCGTAAGCGCCCAAACGGCTAAGACAATAAATGTGGTGTGTACAAAGATAAAATAAGTAATAACATAAACCCAAGTCCAAGCAGAATCAAACCCTCCTAAGATTACCATCAACACTGAAACAACACCTAGTGCAACAAAGGCAATAAGGTTAAGTTTGATGCCTAACTTTGCGTGATAATAACCTATGCTGGTTGGTGACATTTTATTGATAGCTAACATTAACCAAATAAAGGCAATACCTGGTAAAAAAGTGAGGTTTAAAATTGAGGCAAGTGCTGCATCAGACGCCTGTTTAATTTGTTGTTTATCAACCACAGTTATTGCATCCTTTCGTGTTAATACCATAAATAATTCCTGAACGTAAATTCGTTAGTTTAGCAATAACAAAAACTACGAATAAAACCAAGGATAAAATCATTACTTTGGTTGAAAGTTGTTAATTAATAAAACTCAACAGCATGAGCCGAAAGTAACCCCAGGTAGTAAAGTAGATGAATGGCTACCTTGGGTTCATGTAGCAATAGGTAATTTAAAAGCATTTTTGCTAGGGACATTTAATGGTGTGACTAGAAAATACTTACAAGAATACCTTGATTAGTTCTGTTATCGTTTCAACCGTCGATTTGTAGAAAAGCAAATACCTAATAGGTTGTTAAATTTAGCTATTATTCATACGCCATTTAAATCAACCTGAAAATAGTACATAAGCATGTATTTTTATTTTAATTTACTAAAATTTCAAACCGCATTTTTGAGGGCATCTTCTAGTTTTTTGTACTGAAAAATATAACCTGCATCTAAAATCTTTACGGGTAAAATTTTCTTCCCTGCTAACAATAGTTCTTCACCCATTTGCCCCATTATTAGTTTTACAAATACATCAGGCATGGGAACAATTGTTGGACGTTTTAGCACTTTACCAAGGACTTTCGTAAACACTTGATTTGTTACAGGATAAGGCGATGTCCCGTTAATAGCACCTCTTAAATTATTATGTTCTATGCAGTACATAATAATACCTAGCAAATCATCTATATGAATCCAAGACATCCATTGCTTGCCGTGACCTATCCTCCCACCAAACCCAAACTTAAAAGGCAGTAACATTTTACTTAATGCACCTCCCCCTTTCCCCAAAACGATACCAGTACGCAGTAAGCAAGTACGAATTCCCAGAGCCTCTGCTTGCAAAGCAACAGCTTCCCACTGCTGACATAATTGACTAGAAAAACTATCGTCACCAACAGACGTTTCATCTATGGAATTATTTGTTTTATTAATACCGTAGTAACCAATGGCAGAGCCATTAATTAATAGTTTAGGTTTATTTTCCACTTTGGTTAAGAACTCAATAAGCTTTTGTGTAGTTGCAATTCGGCTACTTGAAATTCGTTGCTTTTGCCTATTGCTCCATCGCTTGTTTGCGATAGGTTCGCCAGCCAAATTGATTACAATATCGAAAAGAGCATCGTCTTTTAGTTGCTCTATTTCGGCAATAGCTATAAAGGAAGGTTCGACTTTTTCAGGATGCCTACTTAATACGGTAATATTATGCTTATTTTTTAACAAACGAGCACAAAGGGCTGAACCAATAAATCCTGTACCGCCTGTTATGAGTAAATTCATTTTGTCCTTAAAACAAAGACTGAGTGGCATTTATTCATTAAATTATAGCAATATGTGATGTAAACGCTTCTGTAATAGAAAAAATAATTTTTTTAAATAATAAGGGAAATACTTAACGCTTCATCTCCGTAATGTAAAGTGGATTCAATGGGGCTATCATCAAATTTCAACCAACTGCGTTAGAGGGTTCAATCGTCACTTTTGCCACAAAGCGGTCTAAATTTACGAGTAAAAACAACCCTGTTTTATGTTCACTTTGTTAAGGTTTTTAGATATCAGCCAGTGCACAAAACCCATCATCAGCCCATCATAGGAAGGCTGATGTCTAAAAGGCTCACAATGAGGAAACCGCGGGAATTGAACTCGGTGCTATGGGGATTGCTTGATTGTCTTTTGCTCTTGATGGGTAAAATTATTTAGTGAACCTAATTTACGTTGCGTTAATGTACTTTCCACTGTGATATTTTCCTCTTATAGTGCTTTATTTTAGCTTATATTTAACAAGTTTGAGCAAATCGAACAATACTAGTCCTTATCAACCATTGTTGATAATTTAACCTTTGCTCATCTGCCACCATTAATTCACTAATAAAGGCGGTGCTCGTGGTAAATATAAATGAAGCAATACGTCTGTCACAATCATGCCTGCACCACAACATGGGCAAACAAAGGTTGGTGTTGGCTCATGCGCTTTTGCTTCACCCGATAACGCTTTGTCTAATGGCACTGTCGGTGCGTTAACGTTCAATAATTGCCGTGCTTTATCCAAGTTCTTCTTACGACCTGTGTTCGCAGTTAAGCCGTAATGACGAATACGATGAAATCCACTCGGTAGGACATGCAGTAAAAAACGTCGGATAAACTCATCGTGTGTCAGCGTCATGGTGCGCTGTCGATTCTGCTCCTTAACGCGATAGTTCTTCCACTTAAAGCTCACTGTTTCCTTATCCATAGCAACCAGTCGAGAATTCGAGATGGCAACCCTATGTGTGTATCGGGATAGATAAGCCAATACAGCTTGTGGTCCAGCAAAGGGTCGTTTGGCATAAACCACCCAATCCACTTTACGTTGGTTATTGAGCCACGCCAAAAAGGGTACTTCCTCCTCAATAGATAAACAGTCACCAAAGAACAGTAACTTATTCTGCTCATACGCTTCGCGTAATCCCTCAAGATATAGCCGTCGAAATAAACGTGATAATACACGTACAGGCAAGAAGAATCCTGCTTTGCACGACACCCATCTTTCACCATCAAGTGACAGGCCACCACCCGGTATTATGCCATGCACATGGGGATGATGTGTCATTGCACTGCCCCAGATATGTAGGACAAACGTCACGCCTAAGCGAGCACCTAAATGTCGGGTGTCTGCGCCAATCGTTAACAAGGTTTTTGCCGCGGCTTTAAGTAACAAACCATACATCACTGACTTATTGTAATAAGCCAATTCACTGATGGGTTGTGGCAAAGTGAATACAACATGATAGTAATCAACAGGCAGTAATTCGGTTTGCCGTGCGGCTAACCAGCGTTTGGCAGCACTGGCTTGGCACTTCGGACAATGTCGATTACGACACGAGTTATAAGCAATTTGACTATGCTCACAGGCAGGGCAATGCAAAACATGACCACCAAGCACTTCACTACGGCAATGTTCAATACCCGACATCACTTTGAGTTGTTCTAAACTGACATGCCCTGCATGGCTATCTCGCCAATGTTGACCGTTTACTCGAAATACATCGGCCACTTCCAGTGTTGAGCGAAGCATGTGCGGCTCACTTTACGCTCTTACCCTTCTTTTTTTTAGGCGTGATGGTATCTAATGGACTGATAACTTCCTTGAGCAAGTCTGTTGCTACCTGCGTATAACGAGCCGTGGTATCCAGTTGAGCATGCCCCAACAATACTTGAATGATACGAATATAGACTTTAGCTTCGAGTAGGTGAGTCGCAAAGCTGTGGCGTAACGTGTGCATCGATACATTCTTGTCAATATCAGCGGCATTCGCGGTTTGCTTACACACTCGACTGAGGTGTCGAGAAGTCATGTGGTTAATAGGATTTAAACCAGGAAATAACCAACCGCCCACAAACATTTGTCCTTGTTGATTAGCAAAGCGCCACCAACCCCTTAGATGCTCAAGCAGTACGGGTGATAACATCGCATATCTATCACGGCTACCTTTACCTTGCTCCACACGTAATGTCATACGTTCACTATCAATATCACTGACCTTTAAGGAAACGACTTCGCTAACGCGAAGCCCTGAGCCATAGGCGACAGCTAATGCCGCTTTGAATTTAGGATGTGTTGTAGATGACATAAAACGTTTAGCTTCTTCTAAACTCAATACCACCGGTAGCTTACGTGCAACTGTCACAGGACAAACCCGTGCAATCACCTCCGGTTTGTCTAAGGTTATCTGGAAGAAGAACTTAAGAGCCGTGAGCGTGGCATTAACGGTAATGCCAGAAACACCGTGATTGACCATGAAAAGTTGAAACTCACGTAGCTCTTCTTGGGTGGTTGTTTTAGGTGAGCGTTGTAAATAGTCACAGAGTTTATTAACACCACGGATATACGCAATTTGTGTTTTAGTGGCGAGTTTACGCATGATCATGTCTTCGTTAAACCGTTTGCGTAGTTGTGCTGAAAAGTAGGGGCTGATGTTCATGGGGTATTCTCCAATCTAAGATGAGGCGACATGCCTCAAGACTTAGTGTAGGAAAAAGGGAAAGTGTTATAGGGATATGCGGTGCTTGCCAAGGACACCATTACCGCGGAGCGGTTTAGTTCTTAGATACGAAACCGGACGTTAGCCTTGGCTTATCTAGCGACAAGTGATCCGACAAAGAAGACTCTGGTGTGATGGGCACTTAATAATACAAAACTATGAATCAATAAAATTCAGCACTTTTTCAACCTGATGTGTTCTTCGTTTAATGAATATTTGTTTTATTTGCTTTCGCAGCCACATTAAACCTTTATCGGCACTTTGTCGTTTATGCCATAACATTGAAATGGAAGAATGAGGAATATCTACTGGCGGGTGGGCAATTACAAGCTCACCGCAATCTAAATAATTATGAATAAGATCAGTAGGTAGAATTGCAATAAGATCACTCTCTTTAATAATAGGGACAGCGGAGGAAAATTTATTAACCGTAAAAGCGATTCGTCTAGTCAATCCTAATTGCTGTAAAGCTTGGTCTGTAGGGCTAGCAATATCGCCAGACAATGAAACTAACAAATGCTCCGCTAAGGAAAACTCTTCAACAGTTAGGCGTTTTTCTGTCAAAGGGTGGTCTTTACGCATGACACAGACATAGCTAGTATCAAATAAGTGATCTGTACAGATATTCTCTAATGAGCGGTTGCTTTGTCCTATAACAAGGTCAACATCAGCTCCATCCAACATTGGCTTTGTGCAAGCTATGGTATAAGGAACCGCATGTAAGTTTAGTCCAGGGGCTTCTTTTTCGAATAATTTCCGTAAATCCAACCAAAGTGTATCGAGGGCAATATCAGGTAAAGCAACTCTAAATGTTCGCATAGCACTTCTGGCCTCGAAATCTTCAGGTTCTATAGCTTGATTGATATTATGAAGGGAATCTCGCACTTTTTCCCAAAGATTTTTTGCATAGGTTGTAGGCTGTATTTTTCGGCCATCTGGAACAAGTAACTCATCCTTCCATAATACTCGCATTCTGGCCACTGCATTTGAAACAGCGGGTTGAGTCATTGATAAACGCTCAGCCGCCTGTGTTATTGATTTTTCGGTCATTATCACATCAAAAATAACCAATAATTTTAATTCATGGGGCCGCATATTCAACGTCTTAATTATTGCTATAATTCATCATATAGTTTTATGTATAAGTTGTCATCTCAATCTATTCATCATATTTAGAAATGAATGTGATGTCATTATAAAATTATATTCTATGTCTATGATCTCTTAATATGAATTTAATAGTCAAACACAGATAACGAGTATAAAGATGAAAATAGCTCACACATTAATAGTTTACTTACTTGGCTTAGTAGCCTCACTACATAAAAATAACAATTCTGGTTATTGATAATGCAAAAAATGATTCAGCTTATCGTTTTATTTTGTTGGTGTGGTTTTGCAGTTGCGCACAACCACGACCAACACAAAGGTTTCGATATCAAGGTAACTGATCTTGGCAGTCGTATTTTCGAGCTAAGAACGAACCGCTCAGGCAACGTTGCCGTGTTAATTGGTGATGACGGTGTTTTCATGGTTGATACACAGATGGAGCACCTGGCCGAACTTATTGATGTTGCGCAGAAAAAACTATCTAATAACCGCGATGTTGACCTTATCCTCAATACACATTTTCACCGAGACCATGTCAGAGGTAATGCGTACTTCAAGGAGCGTGGGGCCATAACTATGGCTCACCCAAATGTGCGTCGGTACCTTGAAAACCCAGTGGCACTGAAAGCGTTAGACCGCGAAGCTCCCAAGTTTACATCACAATATTTCCCGACAATTGACGTCACAGAAGATGTATCGATAAAGATGAACGGACAAAGCATTAAGCTTTATCACGCGCCGAATGCCCATACAAACAGTGACCTATTTGTTGCATTCAAGGAGGCCAATGTAATCCATGGAGGTGATCTCGTTTCTACCAGCCGTTTCCCTTTCATAGATATTGATAATGGTGGTTCGGTAGCAGGATTCATTGCCGGTCTCAAGGCAATAATTGAAGTCGCTGACGCAGATACGAAAATTATCGCCGGACACGGGCCAATAGCAAAAATAGGTGACTTAGAGGCAAGTATCGCCATGTTGAACGAAACACACAACATCATTAAAGCACTCATTGACCAAGGTTTGTCCTTGGAGGCTATCAAGGCGTTAAACCCTTTAATTAGTTATACAGAAAAATGGAACTGGGCATTTATTACCACCGAGAGCATGGTGACTATACATTACTACGATATAACGGGATTGCTCGAGTAGCTATTTGTGAATGAGAAAGACTCATTTATATTTATTTTTTAGCTATTAATAGTTTAAAACAAACAGGAAGAAATTGGTGAAATTAAAGCATAAGATCAAACGCCACATATGTGTAGCTCTTACGTTAGTTGCTGCGAATAGCTTTGCTGCGCAAAATATTATTTTAGCGGATGATGGCAAGGCAGGAGACTCTTTTGGCTACGGTGTTGCTATCGATGGCAACACCGTACTAGTCGGTGCATTTAAAGCGGATATCGATGGTGTAATAGACGCTGGAGCCGCTTATGTCTTCGTGTTAGGCGATAATGGTTGGCAAAAACAAGCAAAACTCGTTGCAGATCCGGGCTTTGCCGAAGATACACTTGGTGGCAACGTGGCATTGAACAATAATGTTGCCATGTTAGGTGTATCGAGAAGGGATGATAAAGGGAAAGATTCGGGCGCTGTTGTCTCTTTTGAACGTGAAGTTAATACTTGGAAGCAACGTCATATTTTCACCGCACCTGATGCACAACCGGGAGATGCTTTTGGTCAGAGTATTGCACTCACCAAAAATCACCTTATCATTGGCGCTCCGCGAAACGACGCGTTGGGTAACGACGCAGGAGCCGCATATATATACAAACGAGAAAACGATTCGTGGCGCTATCAAACTAAAATAACAGCGAGTGATGGCGTAGCGGGAGATTTATTTGGAATAAGCGTTGCCATTGATGGCAATACAATTCTTGTTGGAGCTGATTTACATGACGAAAAGGCGGAAAATGCTGGAGCCGTATATGTGTATACTCTAAAGGAAAACAAGTGGAAGCAAGAAGCTAAACTCATGGCGTCTGATGGCGGGAAAACTGATATTTTCGGCGTCAGAGTCGCACTGTCAAAGAATACCGCCCTAGTTTCTGCAAGACGAGACGATACTGAAGAGTTAGGAATAGATGCAGGTTCTGCATATATTTTTGTGCGAGATGGCAGTACTTGGACACAACAAGTTAAGTTGACTTCACCTGATGGGCAAGCTGACGATAGGTTTGGGCGTGGCGTTTCGTTGAGCGACGATACTGCAATCATAAGTGCAATGAACCATGATGCTAACGGTTCCAATACCGGAGCACTGTATGTATACAAGAAAGGCTTGGGCGGTTGGCATTATACATCCAAGTTTGTAGCCAAGAGTAGTATGTCAGATGATAAATTTGGATGGAACGTTGGGTTATCTAATGGCGTTGCCATTGTTGCCACACCCAATCATGATGCTCAAGGCCAAGAATCGGGGGCTGTATTCATTCAAGACTTAAATTGTATTACCAAATGAAATAAATTGATGCAGGCGCTCTATTTGATTAGACCGAATGTCCGTTATAGGATCTGAACTGCCGTTAGAAGCTCAAAAGTTAATGTCAGCTTTTGGCTCAGCCTGTGTGAAAACTCCCGAAGGAAAACTTTTATGCAACGCTACGTAAATTAATAGGTAGCTTTACATCAAATATAATACAGAATTTAATCTAAAGAACCTTTTTCCGTTGGTTTTAACCAATTACTCAAGTTTGAAATAGTTTTCACACAGGCTGGGCTAGGAGCTGAAGTATTAATTTTGTCACTCATAGCTTCTGGTTAGCGCACTTAGTGATAAAAAGCGTGGACGGATAATTGGAATACCAATGGCTGAGTGTTAGAAAACAAGATGTTCGGGTGACCAGAACACTCTATTTAATGAAGGTTTTACAATCTGCTTCACTTAATAACTTTGATTACAGATCATCATTTCTATCATCCTTAAATGATCTTGAATATCCTATTTTCATAAACCCTATTATCATAAACCAAGCACACTGTTTATTTGATTATTAAGAATAGTAAAAAGATTTATAAGTAGAGTTAATAAGATTTATTAATTTATATTAAAGGTAGGTTATAAGTAGAGTTTACTGGATGCTAATAAATATTACTTTATTTACACCAGCCATGAAAAATCCTATTGCCTATTATTAGTTATGCACGCCTAAAACAAATTGTACGCTAAACACGCATTCTATTTTAGCGTTTAAAAAATTTAGTTAAGAGCGTAATTCTATAGTGAGACTCGATCAAATTCAAGTTACTATCCTGGATATAAATGCTTAGATAACTCAACTCGAATTTCAGCTGATATTTTCTTAGATGATTGTGCTTGAAAGTCAAAATGAACCATTGATGCCGTACCTGAAACACACTTCTCACCGTGCTGCCAAATCTCTTGATAAACATCAAATGAAGCACCTCCAATACGACTAATAAAAGTACGCATTTCAACTTCTTGCCCATAAAACAACTGACCATGATAAGACACTTCAATTTTAGCAATAATGAGTTGCCATTTTTTCGGGTCTAAGTCAGGGATAAATAATCTAAAAACAGGCTCTCGCCCCCCTTCAAACCAAACAGGAATTTTAGTGTTATTAATATGACCAAGTGCATCGGTATCACTAAAACGCGGCATTAACTTTTCTGTAAACATGGCTTATATATCTCTATTTTTATTCGTTTATTACCACTATGCCCAAGCAGCTATACCCAAGCCACTTCAAGAGGCGAGTTGCAAGACATCTGAGCGATTTATGGTCAAGGCATAGGTACTGATTATATTGAAAATGATTTGAATTGGTTTAGGTTTATGAAGATAACAAAAAAATACTCAGATCAAACGTGGATAAAAGAGGCTTTATGAAGTGAATTTTCAATTACCCACACTAATACTACAAATTACCTACACTAAAATACAACATAGTCTGTTATACAGTATAGCAACAATTAAAGGGAACATAGCCAATAAAATAAGTAATAAATAATCAGGATATTCGCTATTTTAGCTTGAATAATGGCAACAGGAAAAGCGACAATGCACAGGTATTTTTTTTAGCCTACCTTTTCACTCAGTTCCTACTCACGATTTATATAAGGAAAGACCATTGATCACCGCCAGCGATTTAAGTTTAGACAGAGGCGCAAAAAACCTGATAACGGCTTCTAGTTTCACTATTCACCCCAATCACAAAGTTGGTTTGGTTGGCAGTAACGGCTGTGGTAAATCCTCTCTTTTCGCGGCCTTACTTGGCGAGCTATCTCCTGATGCAGGTGATTTAAGCTTACCTAGCGGTTGGTCTATAGCCACAGTAAAGCAAGAAACACCTTCGCTTGAGCAGTCTGCTCTTGATTACGTGATGGATGGTGACAAAGAGTATCGTCAACTTGAACAACAATTAGCACAAGCACGGACAAATGACGATGGTAACTTAGAAGCAATATTAATTAATAAAATAGATACTATTAACGGCTATAGCTTACCTGCCCGTGCTGGCGAATTACTGCACGGTTTAGGCTTTTTACAAAACCAACTGGCGAACCCTGTAAAAGATTTTTCTGGTGGTTGGCGAATGCGTTTAAACTTAGCGCAAGCCTTAATAAGTCGTGCTGATTTATTACTACTAGATGAGCCAACCAACCATTTAGATTTAGACGCTGTTATTTGGCTACAACGCTGGCTTAAACGTTTTACCGGCACCTTAGTGCTTATTTCTCATGACCGAGATTTTCTTGATACGGTGATCAATCAAATTTTACATATTGAACATCAACGTGCCAAACTTTATAGTGGCAATTACACTGCCTTTGAAAGACAACGCGCCGAACATTTAGCGCAACAAGAAGTGCAGTATCAAAAGCAACAAAAAGAAGCCGCTCATTTAACCGCTTTTGTTGATCGCTTTCGCGCTAAAGCCAGTAAAGCAAAACAAGCACAAAGTCGTTTGAAGCGTTTAGAAAAACTGCCCAATTTAGCGCCGGCCCATGTTGATAGTCAGTTCACTTTCCATTTTGAACAACCAGAAAGTTTACCCTATCCGTTATTGTCTTTAACTGACAGTCAATGTGGATATAACTCAACTACCATTATTCTTAATGATGTCGGCTTAACGCTTGTTCCCGGCAGTCGCATCGGTTTATTAGGTCGCAATGGTGCAGGTAAATCAACGCTAATTAAATCACTTGCCGGTGAAATAGCGCTACTTAATGGTGAGCGTTATTGTGCTCAAGAGTTGACTATAGGCTATTTTTCTCAACATCAATTAGAGCAATTACATACTAGTTCAAGCCCTGTTGATCATATTATTCGCGCCAAACCAGCACTAGGCGAGCCTCAAGCTAGAAGCTTTTTAGGAAAGTTTGGCTTTAGCGGCGACCAAGCACTAGAAGCCGTTACTAATATGTCTGGTGGTGAAAAAGCACGCTTAGTATTAGCCCTAATTGTATTAGAAAAACCACAATTATTACTACTTGATGAGCCAACCAACCATTTAGATTTAGAAATGCGCCAAGCTTTAGTTATGGCATTGCAAGATTTTGAAGGTGCCATCATTCTAATAGCACATGATAGATTTTTACTCGAGTCTTGTGTTGATGAATTCTATCTGGTTGCAAACGGTAGTGTTACTGACTTTAATGGCGATATTGATGACTACCAACAATGGCTTAATGATGATAAAAAACAAACGTTTTCTAATAATAAAGCTGAAAATAACAGTAATGAAAATAGTATTACTGATAAGGGGTTAGACAAAAAACAGTTGCGCCAACAACAAGCTGAATTACGTAAAAAATCTGCGCCATTACGTAAAGAATCAGACAAAATAGAGAAAAAAATTCATCAATGGCAAGCCGAATTAGAACAAGTTGATGCGTTACTGAGTGACAGTGATATTTATCAAGCTGAACGAAAAAATGAACTAACCACTCAATTAAAGTTGCAGGCGAGTTTAAAAGATAAAATAGAAGAGAGCGAAATGCTTTGGCTCGAAATAGCGGAACAAATTGAAGAAATAATGGCTTAAATTTAAAAAGTTGAGCTACACTTATACCGTGTACAATTGTTATAACATTAATTTTAAAAGAGAAAAATTATGCGAACTATTATAAGAAAAGTTATAAAAAAAGGTATAAGAAAAGTTATAGGAACATTGCTTTTTTTACTACTCAGTAGTTTTTCTACGTTCAGTCAAGGTAATGATCTTGAACTTGGTATTTACGAGTTAAATCGTGGCGAGTTTCATGCAGCTATTGAGCAATTCCGTCCTTTGGTTGCTGAAGGTTACGCCCCTGCTCAGTATCAGATGGGGATTGTTTATCAGCACGGCTATGGTGTAATTAAAAACGGCATGAAAGCGCTAGAACTATTTGAGTTATCTGCCAATCAGAATTATTCTGACGCCCAGTTTGAACTTGCTTTAATTTATAGTGAAGGAAAGTTAGTTAAACAAGACTTAACAAAAGCATACCAACTAACTCATCAAGCCGCAAAAAAAGGCCTAGCGAGTGCGCAATTTAATTTAGCGGTTATGCTTGCCAATGGTACAGGTACTGATCAGGATGATTTCAAAGCATCTCGATGGTATCAGAGCGCCGCGGATCAAAACTATGCTTTAGCACAGTACAACCTAGCATTACTATACAGCGAAGGTAAAGGGGTGGAAAAAAGCACCGAAATGTCACTTGTTTGGAATACTATCGCTTCTTGGAATAGCTACCCTGATGCTGATAAAAGTCGTTTATTTGATGAGCGGGCATTATCTAAAGCAAAAATAGAAACAGCGCGAGACAAAGCGAATAAAATTTATAACAAAATTATAGAGCAAGAAAATATTAAAGCTAAAATGGCTCAAAAGAACGATATCTATTGATCTAAATCATCCCTTAGTTACTTTCGACTTCTTATACTAAGCCTAGTTATAAAATATAAGGAGTCTATTATGAACTTTTTTACCATGCTAGCGAATGATCCGATTGTGATGTTTTCTTTTGGCGGTTTAGCCATTATGATGGGAATTTGTGCTTATTATGTCTATTATTTTATTAAGCATATCAAAGAAGATGAGTCTAAATAACAAAGCTATTCTTTAATGTTTCTCTTAAGCATTGCTATGTCGTACAATAAGTTTTTCTTAAGGTACGACATACTCAATGTCTCCCAACAATAACACATGATTATTCCATTAGAGCAACTTAGCGAAGACACTTTATACGCAATTATTGAAGAGTTTATTCTACGTGAAGGCACAGATTATGGTGCAGTGGATACAACCAAAGCAGATAAAATTTCACAAGTAAAATTACAATTAAAACAAGGAAGTGCCGTATTAGTTTATTCTGAGTTACACGAGAGTGTTAATATTTTACCCAAAGATCAATTTATCCAAGAGTAATTTTTAGCAGAGCATTAAATAAAAACGCTTACTAATCACTATAAACCTTTCTATGGGCTTTAATCACTTTTTGCCAAGGAATGTTTTGATTACCTAAACTGAGAAAGTCAGGGTTGAGTAAACTTTCTCTTTTGTTGTAAGTAAGTGGGTTGAATTCACTATCTATAATGGTGCCGCCTGCTTGCTCTAAAATACATTGACTAGCACCAGTATCCCATTCGCCCGTAACACCAATACGTAAATAGCAATCAGCGCCACCTTCAGCAATTAAACAGTTTTTCAATGAACAACTGCCTAAAGCAACATGGTCAAAATCAAAATCCTTACTTAAATACTGTCCCATTAATTCAATACGCTGCCGTTTGCTAATAGCTACTTTAATGCGGCGAGATTCTTGATAGTCGGCAACATAAATTTGATGACTGCTATTATTATTTTGAAGATTGCACTCTTTAAATGCACCTAAGTGATTTTGCGCATAATAGGTTAAATGATGATCAGGTGCATGAATAACCCCAATACTTGGCCAACCATTTTCGATTAAGGCGATATTCACAGCAAAATCACCACTACCAATAATAAATTCACCAGTGCCATCAATAGGGTCAAGCAGCCAATATCGCTGCCAATTTTTTCGTTGTGCTAAGGCAACGGTGCCCACTTCTTCAGAAATAATTGGAATACCAGGTGTTAACGTTTGCAGTTGATCCATCAAAATATCATTAGAGGCAATATCAGCACTAGTCACAGGACTTTCGTCTTCTTTTAAGTTGGCGGTAAAGCTTTTATCACGATAATATTTCATCACCTCAACACCTGCTTTTTTGGCGCTATCTAAGGCAATATTCAATAACTTTTCATCACTTATGCTATTCATATTTCATCCTGATTGGCTAACTTATTTGGGGAAAGGTAATCAACTAGCAGCATCAACGCGGCAATACTACGCGCTTCTTGAAAATCAGGTTGTTGCAGCAAGGTTTTATATGCTTTAATTGGCCACGAAACGACCTCTAGAGGCTCGGGTTCATCACCTTCGAGTGTTGATGGGTATAGATCGGTTGCAATGAAAACATCCATTTTTGCATTAAAAAAGGCAGGAGCCATCATGACTTGAGCAAGAAATTGCAGCTGCTTGCTGCCATAGAATATTTCTTCTTGCAACTCTCGATTGGCTGCTTGTTCAGGCAGTTCACCGGGATCAATTAATCCCTTAGGGAAACCTAATTCGTAACTGTGAGTACCGGCACAATATTCTCTCACTAACAGTAGTGTATCAGCGTCAAGCATAGGTACTATCATCACCGCACCATTTCCAGCGCTAATCATGCGTTCATACTGGCGTTCTTCACCATTACTAAAGGTTAATTCCAGCTGTTCAATAGCAAATAAACGACTTTTAGCCACCTGCTTTTGGCCATTGATTTTCGGTAATTTATTTTTCCCTATCATAAGCTTGCATATTTCATTCTACATAACGTTATAATGACATGATAAACATCAATTATGGAACCTCTAAATGCTCAATTGGGAAAAAATTAATTTCGTCATCCTCGATATGGACGGCACATTATTGGACTTACATTTTGATAACTATTTTTGGCATACCCATATTCCATCAAAATATGCACAGGCGCATAACACCACGTTAAAAGCAGCCCAAGAATATTTGCATATTGAAACCAGCAGAGTTTCAGGACAAATACAATGGTATTGTTTAGATTATTGGACTGACAAACTTGATTTGCCCATTGTTGAATTAAAAAAAGAAATACAGCATAAAATTGCGCTACGTCCCGATACTTTGCCGTTTTTAGATGCCCTTAAACAAGCCAATAAAAAGGTCGTGTTAGTCACCAATGCACATCCCGATAGCTTGTCATTAAAAGTTGAACGCACAGCGCTAGACAAGCATATTGATTTATTAATATCGACTCATCAGTACGGCGCAACTAAAGAGTCGCAAACCTTATGGGAAAAACTTCAAGCAGATTTGAAGTTTGAAAACGACACAACACTATTTGTAGATGACAGCTTAACTATTTTAAACAGCGCCAAAAAGTTTGGTATTCAACATTTACTGGCTGTTGCCAACCCTGATTCTCAACTACCTCATGTAAGTGCAGAACACCTGAAAGGCTATCCATACATTACAGACTATAGAAGAATTATTAATGATATTGTGTAAAAACAGATCACCCATGTGTTTAAAAAACAAAGTAAAATGACTTGTTTTATTAAAAACCAAGGTAAAAGTTCATCATCTATAAAGCAGCCATGAATATCGTCGTAACGCTGCTTATTCAATACTTTTTCTTGCGAAAATAGGCGGTATATTTTGTTTATTGGTTACTTGATTGCCTGATCCATAAAGTAGATCGGTATTTTCCATTGATAGCTGTAAACCGAAAATTCGGTTTAACTTTTCAAATAATAACGCTTTGGCAAAAAACAACTCAGCGTTTTCAACAATAAGCACATACGCCTTTTGCTTAAATAAACAATGCCCCCCGTTTTGTTAATAATAACCGTTTCAGGGGGAATTGAGCTAGACTTTTCATGATTGAAATACATAGGCATATTTTGTTAAATAACTTGTTTCCCATTTTGTATCAAAGCACTTAACGGATTAACCCCAAATTGATAACAAAGTTCTGCCGGTTGACTAATATTCCACAGCGCCATGTCGGCATCAAAACCTACCGCTAACTTCCCTTTTGTTTTGGATAAGCCTAATGCTTTTGCCGCATTACACGTAACCCCAGCTAACGCTTCACTTGGGGTTAACCTAAATAAAGTACACGCCATATTCAGCATTAATTGAATTGAACAAATGGGTGAAGAACCCGGATTAACGTCAGTGGCTATTGCCATAGCAACATTATGTTTTCTTAGCAGTGCAATGGGTGGTAATTGTGTTTCACGTAAAAAATAAAATGCACCCGGCAATAGAACAGCGGTCATATTAGCAGCACTCATTGCTTTAATGCCCGTTTCGGATAAAAACTCAATATGATCGCTTGATAACGCTTGATACTTTGCTGCTAGCTCAGTGCCACCTAAATCAGACAATTGCTCAGCATGCACTCTTATAGCTAAACCATGTTCCTTTGCGGCAATAAATACACGTTCAGTTTGTTTAAGGTTAAAACCAATATTTTCACAAAACACATCGACCGACTCTGCCAATTTTTGCTGAGCTATAACAGGCATCATTTCATTACAAACTAAATCAATATACCCTTCAGCATCATTTTTATACTCTATTGGCAGTGCATGTGCGCCTAAAAAGGTACGCTTTATTGTTACGGGCAACGCTTTAGCTAATTGGCCAGCAACATTCAGCATTTTCACTTCGTTAATGAGATCTAAACCATAGCCTGATTTTATCTCAACCGTCGTTACCCCTTGTTGATGCAGTGCGGTTAATCTTGGTAATGCACTGGCTAACAATTCTGCTTCAGTGGCCATTCTAGTTGCTTTTACCGTTGAGACAATACCGCCACCTGCTTGTGCAATTTCTTGATAGCTTTTTCCCTGCAAACGCATTTCAAATTCGTTAGCTCGATTACCGCCATAAACAAGGTGGGTATGACAATCAATCAAGCCGGGGGTTAGCCATTTGCCTTGACCATCACTTACATCAATTTTAGTTTTGTTGTAAACAGGTAAATCGGCTGTTTTACCTAGCCAAACAATTTTTCCGTCGCTAATCGCTAATGCTGCATCAAGAATCTCGCCATAGTTTTTGCTGCCATTTTGCATAGTGGCTAAATTGACATTAAGCCACAGTGTTTGCCATGCATTTGAGCTATGTTCCGAACTGTGATCCGAACTGTGATCCGAACTGTGACCTAAAGAATGAGAGATTGTCATTAAAAATTACCGCGAAATATAAAAGTCTATTGACGATAACTTTAGCCGAGAAAGGTGAAACTTGCAATAGTTGTATATACAACCATTGCATTGAAAGAGAAATTATGAGAACGTATATACAACTTAACATCTATTAAAAGTCTATTGGCGATATCATGAACGTGACTAATTCAAAAACCAATCAAAAAACTGCTAAGTATAGTGTTATCAAACAACATATTTGTCAGAAAATTGAGTCTGGTCAATGGCCACAGCATTATAAAGTACCTTCAGAAAATGAGCTAACACAACAGTTTGATGTTAGCCGCATGACCGCGCGTCGTGCTCTACAAGAATTAACTGAGCAAGGAATTCTTGTTCGTGCACAAGGCTCAGGTACTTTTGTCGCGACCTTTAAATCGCAGTCATCCGTATTAGAAATTCGTAATATTAGTGATGAAATTAATAAACGTGGGCATAAACATCATGCAAAACAGCTTATGCTTGAATCAATTGCTGTCACCGAAGAAATCGCTATTTTATTGAATTTAAAAAATAATGAACATGCTTTCTTTTCACAAGTGCTGCATTTTGAAAATGATCAACCGATTCAATTAGAACAGCGTTACGTTAATGCAAAATTGGTTCCTGACTATTTATTACAAGATTTTACCAAAACCACACCCCATGAATATTTGTCTGCTGTTGCGCCATTAACAGAAGCAACCCATGAAATTGAAGCTATTTTAGCCGCGAATACTATATGCCAATTGCTTAACATAAATAACACGAACCCTTGTTTACAAGTAAAACGTAGAACGTGGTCAAGCAAGGGCGTTGTTAGTTTAGCTATATTAACCGCGCCCGGTAATAAATACCGATTAGGTAGCCACCTGACATTCTAGAAATAATGATTCAATCTGTAAAAACGATGCAGAACAAAACTATTCAAGACAAAACAAGATGCAATGTAATAGAGAGGAAAACCCATGACAACTAATACAACGAATGCAACACATAGCACGGAGCCACGCTTCGATACATCAAGGGTCATTCGCGCTGATCGTGGCACTAAAATCACGACAAAAAGTTGGTTAACAGAAGCTGCAAAACGCATGCTAATGAATAACTTAGATCCAGAAGTTGCCGAGCACCCACAATCTTTAGTTGTTTATGGTGGTATTGGCCGAGCAGCACGTAACTGGGCATGTTATGACAAAATTATTGACGTATTAAACCGCCTTGAAAATGATGAAACCTTAATGGTGCAATCAGGTAAACCAGTTGGCGTGTTCAAAACCCATGAAAACGCACCGCGCGTTTTAATCGCTAATTCAAACCTAGTACCTAATTGGGCTAACTGGGAACATTTTAACGAGTTGGATAAAAAAGGCTTAATGATGTATGGCCAGATGACGGCTGGCTCTTGGATCTATATTGGCTCGCAAGGCATTGTGCAAGGCACATACGAAACATTTGTCGCCATGGCAAAACAACATTTTGGCGGTAGCGCTAAAGGTAAATGGGTATTAACTGGCGGTTTAGGTGGCATGGGTGGCGCACAACCACTTGCAGCAACTATGGCTGGTTTTTCAGCCTTAGTGGTTGAATGTGATGAAACACGTATCGATTTTCGTATTAATACCCGTTACGTTGACAAAAAAGCAAAAACGTTAGACGACGCATTAGCACTCATCAATGAAGCAAATGAAAAAGGTGAAGCGATTTCAGTAGGCCTTTTAGGTAATGCTGCTGACGTTTTCCCTGAGTTAGTTAAACGTGGTATTACGCCTGATGTAGTGACTGACCAAACGTCTGCACATGATCCCCTTAATGGTTATTTGCCGCAAGGCTGGACTATGGAATATGCTGCTGATATGCGCTTAAAAGATGAAGCTGCGGTTGTTAAAGCAGCGAAACAATCAATGGCGGTACAAGTACAAGCCATGCTTGATTTACAAACAATGGGTTCGGCAACTACCGATTATGGTAACAATATTCGTCAAATGGCATTAGAAGAAGGCGTAACCAATGCGTTTGACTTCCCAGGTTTTGTACCTGCATATGTTCGCCCATTATTTTGTGAAGGAATTGGGCCATTTCGTTGGGTAGCACTTTCTGGTGACCCTGAAGATATCTACAAAACAGATGCTAAAGTAAAAGAGCTAATTCCAGATAACCCACAATTACATAATTGGTTAAATATGGCGCGTGAGCGTATAGCCTTCCAAGGTTTGCCTGCACGTATTTGTTGGGTTGGTTTAAAAGACAGAGCGCGTTTAGCCTTAGCGTTTAACGAAATGGTTAAAACGGGCGAACTTTCTGCGCCAGTGGTCATTGGCCGTGATCATTTAGATTCAGGCTCAGTTGCTTCACCAAACCGTGAAACTGAAAGCATGTTAGACGGCTCTGATGCGGTATCAGACTGGCCATTACTTAACGCTTTATTATCAACTTCTGGTGGTGCAACGTGGGTTAGCATACATCACGGAGGTGGTGTTGGCATGGGCTTTAGCCAACATTCTGGTGTAGTTATTGTAGCAGATGGCACAGATGAAGCGGCTACACGACTTGGTCGCGTATTATGGAATGACCCTGCTACAGGAGTGATGCGCCATGCCGACGCCGGTTACGATATCGCAATAGACTGCGCCAAAGAGCGAGGTCTTGATTTACCCATGATTAATAAATAGTAAACCCTATTTATGAACATCAATTAAAAAAATTTAGAGAAAATAAAAATGAATCACATTACTGAATTAAACATTATTCCAGGGCAGTTAACGCTAGCACAATTACGCGACGTAAACCGTTATGACGGCATTAAATACAGCTTAGACGAAAGTGCTTTTGATGAAATACATAAAAGTGCTGACGCTGTTCAGCAAGTTATCAAAGATAATCGTGTGGTTTACGGTATTAATACTGGCTTTGGTTTACTTGCCAGCACACGTATTAAAAACGATGAATTAGAGCTTTTACAACGCTCTATTGTACTTTCACATTCCGCAGGTTTTGGCGAATACATGGAAGATGCGACTGTGCGCTTAATGATGGTATTAAAAATCAATTCATTATCACGGGGCTTCTCTGGTATTCGTTTGCAAGTCATTCAAGCGCTAATCACCTTACTTAACGCGCAAGTGTACCCTTGTGTACCGAAAAAAGGTTCGGTAGGCGCTTCGGGTGATTTAGCACCCTTATCACATATGGTATTGCCTTTATTAGGTGAAGGCGAAATGTCTTACCAAGATCAAGTGATTCCGGCGAGTGAAGGATTAAAAATTGCAGGCCTTGAACCTATTACGTTAGCGGCTAAAGAGGGTTTAGCACTACTGAACGGTACACAAGCTTCAACTGCTTTTTCCTTAGAAGGTTTATTCCACGCAGAGGATTTATATGCCGCAAGTACCGTTATTGGCTCTATCTCAGTAGAAGCGGCTATGGGTTCTCGCGCACCATTTGATCACCGTGTTCATTTTGTGCGAGGGCAAAAAGGTCAAATTGATGCGGCTCGTGCCTATCGTAAAATATTAACCGATAGCTCTGAAATTTCTGAGTCTCATGTAAATTGTGAAAAAGTACAAGATCCCTACTCGCTTCGCTGTCAACCCCAGGTGATGGGCGCTTGTTTAACCCAAATTCGCCAAGCAGCCGAAGTATTACATGTAGAAGCAAATGGCGTTACCGATAACCCATTAGTATTCGCTAATGAAGGTGATTTTATTTCAGCGGGTAACTTCCACGCTGAGCCAGTTGCTATGGCAGCGGATAACTTGGCTTTAGCCATTGCCGAAATAGGTTCATTATCAGAGCGACGTATGGCACTGCTAATTGATGCAAGCTTAAGTAAATTACCGCCATTTTTAGTTGATAATGGCGGTGTTAACTCTGGTTTTATGATCGCTCAAGTTACCGCTGCTGCCCTTGCTTCAGAAAATAAATCACTTGCTCATCCAGCATCTGTTGATAGCTTACCTACTTCTGCAAACCAAGAAGATCACGTTTCTATGGCATGTTTCGCAGGTCGTCGTTTGGTGGATATGGCGGAAAATACTAATGGTGTATTAGCGGTAGAATATTTAGCCGCCGTACAAGGTTTAGACTTTAGAGCACCACTAAAAGGCTCTAAAATTATTGAACAAGCCAAAGCCATGTTACGCGAAACAGTCTCTTTTTATGATAAAGACAGATACTTCGCCCCTGATATTGTTGAAGCTTCCGCAATCATCAGCGATGGTACCTTAAATCAGTTTATGCCTGAGCAGTTATTACCAAGTTTATAACGGATGGCACTGAGCAATTATTAACCTATCAATGGGTGTTATAGCGCACCCATTGATAGGTTTTTTTCAACAAAACCATATTGTGATAACAAACGATAAAAATGATAAAAACTATAAGAGTGTCTATACTAAAATAATACTTGTGATTATGGGCTGTAGCTTTGAACCGAAAACTTCCCTTTTTTTCTTTTATAATCCTGCTCATTATTATTGGGATATTAACTGTTAATTTACAATATTTTTGGTCTCAGGATAAATATTCTGTGACTATTGCCGTTTCTAAAACGCCTTTGTCTACCCCTTTTTATGTCGCTAAAGCTATCAATGCTTTTGATGGTACCTGTGTAGAAGTTGACTATCATGCAGTAATAGGCGGAAAAATTGCGTTTGAACAAGTAATGGATGGCACTGTTGATTTTGGTACGAGTTCTGATTCGGTCATCGCTTTTCAAAGTTTAACTAATCATGCCTTTGTCACCCACGCCATGTTTAGTCAATCTGATAATGATGTGAAATTAATCACGCGTTCTTCAGATAAAATCAATTCAGTAGCGGATCTAAAAGGAAAAAAAGTTGGCGTGATCAAAAGTACTGCCAGTGAATACCTGCTAAGTACCCTGTTAGCCATTGAAGGTTTAACAATGGCTAATATTGAACTATATGATTATAAACCTGAGCAATTAATTCAAGGTTTTAGTAATGGTGAGGTTGATGTTATTGTTCCTTGGGAACCTTTTGCGTTTAAAGCGTTACAATTACTGGGTAATAAAATAAAAATTCATGATACTAGAAGCTTAAATACCTTGAGTTTTAACTTAATTTCTCAAACAGCAGACAGTGTGCTTGTAGAGAAAGCAAAATGTGTCATTCAAGGGCTACAGACCGCAATGAATTATATTGCCTCACGCCCTGATGAATCTAAAAAAATAGTGATAGATGACCTTAATTTAGACCCTACCTTTATTGATTGGGTCTGGCCTGACTATATTTTTAAGCTTGGATTAAATCAATCACTCATATTGAACATTAAATATCAAGCTATATGGGCAATGGAAACACAAATGAGCGAGTTTAGGGAAACACCTAACTCAGAGCGTTTTGTTGATAGTAGAGCATTGCTGCAGGTAGAGCCTGGCGCCGTCAATATTGCACTGTAAATATTGCACTGTAAATTAGGATGTTTTATGAAGTTAAGCTTACAACAACATATTTATTTTTTTACACTAAGTAGCTGCTTATTGTTTGTTGTACTTGTCATCAGTATTTTATGGTCAACACACATTGTAGAAATCGCTTTGAAACGTGAAAAATATGCAAATAAAGTAGAGAATCATACCAACATTTTAAAACAATTTATTATCAGTGAAAATATCTACGCCAGCAATTACAACCAGGATAAGTGGTTTTCTTTAGACAGAAAATTCAATGAATTACTTAGACTTGCTCCTAATTTAACACCACAACAACAAACCATTCAAAACAGTATTAAAAGCCAAAGTAAGAGCGTACTACGGCTATTTAATGCCATTAATGAAAATAAGTTAAAAAATACTGACGAAATAATTAAAAAGCATTTAAGCATAAGATTAATGACACAACTAGACACTATTCGATCCGATTCAATACAGCTTTCTACTATCGTTCGAAAAGATATTCAAAATATTATTAAAGACCAAGTTATATTTATTTTATCCATACTAGCACTAAGCATTTTTACTTTAGTTTATGGCGCTTTTAAGTTAATTAAAATATTTAAAACATCACTCATGGAAGTCAAAATAGCCTTTAAAGAAAACCACAGTGGTCACTTTCAAAACATACAACTTTCTAATCAATCAGAAGAGTTTGATAGTATCGCTAATGCGTTTAATGCCATGAACAAAAAGTTAAGTGTGACTACCGTTTCTTTGGAGTCAATGAAAAAAATTGTTGAAGAAAGAACACAGGTATTAGAACAACTCTCTAATACTGATCCTTTAACCCAAGTTGCCAATCGTCGCGCCCTGTTTGAACGAGGAAATGCTGAATTTTCTCGCGTACAGAGAACTAAAAGCCAATTGACTTTAATTTTGCTAGATTGTGATTTATTTAAAGATATAAATGATCAGTTTGGTCATTTATTTGGTGACGAAGTGTTGAAAAAACTTTGCGAAGTTTGTACAAAAGAAATACGAAATATTGATTTTTTTGCACGTTATGGCGGTGAAGAATTTATCATTATTTTACCTGACAGTGAGTTAAATGGCGCGGTAGAAACAGCCAAGCGTATCCAACGATCTTTAGCTAACAATTGTATCGCATTCGAAGGCGAAGAAATTTGTATCACAGTAAGCATAGGTATTAGTACGGTTAGTGATAAACATAATAATTTTGATCAATTGATAAAAGACGCTGATATAGCCATGTATAAAGCCAAGGAAAACGGCCGTAATAGAATTGAAACTATTGAAGAAACTAGCGCGTAATATTTAAAAAAGCTTTAACATCATGGCAGCTATTCTAAAGCTTACAGCTTATGCTTATAGTTTATACTTACACCTTATTAATAATCGCTTCCGCTGTTTTAAGGATGCGAATTTCTTGAAACAGCGCGTCAGCTTCGATGTATTGCAACTTCAAATATTTAAGCCATTGTTTAATGCGGTTAGGATAATATTTAGTTTTGTCGCCATAGGTTTCACAACGCGTATAATCTAGTAATAACGCTTGTACTTCATGCCATGGCATAACAGCCGCTTGCTGTTTAATTACTCGCGCTAAATTAGGCATCATCAAAGCACCACGGCCAACCATAATATCTTGGCAGCCAGAAATCTCTCGACACTTTTTAGCATCGCTTTGGTTAAAAATATCGCCATTCGCAATCACAGGAATATTAATACTCTGTTTTATTTTAGCAATCCATTGCCAATGAGCCGGAGGCCTATAGCCTTCGGTTTTAGTTCGAGCATGCACGGTTAGCTCATTAGCACCTGCAGACTCAACAGCTTGGGCATTTTCTATGGCGAGACTTTTATCTTCATAACCAAGACGAATTTTAGCACTAACAATAGCGTCTTCAGGTACTGATTTTTTTACTGCGCTGACGATTTGATACAGATTTTCAGGATCTTTTAGTAATATTGCACCACCACGGTTCTTATTGACCATTTTTGACGGACAACCAAAATTAATGTCAACGCCATGAGAGCCAAGTTCAATCACTTTAGCGGCATTATCCGCCATACATTCTGGATTTTGACCTAAAAGCTGTACTCGCACAGGCGTTCCCGCCTGCGTAGTGCAGCCATATACGTCGGCATTTTTTAATTCAGGACAATAGCGAACAAAAGCCCTGTCTGAAATAAGTTGATCAACCACGCGTACAAACTCAGTAACACACAGATCATAACCACCAACCTGAGTCAGTAAGTCACGCATTAAATGATCAAGTACGCCATCCATAGGCGCTAACACAACTCGCATAATTATTTATTCTTACTAAATTTATTATTGGTTTTGGTATCGGATTGACTATTAGCTTTGGTTTTAAGTTTCGTTTTGGTTTTAAACTTAGCTTTGGCGCGTTTACTAAGTAACCAGTACAAACCTACCGTGGCCAGAGCAATTACCAAGTGAACGAGCAAGGTAAGAAATTGAGCATTTTCTTTCCATAAAAACACGGGCCCTCTATAGCTAATATAAAATAAGTCTAACGCGGTAATGTGCAACCAAATAATTAAAAATAATAATTTTAGCCGGTGTTGAGCAAGAAAGGCTTTGGAGAATAAATTCAAATGACAAACCAATAAAAAGTGATTACAACTATTATAACCAAGTGAGCAAGTTAGGGTAAACAAACTTGTAGCTTAAAACTTGTTTAGCTTTGTCACCCCTAACCACTCTTGATATTTCGTTTGATTTTTCTTGGGTACATTTTTCTTGGATACAGTTTTCTTGTGCAAAAATAGGTGCATCTACCTTGATTGCTTTCGCCGCCGCTTGATAATATTGCTGCTTGCTAATATGCGTATCACTTACGCCATTAAAAATTGTTTGAGAAAATGGACTTTGCAATAGAGCTTCAATTAATCCAACCGCATCTTGTTGATGAATTAAATTGACAGGCGCCGTTGAATTACTAAGTGTTTTATTTGCCAATATAAACTTCCCCGGATGACGTTCAGGGCCAACTAAGCCTGCCAATCTAATAACGATTCCTTGTTTGGCTTCTTGTTTAGCTTCTTGTTTAGAGAAGTTTAACACCGCTTGCTCAGCAGCATTAAGTATTTGTACTTTTGCTGTCGTCATGTTGAGTAAGCTTTCTTCATCAACAGTCCCTGCTAACCCATCATAAATCGCCGTACTCGATAATAAAATAATGCGCTGCACTAAACCTCGTTGCTGCGCGGCATTGACCAGTTGAGTTATTTTTTCTGCGTAATCTGTTCTTTCTTGCCTAAACTGTGGCGTAATCGCAATAACCAGACTTTGCTTTGTAAAAACATCGTGTTGCCCCAATTGCGTTGCCTCGGCGGGTAAGGTTAATTGCTGAGCACTAATTGATTGCTGATTTAATTGAGTAACATTCTCTAGTTTACTGCTGGTCGCAAGCACTGAGATATTTTTTGCTAACAAGTTAATGGCTAGCGCCTTACCTAACCAACCACAGCCAATAATACCTACAGAAGTGCTTTCTTCAGAGGTATTTTCTTCAAAGGTATAGTCTTCAATTTTATCAGTAGCTTTAAACATTTTTAAATATCACTTTTGTTGCTCATAGTTTTTTACTTTTTTGCTGACTTTTTGCTGATTCTTTGCTGATTGAAACACATAGGCGGGTATGTTATTTAGGCAAAATAAAATAACTACCTTTGAAGGTAGCAGCAATATTATCACCACAGTATATGTGAGCAATGAGGTTGATCCTAGCTTTCTTGCCTTGAGCTAAATTATCAAACTGTCCTGAAACATCTTCTTGAACCACTTGTCCGTAGGCCAATCCTTTAATGGGTGAATGGTAGCGAATATTCGCCTCTGCTAAAACGATATCACCGTCTAAATTAGCTTGTGTTTGTTGCTGTGCTTTTAAAGCAAGATACACCCACCCCCAACCCGTTAATGTTGCCAACGTATAAATACTGCCGGCAAACATGGTGTGATGTAAATTTTGATTAAAATCACCATCACAACGCGTCACTAATTTAGCACTATCAAAATAACTTATTTGTAAATTCATCGCTTTACTTAACGGAATGGTTTTATGCCAAATAGTTTGTAAGGCTTGTGCTTGCTTTATTTTATGTTGAGCAGGCACCGCTATTTTTTTAACCATACGGTAATGCTTAACCTCATCAAACAGCGTATGAGAATAACCTTGATTTTCATACCTAAGTTTTTGATAAAAGCCCACCGCGTTATCTCGGGCATTTAAACATAGGTCTGTCATACCTAGTATGCTCGCTTGTTGCTCTAACGCATTGATAATTTGTTGCCCTAACCCCTGCCCTCGCATGTTATCATCAACCGCCATATAACGAATTTGACCTTGCTGCTCAGTCACTTTTTCTAAACGACCAACGGCTAACACCTTAGCTTGTTCATCAATAATCATTCGATGAATGGTGTACAGCTCTTGTTCGTCTTGCTCACTTCCTAGCGTTTGTTGCCATGGTTTTCGTAATATTTGCCATCGTAGCTGATAATAATGTGAAAATTCTTCAGCAGTAATAGGTGCTCTTAAGGTATTCATTGTCTATCCTTATTATTTAACCTTACTATCAAACCTTATGTCGATTTTTAATTAAATCACTATTTTATTTAATCAATTGGAGAATTATGCAATTAGCAAAGCACGTTGCACAAGGAAAATTAACCTATTTAAGTCAAGGTAAAGAAGCCATATCGGTTAGCGAGAATGAACATTATCGTTGGCTCGCTTTTGGCAGTACTTATGGTAACAATAATGACGAGCAAGTTATTCAAAGTATTATGCTTAAACGTAAGCCTTGGAAGTTAACATTACCTCATCAAACAGCACTGATGTTACCTTTATTATTTTTCAAACCAAACAACATGGTTGAGCTGGGTTTAGGTGGCGGTAATATCCAACGATTTATTCATAGTGTATCGAAACACATAGCCTTACACAGTATCGAGCATAGTAGCGTGGTGATCGATTGTTTTAATCAATATTTCAACCCGCAAAATAATCAAGCACAGGTAACATATGAAGATAGTAAGCGGTGGTTACAGCAAAATACACTTGATTACGACTGGTATGTTTGCGATGTTTACCAGCAAGACATTCAAAGCTATAACAGTACGGTTAGTCAATTAGAACACCTAACCGCGAGCATAAAACCAACGACCTGTTTATCAATTAATTTACCTGATGCTAATGACAATGAGGTTAATTTATTATTAACGATATTAAAACAGCTATCGACACACCATGAAATTACCTATTTTCATATACCAAACTATTTAAACATTGTTATTCATTTAATTCCAAAACAGTGGCAAATCTATAAGCGAATAAAACGCAATAATCACAGTTACTTACCAAAAAATACTTTTTCAAGATGGAAGGAATTTTGGCAACACGGTAAAAAACTGCCTGATTAAATTTAGGTAAAAAATTTAGTTGAGAAAACAAAAAGCTCATCGAAACGAGCTTTAGATAAATACTTACCTTAAAGCTGTATGGTTCAAGTTAAAAGAAAAAGCACGGAGTTGACGCCAGTCATTACTCCGTACATCCTGTACTTCACCTTTCAGGCCATCCTTCGGATGTTCAAATTATTTCCAGAAGAATTTGTGAGTACTTTTGATGCATAAATTGACTCATACAGTAAAAAGGTGATTATTTAGTAACAGGAAAACCTCGATCACGCATTAGTGCTTTTACATCCGCATCGCGACCTCTAAAAGCACGGTATGCTTTTGCAGGGTCAACCGCATTACGCACACTAAATAAATGCTCAACTAATTTAGCCGCAACGTCTTTATCGTAAAAGCCGCCTGGTGATTGTGCAAACGCTTCAGCCGCATCAGCCGTTAGCACTTCAGCCCACATATAACCATAGTAACTTGCTGAATAACCTTCACCACTGAAAACATGACTAAACTGTGTTGAGCGATGACGCATCACTACTTGCGCAGGCATATTCAGGGTTGCTAACGTATCATGTTCAAATTTCTGCACATCAATGCCGGTAGGATCTACCGTATGAAATTTCATATCTACTAGCGCAGACGCTAAATATTCCGTTGTTTTAAAGCCTTGATTAAACGTTGCTGCTTGCTTAATTTTCGCGATTAACTCAGCAGGCATAGGTTTGCCCGTTTTGTAATGCACTAAATAGTTATTAATTACCTCGTCTGTTGCTAACCAATGCTCTAATAGTTGTGACTGAAACTCGGTGTAATCTCGAACACCGCCATTAAGTGTAGGGTAGGTAACTTTTGAAGATAAAAAGTGTAAGGCATGACCAAACTCATGAAAATATGTTCTAGCATCAGACCATGAAATTAACGTTGGCTCGCCATCAACACCTTTAGAGAAGTTAGAGTTGTTAGATGACAATACATTTTTCTGCCCGTCGAAAGTAGTGTAGTTACGATAGGTAGTTGCCCACGCACCTGAACGTTTACCTTTGCGTGCAAATGGGTCTAAATACCATAAACCAATATGTTGATGTGAAGTTTTATCGGTTACTTCCCACACACGAACATCGGCATTAAATACGGGCACTGAGCCATCTTTAATTTCGGTAAATTCAAAATTAAATAACTGGCCTGCCACATAAAACATCGCTTCACGTAGTTTATTTAATTGTAAATATTGCTTAACTTCGTTTGAGTCTAAATTGTATTTATCTTTACGTACTTTTTCAGCATAAAAACGGTAATCCCACGGCTCAATTTTATCAATACCGTCTTGTGCCTTACCAATAGCAAGCATGTCAGCAACTTCTTCATCAACACGCGCTATTGCTGCAGGCCATACCCCTTCCATTAATTTAATTGCATTTTCGGGTGATTTTGCCATGCGGTCTTCTAAGCGCCAAGACGCATAGTTTTTATAGCCGAGCAAACCAACACGTTCATGACGAAGTTGTAGAATTTCAGCAATAATCGCGTTGTTGTCAAATTCATCACCATTGTTGCCACGATTGTAATAGCTATTCCATACTTGCTGGCGAAGTTTACGCTCGGTTGAATAAGTTAAAAAAGGATCCATTGATGAACGAGTATTGGTAATGGCATATTCACCTTGATGCTCACGCGATTCTGCGGCAGACGCTGCGGCACTAACGATTGATTCGGTTAAACCACCTAACTGATCTTTAGTTAAATACAATACATAGCTTTCTTCATCAGCAAGAACATTATTACCAAACTTGGTGTGCAGCTCAGCTAAACGTTGGTTAATGTCAGCATAACGTTTTTTAGCGTCGCCTTCTAAAGTTGCGCCATTACGAGCAAAACCATTGTAGGTTAAATAAACTAAACGTTGTTGCTCTGGGGTTAAGCTTTTAACTTCATCACTGTTATAAACCGTTTGAACACGAGTAAATAACTTCGCGTTTTGATTGATTTTAGAGAAAAACATTGAAAGCTTCGGTGCCATTTCAGCTTGAATTTCACGAAATTGTGGCGAAGATTCATTTGAACTCCAAATGCCATAATAAGTAAATACACGACCTAAATCATCTCCCGTTCTTTCCATAGCAACAATGGTATTTTCAAATGTTGGCGCTTGTGGGTTATTAGCAATAGCTTCAATTTCAGCTAGGTTAATTGTCATGCCTTCTTCAATCGCAGGAATTAAACCAACCAGTGAAACTTTTTCAAACGCTGGCACCCCTTGATAAGGCCCTTGCCATTTAGCAAGCAATAAGTCTTTAGATTGTTCTACTGCTTTACTGTTTTCTACCACTGTTGTTTGGGTTTTATTTGCTTTAGCCGTTGTGTTGTCAGCAGCAGTATTGTCAACGGTAGTATTTCCGCCAGTACAAGCCATTAAAAGGCTTGATAATAAAAATGTGGATATTAGTGTTTTTTTCATACTTAGTCTCTAGCTAGCGTGTTAACGGTTTCAATAATTATATTTTTTAGTTAGCCAAAAATCACAGCTATTGAGTTAACATTACATTAACAAGAATTAGTTAACAAAGGAATGCTTAGCGGTGACATTCACCTTAAATACTGCGCTATTGAGCTTATTTAGGTGGTACTATTTTAAGTGAAACTATCTTAAAGTTCACTCAACAGCAAAGCCTAATACAAAAAATAGTATAAATTTGTTTAATTTTTGTACACGTATCCTATAATTAATATAAAGCTCACCGTAACGCTTCAACGTTTAATGCAATTAGGATAAATTATGCGACGAAGAAAAAAAAAGATAATAACTAATCAAGACGCTAAAGTTGATATGACACCAATGCTAGATATTATTTTTATTTTGCTTATTTTTTTCATTGTCACCACCTCTTTTGTCAAAGATGATGGCTTTGTAGTAGATAAAGCTGACAGTCATAAGTCTTTAGATAATTCTTCCAAAATCATTATGATTCATGTAGATGAGAACAATACTATTTTTTTTAATAATAGGATGGTTGATATCGAGCGACTCCCCGCACAAATTGAATATTTTTTAGCTAATAATCCAACCGAAACCATTTTAGTTAGGCCACACGAAGAAACCAGGCACCAGTTAGTTGTTGATATCCTAGACCAAATACGACCCTTTAAAAATATTAAAATATCAATCGGGATTTATAAACCATGATATTACAATTAATCACTCCCCCCTCTTAGTCAGTATAATAAAAAGTTTACAAAGGCGGTAATCACTTCATTGCTTGATCTATTTCGGGCTTATTAACGTGCGATTCATTACAATAGCCCCGTTAAATTATTCGGGCATTTTACAAGGTACATCCATGATGCAAATTACTGACTTGCAAAAAGAGCAAAAAATCACGCCATTACTGCGCTTAGGCTTTCGTCCTTTTTTTCTTAGCGGCGCGCTGTTCAGTGTTATCGCAATAACACTTTGGCTATTAATGTATAAAGGCGCTGTAAACTTAGCACCTTTAGGTGGTGGTTACTGGTGGCATATTCATGAAATGATTTTTGGCTTTGGCTGCGCCATTATTGCGGGCTTTTTGCTTACCGCGGTACAAAACTGGACAGGCGTACGTGGCGCTCAAGGCTCTACATTACTTATTTTATTCTTACTTTGGCTAGCAGGCCGTGTAGTGGTGCTTTTTCCTGATTTATTAGGCGATGCATTAACCACTATTATTGATTTAAGCTTTTTACCTGTTGTTGCTTTTGTTTTAGGCAAGCCTATTATTGCCATTAAACAATATCGCAACTTATTCTTTGTGCCCTTGTTAATGTTGTTCACCATTGCCAATGGTGAAATGCACCTTGCTATTTATTACCCTGACACGTTTACCATAACCTTTGCAGCATACGCTGGTGTGATGTTAGTCACCTTTTTGATGTCGGTAATGGCTGGACGCGTTGTGCCGATGTTTACTGCCAATGGCACACAAACCCCAAAAGCGACAGCGCTACCTTGGTTAGATAAAGCCACCAATGGCAGTGTAGGCATTGCTATGCTTTCGCTATTATTACAACCCGTGGTTGGTTTTTCTGAAACTTTCTTTGGGGTAATATTAATTATCGCGGGTATTTTTCAAACTATGCGCTGGTTAAGATGGCGACCATGGATAACCCTCGGTGTTCCACTATTATGGTCTATTCATATATCAATTAAATTTATTGCCTATGGTTTGATACTTTTAGGTATGAGCTATTTAATCGCTGAAATTCCAAGTAATCATATTTGGCATTTATTAACCGTTGGTGGTATGGGCGGCTTAATTTTAGCCATGATTTCAAGAGTATCTTTAGGTCATACTGGTCGTCCATTATCACCACCAAAAGCGATGACTTTAGCCTATATATTGATTACCTTAGCTGCACTTGTTCGTGCCCTTGGCCCGTGGATATTACCTGAAAAAACGATGATATTTATCGATATTAGTGGTACTTTTTGGTTATTAGCGTTTGGAATATTTGTGGTTACTTATGGCCCAATGTTAATAAGCGCAAGAAAAGATGGTAGGCCTGGATAGAACGAGGAAGCGGTTTTTTTAGATAGTAAATCACCGCACTGCTTGTCGAAGGATTAAAAGTAGCTATCCTTAATTTTTCCATAATGAAAATAGCCCCACTGACCAACTCGGCGCAATGGTGCAAAAGGAAATGTAGGTAACGCTTTATTATACAAAGGCAAGTTTGGTAGGGCTTTTCCCGCCACTTTTTCGGCTAAACGCTTACCTGCTTGTACCGAAAAAGACACACCACTGCCACAATAGCCCATAGCGTAAAAAACATTTTCATCCTTGCTGCCTTTTTCACCTTGATGTAAATGCGGTAAATCATCAAGCGCCATACAAATCCAACCAGACCACGCATAATCTATAGTCAAGGTACTAAGTGCGGGAAAACTTGTTTTTAACACTGACAACAAACGTTGGGCATAACAAGGAGCATCGGCATCTTTCCCCGTAATGGCTCCCCTTCCGCCAAATAAGATGCGATTGTCAGGCAATTTTCGATAATAGTATTTAAGCGCTCGTGTATCCATCACCACATTGCTGGTTAAAAAATTACAAGCGACTAAGTGCTCAGCTGATAACGGCTCAGTAACAATAATTTGCGAAAGCACAGGTAATGTTCTATTGGTCACTAAAGAGTGAAACCCTTTGGGTGTATAGCCATTGGTGGCAATCACCACTTTTTTCGCTGTTACTGTACCTCTGGGCGTAGCAAGTAAAATACTATTTTTCACTTTATTATCCGTAAAACTCACAGGGGTTGACGTATGTACTTTTACGCCTGCTTGGCGCGCTAGTTTTTGGTATCCCCAAGCGAGTTTAAGCGGATTTAAACCAAAGCCATCTTGATAACGTATAGCGCCGTGGGCATTTTCATCCGCCATAAAGTTTTGATGTAACTCTTGCTTTGACAGCACTTGCACATCATAACCAAACATCTGTTGTTGCAATTTAGCTTGTGCTTGCAAAGATTTAAACATACTTGGCTTATGCGCCACCTTGATATAGCCCGCGGGTTGTTGATCGCAATCAATACCCTCGCTAATCAAGCTATTTACCGTGTCTACACCGGCGCACATTTCATCATATATGCCGCGCATCACCTCCTCACCCCACTGCTTTTGCATAGTGGTGTAAGGCTTTCTTCCTGATGATTTTAAAATAAAACCGGCATTTCTTCCGCTACATCCCCAAGCTGTTTGGTTCGCTTCAAACACATGCGCCTGAATGCCATGTTCACGAGCCAAATGTAATGCACAAGAAAGCCCTGTATATCCCGCCCCTATAATGGCAACGTCGACAGTAATGTCTTGCTCAAGTTGCCCGTCATCTTCTGGCTTATTCTCGCTATTTCCCCCTGAAACATCGGCCCAGTAACTATTAGGGTATTCAATACCGCAACCAGGTGAATCGTCTAACATTGGATCGTACATATTATTCTCTCAATTACATCAATTTCTTTGCCTGTTTCATAGACTTTTATTTTGTATCACTTTATTCTTACTAAAGATTTTTTATCTTACTTTATCTAGGAAATTAAAGCATGAAAAAGCTTTGTCTTGTACTTGCTTCACTTTTTACACTTATGCTCGTTGGCTGTAATGGTCCCATTAAAGATGGCACAGAAAACACACCGCAAGTTGTTGCCAATATTAAGCTTTCACTTTTCGACAGTGCAGGCAACGCTATACAAAGATTTGCAAAAAACGACACAATAACCTTGCAAGCTAAAGTAACCGATGAAAATAACGCATTAGTTTTAAATAAAGCCGTTAGCTTTTCAGTATCAACTGGCTCATTAAATCCTGCTTCAACATTGACCAATAGTGAGGGAATTGCCACTGTTTACATTACTAATGAGTCATTGTCATTAGGTGCTGGTATCGCCAGTGCTAACATAGGAGAAATCAGTGCTCAAACAATTGATTATGAATTTTTAGAATCTGACACTCTTAATATTCCACCAAGCTTAACTACCGTTATGACGTTAGATAACATCTCAACAAACCAGTTTAAAGCAAATCAAGAAGTACAAATAACGAGCACATTAACCGATGGCAATGGCCAAGGTATTTCCGGAAAAATCATCGCTTTTACTGCTGATATTGGCACACTTAGCATCATTACCGCGTTAACCAATAACCAAGGTGTCGCCAATGTTACGTTAACTGGCAACGACAACATTATAGGTGCAGGTGTGTTAACTAGCAGTTACTCTTTGGATGAAAACACTAATATTAACAGTATGTTAAATTATCAAATATTATCAGCCGATGCCATTATCGACAGCAATATTCGCTTAGGATATTTTGACGAGAGTAATAGTTTTTTTGAAGGAAAAATTGAATTATCAATAGCAAACAAAAATATTAGTGCTGGCGGAACATTAGGATTAAGTGTTGATTTAGTTGATGAAAGTGGCAACTTAATTGTTATTCCTGTCCCAGTCACTTTTACCTCTAATTGTGTGCAAAACGGTAATGCCAATATTGATGAATCAGTATTAAGTATTAATGGCACCGCAAGCTCAACGTTTGAAGATATCAATTGTGCCGGCACAATAGGTACCGATGATGCTTTGTTAGCCAGTGTAGCTGTGAATAACATTACTAGCACAGCAAGCGAAACGATTACTATTAATGGCGAGCAGTTAGGCTCAATCGAATTTATCTCCGCACAGCCAAGCACTATTGTACTTAAAGGCACTGGCGGTCAAAATAAGCAAGAAACATCAACTCTCACCTTTAAAGTAAAAAGCCAATTAGGTAACGTGTTAGCTCAACAAGAAGTAAACTTTGCCCTAAGTACTGCTGTTGGCGGTATCAGCTTAAGCAGAGCATCTGGCTTTACTAACAGCCAAGGACTAATCAGCACACAAGTTTCAGCCGGAACAGTCCCTACTGCAGTGCGAGTAACAGCTTCTGCCAATATGGACTTTAATGGTGAATTGATAGAGGCACAAAGCCAGTCGGATTTATTGTCTATTAATACAGGCTTGCCTGAACAACGCTCAATGACCATTGCCGCTAGCGTATTAAACCCTGAAGCAGACAATATTAGTGGCGAAGAATCTAACATTACCGTGTGGTTATCCGATAATTTTAATAACCCTGTTCCTGATGGCACAACCGTTAACTTTACCACCGAAGGTGGCAATATAGCGCCAAGCTGTTCAACCGTTAATGGCAGTTGTTCGGTTACTTGGAAAAGTAGCGAGCCAAGAGTTAGTGATCATCGTGTCACTATTTTAGCAACGGCCTTAGGTCATGAAACTTTCTTTGATACTAACGGCAATAATATTTTTGATGATAGTGATGGCGCCCCTATTATTGATGTTATCGAGTTCCTTGGTGATTTCACTGTCGACTCAGGTCAAGACAATTATCCAGCGCAACCGATTGGCTTTTTAGATATGTCAGAAGCATGGCGAGATGATAACGAAAATAGTATTTATGACGATGGTGAAACGTTTATTGATTTTAATAATGATGAAGCTTTTAGTCCTGCCGACGACAAGTTCAATGGTCCACAATGTCAAGGTGCAAACTGTGCTGGTGAAGAACTGCGCAGTATTCATGTTAGAAAAGCGCTTAAGTTAGTGATGGCGAGCTCTGGCGCAGAGTTTATGTTAACTAACGATGATGGAAGCGTTATTTATCAAGACTCATTAACAGGTAATAGTGCACCACTTAATGATGTACCCAATGGTGGCAGCCAAGAATTTAATTTTTACTTCGCCGACACCGGTATACCTAACCAAACCATGCCGTTTGGCACAACCGTTACCGTTTCGCTCAGTGCAGGCACCATACAGGGGCAAACAGATTTTACGGTTGGTAATAACAACAATCAAGGTTTTAGCCGCATGAATTTTTTTGTTATTCAAGATGCTGGAAATTCTCCTGAAGCAGCATTTATCACTATAACTATAACGTCCCCAAGTGGCTTGGTTACTACTTTAATCCGCGAAATAGCATTATTATAAAAAACATGTCAAAAGTTACTTATGAAAAACTCACCCCTAAATACTTCAAGCAAGTGATTAAATTGGCTAATGAGGTACATGGTGATGGTTATCTAAATGATAAAAGCATGGTTGATTGGGCTTCGCGCGGCATAAGTACTGATATAAGTAAGACTAGTTATAATTGTGGTTATGTGGCACTACTCAATGATAATTCAAATGCAGCAGACAAAGAACAGCTCATTGGTTTTCGTATCACCTTTGCTGCTGAGCACTGGCAAGCAGATCAATGGTGTAGCCCTAACTTATGGCAAGTACCCAAAAATAAATGCTGCTACTTCAAATGCAATACTGTTAATGAAAAGTACCGTGGTTTAGGTGTAGGAAAAAGACTACTGCAACTTTCAATTGAGTCAGCTAAAAAGCAGGGTTCACAAGCCGGTGTTGCTCATCTATGGAAACAAAGCCCTAATAATAGTGCTGTTGCCTATTTTACTCACTGTGGTGGCGAGCTAATAAAATCTCACCCTGACAAATGGAATGAAGAAAGTAAGCATGGATATAACTGTATTTTATGCGGTCATGATTGTCATTGTGACGCAGCAGAAATGATTATTTACTTTGATTAGAAGAATCATCAAAAAGTTAGGATAGCAACCAATTGATTTCTGCTTTGCCTTGTGAGATTAACCAAGCATTTGCTTTTGAGAAATGCTTGCAGCCAAAAAAACCACGATAAGCAGAAAGTGGCGAAGGGTGCGGGCCGTTTAATATTAGGTGTTTATTTTCATCAATGTTGCGGCCTTTCTTTTGTGCATGAGCACCCCATAAAATAAAGACACAACCCTCGTTATATTGATTTATTTGCTCAATAATTGTATCAGTAAAAGTTTCCCAACCTAATTTAGCATGGGAGTGTGCTTGCCCTTGTTGCACGGTTAGCACTGTATTGAGCAGTAAAACCCCTTGCTCAGCCCAAGCGGTTAAATTGCCATGCTTGGGTGTGACAAAACCATTAATATCTGTGTTTAACTCTTTGTAGATATTCACTAGCGATGGCGGCGTTTTTATACCTTCTTGAACTGAAAAAGCTAAGCCGTGCGCCTGCGGCTGAAAACCAGAGATATCATTAGCAATGCCATGATAGGGATCTTGCCCTAAGATCACGACGTTAATCTCAGCTAAATCGTTAAATTCAAAGGCACGAAAAACATCACTTTGCTCAGGAAATATTTGAATGCCCTGCGCTTTTTGTTTCGCAATTTCACCCTGCAGCTTACAAAAGTAATCTTGCGATTGCTCTTGCTTGATTATCTTTTGCCAGCTAGGTTTGATCATTAAAATGTGTAATAGTGTAAAAGTGTAAAAACATTAAGCTAACAAATAAGCACGTAAATCGGCAAATTCACGACTCATTTCTTGCGATAAAATAGGCTCGCCCGCGCAATCTGCTAGTTCTTTTGGTAAACCTAACGGTTGGCCTAAAATACTTTCTACTACGTCTTTAAATTTAGCCGGATGAGCTGTACCTAAGAAAACACCAAACTCATCTTCTGTAGCACTATATTGTAACGCTTTATAAGCTACAGCGGCATGCGGCTCGCTGATATAACCCAATTTAGCTAAACCAATCAGTGTTGATTGCGTTTGCTCTTCGTCAATAGACACTGAAGTAACACAACCATTTTCAACAATACCTGATTTAAGCATATGTTCTACGCGCGGCCAGTTATTCGGATTGCTCACATCCATGGCATTTGAAATAGTGGCAACCGTTTTATGAGGCGTCCACTCACCCGTTTCTAAATAACGCGGCACAGTGTCATTTACGTTAGTTGCCGCAATAAAACGTTTAATAGGCAAGCCCATCGCTTTAGCAAACAAACCTGCCGTTAAATTACCAAAATTACCACTTGGAATAGAAAAAACGATGTCGCTCAAGTCTGTTTTAGCACGAGAAAGCTGAGCCATTGCTTCAAAGTAATAACAAATTTGTGCCAATAAACGGCTGATATTAATTGAGTTGGCCGAGTTTAAACCAATAGTGGTTGCCAGTTCATTATCATCGAATGATTGTTTAACTAGCGCTTGGCAGTCATCAAAATCACCGTCAACCATAAGCGTTTCAATGTTACCCCCTAATGTGGTAAACATTTTCTCTTGCAGCAATGAAATTTTACCCTTGGGATACATGATCACTACGCGAATATTATCAATACCATGAAAAGCATGGGCAACCGCAGCGCCAGTATCACCTGAGGTTGCTGTTAAAATAGTTAATGGCTTCTTTTGGCCTGTCGCTTTAGCATCTTTAGCAACAAATACTTGTAAACATTTAGCCATAAAACGTGCACCAAAATCTTTAAAGGCTAATGTTGGACCATGAAATAACTCTAAAATAGCACGTTCATTACTGATAGGTTGCAATACCGCAGGGAAGTTAAAGGCATCAGTAATAATATCTGTTAATTCTTTTTCAGTTAGGTCTTCTTCAACAAAAGGAAGTAATATCTTTATGCTCCGCTCAACTAATGGTAGCGCTAATAGCTCATCAATATTGTCAAACTTAGGCATAGTTTCGGGAAAGAATAACCCCTGATTTTTACCTAAACCTTGTTTAACGGCTTGGGCAAAACTTACCTGCTCGTCATTTTCTTTTAAGTTATAAAATTTCACTTTTTGTTCCTAATAATCTTCGATATATTTTTGATTAAATTTCTATCGCACCGGCTTCATCTACTTGGCACACATGAACAAAGCCAAGAGCTGTTTGTAAATAATTTTCTTTTAACCATAAGGCGTAGTTTTGCGCTTGTTGTTCATTATCACAAATACAAAACAATGTTGGGCCTGAGCCAGAAATACCAACAGCATGCGCACCTTCAGCCATCAAATAATCATGGGCTTGTTGGTATTTTGGTAATAAATTAATTCTATAGGGCTCAGCTACGACATCGGTTAATACTGAAAACGCTTGTGCTTTATCTTGCCTGTGACAGGCATCAACAAATGTTGCTAAATTTTGACCATAGCTTATCACATCAGCGCGACTATAACTTGTGGGTAATACCTCTCGCGCCGCCTTGGTTGACACTTCAATTCCTGGATAGGCCATCACATAATAACAGTCATTAAAACTGGGCAATGTTCGGCTGATCACTTCAGTATCAGGCACCATTAATTGAAGGCCACCTAAATAACAAGGAGCAACATTGTCATAATGTAAGCTGCCACTAATTTGAGCCTCCATTTGACCTGTCATTTTTAGCAACGTTTTTTCATCGAAACTAAAATCTTGAACTTTTGCATAAAAAGCATTTAAACCCGCAAGTGCCGCTACCACTGAACAGGCACTAGAGCCTAAACCACTGCCAACGGGCATTTTTTTATCAAGGGTCATTTTTACCGTTACCACTGCTTGCCCTTGAGCAATTAACGCTTGATTAAACAACTGTAAACATGACCAAACAATGTTATCTTCTTTTGCTGTAGGAAGCTTATCAGCAAATGCGCCATCAACAATTAGACTGTCTTCTATTTCGCCTTCTTTTGCGCTTTCTACAGTGACTACATCACCTAACAAAGTGCCGTCAATAGGCTTAACGGCTAAACCTAACACATCAAAACCAACGCTAACATTACCAATAGAAGCAGGTGCAAATACAGATACACTTTTTCGCTCTTTCACTTCGCCACTTAACGACTCGCTACTCGAAACTTTACTTATACCCATTAGTGCTGCTGCTCCCATGCCAGTGTTCTTAAAATATCCCCAAACACACCCGCAGCGGTTACTGCCGCGCCAGCGCCATAACCACGTAAAACGAACGGTAATGGTTGATAATAGCGACTATGAATTGCCAGCGCATTCTCACCATCTTTTACACTATAAAGTGGGTGGCTAGCATCAACCGATTCAATTGATACTTGACACTTTCCGTCAACAATATTGCCAATATAACGTAACACTTTTCCTTCTGCTTTTGCGGCTTCACAACGAGCACTAACAGCATTATCTAGCTTTGACAGATTACTCATAAAGGTATCAACATCACCGCTATCATCGAAATCGTCCGGTAATACTGACTCAATGTTAATATCAGAAAGCTCTAGTTGCATGCCAGATTCGCGCGCCATAATTAATAACTTACGCGCTACATCCATACCGCTTAAATCATCACGCGGATCAGGCTCAGTAAAACCATTGGTTTTAGCAATAGCTGTTGCTGCTGATAACGTCATGCCTTCATCTAGCTTACCAAAAATATAAGATAAAGAACCCGACAATATGCCTTCAAAGCGCTCTAGTTGGTCACCTGCTTTAATCAAGTTCTGTAACGTATCAATTACTGGTAAACCAGCACCAACGGTTGTTTCATATAAAAAGCGACGATTAGTTTTTTGTGCGGTACTTCGTAATTCTTGATAATATTGCCATGAATCGGTATTGGCTTTTTTGTTTGGCGTAACAACATGAAAGCCTTCCGCTAGATAATCTACATAGCTCATCGCTAATGCTTCATTTGACGTTGAATCAACCAATACAGGGTTAATTAAATGGTTATCATTAACAAAGGTTTTAATATTCTGAGCACTAACTTCAACGGCTTGTTTATTCTCTAACCCTTGTGCTAATGCGTCTTGCCAGTTATCTAAGTCGATGCCTTCTTTATCAAACACCATACCTTTTGAATTGGCGATACCATATACTTTTAAGGCAATATTTTGTTTCTTCAAACTCGCTTGCTGACGTGAAATTTGAGCGATTAATTCACTCCCTACCACACCACAGCCAACTAAAAACACATCGATAGCGGGTTTGTGTGAAAAGAAGTTTTGATGGCTAACTTTCATGGCTGCAGTACATTTTCGTTGTTCAATAACCACTGAAATACTACGTTCAGATGAATCTTGTGCAATAGCGACCACATTAACCCGTGCTTGCGCTAGTGAACTGAAAAATTTTGCCGCTACACCGCGTTGATGATGCATACCATCGCCAACTAATGAAACAATGGATAACTCACCTTTCAAAATAATCGGCTCAAGCAAACCATTGAGTAGTTCTAGTTCAAACTCTTCTTTTAAACTAAGTTCTGCTTGTTGCGCATCAACTGAGTGAATACAAAAACTAATACAGTATTCGCTTGATGATTGACTAATTAAGACTAACGAAATATTTTCTCGACACATGGTAGCAAAAACACGACTTGCCATACCTACCATGCCTTTCATGCCAGGGCCTGAAACATTAACCATGGTTAAATCATCAAGGTTTGATATTGCTTTCACACGTTTTTGTTGATCATTTTCATTAGAAATTAACGTGCCTGGCGCAGTAGGATTACTGGTGTTTTTTATTAAACAAGGAATATGATATTGAGCAATAGGACCAATGGTTTTGGGGTGTAATACACTGGCACCAAAATAAGATAATTCCATTGCCTCTTGGTAAGACAAATAATCAAGTAATTTCGCTTCTTTGATCATTCGAGGGTCAGCATTATAAACACCGTCAACATCTGTCCAAATTTCACAGCATTCAGCCTGCATACAAACAGCTAATACGGCTGCTGAGTAATCTGAGCCGTTACGACCTAACGTGGTAATATTACCTTCTTCATTATTTTGACGAATGCTCATACCAATAAAGCCTGGCATTAAAGAGACTTGATTAAGCTTTTCATATTCTGTTGAAAACCTTTCTTTAGAAAGCACTAAGTCAGCGACAGCATTTAATGATGATTCATTGGTAAAAAGAAATTTCTCTGGTGATAATAGTGTAACTTGTAGCCCTAATGATTGTAAAACAGCATCAAGAATGGCAACACTTAGGCGTTCACCTGTACTAATAATACGCGCTCTAATATGATCAGGGCAGTAAGACAACATAGTTGCCCCTTGCATATAGCGCTGGAGTTGATGTTCATAATTAATTAGCGCTTGCTCACAATGATGAGCGTTAAAGCCAGTTAAACTTGCAGCTAAGTTTTCAATAATGGTGGTAATAGCGCGTTTAAAATGTCCCAGATCTGTAATTAGCTTTGCCTCATCACTGATATTCTCAGCCATTGCTACCAAATGATTAGTAACGCCTTGTGGCGCTGAAACAACTACAGCAACTTTTGAAGATTGGCTTTTATCTTTGATGATGTCAGCAACTTGACGAAAACGCTCAGCTGACGCCAAAGATGAGCCACCAAATTTAAGTACACGCATTATTTTTCCCTTTATTGAAAGCAAAAAGCTCGTAACCTTTACAAGTCACGAGCTTCGATAAAATTATTTTTTTTACACGTTAGCCTGCGACCATCATCCCAATTCGGGTGCTGGTGGTAATGGTAATGTGGCTAGAGGTCATTTTCATAGCTGTTAAAATGCCTGATTTACATGATAGTGTCAACATTTATTGCCCACTTAAAATCAGACTAAAAAGTTATAGGGTATGCACTTGTTAGCGCTCAAAACAAGCGATTGGTACAAGCGCGATTAAAATTCCGCCTACAACGGCGTAGGTAAGCGCCAATGCAAGGCGGATTGATGGGCTTTTATCCATTTTTTAGCGTCAATATAGTTAGGAAAGTATTTGCCAACAAGTTGCCAAAAATATTTTGAATGGTTTAAGTAATGTAGATGACACAATTCATGAACAATAACATAGTCAATAACATGTATAGGTAACATCATTAATAAGTAATTAAAACTCAGCTCACCTCGGCTATTACAACTTCCCCATCGCGCGCGATATTGTCTTATTTTAATTGAGGTGGGCGTTAATTTAGTTAGGGTAGAATAATACTCAACTTTAGGTAAAATAATTTTTTGAGCTTGTTGTGTAAAGTAACGCTCAAGGTGTTTTTTTACCACAACAACCAATTGTGATTTAGTGAGTAACTTATGTTGAATGCGTGCTGGCAAAACAATAGTAAGCTCTTGCTGGTCATTAATTAATTCAGATAAAAAAATATCTGAGCTTTCTCCTGAGCTAGCAAAAACAATATTAAGCGTAACCAATTGCCCAAATAAGAATAATGTTGAACCTTGAGTAAAATTACAGCAATAATCAGTCGTTTGATTTTGTTCAGTGATTTTAGATCTTAACCAAGCATATTTTTTCACAATGAATGAACTAATAAGCTTTTCATCAACATGAAAAGGTGCACGAACAAAAACCTGTCCGTGCTTTACTTGTAACGAAAGGGTTTTACGGCGACTGCGTAAAACTTGGTAGTCAATCATAATGATCTTTTACTTAAGCTAAAATTTAATTCGCTTTACTTGATTTAGTAGGTTTTGACTCTGCTTCTTTATCAAGCACTTTTTCAGGCGTTTTTTTAGCTGCTTTTTTCACTGACGCTTTGTTTGGTGGTTTTTTCGCAAGTAAAGCAACTAAAACTTCCTCACGATGTTGAGCTAAATAAACACTTAACTCTTCACTAACACTATCACTTAGATCTATGGGTGATTGTGCAAATACATCGGCCAAGTTATCAGCCATATCCAACATTTTGTCGTATTCATCTGCTGATTTCTTATCCATAAATGTTTTTGCCTCCACCCCGTGTCTAATGACGACGAATCGACTTTCAACTGCCATTATTATTCCTTAGTCATGTTAAAAGAAAGCTACAATAAAAATTCAAATTTACTGTTAATAAACGCACAATACCACAAAAAACCCAAAACTGTATATAAAACCAGTGACTTTATTGTTGTATATCAAATTTTTTCATTCGATAAGCTGATTTTGTCTTACGCCAAATAACATCTACATGCTGTTTCGTATGTCTAACTATGAACAAGTGTAATAGTTTAGTAATACTTCTACGCCTATATCTTATACAAAAAATAAATAATCAATTACTTAGTCAAAACTCAATGAATATTTCATTCTTTTTTGGTTACATCCTCTGTGTAAACGTTAACAACTTTTTATCCTAAATAGCGCACTATTAAGTTGAGCGAGGCAATACTGCTTTCGCAAGTTAACACTATTGGAGAATACCATGACAAAATTTAAAACTACACTTATTGCCTTAGCTACTGCTGTTCCTGTTCTTGCTTTTAGCTTACCTAGTCAAGCCGCTATGAGCCCTTATATGAAAACAGCACTAGTTGATGTATGTAAAGCGGCAATGAGTGATAAAATTCATCGCTTAAGTAATACGTCTAAATCATATCGTTTAAAGGATAAAACCATTGCTTTAAAAGTAATGTGTAATGGTGATGACATTATCAGTTTCGCCGAAAACCATGGCGCTTATAAAACCGCAGCAAAACTACAAAAAAGTCTCGGTAATGTTAGTATTACTGACACGGCTGCCATAACCAAATTAAATGTTACTTTCACCGAGTAGAATATATTCAAGTCACTTCAAGAGGCATGTTTAAGGACTAATTTTAGTATGACTTATTAAACAAGAGCACTTTGACCTATAAGTAGTAAGTGCTCAATTTAATATCGTTCATTTCACTTTCGCTAATCAGTAAATAATTTTTCAAACCAAGAGCGATCATCAACTTTCTCTTGCAAACAACCTTTTTGCATAACGATGCCAGCTGAAATTGCAGGGTAATTAACTGTGTTATCGCATAGGGAAGTAACCGCATGTCCCGTTTTAGTCTCAAATAAAGTTGATGCAATGGCATCAGGTTGAATACGATTTTTATTGACAACTCCTTGCTTATTAATAAAATCAGAAAACAAAACTAAAGCTCCGCTACTGCCGGTTAACCCTGTTGGTTTATTATCATCTTTTCCTAACCATGTGGTAATTAAGTGATTATTGTCATAACCAATAAACCAGCTATCACGTAAATCATTACTTGTGCCTGTTTTACCTGCCACTTGATGATTTTTCAAACGCCAAGTAAGTGATCTAGCCGTGCCTGTTTGTGTTACTTGCGTGAGCGCATAGTCCATTAAATAAGCGGCATTTGTTGAAATAACCTGCTCATTAGTCGCTTTAAATTGCCACAAAGTTTCTCCTTTATTTGAAGAGATTGTATTAATGGCGTGCGCCTGCTCAGCGTAACCTTGATTTGCAAGCGCTAAATACATTTGGTTTATTTGCAAAGGTGACATATTAACTGCGCCAAGCAACATTGAGGGGCGCATAACAATATCCTCGTCAAAGCCAAGTAAATGAATAGCGTTAGCGACATTTTCTAGCCCTAATGCCATGCCTAAATTAACCGTTGGAATATTTAGCGAGTTGACTAAACCGTCAATTAACGGCACCTGATGGCGATATTTACCATCATAATTTTCGGGTTGCCATGGCTTTGTTTTTTTACTTCCTTGAGCACCACTCACCATCGCTCCATTCGTTAGCGTAATAGGCTCATCGGCAAGTAAGGTGGCAAAATTAAATTGTTCAAAACGCTCTAATGCGGCTAAATAAATAGCGGGCTTTATTAATGAACCTACGGGTCGTTTAGCATTAATGGCTCTATTAAAACCGGCATAACCACTTTGTCTATCGCCCACTATGGCACGAATTTCAGCACTATTAATGTCTGTAACAACCATCGCTGCTTGTAAATTTTTCTGGTGATGTTTTTGTTCTAATTGCGCTAACTGACTAGTAACCGTTTGCTCAAGCAATTGTTGGCTAAAATGAGAAAAACCCGTAAATACTTGAATCCCCACTTGTTGCTGATACGTAGGTAATAGCTGATTTAATTCTTGTTTTACTAATTGCAAGTAAGCAGGATATTGCTCTGCTTTAAAGCGCCTATTTTCTCGTATTGATAACGGCGTATTCATCATTTGCTTAAACGCTTCTACAGAAAAAAAGTTTTGTTCAAACATTAACCTAAGCACTAAATCTCGACGCGCTTTAGCTCTAACAGGGTGACGCCAAGGGTCGTAATAACTAGGCCCTTTAACTTGCGCAACTAACAATGCGATTTGTGCACTATTTAATTCTGCGAGTGTTTTTCCAAAATAAAATTTAGCTGCCAAACCAAAGCCATATATCCCATTAGCATAATGCTGCCCTAAATAGACTTCGTTAATATATGCTTCAAGTAGCTGATCTTTGCTATAACGCACTTCAATTATGATAGCCATCATCGCTTCTTTCAGTTTGCGCGTTAGTGTACGTTCTCGTGTTAAAAACATATTTTTAACTAGCTGCTGAGTTAACGTACTACCTCCTTGTACCGTGCGACCTGCCACTAAGTTATTATACAAAGCGCGTAAAATTCCCAACGGTGAAATTCCTTGATGGTGATAAAAGTCGCGATCTTCAATTAATAATAAAGTCTCTAATAACTGCGTGGGTGTGTTTTCTAGTGCTATTAATACGCGGTCTTCTTTATTACTAGGTACTAATCGAGCCAATAATATTGGCTCTAATGACAGCGACATAACAGGCACATCGTTACTGAAAAGTTGACTGATTTTTCCATTAGATATATTGATGGTTAACTGCGTAGCATCGGTAGAGCTAACAGTCTCAGTTTGTGGAAACGCAAATGGACGACGATATATAATCATTCGATTAGCTGATTGCGCATATTGCCCTGAAGCCGCTACAGTTTTAACTTTTTGATAACCATTTAACTTCAACGATTTGCCTAAGTGCTCAAGATTGAGCTGATCACCAATGTTTAAACGTTCAATTTGACCATAAATTTGCGCGGGAACTTGCCAACGTTGGCCTTCAAACGTTTTTTGCACTTTCGCATCAAGATAAATGGTAAAAATGGCTAAGGCAAAAACAAGTGCTATAGCGAGTTTACTTGTGGTGCTAGCAAGCCAGCGCAATCGCGTTCTTGGTTTTTGGTTTTCTGGCTCTACTACTTTTTTCTTTGACATAAATATTGAATTCCACCGTAAACGTACTAACGAAATAACGCGTCTAAATCGTCTAAGGAAAAGTCGTCCTGAGCAAACGGGTTATCGTTACGTTGGTCGTATCGCTCTGACAGTATTTCTTTGAATAATTTCACGGTTTTAACTTCATGAAGATAATAATTTAAGCGAGTGCGATCGTCTTCAAGGTCAGCCATGTGGGCGTCAATATTTTCTTGGGTGGCTTTTTTACTGCGCCCGTTTAGCTTTTGCCAGATCATACTTTTAATGCCGTTTTCGTGTTTATTTTCTTGGTGCTCTTGATCTAGTTGATACAGTTTTTCATTAAGCAAGCCAATTAATGCTTCAGTGAGATCGGTATCGTTTCCTTCAAATAAGATATGTTCACTTTCAGGCATAAATTGATGAAACATGGTGATAATAGTAAAGGCGTCTTTATTTTTTTTGGCTATCACCAGTTTTGCCATTAACTCACTTTTTTCGGCCTTTAAATGCTCATTAAGTTCTTTGTCTGGATGCAGACGATTGGCTAATATTTTATAGAGTTTGTTTAATTTACTTGAATTAAACAGTGATTTTAGCTTTTCTTGTTTTTTAACGCGTTGTTGCTCTTGGTAACGCTGATTACTATTACTATGATAATAACCTTCCTCTTGAAAAAACTCGTCTTCATCAAAATCAATATCCGCCTCTTCTTCTTGCGATTTTTCTGCTAAGTATTCGCCAAGCGTTTGCTGAAATAGACTAGGATCACGCATGAACTCCCTAATCTCTTCATCGGTAAATTCTTTTTCGCCATTAAACATTTCATCCGCCATAGTGCGCATGTAGTCAATTTCTTCAGGGTCAAAATCATGGTTTTCATTAACCTTTTTCGCGTGTTCTACCAAAAAATCGCTATATTCTTTAGAGACTGCCTCAAAAAGTTCTCGGTTACCAAAGGGATGCTGAGATAAGGTGGTTAAATTGCTTTCAATCCAAGTTTGTAATTCTTCTCGTTGCCACTGGCTGAAAGATTTTTTAGGCAGAAAACTAATAAGGTGACGCGTTTTTTGTGCAAGTAATGCAACTACTTCTTGCTCTTCAGCCAAAATATCGTCTTGAAACGTTTGATATAAGGTGTCTATTTTTCTCTGAACGTTAGCATTACGCTTTTGTTTTTTTTCTATTTCTTGCCATTTTTTGGTAAAAGGAGACTCGGGTGTTATATTTGATTTTTGTGTGTTTTTTACTTGAGTTAGCATGCAAATTCTTCTATTAAATAGTTAAATATTGTTCAGGTGACGCTTGGTTTTATTGGTTGGCAGAGCATTCGCAGGATCGTCTGGCCAATAATGTTTAGGATAACGACTTTTCATCTCTTTTTGTACCGCTTTATAGCTACCTTGCCAAAATTGCACTAAATCTTGCGTTACTTGAATAGGTCTTTTCGCTGGCGATAGTAACTCTAACAATAACGGTATACCTTGCTGTCCGTTAATGCTGCCAATTTGTGGTGTTTGTGTTTCACCGTAAAGTTCTTGCATTGGCATTGACACTTTGGGTGATTTTTCTTTTGAGTAAGTTATCGGACAATGTCGCCCTGTTGGACCGATATAAACACTAGGCGCCGCTTGTTTTAATAACTGTTGCTGTTGATAATCAAGTTGTGACAATAACATTATTGATAAATCTAGCTTAGCTAGCTTGGCCATTGATTTTATTTCACCCACAAAAGGGCTAAACCAATTTTCTAAATTAGCGAGCAAAGTTTGGTCATCAATTTCAGCTAATTCATATTCTTTAAAGAAGCTTGTTAACCATTGCCAGCGAGCTTTCAAAGCGAGATCTTTGACTTGCCAGTTAAGAAAACTCAAGCCTTTACGCGTTATTAACTCGCACCACATGGTCGCTATATTTTCTGACGATAAGATATTCTTGCTAACCGTTTCCTGCAATATCAAGGCAGATAGTTTAGTTTGCCTACGCGCAATGATTTTACCGCTAACCTCATCAAATACCGCAATTTCTTGTTCAATAATGTGCTCTTTAAATATTTTTTCTATTTGAGGTAACTCAATACTTGCCGCTAAACGTACCCGCAGTACATTTTGAGATTGCATTAAATCAGCGATAACTAAAAATTGCTCACCTGCTAATGCATCTTGTTCATCAAGAGTGACGCCTTTGCCATTAGCACAAACAAAGTTGCCTGAAGTTCCGCGTGCTTTAGCCACCCTTTCAGGATAAGCATAGGCGAGCAACAAACCAATATTTCCTAAAGGCAAAGCACTGGTTGCTAACAAATTAGTATTGTTTAGCCCAATCCGCTTAGCCAAGTTGTTAACTTGCTTAACAGTATTAACTAGAACACCATTAGCTTTACTAAATGCCGAGAGCAACTTACCTACCCGATGAGCAATATCGCAATCAAATCGACTTTGCTCAGCGATAAATATATCTCGCTCTTCTAGTAGCGCAGCTAAAACACAGGCTAAAAACGTGAGCTTTTCATTATGTATTTTTTTTGAATGATACTGCGTTGAAAGGCTTTGCGCTGAAATAATCATATGTGCAAATCGAGGATGACAAGCAAACTGCGCGACCTTTTCCCCATGTTGAGTTAACTTATTTTTTTTATCTACAATGGCTAAACTTCTTAGCTCTTGCCAAGCTTGCTGCTCTTTTATGGTGGTTGGTAATTCGAGCAAGGGCAACTCAGCTAAATTATTTACTCCCCAGCGAGCCGCTTCTATTAAGGTGGGCAATAAGTCTGCTTGCGTAATTTCATTAATACTTTGCTCAGGGCGACGTTCAAACTCATCTTGAGCATACAAACGAATACAAGTGCCTGCCATTAATCGCCCTGCTCGCCCCGCTCTTTGTATGGCTGAGGCTTTGGCTATTTTCTTTTGCACGAGTTTATTCATCAAGCTAGCACTGTCGTAAATAGCCACTTTTTCTAAGCCACAATCAATTACTAAATTTACGCCCTCAATGGTTAACGAGGTTTCAGCAATATTAGTTGCTAGAACTACTTTTCTAAAGCCTTTTTGACAAGGTTCAATGGCTTGTTGCTGTTGCTTTAGCGTTAAATCACCAAACAAGGGGCAGATTAACAACCCATCTGCAATTGGCTTTGTTAATGAGTCTGTTAATAAGCGAGTAATAAAGCGAATATCAGCAACGCTCGGTAAAAAAACTAACATAGAGCCTTGATGCGTTCGAGCCTGGGTCTTAATAATACTCAAGGCATGATCTCGCCACCGATGGCTATTTATTGGAGCGTCATAAACAATATCAACCGCAAAGCATTTTCCTGCACTGGCAAGCGACTTAGCATCGGGCAATGCTTTGGTTAGATTATTAATATCTAACGTGGCCGACATTAATAATATTTTTAAATCATCACGCAACCCTTGTTGAACATCTCGGGTTAAAGCAAAGGCTAAATCACCCTGTAAGCTACGTTCATGAAATTCATCAAACACGACTAAAGCACAACCACTAAGTTCTGCGTCATGTTGAATAATTTGCGTCAAAATACCTTCAGTGATCACTTCTAATCGCGTGTTTTTAGATATTTTAGTGTCATTGCGAAGGCGATAACCAACCGTTTCTCCTACCGCTTCATTTAACTGACGAGCCAAATAAGACGCTATGTTTTTTACCGCTAAGCGCCGTGGTTGCAGTAAGTATATTTTCTGCCCTAAAAATGCTTCAAGATTCAGTAGCCATAAGGGCAAACACGTTGATTTACCCGCTCCAGGAGGCGCTGACAAAACAACCGTATTGTGTTTAGACAGTGTTTGGCAAAATTGTGTTTTTATTGCCTCTATTGGCAAAGAAGTTAATGCAGACATAAAAATGATGTTATAGAGAATTGCGTCTATGATAACAATTTTTACTTCACAAACCCAAAAATTAGCTACGCTTTACGCTTGAATATAATAACAACCAGTAAAATAAAATTAAGGCTATAGGTAACTCACTGAAAAGTAAAATTTATATAAACTTGCAAAAATACTAAAATATGCTTACTTGGCAAACAGTCTAAAAGTTGCTATCAATAGTATCCGATAAAAGTTATTTGAAGGAGTTACACCTAATGCAATATTCAGCACACGGAAGATATACTATTGAACAACAAAATAATATTTTATTGATTGATGCTCAAGGCCCTTTTAACGAAGCTACCACGGAACAATATTACCAAGATATTAAACTTATTACTAAAAAGATGAGTGGAAGCCCTTGGGCTTCATTGGTTTCTTTTACAGGTAGCAGTATTTTTACCCCTGAGGTAGAGCAAAAATTAATTGAAACAACACAATATCGTGTAGATAACGGTATGGTTGCTATTGCAGCTATTATTACTAATAGTGCTTATGCTGATATTTTACAAATGCAGCTACAGCGAATATATCAAAATTGTAATATTCAATTTAATTTTTTTAGTAATACAGATCATGCCCAAAATTGGCTAGATAGCTTTATAAATTAGGATCCCTTTGTTAATAGTGTTTTTTTGTCGTAAGCTTTATTCTCTTTTTCAAGAGTAAAGCTTACGTATGAAACTAGCTGTAAAACCTGCAATATTGATTAAACGTTATAAGCGTTTTCTTGCTGACGTAATATTAGCTGACGGCAAAACTACTACGATACATGTAGCCAATACGGGTGCAATGACCGGTTGTGCTGAACCTGAAGATACTGTTTGGTATAGCACATCCGCCAACCCTAAGCGCAAATATCCATTTAGTTGGGAGTTAACCCAAACCAAGCAAAACCATTTAATTTGCGTTAATACGCTTCGTGCTAACCAATTAGCCGAAGAAGCTATTTTAAATGGCACGATAACTGAACTGCAAGGCTTTGATGCATTACAAAGAGAAGTTAACTATGGTGAAGAAAATAGCCGTATAGATTTTTTATTAAGCTATGGTTCTACCAGTGCCATCGATAATGATCCACACAATGATTCAAACCTTAAACAGAAATCCAGAACCTATATTGAAGTGAAAAGCGTCACCTTGCTTGAAGCTAACCAAGGCTATTTTCCTGATACAGTTACTACGCGAGGGCAAAAGCATTTACGCGAATTAATGAGCATAGTGAAAAATGGCGACAGAGCAATATTACTATTCACGGTTTTACATACTGGAATCGATAGTTTTAAAGTCGCTAAACATATTGATAAAAAATATGCTGATTTGATACAACAAGCCATAGCTTCAGGGGTTGAAATACTGGTGTATAAAGCAAAAATTTGTCCTGAATCTATCGTGTTATCACAACGTATGAATTTTCAATAAGCTGACGTTTCAATAAATTAACGTTTTAATAAGTTACAGCTTTATATGTTGCTTAAATATTGGTAGAAACTCATCTTTACGATGACTCACTAATAACATGGTGCTGTGTTCTTGTTCGGCTAAGTGTTCTAAAAAGTTAAGTAATCTATGGCGATTAAGCTCATCTAAACCTTGTGTTGGCTCATCTAAAATCAGTAAATAGGGCGATTTAATCAAGGCTCTAGCGATTAAAGCTAACCGTTGTTCACCATAACTTAAACTTCTAAATGAACTGTGTTGATACGCCAACAAACCTATTTTTGCTAACCACTGTTGGGCAATTTCTATTTGATGATGCTCAGGTTGTTGATAAAGACCTATAGAGTCATAAAAACCAGAAAGCACTACCGTTAACAAGTCACCATTTACTCGATATTGGCGGTGTAATTCCGCACTGACAATACCCATGTGCTGCTTAAGTTCCCAAATGCTTTCACCTGAGCCTCTTTTATAGCCTAAGACATGAATATCATTGCTATAACATTGGGTGCAATCCCCAGTAATTAGCTGCATTAAGGTAGACTTACCACTACCATTGGCACCAGTAATCAACGTATGCTGCAATGGCTTAATGCAAACATCTAAGTCTTCAAAAACGTTTACCCCATTGTAATGAACTTTACCTTTATTCAATTTCACTAAATAGGGGTGCTTATAGTCACATAGTTGCTGCATGTTAGTAGGCCAACTAACGTCGTCGGGCACTGGCGTTAATAAAGCATCTAGCTGGCGTTTGGTTTCGTCACTTTCAAGCTTTCCTATAACATTAAGTTGTCCTCGCTCTATAAAAGCAATATTGTTACACCATGTTGGAATATCTTGTCGGTTACTTAGCATCAGCAAAACATTGATGCCTGTTTTAATGCTTGTTTTAGATAGACGCTCTAGTGCATTTGACAATGCGATACAAGACGCTTCATCTAAGCTATCAAAAGGGTTATCGCATACCAACAGCTCTATGCCATTAAATATCGCTTGTAAGATTAAGAGCTTTCTCCCTTCACCTGTACTTAACTGCCGATAACCACTTTCAAGTCTGTGGCTCAAACCAAATTCAGTAATCAAGGGATCATTTAACTTGTCTTTAGGTAGAAAGTCTTTGGCTTTGGTGCCAATATCATTTGCATCGGTATAATTTGTAGCATCAATTTTTAATTCATGTTCATAAATGTCTTGTTGGCTTTCAAAAGAAACCATGCCGACTTTATCTACCTTAGGTAGTATAAACTCGTCTACTGCATCGGGTTGCAAAGCGCCTGTTAACAGTTGATCTAGGTATTGCTTACCAGAGCCATTTCGCCCCAAAACACACCAGCTTTCATTTTCAAGCACTTGCCAGCTTTTTACCACTAACTTAGTGTGCTCAAAATTTGTAATATTTATCATAAAATAGATAGGCTCAATTATTTGTTAAGGTATAGGTTTAAAGTAATAGGTTTAAGAAAACAGTTAGGTTAGTAACATTAAAAATAGTTTTTACTAAAAGTGGTTGAAATATACTAAAATAGCCTCACCAATAGTTTTTTCAATTGGTATAATACTAATTGAATTAATGAATTCGATAAAGCGTCATGCTTTCACATTGCTAAATTCAAATAATTATACCCAAGCCACTTGGAAAATAGACATCATGCGAGTAGCCGTTTCTCAGTTTGCCACCACCTCAAATGCTCAAGAAAACCTAGCAACCTGTATTAGTATGATAAATGAGGCGGCTATGTGCAAGCCATCTCTAATCGTTCTTCCTGAATATTGTAATACCCAGCCTAGCTACGTTGATCATAATCAAGCATGGGATGAAGCCTTATCAATTAATGGTACTTTTTTACAACGAATAGCAGAGCAAGCGAAAAAGCATAACTGTTACATTGTGCTTAATGTAACGTTACAGCGCGACCTTTTACGTGACTTGGTGAATAATAAGCAAGACGGCTCGATTAAATCAAATATTAGTGTGACTTCCTGTTTATTTTCACCCCTTGGAGATCTCGTTCATCAAGCGGATAAACAAGCATTAACAGGGCATGAGAATACCTTTTTTAGTAGCGCGAAGAATGCTGCTGAGGTGGTAACAACACCCTTTGGAAAACTAGGGTTTTTGACAGGTAGCGATAGCATGACCTTTGCAGAATCACGTGGTTTAGCCTTACATGGTGCACAATTATTGTGTAATTCAATGAGTTCATTCTCAATAGATCAAAGCAGTTTACATGACCCTGCTAGAGCGTGCGAAAACAACGTATTTTTAGCTGTGGCAAATAAATTTGGTCAAAGCCAAATATTGGCTCCCAATGGCAAAGTGCTAGCAAAGATAACTCACAATAAAGAAGGCTTTGTTTTTGCCGATATTAACTTGGCAGAGGGTGGCGTTAATGCTGGGATAGGGCTTAATAAAAAATTCCGCCCCGATGGCACACAGCTTATTAAACAACGCCGTCCGGAACTATATCAAGCGCTAACAGCCGCCATAAAACAAGCATCCCAAGATGAGCTTATAAATAGCCCTATTCATGATAATAAAGTTCCAGCAACAGCCAATGTCGCGATATTTGCAACCTATAAGTCTAACGAGCAAGCCATTGAAGATGTTTGCCATTACATTGACAACAATCTCAGTGACATTATTCAATTACCTGAATTATTCTTTATTGCAGACAAAGCAATCACCAATAATGCACAGCAACTAGCCCAGATAGCCTGCTTGAGCAAACAGCTTATTACTCAAGTTAGCGCCGTGCTGCGGCCTTTTCAATACGTGAGCACGAGCTTAGTTATTGAGGGGATGCATCAGGCGGTGCTAATAAGCGAACATGGACTATTTGCAATACAACAGCAATTGCATTTTTGCCAACGATATCAGTGGACCGCACTAGGTGATGACGTAAATATTATAGAATTACCCTTAGAGCAAGGGAATATTAAGGTTGCTATGTTAACAGCCGATGACGCTAACATACCTGAAATAGTTAACATTGCGGCTTTAAATAACATTCACTTGTTGCTGGTGCCTTTTGATATTCAAGAGCCGAGCGAGGTTGAGTATAGCTTGTTATCTCGCGCCGCCGAACATAGAATTTGCATCGTTGCAGCAAGTCGCGAGAAAAGTTTTGCCAATAATTTGTCTACCAATAACGGTAAAAGCAATGTCTCTAATAAAATCGACAATAAAAACAGTACCTATAATACAAAAAAGGTTAAAGCTCATAAATCTACTGGGTTAATTGCCAATTTAAGCAAAGATTTTCCCTTACTAACTCAATATAAATCATCCCCGTGGAAATCGGATAAATTTAATGGTTATATCAACCAACCTCTGGTCAAATATCAGCAGGGTAAAATCACTAAAGCCGTAATTCACCCTATTGCTGCTTGTAATAAATTAGTGGTAACCAAATATTTTTAGCACCAACACAATGAAAAATGGCATAAGCTTTATCAACTTAACGATTTATCTAGCAAAAGCTCAATTATTTCTGTCCGATCAGATAGCACCATGAGTAATGCTAAATCATCTTCTTGCAGCTGTTCCACAATATGTTTTGTCCCCTTAAAAGGGCTATCAGCAATATAAATATTGCTTTTGTTCATGCCAGAAGCGAGCGCCGTATCAACAATTAGCTGAGGTACTTCCCCCAACGCTCTACCGCGTAAATAAGGCACTAACTCAGCAGCAATAATAAAATCGGGCTTCATTGTTAAGGCAGTTTTAGTCATGTTGATGATCTCATTATCACTTCGATCGCCCGCATGACTTAGCATTAAAAATTTACGTTTTGCTTTCATGTTCGCCGTGGTTACGGCCATGGCCGACATGCTATGAACATTGTGAGCGAAGTCCATAATCACTTCCGCATTTTTAACGGTAAACTGATTGCCTCTGCCCGGGTTATCTTCAAGATTGCTGGCAAAATTTGATAGTGCTATTTTGATCGGTTGATTATCAATGTTTAGACATTTAGCTAAGGCGATAGCGCCGAGCGCATTTTGAATATTGTGCAATGCGGCACCATTTAAGGTCATTGGAATATCGTTAACTGCAATAATTATCGACTCTTCACTACCGTTTGAATAAACCAATTGTTGCGCTCGAACAAAACAAACTGCACCACCTTTTTGTTTATGTTGCTGTAGTGTCGTATTATTTTCATGTAAAGAAAACCAACATTTGTTCACTGCTAATTGAGGAGCTAAGTCAACCAAACATTCATCATCAGCATTAAGTACTAATGTGCCTTTGCTTTCTCCTTTATTTAAAAGCCCTTTGGCAACAACAGCTTTTGCTTGGGCGAGTGCTGCAACCGTGTTAATACCGTATTGCCCTAAATGATCTTCTGCAATATTGGTTATTAATGCGGCGTCTACATTATCAATCGGTAAACCTCTACGTAAAATACCGCCTCTGGCAACTTCTAAAATAGCGGTTTCAGTATCTGGGTGTCGCAATAACATTCTTGCGCCACTTGGGCCAGAATAGTCGCCATGATCAATAATATTGTCACCTACCCGAATGAAATCTGTGGAGGTAACACCACAACATTTTCCTGCTTGCTTGATGATCTGCGACATAATGCGAACACTGGTCGATTTACCATTAGTGCCCGTGACATAAGCAAGCGGAATAGGCTTGTATTGCTGCCAATTTATGGTTGCAGTATCAGGTAATTCGGATATTGGCCAACATTGTGCCGTAGTACCATAACCCAATGAAAACTCATCATCGTCAACCAAATAGACGATATTTTTAGACTTTGACAGTTTAATTAACTCAAGCAGTTTTGGATTAACTTCCTCAGCTATTGTTTGTTTTAAACGGCTTATTGCGGCTGAAATTGATTCTTCGCTCTGTGTTTGAGTGAGTTCGTCGCAAGTAAACTGCCATGCGATTTCATTTAAATCGCAGGCAGCATAAAGCGCGTCTTCAGGTGCACTGATGGCAATGGATAGTCCATCTTCGAAAATTCGAGAGAAGGTTTGTTCATCCACCCAATGAACAGCCTTAAGTAACTGTTTAGCATACCTTGACCAAACAGCTACCACGGCAAGTTTATCAATACCCGAGACAAAAGCATCAATGATGGCGCCAGGCTTATCTGACAATAAGTTTTTACCCGTCAGCCGACGATTATCATCTAAGCTCAGTGTTAGTTTTTCTTTATTCATAGATACCCAAATCACTTCGCTTTTTGAACTGTGTTTATTAATGAAAAATTGAACGATTAATCACTGTCTTCATCGTGCTCAGATACCACACGAACACCTCGTTCATCTTTGACAATTCTCATACCCGTTTCTAAAACAAAAGAGTCTGGCTCGCTAGCGTCTAAAATTGAAACAACCGTTTGAATCGGTGTTTTTTCTGCTGCTTTTTCAGGTTTATCATCACCATTGAAATTAATAATTTGTTTCCAACTACGTGTTATCGCATCACCGAAGATCATCAACAGGTCATCTGTATTCGCTAATTCGAGTCCTTTTTCTATTGCCTCTACTTCATCTGGAATACAATAAATTTGTGACGCTTTAATACCTTCAGCTTTTAATGCTGAAGCTAAAAGTTTAGGTATTTCATCAAACTCACGGCCACGGCGATTATCATCGGCCTTACAAATATAAATATCGAAATGTCCTGCGGCGGCTTTGGCAATATTTGCAATATCTTCATCACGACGATCACCCGGGCCTGCCAAAACAGTAATACGTTTACCGTTAACTTCTAATTTGCTTGCCAACTCACTCATGCAGCGCACACCATCGGCATTGTGAGCGTAATCGAGTATCACTTTAAAAGGATGTTCATCAAATACGTTCATTCTTCCTGGTGCTTGATAGAAAGTCGTGGTGAAGGTTCTTAAACCTTGTTGTATTGCCTCTAGCGGTTTATCCAGGCAATAAGCTAAAGCGGCAGCAAACATGGCATTTTGTACATTATGCAGGGCTTTACCTTCTATGGTCGCAGGGATTAAATGGGTCCAGAGTAATGGAATGTGAGTGCCATTATCAAAAATGGTGATCATATCACCGTTAATTCCCTTCTCTAATACCACCGCTCGACCACCTGCTCTAATGTGTTCTCGCACTAAACTATGGCCTGTATTCATGGTGACATAACATAAATGTTTCGCTTGAGTATAATCAGCCATTTTTAAGCATTGCACGTCATCTGCATTTAGCACAACGCTATTGGTGGCAACTTCAACAACAATTCTTTTTACTTCAGCCAGTTGTTCAAGGGTATCTATGCCTCTTAATCCTAAATGATCTTCTTGTACATTAATACAAGCCGCGACATCACTTTCACGATACCCAAGCCCTGAGCGTGCAATACCACCGCGTGCAGTTTCTAATACGGCAATATCAACGGATGGATCACGTAAAACTATTTGGGATGAAACAGGTCCGGTCATATCGCCTTTAACGGATAATTGACCATCAACATAAACCCCATCGGTAGAGGTCATACCGACAACATGGCCAGCACTTTTCAAGATATGGGATAGCATTCTAGACGTAGTCGTTTTGCCGTTTGTACCGGTAATACCCGCAATAGGAATGCGTTTAGGTAATGTTGGCGGGAACAACATATCAATGACTTTTCCAGCAACATCTCGTGGTTTGCCTTCACTCGGGGCAACATGCATTCTAAAACCGGGTGCTGCGTTAACTTCAACAATACCACCACCAATATCTTTGTAAGATTGGGTGATATCAGCCGTTAAAAAATCGACCCCGCCAATATCTAAACCAACGGCTTTCACTGCCCGTTCGGCCATGGTTTTATTGTCAGGATGCACTACATCGGTCATATCAATTGCCGTACCACCCGTAGACAAATTTGCCGTCGAACGTAAGTAGAACAATTCACCTTTTGGTAAAATGGTTGCTTCAGTAAAGCCAGCCTCATCTAATAATCGTTTTGCTTGAATATCTAACTCGAGTTGAGTCAATACTTTTTCATGACCTACACCACGTCGAGGGTCTTCATTGATGATGTCAACCAACTGACTTATGTTATTAATACCATCACCAACCACATGACCCGGTACTCTTTTGGCAACGGCGACTAATTCACCATTAACAACCAACATACGGTGATCTAAACCTGTTAGAAAAGACTCAACTAAAACGGCTTTACTTGTGCCATGTTCACGGGCAAAGGCAAAAGCAGTGATTACTTGCTCTTCGGTGGTTAAATCAATAGAGACACCACGACCATGATTAGCATTTAACGGTTTTAATACCACAGGATAGCCAATCTGTTTTGCCATTCTTACGGCTTGTGCATCTGAATACACCATGCGTTGCTGAGGGACAGGTAAACCAAGATCATTTAATAAATTATGGGTGTCTTCTTTATCACAAGAGATCTCAACGGCAATGTGCTTGGTTTCGCTAGTAATGGTTGCTTGAATTCGCTGTTGATATTTACCATGGCCAAATTGAACCAAACTGTATTCATTTAATCGTAACCAAGGAATACCGCGCTCTTCTGCGGCATCAACTAACGATTGTGTACTAGGGCCAAATTCTTTACGTTGGGCAAAACGAATAAAATCAGCTAACTCCTGCTGAAAATCAAAGTCGTCTTCAATGGTAACCTGTAGCTCGGCTTGAATAGCCGCTGGCATTAATGAAATGAGTAAATTACGCGCTAATTGTGCAGCTGCAAGACCTACATCACGCTGCTTATACTGGAAAACCATATCATATTCTGCACTTTTTCCTGTGCTGCGGGTTTTACCAAAAGTGACCTCTGTACCGGCAATACACTGTAACTCGAGCGTTACATGTTCCCATATATGAGCAATCCATGTGCCACCGTCTTCTTGTAATCGTCTGATAAAACCACCGGGCTCGCCATAAGAGCAACCGTGTTGTTCTAAACTTGGCAAACTAGTGATTAATCCTTGGATAAATCCTTCTCCAAGCTTAACTGAGGGATATTGTTCCAAAATGCCGATATCTACAATATGGCGAATCACTGGAAAATGAGCGTAAACATTAGGGCCAACATAAACGTTGGAAGATAGTATTTTCATAGTGATTTCCTTTATTACTCTGACGAGAACTTTTTTTTATCCGAATCCGACTATAACTACTATACACGGCGTCTAGAAAAGATATCATGGTTTGATTAGAGAACAAACAACTTGTGAAAGAATATTTTTTGAAAGGATGAAAAGCAATCGAAGTACTGTTAATCTGATGAAATAAAAGAATAAAGCCTATCTAAAAAATAAGATAGGCTTTGAAAAAAAGGAAGTTTAGCCGGCTGGTTTAGCTATCCTTTCATTAATACAGTAAGTTGCTCCTGGGCCAAGCACGTGCAACTTTAGGCCAATTAACGTTATGGCTTCGCCTCTGTTCGCATCAGCCATTGAGCTATGGGTTAAATCTGCAGGATCAACCACTGTAATGCTACCGTGACCAACCACTTCCAAAACGCCTGAAGGGTCAATAAAAGCGGCAGTATTTTCACAAATGCCAAGACCCGAAGCGAAGGGGTTGTAAGAGATAGCGGATAACAAACGTCCTAATCGGTTTCGTTGGCTAAAATGCTGATCAATAATGACTTTATTAATTAAGCCCATACCGGGCGCAAAAGTTACCCCTTCTTCATTGGGTAAAGCGCCGGTAGGTCCACCAGCAATCATATGTCCTGGCATAATAGCTGCGCCCGCAGAGGTGCCAGCAACATGCACGCCCGCAGCATTAAGCTTACGAATTTTTTGGGCCACCGGTGTACCGCCTAAAATAGTAGACAAGCGTAATTGATTACCGCCAGTAATAAAAATCCCCGTGGCATTGTCTAATTCAGCAAGATACTCTTCGCTGTTAGCCTCTTCACGATCATTAATAGGCAAAGAAATTGCTTTTTTTACCCCTAATTCATGAAAAACGGTTTCATAATTTGACCCAGTTTCATCGCGTTGTGATGCAGTAGGAATAATAACTATATAAGCATTTTCGCCACCACAAAGATCAACAAAACGCTGTAAAATGATGGGATCATTTACGCGTTCTTCTGCCCCCCCGATAGGAATTACAAATCCCCGTTGTTGACCATCAGTCGTTTTTGCTGGACACATAATTACCTCTATTCAAATGTACCTTTAATCATTGTTTGATTATTTTGCTTGTGCCATACACCTTGTGCCATGACATCAGTAATTTCATATTTTTCATTCATCACCAATAAATCAGCATCAAAACCAACGGCAATCTGCCCTTTGTTTTTAAAACGTAAATTATTAGCAACATTGCTCGTTAACATAGGCAGAACGGTTTCAAGTGATAAACCTTTAGATAACGTTGCCACCAGCGTTTCTCTTAATGTACTCGCGCGACCAAAATCCATCTGTTGTAATTCACCTTGTGAGTCAAAACAAGGCAAGCAACCTCCACCATCTGAGCTGAGGGTTATTTGTTCTAAAGGTAATTGTTTTTCAACGGCCATCTCAATTGCGTCACAGGCTTCCCAACCTGGCTGAGCCGTTCCCTCAGGAAACGCCGTTAGGTCAATATGACAACCTTGGCTTAATAATTTACAACTATCTTCAAATAAAGGTTTGTTGCGATTAACATGCGTTGGATTAAATACACGCGCAGGCAGTTCTGTTTCTCTTATGGCGCGTTCAATTAAGGCTAAACGTCTTTCGCCATCACCTAAATGAAAATGAATAATGCCCGCTTTTCCTGTGATCAACCCGGCAACATGCGTTTCACTCGCTAAGCGAATAACCTCTTCAAACGTCGGTTGGCTAGAGCGGTGATCACTGATGGCAAACTCGCCAATACCAATGACGGGCTCAAGAAAAACAATATCTGACTTTGCACTACCCGTAATGGTTGTTAAAGGATAGTGATATCCTCCAGTCCAACAATAAGCCGATAAGCCTTCTTCACGCAGGCCATAAACTCGGCTTAATAAATTCTCGGTACTGCGTGTGGTGTCATCTGTACCCAGTAAACCAACGACGGTGGTTACACCGGCATGCGTAAATTCAGTTAGACCAACCGGAGGTACTTGCGTTGCAAAACCTACTTCACCGCCGCCACCCGTAATATGGGCATGACTATCAATAAAACCAGGTGTTAGAATAGCGCCATCAAAGTTAATAACTTTAACGTTCCACTGCTTAGGAATATCGATTTGCCCTTTGCCATACTCATAGATTGCAGCGATTTTATTACCTGCGATCAGAACATCTTTAATACCTAGAGGGTTTGGCGCGTAAATATTTACATTACACAATAATGTGAGCATCGTTTGGCTATTTTTTATGGTAGGTTCAATGACGTTATAGGTTAGCCTAACTTTCTATTTTTATAAATAATCAATATAAAAAGCTAGTAAACTAAATCAACACTGAAAAAAAAGTAATAACAGATTATAACACAATTGATATTTTACAACCAAGCCTTGTATAAATACAGAATAAGTAGTTTAAATCAGTTTAAATCTACGTACAAAATCGGTATAAAGTATAAATTTTCGTATTAGTATTAGTCATCATCAAGGACGTTAGATGTCCGAACGATGCGAACGGGACACTTAGAATTGAACTCAATGGTAAAAGCTTAAACCAATCTCAGGTTAATTAATCTCTATATAAAAAAATAAATAACATTGATAATAATGCGTTTAAGAACAAAGGGGCAATGTAGAACACTATTGCAAAAATAATAAGGGGTTTAATCCAGTTAATTGGTTTTTGCTTTATTTTTTCTCCACATTTCGGGCATTTAAAAATATAATTTTGTTTGTTAGGTGTATTTTCTAACTTAATGTTTTGCTCTAGTATAAACTTTTTACAATGAGGACAAATCATTTCAAACACCTTTAAACTATATTAATCAGCCTTAGTGATTTAGATAGTAATTGTTGTTAATTTTGTAATATATATTTTATGATTAAGTACATTTACACTGTAAAGAAATTTGAAATAATTTTTGGTGATTTACTTATCGATTAAATTTTTTGCTATCAAAGAAAAAGTTATAAAACCAATAATTACAAAGCTTGATGAAAATGTTGAATCACTTTTAAAATGCAGATTATCAACGTGTATTCAAAAAGCTTTGTAAAATATTAGAATTATTCCTTATTTACCTTTACCACCTATCTTGGTGTCTTGATTTACTTCTCTGTTCCCTGATCTATCAATAGAATAGTAATACATTATACCTCCCGCTCCATTTATTTTAAAACCAACCTTACCTGTATAAACATACCAAACATCTTTTAAATAACCGCCTCCATTAAATAAATCTTCTCCTGAATACATCCAATAAATAATAGAATCAGCCTCGTTAGAACTTAATGCCACATCTTTATACTTTGTACCTTTAGATGACCAGTTATTAATAGATGCGGTTGTTACTGGGACAACAGTATCCTTACCTGGAGTAACATCTTTTACAGGAATTGAGAATAACGCCTCAGATATATTGTTGTTGGAATCTGTGACAGTAAGTTTTGATATTGAAATATCATCACCGTCAGTTGTTCCTATCAATGTTTCTGTTGTTGCTTCATTTGGATTCAAAAATAGAGTGAATGGACCAGATACATGCTCCCATTTCCAACTTACAATATCTCCGTCCATATCAACAATATTCACAGCTTCAAATAACATATCAGTTGACTCATCTGTATCTAAATATACAAAATCAGGTGCATTAGGAGATGAATTTCTAGCCGTATCAATCACTCTATATTCAGAAAAATGCCCATTTGTTAAGGCTGAAACATTTCCATATCCATCAGCTAAAAGTAGATCAGACGGATGGCCTAAATAATAATCACCTTCATAAATTTCTTCTACTGACCATTCATTTAAACTTTTATCCCAAGTGAGTCTTTTACCCTTTAACGTGTAATTTTGGGCATTTGAAAGTCCTTCTACAACAACTTGTTTAACCGTATTAGCCAATATTGTTTTAATTGACTGAGCTTCTGTCGGTACGCTAATAGGTATACTCCAGTTACCAATAGATTCTGAAATTAAAATATATGGAGGTTCACTACTATTAAACTCATCGTACATTAAAACAACTTCATCGATTGATTTGCCAAATTTAACCTCAAATCGGCCTAGCGAACTGATAAGAATAGGGTAGATATCAGTCTGGCTCCATGTATTCAATTGATTATCAAAATAATGATCATTTAAATCTGAACTGATGATTCTAATATTATTTAAATTGTCAATATACGGAGTAGCTGCTGCTGTTTCATCAAGGTAAGGTTCTCTTGTTATTGATAGGTTTTTAAACTTTTTAACACCATCAATTATCGTTGTTACGCTTGTTGCAGCCTCAGAAGTTCTTGTTCTGTTATCGTAAGCTAAAGATACAACTACAGAACCGATATCGTTGATAGCTAATTTAAGATCTTCAACCTGTAAGGTACTAGTAGAATCTACCGTTTGGTTTGAAGACCAGCCTGTTTCTGGTGAATATGTTTTTATAGAAGCATCGCCGTAATAACTAGGGCCTTGCCAACCAACTACTGCTTTTCCGTTATTGTTTATCGCAACTCTTAAGTTATAAATACTTGTAGTACTGCTGCCTTCAACATAGTCAACAATTACAGAGGTTGTTGACCATGTTTCTGTATCAGGATCATAAATGGAGGCAAAAATGTTATTTTCACTTTTAGCAATAACAATCCCATGTCCTGATTCTGCTGTATCAACGGCTAAATAAGTAATTTGATATTCATCGGGTTTTTCAAATATAAAATGATCTTTCCCCCAGCCCTTTTTAGGATGATAGCTTTTAGCAACTAATTTAGTATTTTTACGTTCAATTAATGCGTGAATAATTCCGTTTGAATTCTGATCCCAAGCTGTGTCTATATTATTAAAAAAAGAATCTGAATATGAATCTCCATAATCGTAAATTCTCTGATTTGTATTCCATGTTAAAGTATTTGGCATGGAATCAACAATCGAAGATACAGGAGAAACAGTCGAAACCCCTCTAGACTCAAGTGCATAATAATAACGGGTACCATTCACTAAATTTTGGTGAAGGTATGATGTATTGTTGGTATCAATATATTGAATTTTATTGTTAACATCATTTATGCTGGTGCCGAAGTATAGCCTATAAGAAAAAGCATTCTTCACTGGTGCCCAGGAAATAACATTTAACAGGTTAGCTGATCTGACAAAAAGATCTTTTGCCATTTCAGGTGCTTGCTCGTATATGGTTAAATGAACGGTAGCTGTACTTTGTGAACCGTAGCTATCTTCAACTGTATAAGTAAATTGATCTAGTCCAATATAATTATAAGACGGTACGTATCTTATCTGACCATTTTCTAATGAAGCAACACCATTATTCGCAGATCCAACTGATACAAGCTGTATTGTATCTCCAGCATTATCATCATAATCATTAACAAGAATATCGAATATTTGCTCATTATTTAATACAAAATTAAAATTATCATCTGTCGCTGTGGGTGCAGAGTTTATAAATACAGTAACTGTCGTTCCTGCTAACCCACCATATCCATCATCAACAACATAAGAAAAGCTATCATTCCCCAGAAAGCCTGTATTGGGAGTGTACTTTACAGAATCGCCTTCGATGACTATAGATGCATTAGCTGAAGAAGTAACAGAACTAAGAGACAGAGTATCTCCATCGATATCAGTATCATTTAGCAGTACATTAAAATTAACGGGTTGCTCTTTTAAAATAGTATAGTTATCAGAAATAGGCTCAGGTAAGTTATTAACTCTTAATGATAATTGAGCTTGATCTGTTAAACCTTGTGGATCCGAAATTGTATAGGTAATAAGTTGAATTCCTCCCTGATTCAGGTAAGAATTAAACCTTATTTGATTATTTTCAATTAAAATATCTCCTTTAGCCGGAGTTGTTGCTGACTGAACTGATACTATCGTTAATGCATCATTATTTTGATCACTATCGTTAACCAGAACATCAATTAAGGTAGTATCTCCTTCCAGCATTGAACCAGTGTCATCATTCGCTACAGGAGCGTAGTTGGGAACGGTAACTTCTATATTAACTGTCCCTTGTGCAGTACCTCCTTTTCCATCGGTTATTATGTACGTGAATGAATCCGATGCAGCTAGTGCTGGTGCTGTATATTGAATTTGTGTATCACTTAATTTTATCGCTGTACCAAATTGTGTTGGACTCACAGAATCAATTGATATTGAATCACCATCGGGATCTGAATCATTCCCTAATACATTGAAAACCTGTTGCTCGTTTATTGATAAATTATAAACATCCATATTGGCGATTGGATTTTCATTAGGTGGAATAATATTTAACGCAACACCTGCTCCATAGGTTGTTGTGCCAATTAGACCCGTAGCATCATCCTTTTCTTTTATATAATAGGCAAAGGTATCGAAACCTGTATAGCCTAAATTAGGTGTATATAATATTTCATCATTAATAATTGAAACTTGTCCATTAGATGGCTGATCTATAGCGGTAATAAATAAAGTATCTCCATCTGCATCAACGTCATTACTCAATACATTTAAAGTTGTAGCCTGATCCATTGTTATATCGAAATTATCAACAGAGGGGCTACTCTGAGTATTTGACCTAATATTAACTTGCACATTACCAGTACTCTCTCCTCCTTTAGGTATGGCATTAGGGGGGTAAAAATCATTGAGGATATAGGTAAATGAATCTACTCCAGAGAAACCTGAATTAGGTTGATAAATTAATGAACCATCTTCAGATGAAATGCCAATAATTCCGTTGCTCGGAGTACTATAGCCACTTGGGTTAATTATTAAATCATCGCCATCAGCATCAGAGTCATTAGATAATAAAGTGTCTAATTTTATACTACCAAAAGTCTCAATTCCTTGTAAAACATCACCTCCTGCAACAGGTAAAGCATTTGCTAAACTTGCACTACAATCACCAAAATCCCAACAATTAAATGATGAGGTTTCACCAAATTTTGATTTCTCAACCATCTCCCAATCATTGTCATCATAACGATAGAATTTAAACCATTTGAAATCTGCAGGCCCATTTATTCCAGCATTGGTAATATCACTAGCAGGTATGAATAAATCTATTGCGTGAATTCCTGAAGTAAGAGATAAATCAACATCACCAAGAACTTCCTTTTCATTGGTATCTCTTAACCTTCCCCTACCCTGGTAATCTCCTTGTGTTAAAACGTCAGCTGTAAAAGATATGTTAATACCTTCATAAATATTATTATTATCTGCATCTATCATTGTGATTACAGCACTATCTTGAACAATAATTTCGTTCTTTCTCTCGAACTGAGCTTTTAAATAACTTGATGTCTCACCAAAAGATGAGATGACATCAATTAAATCCATTGTATTTAAATCCCTTATCCTAACATCATTAATTTTTATTATGCCATCCGTATGCCTTTCCCCGATTTTTAATCCACTAAACTCTAATATTATTTCTGTAGTAGAATCATCAATAGTTAACCTTTGTTGATCATAAAATATTGTATCTCCACCTATTGAAACCTGAATGTTATATTTTTCTCCAGGTAATAGGGGGGTTGTATAAGCAAAAACTAGTTTTAATTTATCTGCAAGACCGTTGTTATTAGTATCTATTAATTCCTCAGTGAATGTTCCAGATAATGAAAACCCTGCAGAAGGAGTGATCTCAACAATTTCTGAATAAGTATTTTTGTGAATAAAACCATCTTTATCTGTTATTACTGATTCAATAACAACCGTATGTCTACCAGGATCTGAAAAAGTTAAACTTTTAGTAAATACACCATCTGATGCTTCATAATCATTAAGTAACCCATCATCGTTCATCGTATGACTAGCAAGTAAGGCTCCTGATTTATACACTTTTAAATCAGCAGCACCTGTATTTAAAGGTGCTTCACCTGCTTCTACAATCCATTGAGAAAACGTTATTTCTTCATTTGGATGAATAACTAAGTCAGGCTGAGAAGTTGTACCAAAGGCCATTGCGCTATAAGCATATTTCAAATCTAATAGGATCGAACTATTGGTACTACCAATAACATCGCCGAAGATTTGTGTGTTTCCTGATGGTGCGGTTTCTATTGTAACGATAAACGCTTTAGTGGAGCTAATAAGCGATTCTATCGCTGAGTCAGGCGTGAAAGTATCAATAGTGATATTGTTTGCATCTGCATTTGTTGTATTAATTTCTGTACCGTCGGATAAAATTATCTTAAAGTTTTGTATTTCCGTTTGGTCAGCAATAAATAACCGTAATGCAACTTCTGTTGAATTTGGTAAATCAAAAGAATAGGATATTTTGTTATCAACAATAGGGATATTTTCAAATGTATGAGCAGGACCAAGTTGAAAACTTTTTTCTACAAAACCATATGCAAATGTACTAACGACAAATACTGCTAAAATAATAGTTTTTAAAAGTTTCATTTGTTATCCCTCCATAGAATGTCATATTCCTTGAATTGTTCGATAAGTTTATTCTGCATACCATCATCAACTATGGTCCCATGATTTTTTCCTGCCAATATAGATATTCTGCTATCAGCTACTTCAGCAGAAAGTGCACTACTGACTTTAACCATAATGTCATTGGGGGGGGTATTCCTTAAACTAAGGGGAATACGAATAGGAATTGAAAAAGGTGAAGTCAAAATAAATGAATTTGTTGGTCCGCCTGTAATCTGCCACAATCTACGGTGAAAATTGTCCGTTAGTATTGGAGTAGCCATTTGAGCCCCATAGATTTCACCTGTAGACAATAATCCATTAAAATTAAAATCAGCATCTCCACCCATTTTAATATGATGAAAAGCATCACCAAAGTTGAAACCATTCGTAAACTTTGTTGCTCTGGAGGTAGTTAAATCGCACAAACCGGGAGTAAAATTAGTTAATAGAAATTCAGATACATGTCCTGTAATAGGTCCTGTCCCCCAGTCAGCTAATAACGTTCCTTCGTACGGAGTTCCATAAGTAGCAAGGGTGTCTACCGTTAATATACTTGGTACTTTTGTGTTATTAAATACACCAACATTAACTCGATCTTGAAAATTCAATAAATTTTCAATTAAATAAAGGCTTTCTAAGCCGCCTTTACTGTGGCCTACAATATTGAGAGAATCAGTTTGCCATTGTTCTGCCAGCGCTAGTGTTTTTGTTTTAATTTCATTTATCGTTCCTTTGTAGCTTAGTTCAACGCTTTCACAAGGATTTGAATCGAAAGGTATATAATCTGGACTGCTGTAGGATATTATTTCACTCGGGATGCCATATGTATTCATAAGGTTTTCTTTAAACATCTGGCTACTCAAATTAGCTGGCGATCCTCCAAATCCAGGTATAATCAGAAATGGATCTATGACATCAAATTGAACTGCGATGAAATCAACTTCAGCGGCCCACTTTTTACACCCCTGTTGACCAGAACTTAAAATCACATCTGAGTTTTTACTGTCTATTTTAATGTGAATAACGTTTTGGGCCGTTGCACCTATATTAGCGGGAAAGTTAAGTTGTCTAACATCTACCGTTAAAACATTTTTTGAAACTGCCCATTGATTATTTCCGGACGTTAATTCACCAATTTTTTTGCCGTTTAAAAAAACCTCATCGACCTCGTAATAAATCAATTCAGGAGTACCATCATTATCACAATCAAATAGAAATTGCTCATCTGATGTTTGACCGTTATCGACATCAAAAGCTGCGATAGCTATTTTTATTTCTTCATCGATTAAACCATGCTGAAGTAATTTATCTACATCACCAATATATTTCGAAATATCAAAATTAAAAGTGAGATCATATTCATTTTCTGTCCTGAGAGTATACAAATCTGTATCAGGAAGGTTATCTAAAATAATAATGGTATCACTAGGTTCTGCGGGAAAGGGGATCACTCCCGCACCAACACGATCAAGTGATTTACATATCGAACTAAATAACATAATTGTAATGCAGAATGCATACAAAGGTAGCTTGTGTATATCCATATTTTAATCCTTTAATTATCTAATTATTAAACATATAATAATTTTTTGAGCGAAGCTGCTCTGCGGCAGAGTAGTTTTAAATCACCTCCGATACTCAATAACAACATCGTCGCATCGATGATGCTTTATTGGAATATAGCCTGAATATCGAAAAAAGAATACTAGAAATAACATATACACTTATTTGAGAAAGTCAATATTCAGCCTAACGATACGTCTACAACCCAACTTATTAAACGCTCTATTTCCTAGTGGTTTTACACGGTTCATTACGCTAAAATGCCATACACTAACAAGGAGTTACCGTGATTGATGTGAAAGATTTATGTTTTATCCGTAATGATGGCGATAACAAACAAAACATTTTGAATCAGCTTGATTTGTCTGTACCCGCAGCGCAACACCTTGCATTGCTTGGTGATAGTGGCTCAGGTAAAACCACCTTTTTGCATATTTTAGCGGGCCTACTGCAAGCCGATAGCGGTTCGGTAAGTGTTAATAACCAAGAACTCTCATTACTTAATGACAAAGAACTCGCGCTTTATCGCCGTAAAATCGGGCTAATATTTCAGCATTACCAATTGCTTGATTGCTTAACCGTAAAGCAAAACATATTATTTCAGCACAAACTAAATTTTCCAAAGCAAGCGGCTAGTGAATTTGATCATCTCGTCAATGAATTAGGGCTACAAAATAAACTCAATGCGTTACCTCATCAGCTGTCTGGTGGTGAACAACAAAGAGTTGGTATCGCCAGAGCCTTACTTAATAAACCTCAGATCATTTTTGCAGATGAGCCTACTGGCAACTTAGATCAAAAACGCTCGCACCAAGTTGTTAAGCTACTTACCGAGTTATGCAGTGACCGACAAATCAATCTAGTAATGGTGACTCATAGCCATCAATTAACTGATTATTTTGATCACATTAAAGTGCTAAGAGATGGCCGCTTTGACTAATGAAATTAAACTAATTTTAACCACCCATATAGCGTTTTATCGACGACACCCTTGGTTAATGGCATTGTTTATTTTAGGCTTTAGTTTAGGTAGTGCCCTATTAACCGCAATTTCTGGGCTTAATCAAGAAGCAAAAACACGCTATCAACATTCCTCAGCATTAATCAATAACCCCGTAACGCATTTAATTAAACCGCTCACGGGAAAACGGTATATTGATGGTAATGTATGGCTCAGCTTACGGCAATATGGCTTTATAAATGCGCAACCCGTTTTGCGCGGTAAATTAACAACCAATAAAGGGCAAACGCTTGCAATTCAAGGTGTGGATACCTTGTTGTGGTTAAACCATACCTTAAAAAATGCGCCATACCAACAAAGCGATGCAAATGCAGGTAAAACGCCTTCGCGCTTTTCCCTTTCAACCTTGTTAGTAGACTCGCAATTTACAGAACGCATTTACACAAAAATGGGTAACCAAGCACAATTTGTGCTGAAAAATGACCAACATCAACCAGACATTAGTTTGGCCGATGATATTGGACTTTGGGCAATTACCGATATTGCCAATGCTGATTATTTATTAGACGCTAAAGGACAACTCAGCTTTATTGAGCTATCGCATGTTACCGAGCAGCAATTAGCAAAAATAAAACAGCTGATTGCGGGGCAAGCGCAGCTAGTTGATGCACAGCAACAAGCGTTTGATGTGTTGTCACAAGCATTCTTTTTTAATCTTACCGCACTTGCCATGCTTGGCTATATTGTTGCGGCGTTTTTGAGTTTTAACGCCATAAAGCTCACCTTAACCGCACGAAAAAAATTGTTAAAACAAATGCAGTTGTTGGGCTGCACCAAGCTCAGTATTCAACTTAGCCTTACTGTTGAACTTGTTATGGTGAGTATTTGTACCGCGCTTATTGGTACCTTAGGCGGATACTTAATTGCTAATGGGTTAGTGCTTGATGTAAATCGCACTTTGGTGGGCTTGTATCAACTCGATAAAGCGCTTGTTATCCATTGGCAATGGTCTAATGTTTTATTGGGTTTTGCACTTAATATGTCTGCGTTAGCGGTAATATTGTTAGCACAAGCTAAGCAAGTTACCAATAAAGGTCCATTGATGTTTTACGGTTTGTTGATAAGTACATTAGCGGGGTTAATTTGGCTACTTAATTACGCCACTAGCGAATACCAAGCTTTACTGCTGTGTTTTGCCCTGTTAATTTTGTTTATTTTGCTGGTGCCTAAAGCACTCTCCGCTGTGGTTTCATTACCTGTTACCATGACTAATCCGTTAACACAGTGGCTTCATGCCGATACACGATTTCATTTAAAAGATCTGCATATTGCTATTATTGCCATTTTAGTCGCACTGGGTAGTGCTATAGGCATGCAAATTATGGTGAAAAGCTTTAGTACTACGTTAAATGCACATCTTGAAAAACAACTGAGTGCGGATATTTATTTGCGTATCGATAAGCTCGATAACAGCTTAAGGCAAACACTCAGTAACTTGCCTGAAGTTGAACAACTAAGCATTTATATGAAAAGCAATGGCAAAGTAAACAATGTTCCTGCAAAGCTTTCAAGCTTTGGTGAAAACTTTGCACATTATCAGCATATTTCCCTTACATCAGGTTTAGCCATTAGCGGTGAAAACTTCACTGATAAAGGGTGTTTGGCTAATGAGCAAAGCAAAATTAAATTTGGTTTTTCTTTAGGTGATGTGGCTGTATTTGAGCAAAATGCAACCAAATTCAACTGCCGTATAACGGGTTTTTTTTATGATTATGGTAACCCAAGTATGTCGCTACTCACCTTGGAAAAACGGCAAAAATCAGCAGAGCTAAACAACGAAACCTTTGGTTATTCAATTCGCCTAAAAAACAGTACCTCCGTTGCTGCATTTAGCGAGCGTTTAATTAACGAGTTCAAACAAGACAGCACACATATTTTGCCAAACAAGCGGTTTAAAAAAATAGCTAATGCCTTATTTGACGACACCTTTGTTGTTACCAAAGCGCTTAATGGCTTTATTCTCGCCATTGCATTATTAAGTTTGTGTACCAGCCTGTTAAGCTTAAGTGTTAATCAATTAAAGCAATTAACCATATTACGCAACTTAGGGGTAACACAGCAGCAATTATTAACCATGAAGCTGCTTCAAACCGCAGGTATAGTATTATTTACCGCATTGTTTGCTGTTCCGCTTGGCTTTGCACTTGGCTTTGCATTATTAACGTTTGTAATGCCGATTGCGTTTGGCTGGACCATTCACTTTAGTTTAGATTTAACCAGTTTACTAATAATGTGTTTAACGCTGGTGGGTGTATCCGTTTTATGTGCCTATTTGCCGATTCGAAAATTAACAAACTTAGAAGCCAAGGAGCTATGACCACGTGATTAAAAAGCGAATAGTGAAAAAGTTATTACTGCCTCGGTTTGTTTTTGTGATCTTTGCTTTTGTGTTCTTTGTTTTCGTGTTATTTACTTTTGTAATAGGTGCTTTTCAGCCTGCGGAGCAAAAATCAATACCGTCTGCTTTGCAAACGGCCATTGGTAAGCCAGTAACAAGGGGCTCTGCGTTAGTCTTTCCAAAGGATCATGGCATTCACGCTGAACAAGGCATTGAATGGTGGTATTTAACGGCTAATTTACAAAGTGACACTGGTGAAACCTTCGGTGTTCAATGGACACTGTTTCGCACGTTAATGCCGAGTAAAGTTGAATCGAAATGGTGGGATAACAGTCTTTATTTTGCTCACTTTGCTATGCAACACAAACAAGCGCATGTTGCTTTTGAACGTTTTTCACGAGCGGGCCAAGCCAAGGTGACTAGCTCGCCGTTTAATGCCGTTATTGATAATTGGCAATTGAGCAGTATCAATGATGAATTTTTACCATTGAAGCTAACTGCAGCACATGAAAACTACCAAATCGCGTTAACCTTAAGCGACAGCCCAATAACATTACATGGCGACAACGGTTACAGCCAGAAAACCCAAAGTGGCCATGCATCTTATTACTTTAGTTATCCATTTTTAAAGATAAAAGGCAGCCTAAGTTTTGCTGGGAAAACGTATAAAGTGACAGGTAATGCGTGGTATGACAGAGAATGGTCAGCCAGTTTGCTTGACAAGAATCAACTTGGTTGGGACTGGTTCAGCCTAGTCGACTCTCAATCAGAAAAATCAGAACAAAAAGGGCTAATGCTGTTTTGCATTCGAAATAACGAACAAAGAGCAGAACAAAGTAGCGGGCACAGCTATGATTATTGCAGCGGTACGCGTATAGCGCCCAATGGTGAAACTACTAATATTTCAAAAGAAAGTATTAAGCTGTCTGTAGTTGAAACGGTGACATTAGATAACCTTGACTATCCGAGCAAGTGGCAAGTTGAATTACCGAATACCCCAGCCATTATTATTGAAAGTATCACCAAAGATTCGCGCAATCAATTAACTATTCCCTATTGGGAAGGCCGAGTTAAAGCAACCGGAGGCTTTACTGGTAAAGGTTATGCCGAGGTAACCGGATACTAAATAATCTCATATTAAAGCAGTTACTTTACTTGGTATAATCATGCGGCCGTATCTAAGTATTCCTTTACCGTTTATATCTGTGTATTCGATTAGACTTTATTCGCCTTGGTGTTTATTATTTTACTAAACACCGAGTAAACGACTCCTGTACCGTTAACATTTGTGGCTTAACATGACGACACCACCGCCTTTTATTAATATTAAAGCTAAAGCCAATCAACATTCGGTTTTTTTAATATTACTTGCCGTAGTCATATTTATTATAACGTTAATCGTCAGCCAATATTATTGGCGCAGCTACCGTTTGGTTTTGATTTTTATCTATCTATTAACATTGGTTATTATGTTTACTGGGCTATTAAAGCGCTCCGAGCCAAACGTTAGTTTTCAGTTAACCCCACAGCGTATTCTATATCATCATCGCCATGGTAACTGGACGCTAAATTGGCAACAAATACAGAATATTAATACTATTAAAGAAGTTGTTGGCTTAACAACAGTAACCTTACCCTACGTAGGTATTCAGCTTAAAAGTGTAGACGTATTAGCAGAGCAAATATCACCACGTTTAGCCAATAGGCTGATTCATGAACAACGCCCTTTGTTGAGTTTTTCTGTAAAGCAGCATTTACTATCATTAGAAGAAACTCAACTCAACTTCAATCCCTTTACCTTAGAGTCTGGCAAAATAATAAAGGGGCCACTAGCAGCTTTTTTACATCACTGCCAAATCCTGAATAAAGGGTTGGGCTATCATCTGTATATTGATGAGTCGAGCACAGACCGAGAAATAGACGCTTTTTGTCAACTATTAAAACAGTGCCAGCATTACTGTGCTAATTATCCTTAACAGTCATTATATTAGAAATTTCCAAGTGTTAAATTAAGACAATTTACACCTTCCGACCACGATCAAGTTTGTATGACATAGATACGCACCACCTACTATAGATGTGGGAGAATAAAGTATCATACTGAGTAATAAAGATTCATACTAAAATTGTAAAAAAGGCAGCAGCCTGCCACAAAACGGTCGTTAATTTTTTGTGAAGCCATAGCATAATTAGGACAATATTAGCCAATATTTTCTGCTCGCTTGTGAGGCAGGTTTAAGCTCAATATAGTTGCCTGTGGAGCTTCGTTTCAGAACGCTAACTTTTGCCACAGGCTGTGTGAAAACTATTGGATTTTACTAGGCTGCGGGATAGTAATACACTTAACAATCAAAAAACACACATTATTACTAACTGAATCTCCACTTTAGTGGTGCAATGAGTGGTTTATAATGTATTTAATCCCACTGCTTTCAATTAAAAAGAGTTTTCACACAGTCTGGCCACAAAGCCGACCTAATTAAGATGTTAATTTATCATAATAAATAGTCCGCTTCGCCACCATTGCGGTCGTTCATCAATAAACTAGTAATGATATCTTTGTGCAGAGAGTAAGTGACATTTATTCCCCTAAACAGCCTATTTTTGTAGGGAGAAACTACTTTATTGATGCATTAAATGTCGATTTATAATGCGCTTATTGCTTCAAGATATAATGGGTGGCATAGTTAACTTGGTCAGCAAAGACAGAGCACAATTAGAACAAAGGGAAATTGAGAGATATGTTTGCTAATAAATCACAAAGTATAAATACTGGTGATAAAAGTACGGTAGTTCAAATACTGGGTGACGATGCCTATGTCAATATCATCAATAATGACGAATTGGCAATGAAAGCATTTAATGCCATGAAACAGCAGTTAGATACACTAACTTTAAATGATCAGGAGAAAAGTCAAACAATTAAGTCTCAGCAAGAGACTATTGCCAGCCTTGTTCAGCAAAAACTACAACCGAATAACGTATTTGATGTTGACGAAGCATTACGTGGTATTGCAAAAAATGACCTATCCAAAGCGGATGCTATTCTAGCGTCTGTTATTGATAATGATGAACTCGTTATTGTTGAAACTGCCAAACGTTATCACCAAAGAGGTTCTTTATGGTTTGCTACTGATACGGATAAGGCAATAAACTACTATCAAAGAGCGACGGAGCTTGCACCTGATAATGCTGAAGCTTGGAATCAATTAGGTTTTCTTTACCGACGTCACAGCCACCTCAAAGAAGCAATATCTGCTTACAACAAAGTAGCAACCTTAGGATTTAAAGACGGTGATTACGCTCTAAATGCTGCTGCCTATGTCAATATCGGCATTATCTATCAAATCCAAGGTAAGCTCGATGATGCACTATTGTTGTACAACAAATCCTTAGATATAGAAATTAAACTGGATCGAAAAGAAGGTATGGCTATTGACTATGGCTGTATCGGTAGTATCTATAAAATCCAAGGTAAGCTAGACGACGCGATGTTGATGTTTAATAAATCCTTAGCGATTAATGAGGTACTTAATTATCAGAGAGGAATAGCAGTTAATTATGGCAATATAGGTAATATCTATCAAATCCAAGGTAAAGTAGATGATGCGTTGTCGTTGTTTAATAAATCCTTAGTTATATTTGAAGCACTGGGAGATAAGGACGGGATGTCCGTTGCATACGGCAATATAGGTAATATCTATCAAATCCAAGGTAAAGTAGATGATGCGTTGTCGTTGTTCAATAAATCCTTAGTCATTAATGAAGCGCTTGGATATAAAGAAAAAATGGCCAATGACAATACCAATATTGGCAGTATCTATTTAAACCAAGGTAAAGTGGATGATGCGCTTTCGTTGTTCAATAAATCCTTAGTCATTTATGAAGAACTTGCTTGTGAACAAGGTATAGCCAAGAATTGTGTTGATATCGGAAAAATATATCAAAAGCAGGGTAATATAGATGATGCGCTGTCGTTATTCAATAAATCCTTAGTCATATTTGAAGCACTAGAGCATAGAGAGGGTGTTTCAAGCGTCTATCGTAATATCGGCAATATCAATCAAAGTATAGGTCAGCTAGATGAAGCGATGTCGTTGTACAAAAAATCGTTAGCGATTAATGAGGTACTGGATCATCGGGGAACAATGGCCAATGATCATAATAATATCGGTAGTATCTATAAAAGCCAAGGTAAGCTAGATGAAGCGATGTCGATGTTCAATAAATCCTTAGTCATTAATGAAGCGCTCGGATATAAAAAAGGAATTGCCAGTGATCATAATAATATCGGTAGTATCTATCAAAGCCAAGGTAAGCTAGATGAAGCGATGTCGATGTTCAATAAATCCTTAGCGATTTATGAGGCTCTCGATGATAAGGGAGGAGTGGCCAGTTCATTCGGTAATATTGCTATTGTTTATCAAAGACAGGGTAAGTTGGATAAAGCGTTGTCGATGCTCCAAAAGTCCCTAGTCATATTTGAGGCTCTAGGTGATAAGGGGTCTGCTGCCAATGTATATGGTAATACCGGTAATATCTATAAAATTCAGGGTAAGTTGGATAAAGCGTTGTCGATGCTCCAAAAATCCTTAGTTATTGATGAGGAGCTAGAGCGACTACAATCTATAGCTATTGACTATGGCAATATCGGTAATGTTTATCAAATGCAGGGTAAGTTGGACGACGCGATGTTGATGTTTAATAAATCCTTAGCCATTAATGAGGCTCGGGGATATAAGGAAGGAATTGCTTATAATCATTTAAATATTGGTGTTATTTATCAAGGGCAACAGAAGATAGATAAAGCAAAAGAGGCTTTTTTAAATAGCCAAGCGCTATTCATAAACATAGGTGCAACACAAAAAATTGCACTGGTTAAACAATGCTTAGTAAACCTACAACAAATGATAGAGGATTAGGGAATGATAGATTGGATTATCGAGTTATCAGTTGGAGAAAAAATTGCTTTATTTTCAGCAACTGTTGGTGTACTAGGGTTATTAATAACAGTGGTAAAATTACTCTCTAAACAGAGAGCATCCCAAAATATTCAAGGTGATGCTAAAAAAGTAGCTCAGGTACAAGGAGATCATGCCAAAATTGATATCAAGTAACGATAATGATATCTCTTTCAAGTTTGAAGTACACAGCTAAGGTAGAAAATCGAAAGGTAATAATTCAGCAAAATTTGAGTGTTCAATTGGATTGTAATATGGGTCAAATTTATCGCTAACAAACAAGTTTTTCGTTTCCACTACGTTCATTATTTTGGCAAGCTACTACATAGTCTGTTATTTGCTCGTTATCAATACAAAAACTAATCCAAATTCAGTTCTAATCAGTTAGTGCTAATGTCTTAAATTTAGTAATCGTAGCGTTCAGGTATCAAATGCCAACGGCCGCAATGAGCTGAAGCGGACGTTAGAGTTAACGGGATGCTAGCTTCCGCTTTGCGCACTTTGAAGTCATACCAATACAATTACGTGAACGACTATATCGGTGGCTCAGGAGCCAGTTGGTGAGGAACAATAATGATTGATATGTCTATGCCTCCTGCAAGCTCATAACTGCCGTTGACCTTCCATCACTTGATATTAACTTTGAGTTATAAGCAGACAACTCATGTTTGTACCACAATAATACCTTGAAAAACTCTAACAGCCTCATTTGAGGTTCTTCTGGTGAATCTAATTAAATTGTGAGTAAAGTAAAAAACACGAGGTCACAATCAAAAGTCCTCCTATTAATTGATTAAAAAGCTTTAATTTAAACTCGCTATTTAAAAGTATTGCCGCTTTACTTCCTAATACTGACCAAGAAAAAAGAGAGAAATAACATACTAAAAAATAGGTCAATGAAAAGGTTAAAAACTCTTGATGACTGTTCGGTGCGGAAAACAAGGAAACGCCAACCATACACGCTATCCATGCCTTAGGGTTTAACCACTGCAATAGAAAACCTTGTATAAAAGTTGGCTGTTTCTGCTCTTTTATATCTAATTCTGATTTTGATGTCGCAATTAAATATCCCATATAGATAATAAATAATGAGCCAATAACGGCTAAATATTTTAGAAAGTACGGATATAAGTCAATGACTTTAGAAAAGCCTAATCCAATGAATAACAACAGTGATGTGAAGCCAATCGTTCCACCTGAAACGAATGAAAATGTTTTACGTACCCCATAGCTTGCTCCTGAAGATACAATTACCATATTCACTGGCCCTGGAGAGATTGACATAGCCAATGAGAATGACAGCATTGTGATAAATAACGACATAACTTTTTCTCTATTTTTTGTAAACTATACATCTACTTTTTTATTTGGATAAGGTGCTACAATTAAGTATTACTATTCTAAATACTTTAATAATAAAAAATGATAGATGAATTAAGATCAATGGCTATTTTTGCTGAAACAATAAAACAAGGTTCTTTTCGAGCTGCTGCAAAAGAGTTAAAACTTTCACCTTCAGTCGTCAGCTATCAAGTTACTCAATTAGAAAAATCTGTAGGTACGGCTTTAATTTACAGGTCGACTCGAAATTTGTCGTTAACATCTGAAGGAGCTGTGTTATATCAGTATGCTTTGAATATGATCCAAGCTGCACATCAAGGATTAAGCCAAGTAACCTCAGATAAACAAGAGCTAAGAGGTACTTTAACCCTCACCCTACCTTCTGCCTTAATTAAATCAGAGGTAAGTAAAAAAATATCTCAATTTAGCAAATTACACCCTTATTTGAATTTTAATCTATTTTATACTGACGATAGACAAGACCTTATTCTTAAGGGTATTGATTTAGCATTTAGGGCAGGGGAAATGGATGACAGTAGTCTGATGTCTAAACGGATCGGAGAAATTAATAGAAAGTTAGTTTGTTCTTATGAGTATTGGAAAGAAAATAAGCAACCAATCTATCCTCACGACTTAAAACAGTGGAATTGGGTAAAATTAGATATGCTCCCAAATCACAGAACTTTAAAAAATTCTGAGGGTGAAAAATGTGAAATTAGTTTTAAAAGCAATATAAGCGTAAATAGTGTTGAAGCTATGACTCAGCTATGTATAAATGGCGCAGGTATAGCTACTCCCCCTGATTTTTTAATCGAAAGAGAAATTAAAAATAATGTTTTAGTTGAATTGTTACCAAACTGGCAAGTTGAACCGATTCCTCTATATGCAGTTTGGCCGAGTAATGTCTTTCAAAATAGCAATGCAAAACGTTTATTAGATTTTTTAAAGTGAAAAGTATTATAGATAAGTTATGTCAGATTTTTAGCTCACTGTCATGACAATACAGTTACGTGAATGACCGCTTTGGCTTTGTCGACATCCGTTTCAAATAGAATATCATCGCGGCAGTGATCACGACACGGAGGATCTACAAACCTTCACAAAACGGTCGTTAGCAAAGGTCAATTTTGAAGGCGCTTAAAAGAGAGCGAATTCGTCGATACCATTACAGAACAAGACAATAAGCTCAAATAGATGTGTTTATATAGAATGCTTCTATAATAAAAGGAGGCTGCACAGTTACCTAAGCTATAAAAGCCCGTCGGACTTTGAAGCTGAAAGTAATATTCTTAATTAGTGTCCATTTTTATGAGGCAAGATCAAAGAACCTAAAGCGGTCGTTGAATGGTACTCCAAACCATTCTATCAAACGATCACTTTGATTCTGATACTGTTAATTATTGGATGTCTATGGAGATTCGTTCCTATTTGGAGGGATTATGTTAAAAGGCATGACGTCACAACGCCTGATTGCTCTATCGCTGACAGGCATAGTGTTTCTGAACTTCCCACTACTTGCATTATGGGATAAGGATATACATGTACTAGGATGGCCACTCCTGCCATTTGGATTATTTCTAGTCTGGGGAATATTAATTGCAGCTCTGGCCTGGGTGATGGAAAAGCGGAAGACTCCCTAATGCTCTCTCCACCTCTGGTCATAACCGTCTCTTTTACCTATCTGTTTATTCTGTTTGCTGTCGCCTATTTCGGTGACAAACGTGCAGAAACTGGGCAATCTATCATTGCTAGTCCGTGGGTCTATGCCCTGTCTATGGCTGTGTATTGCACCGCATGGACCTACTTCGGTAGTGTTGGACTTGCCGCCAGCGCCGGAGTGTGGTTTCTGCCCATTTACCTCGGGCCTATGCTATCCATGATCCTAGCCTGGCTCGTGGTGCGAAAAATGATCCGCATTGCGAAAACCTACCGCATTACGTCTATCGCCGATTTCATTGCCAGTCGCTATGGCAAAAGTCCCTCACTGGCTGGGCTAGTAACAATAATCACAGTGGTCGGCATCGTTCCTTATATCGCCTTGCAGCTAAAAGCCATTTCTAGCGGTTACGAAGTGATAACCACCCCTCTGGGTGGCATTGCCACACCACCGTCCGCTTGGTGGTCTGATGGAACCCTGTATATGGCACTGATACTGGCGGGGTTCACCATCATATTCGGTACTAGGCATCTGGACAGCAGTGAGCGCCATGAAGGCCTGGTGGCAGCCATTGCCCTTGAATCAGTTTTCAAGCTGGTGGCTTTTCTGGCGGTAGGTATATTTGTGACTTATGGCATTTTTGATGGCATGTCAGACATATTTGCCCAGGCATCAGCAATAGCAGAAATTAAGGCATTACTGACATTTGACCAGGGGCGCTCGTTTGCCTACACCCAATGGTTTGCTCTGACACTACTGGCTATGCTGTCGGTTATTTTTCTACCACGCCAATTTCAGATCATGGTGGTGGAAAATGTCGACGAGCAACACTTGAAACGAGCAGTCTGGGTGTTCCCGCTTTATTTATTGCTGATCAATATTTTTGTCTTACCTATTGCATTGGGGGGACTGCTTTATTTTGGTACTGCCCCCGTTAATGCTGAGACCTTTGTGCTTTCCCTGCCCCTGGCACACGGCCAGAACATGCTGGCTTTATTCGCTTTTGTTGGGGGGCTATCGGCTGTGACCGGTATGGTGATTGTCGAAGTCATCGCTATATCAACCATGGTGTGTAATGACCTGGTCATGCCGGTGTTATTGCGCACCACGCGACTTGGTGAACGCTCCGGCGGCGACCTGACCAAATTGCTACTTTTCATTCGCCGTATTGCCATCATCGGCATCCTGCTGCTGGGCTACCTGTATTTTCATTTAGCCGGGGAAGCCTATGCCCTGGTTAGCATCGGCTTGATCAGCTTTGCTGCTGTTGCACAATTCGCACCCGCTATGTTGGGCGGAATGTACTGGAAAAACGGGACACGCGACGGTGCACTTGCGGGACTTTTACTGGGTTTTGTGATGTGGTCTTACACGTTAATGTTACCTTCACTCGCCAAGTCTGGATGGATATCTGAAGATTTTCTTAATCAGGGTCCATTTGGTATTGAATGGCTTAAGCCAGAACAATTTCTGGGGCTAGTAGGCCTTGATAATCTGACCCATTCCCTGTTTTGGAGCCTTTTTGTGAATATAGCGGCATATGTGGCGGTATCACTCTACAAACGCCCAACAGCCCATGAAACCAGTCAGGCCTTATTGTTTGTAGATGTTTTCCAACGCACTCACTTATCCCAGCCGGTATTCTGGCAGGGCCAGGCAAAAGTGACTGACCTATTACACTTGACTGGACGTTTTCTGGGTGAAACAAAGGCGCTGCGACTGTTCACCGACTATGCTCAGGAAGTGGGCGCTGATGAGATCGGGCAAATTCCCGAAGACGCAACACTGGTACACTTTGTAGAAACCCATCTGACCGGAGCCATTGGCAGTGCCTCTGCACGGATTATGGTGGCTTCAGTAGTGGAAGAAGAAGCGCTGGAACTGGATGACGTCATGCGCATTCTGGAGGAAGCCTCTCAGTTACGCGCCTATTCACAAGCACTGGAAGAAAAGTCGCGTTCGTTAGAACAGGCCACCAAAGAACTGCAAGCAGCTAATGAACAGCTTAAAAGCCTGGATCGATTGAAGGACAACTTTATGTCATCCGTGACCCATGAATTACGTACTCCGCTGACCTCCATCCGGGCAATGACAGAGTTAATGCTGGATGATCCCGACATGGAGGAGAAACAGCGCCTAGAATTTCTCAGTATTGTGGTGTCAGAAGCAGAGCGTCTTAGCCGGCTGGTAAACCAGGTACTGGATATGGCAAAGATCGAAGCAGGCCATGCCGAGTGGCATAGCAGTGATGTGGACATACTGGAACTGGTAACGCAGTCAGTCAACTCCATCTCTGGCGCCTATCAGGAATGTGGTGCTGTATTGGAAGTCCATGCCCCGAAGCATGTGTCTTTGATCCGCGCCGATGCTGACCGCTTGATACAGGTGCTGATAAACCTGCTATCAAACGCTGTCAAGTTTGTACCCGAGGAGAAAGGCAAGGTTGAAGTGCATATACGAGATGCAACAGAAGGCATCACGATTGAAGTGATTGACAACGGACCAGGGATCGCACTGGAAAAACAGCAGCTGGTGTTTGAAAAGTTCCGCCAAGTAGAAGGTGAAACAGACCGCCAACTAGGTACTGGCCTGGGCTTGCCAATTAGCCGTCAAATTGTGGAGCATTTTGGCGGGCGCATGTGGTTACAGTCAACAATAGGCGAAGGCGCCTGCTTTGGCTTTTTCTTACCCAGGCAAAAGGACAGTCTGACCGATACATCATAATGATAGGAGTTCCAAAAAAATGAGTAAAACTATCCTGATTGCGGACGATGAGAAGAATATCCTGATTTCTCTGGAATTCCTGATGAAACGGGAAGGCTACGTTGTGGTGGTAGCACATGACGGTCAGGAAGCGATTGATGCCATTTCCAGAGAGCATCCCGACCTAGTGTTACTGGATGTCATGATGCCAAAAAAGACTGGCTTTGATGTTTGCCAAGAAGTACGCGCGAACCCCGATTTTAAAGATATGCTTATCCTGATGTTGACGGCTAAAGGGCGTGATACAGATATCGCCAAGGGATTGGCAATGGGCGCTAATGGTTACGTCATCAAACCATTTTCCACCAGAGAACTGGCACAAAAAGTGCGCGATATGCTGGATCAGGCATGAGACGTTTTGACTGGAGGGTAGCCATTGGTGTGGCCATCATTGGCATTATCTGCCTGCTATGGCTGCTGGCAACAGGCATATTAATCTGGTCAACCCTTGACGAAACAGGTCGTGATGCAGTGGCAGCCACGCTGGGGCCAAGACTTGAATTGTTGATTTTAATGTGGGCAATATCTCTGGGTGCGGTTGGTATCGCACTGCGTTGGCTAGTGGCCTACTTCATGACCGCCCCTGCCCGTCTCGCAGAAGATGCCCAGGTTTTGCTTGGCACCGATGTAAAACGCCAACTTAAACCCAGTGGTAGTATTGAAAACCGTAGCTTAACCGATCTGATCAATCAGTTAGTGCAGCAGCGAGAAACATTACGTGAAGAAATGGATGCACTTGTGCAAGAAGCATCCCACAACATAGAACTGGAAAAAAACCGCCTGGCCGCACTGATGTCCGAACTCAGTAAAAGTGTCGTGGTTTGCAATCTGGATGGGCGTATTCTGCTATACAACAACCGAGCCAGAAGACAGTTCCAACGATTATCACAAAGCCCCAAGGTTGCGGCAGGGGTTGAATTGATCGGTCTTGGACGTTCAATTTATGGTGTGTTCGATCGCAAGTTACTCACCCATGCACTGGAAAATATTCAACACCGTTTACAACACAACGTAACATCCCCATCAACACAGTTCGTAACCACCACACAGTCTGGGCAATTGCTACGAGTACAAATGGCACCAGTACGCGCTGTCCAACTTGAAAACCGGGAATCCGCTCAGATGACGGGGTTTGTACTCTTAACCGAAAACATCACCCATGAATTTGAAGCACTATCACAACAAGACCACGTTCTAAATACGCTTACCGAACGCAGTCGTGCTGCAATAGCAAACATGCAGGCAGCTCTTGATGTGCTGGAATACCCCGATCTGCAACCGGACATGCAAGAAACTCTACTGGGTGTTTTGCGTGAAGAAACGCAGGGGCTTGGGGAACGTATCCATGAACTAAAATCAACCACCGTAAATGGCTTCATGTCACACTGGTCCCTTGAAGATATGCTGGGAGCTGACCTAGTTGAGGCCATCATAAACCGTATTAATGCATTGGAGGGGATTACCGCGACCAAAGCCAGTGTCGATACTGGTGTTTGGCTGAAAGTGGAAAGCTTTACATTACTGGAAGCCATCACCTATCTGGCCGAGCTTATACACCAGGAATGTGATGTGGACACGGTGCAAGTTCGCCTTGGCATGACCGAAACTCATGGTCAGCTTGATCTTTGCTGGACTCCACAAAACAATGAAAAGGACACCAGGTTAAATTGCGAAAAAGATTCCATTAGGCTAGGCGGTGAAAAAAGCTCATTAACAATCCAGGATGTCGTTGAACGCCATGATGGTGCGTTCTGGTTTGAACACGAAGCAGAGGGTAATCAGGCATTATTCCGCTTCCTTATACCACTGGCTAAACCACAAGAGCATCAGGATGCATCGGCTTTGATGAATGAAGAAAGCCGCCCGGAATTTTACGACTTTGACCTGTTTCAGGCCTCGGAACAAACGCGTTCACTGGAAGATTGCAAACTTAGCGAACTCTCCTACACCGTCTTTGATACAGAAACGACCGGGCTGAACCCAGCTGACGGTGATGAAATTATTCAGATCGGCGCCATACGCATTGTCAACGGTAAGCTGTTACAGCAAGAAAAATTTGATCAACTGGTAGATCCCAGGCGATCTATACCAGCAGCAACCATACCGATTCACGGCATCCAGCCTGAAATGGTGGCAGGACAGCCCGTCATTAAAGAAGTATTACCAGCCTTTCATGCGTTTGTGGGTGATACCGTGCTGGTGGCACATAATGCCGCATTCGACATGCGCTTCCTGCAAGTGAAGGAAACGGCTACTGGGGTGGTGTTCGATCAGCCCGTACTAGATACCCTGCTACTGTCTGCTGTCGTCCATCCCAATCAGGAATCGCACGGGCTGGATGCTATTGCCGAACGCTTTAACATTAATATTCATGGGCGCCACACCGCCTTGGGTGATGCCATGGCAACAGCGGAAGTGTTCCTACACCTGATTCACCTGTTGGCAGAGCAAGGCATACATACCATGGGACAGGCACGTGTCGCCGCCCAAAAGACCTACTATGCTCGTCTCAAATACTAGCAACTTATCGGAGTTGAAAGTATCATGAGAAGGAATACCATTTTCTAGCGATAAATATTGCTCAAACCAAGCGCGCTTAATGTTGGAAAACTTTTCAATAGCAATCCAGCTGTCACAACCGCAGATAACTGCAGATAAAATATCATTTAACTTGTGTAATTGTTTTCTTTCAAGTCGATTATCTTCAATATCTTTGAAATATTAGATAAATGTAGGCTTCTGTTTGGTAATTTTACTTTGCTTAAAGCGAAGTAATAGATCAAATTAGGGGATCTGTGTCAAGCTATTTTTAATGCGACTGCCCTGACCCCATAACTACACTACATTACATGGTAATACCAAAAGAATTAATTAAGTGATAAGTTTTGCCCAGTTTCTTGTGCATAAACTTTTCACTTGGCTGACTTGATTTCTAAAGTTATTCCAGCCCTCGCTTATACCAATCAGATTAAATTTGTGATCTAATAGTGGTATGAAATATATTTCCCAAAAACAACTCCAAGATAAGCTGAAATTGATAGATATCAAATCACTTATCGCTAAAGAAACCAATGGTCGAATGCGTATTCGTTTATTAGCCCTTTCACACATAAAAGATGGAGCTAATAGAGCGCAAACAGCTACCTATTTAAAGATCAGCCGTAAAGCAGTAAATGATTGGGCTAAAAAGTTTGATGAAAATGGACTCGATGGCTTAAAAGAGCAACCCAGAGCAGGTAGACCTTGTAGCCTGACTGCAGAACAACTTATTACATTAAAAGAATATGTGACAAAAAATAGCATTAAACCTAATGGTGGTCGTCTTACGGGGAAATCATTAGTCAACTACATTCAAGAAGAGTTTGGCGTTACATATTGTTTAGACAACATCTATAGATTGCTAAATTCACTAAACTTCTCTTGGATAACCAGTCGCTCTAAGCATCCCAAGCAATCACAAGAAATTCAAGAGGATTTTAAAAAAATTCAAAATTGAAATGATCCCTAAAGATCATGATAGATCTAGCATAGACATCTGGTTTCAAGATGAAGCTAGGTTTGGTCAACAAAATACTACAACAAGGTTATGGGCTGAAAAAGGGTCAAGGCCGAGAGCGGTTAAGCAGCAACAGTTTCAATATGTTTATCTGTTTGGCGCTATTTGTCCAGCCACAGGAGCAACAGAAGCGATAGTTGCGCCCTATGTGAATAAAGACGCAATGAGACAGCATTTGAAGCAAATATCACAAGCAACAATAAAAGGCCGGCATGCTGTTGTTATCATGGATGGAGCGGGTTGGCATACTGATGATGCCGCACTTGCTTTTGATAATGTTACGCTAGTAAAGTTGCCAGCGTATTCGCCAGAATTGAACCCTGTAGAGCAAATTTGGCAGTGGTTAAGACAGAATGAATTAGCCAATAAATGCTTTGATGGATACGAAGATATTGTTAATTCATGCTGCGATGCGTGGAATAGCTTTATTAGCGATGTAGATAGGGTCAAAAAAATGTGTATGAGAGAGTGGATGGATTTGGGTGGTTAAATAATCTGATTGGTATTACTTGTTCAACTATATCGTCATAATCCTTAAATACTCGATTTGATAAATCATTACTTCTTAACCAAGCCCACAGCGGTCATTCGTTTAATATAGCTATCATGCTCTAGTCGGCACTATTTTTGTTCACCAATTTAATTAGCTAAGTTCAGTAGCTTCAATACTTGATGGATGTATTTTTATTATTTAACTTTTACTCAATGAGTTACCCGTTGCAGCGTTTTCAATAAGAGACAAAAAGGATGATGTTTTATATCTCTGATTATTCATTTCATCATTATTTTACAATAACTAATAATTTTCGATAATAGCTTTGTATAAAAAATAGACTACACTTTGGGGTGTAACTGTTTTTTGGTCGAGGTACTTTATGAAATATATAACGTCACTTATTTTAAGTTTTGTGTTTTTTTCTACGGTAACTTTAGCAGATCATTCTTGGGGGGATTACCATTGGGCTAGAAGTACATCCTCTTTCGATTTGACCATCATTAACAGCACAACGGTAGAATGGGATGGTTATGTAACTCAATCGGTTGCTGATTGGTCTGCTTCTAGTGCTTTTAACATGGTGCAAGATCTGTCGGGTTCAACGAGCAATAAAGTCAGACGCAGATGTAAAGGGGGCCAAGGAGAAATTAGAATTTGCAATTTAGCCTATGGAGATGTTGGTTGGTTAGGAATTGCGGGAATTTCAATTGACGCTAATGATCATATCACTACAGGGTATACTAAGTTAAATGATACGTATTTTTCTGACCCTTTTTATGATGAAACGTGGATGCAAAGTGTTACATGCCAAGAGTTAGGACACAATGTTGGACTTGGCCATCAGGACGAATACTTCAATAATACCTCTCTTTATACCTGTATGGATTATCAAAATCCACCATATGAATATCCAAATAATCATGACTATGTACAGCTAGATACAATATACGAGCACCTTGATTCATATGACTCGTATAATAATGGTGGGGATAGTGGAGGAACCTGTAACGCTCCTCCAGGAAAAGGTTGTAATAAAGTAGGTGCTAATAATGACGTAGGGTGGGGGAAATCAATTGGTAGACGAGGAAATGCGGAAACTTTCATTCGCATAGGCAAGGATGGTGTAAGACATCTGACTTATGTTACTTGGGCTATAGGTTACTAGTTATTAGCTCAAATTTCATGTTATATTGAGCTTGCAAATAAGTAAGCTTAATATCTTGCTTATTATGCTTTAGTTCAATTGATAAATTGCCTAACAGCAATCGTGACACGAATAAGACGTGTTATTTTTTCTTAGAAAAAGTCTATCAATAATGAAATAAATATTCATATTGTTTGATTTTCTAAAAAATTAGAAGCTGAAAATTCAGTTTTGTACTTTAATTCATTAGGAAATATTATGTTAAATAAAAAACACCTTGTCCCCTGTGTTCTTTCTGCTCTTTTAATTACTGCCTGTGGTGGTAGCTCCGAAGATAATACACCATTGCCTAGCTTTTCTTTATCAATAAGTGATGCGCCTGTTGATGACCTTTCTGAAGTCGTTGTATGTTTTAATCAAATAGAGCTTAAAGGAAGTAATGGTGATGCTGTTTTCACCGTAGGTACTGAAGACGGAATGATTGCAAGCAATGACTTATGTTTAGATAATAGTGATGCTGTTATTCCTAATACGGTCGGTATTGATTTAAGACAATATACAGGCAGTGATTCTATCTCTTTAGTTGATGGTATAAGCATTGAAGCGGGCGATTATACACAATTACGTTTAATTATGAGCGATGGCTCTTATGGTACTGATGCTCAAACGAGTGAAAAAATCAGTGTCAATGTTCCTTCAAATGAACTTAAATTAGATGGTTTCACAGCTACGTTGGGTGGGACTGTAGACTTCACTCTAGAATTTGATCTAAATAAAGCGATGACTAACCCTGTCGGTCAAGCTGGTTATTTTCTTAAACCACGAGGTGTAAGGTTAGTTAATAATAACGAAGCAGGCCATATTGATGGGACTGTCTCGGAGACGTTATTAATTGATAATCAATGTACGCCACTTTCTGATGCATCAGTAAATGTAGCAAGTGTCTATATGTATGAAGGCACAGGTGTAGTTATTGATACCATGGAAGATAATGGCGGAGATGAGAGCGGAAGTTTACCTTATGCAAGTACAGCAGTTACTTTTGATAGCGAACAAACAAGTTATAACTTTGAAATTGGTTTTATTAAAGCGGGCGATTACACCATTGCCATAAGTTGCGATACTGAAGATGATCCTGAAGTTGATGAAGAGGTAAACTTTATCACTTCACAAAATGTTACAGTGATAGCAGGTAACACTCCAGTAGAAGTCAATTTTTAAGTCGTCATTATTTATTTTTACATTAATGCTCTTGTAATATTGCAAGAGCATTTTCATTAAATAAATAAGGCAAAACATAGAATTCTGTTGATTATTTCTTAGAGTAATTTGTCCAATCACTTATTGTTATTTCTTTTGTTTAGCGTAGTAAAATTAATCAACATCAAAATGTCAACGGCAGCTATATTGAGCTTAAACCAGCTACCACTTCGCTGAAGCGAACCAACCGTTGTTCATTATCTGGTGCTTGTGCGATATAAAGGTATTGTGCTTTATAGTTATCATCCAAACTAAATAATGAACTATGTGATAACGCATTGAGCGTATGCCCCTTTATCACTATTACCTTGTTCAAGCTTAGCTATCATGGGGTCAATATCGGATATTTCTAACTGCTTCAACATAGCATCCTTGATTTGTAAAAACTGCTAACAGGTTAAGTTAGTGTCTAATGTTCTTGAGCGAATAACAAGTTGTTTTAACGAAGAAATTAATGATCGAATGCATTCTAAACGAACAACGGCAACACTTAGTTTATTAGTCCTTAAGCAAAGTCTTACTTCCCTTGCGCCAAGTCGTTTTGCCACCTTAACCCTCACATAGAAAGTAGCTTTCCTGAGGTATAAATACTTAAAGCCCGTAACTGCTTGCACTTTGCTTACTCAAGTTGGCCAATTTTTTAAAACCGTGTACCTGTCCGTGTACCAATAATTTGAGATTTTAAATAATTGAAATAGATAGTGAGCTGAAAAGTTTATCAGGCAAGAAGCTGAGACTAAATGTATTCCGTAGTGAAATATGAAGTGTAAATTTTAGAATGAAATAATGAGTGTAGAAATCAGTACCGTGTAGCTAACCGTGTACCATTTTTGTATTTAAGATATTGATATGTAATTATTTTAGAAAACCGCTTGACTATTTATTAGATAATCAAGCGGTTACTAAAATTGGTGAGATGACACATAAGCCGGGTTTTGTATCTTTTTCGAAAAAAAGTGACAATCATTCGTCTAGGCCTTAAATCGCTCTAAGGCTCAAGCAACCTACCCGGTTTCCACGCGAGCCACGCTTATACTATTTAAACTTGCGTTCAACTAGTCATGAAACCCTATTTGGTCTTGCTCCGGGTGGAGTTTACCCTGCAATTACTGTTACCAGCAATCCGGTGCGCTCTTACCGCACCCTTTCAGCCTTACCTGTGCTGTTGCCAGCCATCGGCGGTCTTCTCTCTGTTGCACTTGTCGTGGGCTTGCGCCCCCCAGGCGTTACCTGGCACCCTGCTCATTGGAGCCCGGACTTTCCTCCCCCCACTAAATAAATTCAGCAAGCAGCGATTGTCTAGTCAACTCGAGGCGCATTCTACCCGTTCAAATTATAATGAGCAAGACAGACAGGAAAAATCTTATATATATTTAATAAAGACCTTTGATTTACGCTGAAAATTATACATTTTTTGTTTACCTTCAGGTAATTTATCCATAGATTGCTCAATAAAGCCTTGCTCTTGAAACCAATGACTACTGACGGTAGTTAACACAAAAATTGAAGTGAGTTGCAGCTGCTTTGCTTCCTCTTCTAAAGCGGTGATCAAACGACCTCCTCGATTACCTTTACGATAATCAGGATGAATAGCAACACAAGCAACTTCGCCCATTTTTGCATCGGGATAAGGATAAAGTGCGGCACAAGCAACAATCATCTCTTCTTTTTTAAGCACAACAAATCGGTCTATTTCAACTTCTAGTAATTCACGAGAACGCTTAACTAAAACACCTTCAGCTTCAAGCGGCGCCAATAGTTCCAAAATACCGGCCACATCATCAATGGTTGCGGTAGACAATTCTTCTTTGTGATCTTTAGCAATCAATGTTCCTGCACCGTCACGAGTGAAAAGCTCTTGTAACAATGCAGTATCACTTTGATAACTAACACAGTGACAACGTTCAACACCATTTTCTCCACTTTGAATGATGGCACGAAGTAATAACTGGCGAACATGGCAATCTTTGTCGTCTAGTAAGGTTTTAACTCGACGAACACTACAACTTTTGATTAGTGTGCCAAATTCATCAAGTAAACCTTCATCCTTAGTTAACGTTATTAGTTTATCGGCATTCAAAGCAATAGCCGTTTGCGCTGCTACGTCTTCTAAAGCTAAGTTAAACACCTCTCCCGTGGGTGAATAACCAATGGGAGATAAAAGCACAATAGAGCCATAATTTAGCTGCATATTTATGCCTTCTGAGTCTATTCTGCGTACCATGCCAGTGTATTTATAATCAATACCGTCGCGCACACCCATAGGTTTGGCAATCACAAAATTGCCTGTGCTCACTCTAATTTGTGAACCGTGCATGGGTGAGTTAGCAAGACCTGTTGTTAATAAAGCTTCGATATGCAAGCGCAAAGAGCCGGTGGCGTCTTTAACTGCGACAAGCGTTGCCGCATCAGTTACGCGAATATTGTTTTCAATAATTCGGTCAATATTACGCTGCGCCATGCGTTCTTCAATTTGTGGCCGTGCGCCATGCACAACGACAAGCTTAACGCCTAAACTGCGCAGTAGTGACATATCATGAATAATATTAGCAAAATTGGGATGTAAAACAGCTTCGCCGCCAAACATCAATACCACAGTTTTTCCACGATGAGCATTAATATAAGGCGCAGCATTTCTAAACCATTTAACGTAATTTTGATCGCTATTATTCATGTTTTCCATTCTTTGAAAGTCACTTGCCACTTATAAAACAATTCTAGAAATAAACCTAAAACCAAACCTAGAAATAAATCCAATAACTAACTACTTAACTTGACCGATAATATATTCCATCGCCACTTCATCAGCAGGATCTTTATGCGGGCTTGGTTCGCTATCTTCAATAATATTTTCAGCTAAAGTACTCTTATCGATAATACTAAAACCTAGTTTAGTGAAATAGTCTGGAATATAAGTTAAAACAATGATTTGTTGTAACTCCATTTGATGAGCAAATTCAAGTAAATATTGTACTAATGCTTGTCCTTGCCCCTGATTTTTAGCACCTTCATCAACAACCACTGAGCGAATTTCAGCAAGACCCGTTTGATAAATATAAAGTGACGCACAACCCACCACTTCACCATCAAGTACTGCAACCACAAAATTTTGAATGTCATGAATAATATTATCGAGCGTTCTCGGTAATATCTCACCTTTATCCGCTTGAAGATTTACTTGCTGATGAATTTTATCAACGTCAGACATACGCGCTCTACGGACAGACATAGCCGCTGCTCTTTGAGCATTTAAGCGTTGTTTTACTTGTTTTAGTGCTATTTTAGTTTGCTGTTTACCTGGCGCACCAACGACTTGCTCATTCAATATTTCTTCGTTGCCTAACTGTATGTTGGCAATCGCTTTTTCCACTTGCGCACGAGAGGTGCCGCCTAGTGCTTCACGTTTATCAAGTGTTGATTCAATCGATAAGTGCTGATAAACATCTTGCTCAATTTGCGAGCTGAACGCTTGTAGCTGCGCTAGTGTTAAATCTTCTAACGGGCAACCTTCTTCAATGGCTGCCAAGACAACTTCACCAACAATATGATGAGCTTCACGAAACGGAATATTTTTACCCACTAAATAATCAGCAAGCTCTGTGGCATTAGCGTAACCTTGCTGAGCCGCAGCTAAGGTTCGGCTTCTATTCACTTTTAAGCCATCAGCAACTAATACGGCCATTTCCATGCATTCTTGCCAGGTATCAAGTGCGTCAAAAAGCCCTTCTTTGTCTTCTTGCATATCTTTATTATAAGCAAGCGCAAGTGCTTTCATGGTCGTTAACATGCCCGTTAATGAGCCAAACACACGCCCTGCTTTACCGCGAATTAATTCACAGGCATCGGGGTTTTTCTTTTGTGGCATCAATGATGAGCCTGAGCTAACTAAGTCGCTCATTTCAACAAAGCCCGCTTCACCAGAATTATAGAAAACTAAATCTTCAGCAAAACGTGATAAATGCACCATAGAAATACTTGCACTGGCAAGTAGCTCAATAACGTGATCTCTGTCTGATACCGCATCTAGGCTGTTCATGGTCGCGGTTCTAAAACCTAAACGATTTGCCAAGGCATTACGATCAATTGGGTAAGCCGTTCCTGCTAAAGCGCCTGAGCCTAACGGCGAAACATCTAAACGATATAACGCGTCTTTTAGGCGACCAATATCACGGTTAAACATTTCTACATAAGCTAAACACCAATGACTAAACGTCACGGGTTGTGCGCGCTGCAAATGGGTATAGCCCGGTAGTACCGTATCTTTTTCACGTTCAGCTAAATTCATCATTGCTTGTTGCAAATTCACTAAAGCAAACAACAAGTCACCACCCGTTTCTTTACACCAAAGTTTTAAATCGGTAGCAACTTGGTCATTACGACTACGACCTGTATGGAGTTTCTTGCCTAAATCACCTGTTTTTTCAATTAACTGAATTTCCACCCAGCTATGAATATCTTCCGCATCAGAAAGTAAAATTTGCTTTGGATTTTCTTCAACTGACTCTTTGAGCTCATTTAATGCCGCAGTTAAACGTGTTAGTTCGTCTTTATTTATCACGCCTACTTCATGAATAGCTTGCGCCCAAGCAATTGAGCCAACAATATCTTGCACTGCCATGCGGTAATCAACAGGTAGCGAGTCGTTGAATTTTTTAAATTGTACACTCGCTTTTTCTTTAAAACGTCCACCCCATAAGGCCATGGTTATTTACTCCAATTTTTTTCGATAATACTATTTATACAGTAGAGGGGGCTAGCGACGTTATAACGTCCACCACATCTCATAAGTAAAGCCATGGTTATTTACCCTTTTGAGAAAGTGCTGTAATACGACTAGATAAACTAAATAAACGAATAAAACCTTCAGCATGCTTTTGGTCGTAAACATCATCAGCACCAAAGGTAGCAAACGCTTCTGAATATAAGCTATTTGGTGAACGACGCTGGGTCACTTGTGCCATGCCTTTGTATAACTTAACAACCACATCACCCGTTAATTTTTCAGCAAAAGAAGCAGCAGAGGCTAATTGCGCTTTAGCAAGTGGTGTAAACCAACGACCATCGTAAATTACATGAGAGAATTCATGACCTACAGATTCGCGATATTTAAGTGATTCTTTATCTAAGATTAGTGTTTCCAAACCTTTGTAGGCCGCCATTAAGATAGTGCCACCTGGCGTTTCGTAGCAACCACGAGACTTCATGCCTACTAAACGGTTTTCAACAATGTCTATTCTACCAACACCGTGTGCTGCACCTTTTGCATTTAAGTACATTAATGCTTCATAAGCACCTGCACCACTTTGAGAGAAGTCTTTACCATCAACAGCAACTAATTCACCTTCAAGGAAACTTAATTGCACCCTTTCAGGTTCATTGGGCGCATCCATTGGATCAACCGTCATAGTCCAAACTTCTTTTGAAGGCTCGCACCATGGGTCTTCTAACTCACCACCTTCGTGAGAGATATGCCAAGCATTGGCATCTCTGCTATAAATTTTAGTTAATGACGCTGCACAAGGAATATCACGTTCCGCTAGGTAATCTAGCAAGTCTTCACGAGAAACCATATCCCACTCACGCCATGGCGCAATAACCGTTAGCTCAGGTGCAAGTGCGGCAAAACAAGATTCAAAACGTACTTGGTCATTACCTTTACCCGTACAGCCATGACATACCGCATCAGCACCTACTTTTAACGCTATTTCTATGTGTGCTTTAGCAATAATAGGTCGTGCCATTGACGTACCTAATAGATACTGTCCTTCGTAAACCGCACCAGTTTTAAGAATTGGGTAAATATACTCTTTTACATACTCTTCTTTAAGATCGGCTACATAACACTCAGAAGCACCAGAGGCGATAGCTTTTTCTTTAATACCGACAAGCTCTTCTTCGCCTTGACCAACATCGGCACAAAAAGCAATAACTTCACAGTTATCATAGTTTTCTTTTAACCATGGAATGATTGCTGATGTGTCTAAACCACCTGAATAGGCTAATACTACTTTTTTAATTTGTTTCTTTTGAATACTCATGATTTTGTTCTCTCATTAATCTGTTTGTTTATTCGGTGATTCATATCACCCTTTCAATGTAATCATATATTTTTAGGAGAAGTTAGTTATTTCAATTTAAAGGAAAAAGCACGGAGTTGACGATAGTCAATGAGTACTTTTGACACCTAAATTGGATTAAATAACGATACTAAAACGGCATTCTGTGCCCACATTCTATTTTCAGCTTGCTGAAAAACTACCGCCATATCACTGTCAAACAGTTCGGTGGTAATTTCCTCTTCCAAATGTGCTGGTTGGCAATGCATAACAATACTCGCATCAGTATTTTTCATCAAAGCATGATTAACTTGGTAAGGCGCAAAGTGAGCTAAAACTTCCGCTTTTTTGCTGGTATCTTCATCACCCATAGAAATCCAAGTATCAGTATAGATAACATTTTGCGCGCCAATGTTATTAATGTCACTCGTTATGTGAAGTTTTGCACCTGATTCATTGGCAAGTACTTGTGCTTTTTCAACAATAGACGCTTGTGCTTCATAACCTACTGGTGTTACTAACGTAAAATCAACCCCTAAAATGGCGGCCATAATCATTAATGAATTAGCGACATTATTACCGTCACCAACATAAGCGAGCTTAACTTTGCTTAAATCATCAACCTTACCGTTGGTAAAAAGCTCTGTTAGGGTAACAAAATCAGCTAACGCTTGGCACGGATGATAAACATCACATAAAGCATTAATAACGGGTACGCTTGCATGTTCTGCTAAACCTTGAATTGAATCATGGCTATATACACGCGCAACAATAGCGTCCGCAAAACATGACAAGTTCTTAGCGTAATCGCTAACCCGTTCACGCTCACCTAATTTGCCATTTTGTTGACCTAAATAAAGTGCGTGACCACCTAGTTTGTTAATGCCCATATCAAAGCTAACATGCGTTCTTAATGACGGTTTTTCAAAAATCATCGCAACTGATTTACCTGCTAATGCTTGACTGTAATCAGCGGGATTTTTTTTGATATTAATCGCTAACTCAATTAAGGTTAATAATTGGTTTTTATTTAGCTCGTCATCGGCTAAAAAATTGGAAAGTTGTAAAGACTTGTTTTGTTGTAACATAAGTATTCTCGATTCAATTAATCTAAAGCGTTATCTAATAGGACTGAGTTAATTAGGCTGAGTTAATAAGGCTGAGCCCATAAGACTGAACTCATAAAACTGAGCTAGTCAGGCAATATTTGTGTGCCCATACCCTGTCCATTTAAAAGACTAGGAATTTGCTCTGGCGATTGCCAACTAGCAACCGCGATACTTCGTCGTAATTGGTTAGCGGCTAGTAGTGCAGCATTTACTTTTGCTGCCATACCGCCCGCAATAACACCTTGTTCAATAAGTCGTTTAGCTTGTTCGCTATTGAGTGACGTTAAGTACTCACCATCACTGCCTTTTACCCCATTAACATCCGTTAATAATAACAGCTCGGCATTAAGTAACTGACAAATAGCAACCGCAGCATCATCTGCATTAACATTAACAATATCACCATTAGTTAAAGCACCAATAGATGAAATAACCGGTAGAAAATCACTATTGAGTAACGTGTCTAATAACTGACTAGATTTTGGGCTTGGTACGCCAACCTCACCTAAGTCTAATGCAGACTTAGTACAAGCAATCATATCGCCATCAGCTAAAGACAAGCCAACTGCAGATAAGTGCATACGGTTTGCCGATGCTACAATTGATTTATTTACCGTGCCTGCCAAAACGCCACTAATAAGGCCAATTTGCTCTTTTGGCGTTACTCGTAAGCCATGCTTTTTTATCGTGGTAAAGCCTGCTTGTGCTAGCATTTCATCAACAACACAACCACCGCCATGAACTAAAACCACTTTAGCATCTGCTTTAAGGTTTGCAATCACAACTAATAATGCATTTAGCGCATCTTCTTTTTCTAAGATGGCTCCGCCAATTTTTATAACTAATGGCTTAAACAAAGGGTTTGTCATAGTTAGCTCCTAAGCTTTATTCGCTAGTAAACTATATTCACTTGGCAAACCAAGGGAAATATTAAAACATTGCACCGCCTGCGAAGAGGCGCCTTTGAGTAAGTTATCAATAGCACAACTCACTACAACAACATGTTTTTCTTCATCTACTTGCCAATGAATATCGGCGAAGGGGGTATGCGCTACATTGCCAATTTGAGGCCAATCTTTCACTATTCGCACGAGTGGCTTATCGTTATATGCTTGCTCAAATGCGATATCAACTTGTTTTGCGGTTACATCAGCTTTTAACTGCATAGTCACCGTTGCCAGCAAGCCTCTTTTATAAGGGGCTAAATGGGGGTTGAAAATCACCTGTGCATTTGCTTCTTGAGAAATTTCTGGCTGATGCCTGTGTTGTAAAATATTGTAAGGTTTTAAGCTGACTTCATTAAAGTTGGTGGCAAGTGAAGCACTTCTGCCTGCGCCACTAACACCACTGATACCATTAACCACGATTAATGAATTTTCAATATGAAAATGATTGCTCGTAATGGGTTTTAAAGAAAGTAAGCTTGCGGTTGGATAACAACCGGGTACGGCAACTAAATTTGTATTAGCAATATCAGCATGTTGCCACTCAGCAAGACCATATTTTGCTTGCAGTAAAGCGTCAATATTGGCATGTTCAAAACCATAATACTTGGGGTAATCTTCAGGGTTTTTTAATCTAAATCCACCTGAAAGATCCAATACCTTTACGCCTGCATCAACAAAAGCTTGTGCCCAGTCGGCACTAAACTCATGCGGAGTCGCAAAGAAAACAACATCTAAATCTTGTGCGGCATTTGCCACATTGTCGTCAAACCACTGCTGCGAAAAAGATTGCAGGGGTACATCACATATCCCCTGCCAGCGACCATGTAACTCGCTAAAAGGTTTTCCACAGGAAGTAGAGTTTTCCGACACAACAAGATGCTGTATTGAAACTTTATCGTGTTGGCATAATAAACCAACTAATTCTGCACCGGCATAACCACTTGCGCCGATCACAGCAACCTTTTGAACTTCTGACACAACGTAAACCTTTTTATTCAAAAATTAATAACGATATGATTTTTAATAGAATAACCATTCTCTTATAACTAAAGCGTCCAAGAGATAATAAAATAATTCTCTATCGTCGTCGTATTCCTTGAACAATTAGCATTACACTGTACCTTATGAAAAATAGCTTAATGAAAACAGGTTATTTACACTATAAAAGCAATTTACCAGACAATGGGTAGTTATGCAACTATTAAGCATAATTATTTGATCTTTTATTCAGATTTTTTAAAATCATACGGATGTCTTTATATGTCACAATTACCGAACTTTACTCAATCATTGACTCAATTGATTGCTTGCTCTTCCATTAGTTCAACTCAACCGAGTTGGGACCAAGGGAATTTAGAAGTAATTCAATTACTTGCCACATGGTTTGAGCAGTTAGGTTTTACTATTAATGTTCAACAAGTACCAGGAACAACGAATAAATTCAATTTATTAGCCAAACTTGGCAGTGGTGAAGGTGGCTTATTATTAGCCGGGCACAGTGATACAGTGCCTTTTGATGAACGTCGCTGGCAAAGCAACCCTATTGATGTGTTAAATAAAGATGATAAATTCTATGGCTTAGGTACGTGTGACATGAAAGGTTTTTTTGCTTTCATTTTACAAGCATGTAAAAGGCTTAATGCTAAAAAATTAACAAAACCACTGTATATATTAGCCACTGCTGATGAAGAAACAACCATGGCAGGAGCGCGCTTTTTTGCACAAAGCCAAATGGTAAAACCTGATGTTGCTATTATAGGTGAGCCCACTAACTTGGTACCCGTGGTGATGCATAAAGGTCATATGTCGCACCGTATTAGCGTACAAGGTCAATCGGGTCATTCAAGCAAACCAAGCCTTGGTGTTAATGCGATTGAAATTATGTATCAAGTGATTGGTGAATTAATTGATTTACAAGAAAAATTCAACCTTAATTACAACAATGAAGCATTCGACGTGCCTGCGCCAACATTAAATATGGGCGCAATTAAAGGGGGTGATAATGCCAATCGTATTTGTGGTCATTGTGATTTAGACATTGATTTACGTTCTTTGCCCGGTATGAGTGACGATGAACTATTGTACTGGTTAAGCGAAGCATTAAAGCCACTGGCTGAAAAATATCCGGGGCGAATTAGCTTTGCAGAATTACACCCTAGCTCACCAAGTTTTGAACAACATAAAGCTTCAAATGAAAAAGAATGCTTTGTTAATGTGGCTGAGGAAATAAGTGGTCACAAATGTTGCGCGGTTAATTATGCTACCGAAGCACCATTTATTCAGCAACTTGGCTGCCAAACGATTGTATTAGGCCCGGGATCAATAAATCAAGCACATCAGCCGAATGAATTTTTAGCACATAGCGAAATAGAAAAAACAGATAAATTATTGGTAGAAATGATCCAACGTTACTGCCTGAACGCTTGATAATTTACAGAAGAATCATGATGAAATTTATTTATCCCCTTTACTCCACAGTTTCTGATTTTCTTTAACTGAAAAAAATTCATTGGCGTACCAACATCGAGGCAACAAATCAAACTCTTGTCTTTCTTGATAATTTGAGGCCAATAACTCAAGAATTTCATTAAGGCGCTCTTTGCTTAGCTTTGCCACTTTTTTTGCCATATGTGGAAAATATAAATTGTTCTGTTTCTTAATTTCAATATTGTGTCCATAACTAATGAAAGCAAGCTTTCGCGTCGCAACTCTACATAAAGGCTGATCGGGTTTTTTAGGGTAAAGTCTATTTACAATGGCATATTCATAGCAAGTTCCTTGCTGCCCCATTTCATCTTCTGGCATATAAATAACCCCATACCCTTGGGGAAACATACCGGTAATTTGATAAAGTGCATCCACAACTTTTTGAGAACAGGCGCCTAATTCTGCGTTTTTATTTAACACCTGAAAAACCTTAGGTAGTAATTTATAATTGTAATTTTCTTTCGTTGACAAAATAATAGAAACATAAATTTGAGGGACTTTTAACAAGTTGCCAACCCCTTGCCTCGCCTTAAAGCTACTTTTTATTAATTTTTTTATAAATTGATGTTTTAGTTGCTCATCAATAACAAATTGATCACGTTTAGCTCTTGAGTTTCCTACATAGCTCGGAATTCCAATACCGTTTGATATATAGTCAAGTGTTTGTTTATGATTGATTTGTAATAATTTTTTTCTATCTTCAACCGTTAAAGTGCGATAAGGGTCTTGATTACCATCTGCCCCATGAAGAATAGTTTTCGCTTGAGCATGATTATGGCCAATATCTTGTAATAAAGCGGCCATAATAAGTGGCATTTTAACCAATTCAGTAAAACGAAGACGTGCGGCCGCATCAAAATCAGCAAAAGATTGTCCTTCAAATTCTGCTAATACTTTCTGAATATACGGATCACTTACTTCATTATTGATTAGTAACCTATCAAGCAAACGTAAGCTTAATACGGCTTTGTATAGGGCTTTGCACTGTTCATTATTGTCGGCAATTTTCTTACCTTCCGTTGGACTTATTAATTGAATAGTACCAAGTAACTGAGCAGATTTTCGATTGCTTTCTTCAAAACTATCACCTTCTGTCAATTCAATTATCTCATCACAAATCACTTCTAAATGATTATGACGCTCTATCTGTTCTAATTTATGCAAGGCTTCATTTTCAGGGTTTATGGGAGCGTCTGAGGTAACAAATTCATGATGTTCAAAATATTTAATCGCTCGCTCAAGCACTGAGTCCTTAAGTATGCTGCGCCCATAGACTTTTGCAAGCAGAGTCTGAGCCTGACGGGTATAGTGCGTATGATGCTGAAGCGCTTTAGCCATTTATTTAATTAATTTAGTTTATTTAATTAGTGAAGAGATACCAATGATGCTAGAAAGAACAAAACTAATCAACAAAAACAAAAGTTAACATTAGCGTTAGTGTTGGGATTAGCGTTCTTAAAAGACATTTCCTTATGTCTACATCTGACTCTTAGCGCTTATTTCTGTGGGCGTATACCTAAGGTATGACACAGAGCATAGGTTAATTCAGCTCTGTTTAAGGTATAAAAATGGAAGTTTTTGACCCCTTCACGGTTTAACACTTTCACTTGCTCCATAGCGATATTTGCACCAACCATACGGCGAGTCATTTCATCGTCTTCCAAACCTTCATACATTTTAGGCATCCAACTAGGCACGTGAACATTGGTTAAACCGGCAAAACGTTCCAACATTTTATAATTCGTTACCGGTAAAATACCTGGGATGATTTCAACATCAATACCAACAGTTACACAACGGTCTCGAAATCGTAGGTATGATTCAATATCAAAGAAAAACTGACTAATAGCGCGATTAGCACCAGCATCAATTTTACGTTTCAAATTCAGTAAATCAAACTGTGGATTTGGCGCTTCTGGATGCCCTTCTGGGTAGGCAGCCACTGAAATGTCAAAATCTGCCACACCGCGCAATAATTCAACTAAATCTGAAGCATACATGTTTGGCTTTTCATCGCTGTTTGGCAAGTCGCCGCGCAAAGCAACAATATGGCGCACACCACTAGCCCAGTAATCTTTTGCAATTTGCACTAACTCTTCACGATTAGCATCTATACAGGTTAAATGCGGAGCAGCAAGAAGAGCGGTATCTTTTTGAATACGCTTAATAGTATCATGGGTTCTATCACGTGTACCTGAGCCAGCACCATAAGTTACCGACACAAAGTTAGGCTTTAACGGTGCTAAGCGCTCAATTGAATTCCACAAGGTAGTTTCCATTTCAGGCGTATTGGGCGGAAAGAATTCAAACGACACTTGAATATCATTGCTAATTTCACTCAGACTGCGGTTTAATGACTCCACTTGTCTGGCATGGCTATAACTCATTAGTTTATCCCCTTTATTTTTACTTGGTTTTGCTTGTGAGCTAATTGCTGACAAATGTTGACTAGATCTGAATGTAGTCCACCGGCAGTCACATCTCGTCCTGCGCCGGGGCCACGTATAATTAATGGATTTTCTTGATACCAATGGCTGCTGATTTGAAAAATATTGTCGCAAGGCGTCAAACTAGCAAACGCATCATTTTGCGGTAGCACTTCTAAACTGACCTTGGCTTGAACATTAGCTTGAACATTAGCTGAATCATTAACGCTTAAGCGAGCAACATAACGAATACAACAGGCTTTATTGTTAGCGTCATTTAAGGCGCTTGCAAAAAAGTCATCTAACTCATTCGCTCTCGTCAAGAATTCTTCTGTGCTGAGCTTTTGCAATGCTTGTGGCACTAGATTTTTGCAATCAATATCTTCAAGTGATAATTCAAAACCTGCCATGCGGGCTAAAATCAGTAGTTTTCGTTGTACATCTCGGCCAGATAAATCTTCACGCGGGTCTGGCTCGGTTATTCCCTGTGTAAGTGCATCTAAAAGCAGGGTAGAAAAAGCGGTTGAGCCATCATAGGTTTCAAATAGCCATGATAACGTACCAGAAAAAACACCCGCTATGCCGGTAATTTTATCACCACTATTTTTTAAATCTTTAATCGCATAGTTAATTGGCAAGCCTGCACCAACCGTAGTATTGCCTAACCACAAACTGTTATTTTTATCCGCGGTGTTTACTAGCTTATTGTAGTTGGCAGTATCCGATGAAGCGGCCCACTTATTCGCACCAATAACGTGAATACCCTGCGTAAAAAAATCTTGATAAAGCAAGCTAAAATCTTCACTTGGGGTAATATCAACCACAATTAATTCATCATAAGGATGATTGCTTAACCACGATAATAATTGCTCATAATCATATGGCTGAGCATCTTTTTTAAATAAAGTTAGTGCCTGATTTACATCAATACCATCATTACTAATAAGCGCCTTTTTCGATGATAACAAACCAACAAGATGAATATTTTCCAAAGCATAAATACGATTTAACTGCGCTGGCAATAATTCTATAAAACGCTCGCCAATATTACCTAAACCAGCAATCACTAAACCAATGTGGCGAGAATCTTTAATTATATCATGATGAACATTGTTCAATAACTCTGTGCTGCAAGGCTCAGATAAAATAGCAATAACGCTATGATTATTCTCGCTTGCCACTGAATACAAAGGTTGAGCACTTTTTAATGAGCGCTTGAAACGGGCTTTAATATCACCACGTTGCGCTACTTTATGACCAACGGTCGCAATAATAGCAACGGGCTTGAAAGTGACGTCAACATTATAACTCGCTAGCCACTGGATTAAAGGCTTATGCTGATTTTGATTAATAACAATAAAACCCTGTTTATCGTCAGCACAAATAGGCGAAAAATCAATCAAGGCCTTTTCGAATAAATCAGCACCAGCTTCACCAATAAAACGTGTTGATTGCGCTAATAAAAGATCATTTAAATAAGTTACTGATAATTCTTGTTTGGCAATATGACCAAATTGTCCTATTTCAGTACCCGAAACTTGCGCATCAAAGCTGCTAGCTACATGTAAATGACAGTGATGAGACAAGCTTTCATTGACCAAGGGTGTTAGCGTTTTTGCATGTAGCACTGGGTTGCCGAGGCGACCAAGCTCTTTCGCTACACCATTAGGTAAACGGTGCAGTTTTCTGGCGTTAGGCACAACGCGAGGGTCGGCACTGTAAATACCGTCAACGTCTGTCCACAAAGTCACATTAAAAGCGCCGACCAATGAGGCCATAATCGTTGCTGAATAATCACTACCATTACGACCCAAAGTGCAGGTTTTTCCTCGGTTATCTCTGCTAATATAACCAGTGATTACCGCTAACTTGCCAAACTGTAAATGTGTTTTAAGCTGCGCACTACTTAAGGCATGATCAACCGCGCATGCTTGTTCGTTATCAATAACGAGAAAATCTCGGGCATCAATAGCATTACTAGGGCAAATTTTTTCATTAAGCAAAGCAGACAGTAATCGTGCTGACCACAACTCACCAAACGCTAAAACATCATTTCTATGTTGAATAAAATCACTGGATAACCATTGCGTTAACTGCACAATGTCTGTTGATAACAGCTGTGTTAATTGCTTAGCACTTTTCTCATTTAGCAATTCATTTATAAGGTCTGTTTGCTGATGTTCTAATGCCACTAAAGCGTTGGTGAACTCTGTACTTTCAGCCAAAGTAAGCAGTGTGAATAGACTGTCTGTGGTTTTACCATTGGCAGAAACAACAATAATGTCATTTAACTGACAATTTTGACGAATTATCGCAACTGCACGCGCAATACATTGTGCATTTGCCAACGAACTACCGCCAAACTTATGAACGTTAATCGCATGCTTTTCTAATTTATTTTTTGGGGTTTGTAATTCTGTCATTTTTTATTCTATAAAATAATTGTTATTGCTACCTAGATTTAGATTGCTGTTCCTGCATTTGTATTGTAACTAACGTAATCACTAACGTATGTCACTAACGTAGTTGACTCTGCGTTAAGCCATGCGTTAAATCTGCCAAAATATCACTAATGTCTTCAATGCCAACTGAAATTCTTACTAATGAATCAGTAATGCCCGCTTCAAGTCTTGCCGTTTCTTCCATACCAGCATGAGTCATAGTCGATGGATGACAAATTAAACTTTCTACGCCACCTAAAGACTGCGCCAAAGTGAACAACGCTATATTGTCGAATAATTTCTTCACTGCTTCAACACCGCCTTTAACATCAAAACTTAGCATAGCGCCAAAACCCGCTTGCTGCTTTTTAGCAATAGCATGACCTGGGTGATCTTCAAAGCCAGGGTAGTAAACAGCATCAATAGCCGGATGATTTTTTAAAAAGACGGCGACCTGTTCAGCATTTTTTTGATGCTGTTTCATACGTACGGGTAAGGTTTTCAAACCACGCAAAGCCAAAAAGCTATCAAAGGCACTGCCTGTAATACCAATACAATTTGCCCACCACGCTAATTCTTCTCCTAAGGCCTGCTCTTTCGTCACTAAAACGCCACCAACAACATCACTGTGCCCGTTAATGTATTTAGTTGTGGAATGAAAGACGATATCTGCACCCAACGTTAACGGTTGCTGTAAAGCAGGCGATAAAAAGGTGTTGTCAACCGCAACTAAAGCGCCCACGTTGTGGCAAGCCTTAGTTACTTCTTCAATATCAACCACACGTAATAATGGATTACTTGGGCTTTCTAATAAAACTAACTTAGGCTTTTGTGCTAATGCTTGTGCTAAGGCACTTTGATTATTTTGATCAACAACAATCAGTTTAAATTGACCACGTTTCGCTAAATGCGTAAATAAACGAAAACTACCACCATAACAATCATGCGGAATAACCACTAAATCATCAGCAGATAATAACTGACAAATTAACAGTACTGACGACATGCCAGTACTGGTAACAATACCTACACTGCCTTGCTCTAAATCAGCTATTACTTGCCCAAAGACTGCGCGGGTTGGATTACCAGTACGAGAATAATCAAACTGACGTTTTTCATTAAAACCTTTTAGTGAAAAAGTGCTAGATAAATGAATAGGCGCAACAACAGCACCATGATGTTCGTCGGTATTAATGCCTGCTCGCACTGCCGAAGTAGTAATATTATTCATCTTAGCATTCGACATTTTCATTCCCTATTTTCATTAACTGAAAGTACCCATTAATTGGAAGTACTCATTGTTTTCATTAATTGTCTGTCATCTATGTTTGTCAAATATGTTCATTAAATCTATTTAGATGTTTGGACGTCTATAACTCTAAACGCTTTAATTATTTAGGTCAAGATCTTTTAGACATCTAAACTTCTACTTGACTGAATTTCTGCAACCAGTAGAATTGCATTATTAAGAATAAAATATTATATCAATTGTAATAATATGCCTGTGTATTTCAATCAGGATTTAATTAAATAACGGCTTTAAATGAATCTTTATAGCCATAAAATAATAATTATCACTTTACATAAATAGAAACAGAGGAATTTACATGGCTCAGTGGAATGACGAATATATTAATCCCTATGCCGAACATGGTAAAAAGAGTGAGCAAGTAAAAAAAATTACTGTCTCAATTCCTTTGCGTGTATTAAAAGTATTAACCGATGAGCGTACCCGGCGACAAGTAAATAATTTACGCCATGCAACTAATAGTGAATTATTGTGCGAAGCCTTTTTACACGCGTTTACTGGCCAACCTTTACCTGATGATGAAGATCTCGCTAAAGACAATGGTGAAAAGCTACCAGCTAGTGTCCGCCGTATTTTAGAAGAAAAAGGAATTACTGATTTTAGTGCTTATGAAATGGATGAAGATTAACCCTTCGACAAGCTCAGGATAAACGGCATAATTTTTTCAGGACAAACGGCGTCATTTGCTCAGAATAAGTCGTTCATGCTGAACGTGAGGTATGAACAGTCGAGTTTCGAGTTTCGAGTTTCGAGTTTAAAAATAGTAGCAAACTCCGTAGAGTTCGCTACTTTTTTACTAATAAACTCGTCACTTTTTACTTGTGGTATTGCTTACTTAGGCGATGAACTGACTCAATAAAGTGCCCTGCATGATCAGGGTTCACATCAGGGTGAATACCATGTCCTAGGTTAAACACATGACCTGTTCCACCCTCACCAAAACCTGCCAATATTTTCTCAACTTCTTGCTCAATTCTTGGTAATGGCGCATATAACATGGAAGGGTCCATATTACCTTGTAAAGCAACTTTATCACCTACGCGGGCTTTGGCATTTTCAATATCAATAGTCCAATCAAGTCCAACCGCATCACAACCTGTCGCCGCGATATCTTCTAGCCACATGCCGCCATTTTTGGTAAATAAAGTAACTGGCACTTGGCGACCATCGTTATGACGAGTTAAGCCATCAACAATTTTATGCATATATTGCAGTGAAAATTCTTTATAATCACGTGGCGATAATACACCGCCCCATGTATCAAATACCATGACTGACTGAGCACCAGCCGCAATTTGTGCATTCAAGTAAGAAATAACAGAATCAGCTAACTTATCAAGTAACAAATGAAGCGTTTGCGGCTCAGCAAACATCATTTTTTTAATTTTAGTGAACGCTTTCGAGCTACCACCTTCAATCATATACGTTGCTAAAGTCCAAGGACTTCCTGAAAAGCCAATTAATGGCACACTGCCATTAAGTTCCTTTTTAATCGTACGAACAGCGTTCATTACATATTGTAATTCGCCTTCTGGATCAGGAATGCCAATTTTATCGACATCAGCCTTACAAGTAATAGGTCGTTCAAATTTCGGACCTTCGCCTGTTTCGAAATATAATCCCAATCCCATTGCATCAGGAATAGTTAATATATCACTGAATAGAATAGCAGCATCAAGTGGAAAACGACGAAGCGGTTGAATAGTGACTTCACACGCTAAGTCGGCATCACGACAAACCGACATAAAATCGCCAGCGCCTTTACGCACTTCTCTGTATTCAGGTAAATAACGCCCTGCTTGTCTCATCATCCACACAGGCGTGTAATCTACGGGCTGCTTTAACAGCGCGCGTAAATAATTATCATTTTTTAATTCAGTCACCAATAAATCCTCTAATTCATTCACTGTCTACTCGTTCGCATTCTTATTAATAAGAATAACAAGCAATTTATGGCGCATATTCTAACACTCGTAGTATTTTGAATCTATGCGCCAAATCAATTCATTTATACCCAAGCCACTTTAAGATGCAGAATTCAGTTTGAGGTGGCCTAGGTATATATTTGCAATAGCAATCCCGTCACAAAAAATATTTCAATTTCGTTACATTTATCTCGAAATTATCAATCTATCTAACAATCAGCAACTTAGCCATAGGATAGGTAAAACAAACCTTAATACGAAAGGAATCGTCGAGTTTATGCTCTATTAAAGTTGTTGCAGTAGTGAAAATGCTTTGCTATAAAATAGCTGCGTAACAAAGAAGCACTGAATAATAATAAAAACACTTCTGCATACAACTAATAAGAATCTTGATTAACAAGACCATAAAGCGAGCATTTCAAGCCTTTCTCTTTGAGAAAGGCTTTTTTATTTGTTAAAACTTATTTTAGGAATAATTACTTATTAACCCCTTCAATAGTATAAAATCTACCTCATCTAAATTTACTTTAACCAACAACTCCAGAGAATGCATAATGAATAGCCCACAGCGTGATATAACCTTAAGATTTTTAGCTGAACCACAAGATGTTAATTTTGGCGGTAAAGTTCATGGTGGTGCGGTAATGAAATGGATTGATTTAGCCGCTTATGCTTGTGCTGCCGGCTGGAGTGGTCGTTATTGTGTTACCGCCTACGCGGGTGGCATTCGCTTTGTTGCGCCCATTCATGTTGGCAGCTTGGTAGAGGTAGAAGCGAAAGTTATTTATACGGGTAGTTCATCAATGCACATAGCGCTAGAAGTAAACGCCTGTGATCCTAAATCGTTAAATCGCCGATTAACAACGCATTGCATTGTGATTATGGTAGCAGTAGATCAAAATGGTCAATCTGAGCGAATTCCAAAATGGGTTCCAGAAACTAAGGAAGATAAAAGACAACATGATAGCGCAATAAAATTAATGGAAATGCGCAAACAAATTGGCGAAGAGATGCAAATTTTTGTTGAATAAAAAGGTCCATTGATGAGCGCCAAGTATATTGCTTTTACCATAATCTTTCTTACCTTTGCTGTAAGTAAGCCAAGCTTTGCTTTAGGTAAGCTTGGCCATCAAGTAATTTGTCAATTAGCCTTTGAACATTTATCACCTGTAAAACAAAGCAAAATTACCGCTCTTCTTAAGACAATCCCTAAACAGCACCAACGCCTAATTAATCGTTATAACTATAAAAAAGAAGATAAACCTATAACATTCGATAACGCCTGCACTTGGGCTGATGCAGTTAAACGCTTAGAAAAGTTTAGGCCGTACAATGCTTGGCATTATATGAATGTATCGCGTTCACATCATAAGATTAACGTTAATGACTGCAGCAAAAATTGTCTGCCCCAAGCTATTTTAAAACATCAACAAATATTAGCACACCCACAAAAACCTCATGAATGGCAACAAGCTCAGGCATTACTCTTTTTAGGCCATTGGTTAGGCGATATTCATCAGCCTTTACACGTCAGTTTCAAAGATGATTTAGGGGGCAATAAAATAACATTTTCCCACTCCGATACTAAGTGTAATAACTTACATCATTATTGGGACGACTGTATTTTATATAAAGGAAAACAAAGTAAAATAAAATGGCTAGATTCATTAAGAGAAAAATGGAGCCTACATTCTCAGCCAAATTGGCAAGCGGCACAAGTTTGGCAATGGGCTGACGAATCATTTCAATTAGCGAGAAAGCCTAGCGTTAACTATTGCCAATTAAATAGCCAAGGCAGCTGCGAAAAGCCTAAGCATAAAATAAAATTACCGTCAGGTTATTTAGAACAACACCAAGGTGTAATAGAACAGCGATTATTACGAGCCGCACAACGGTTAGCAAAAGTATTAGAAGCGTCGTTGTAGTTTTTTATTGTTAGTTAGGACTTATTTTTCGCTTCAATCCATTGTGACATGTATTTAGTGCTTTTATGGTGATGATGATTGAGCATGCTGCCAATAAAATTATGTTGTCGGTGTTGTATTAAATCTTTTAACAACCTCGCTAAGCAACTGGAAAATGCCGAAAAATGCTGGTTTTGTTCAAATAACAGTTGAGCATTTTTCTGCCCTAACTCGCTAGCACATTGCCAAGCGGCTGAGTCTTGATAAAGTTTTACCGCAGCATCAGCAATACTGACCGCGTCATTGGCAACTTCTCCTGCCCAAGGGTCTTGCGTTTGCATACCTTCAATACCTATATTTGTGGTTACCGATGGCGTTGAACACAGCATTGCCTCTGCTAATTTACCTTTGATGCCCGCACCAAAACGCAACGGCGCTAAGCAAACACGCGCTGATTGCATTGCATTGATAGCATCATCAACCCAACCTTTCACTAAAAACCCCGTTTTTTCATCATGTAAATCTGTCGCTTTCGGTGGTGGATAAGCGCCGCAAAGGTATAGCTCAGCTTTGGGGAGCTGCTTGCGAATAAGTGGCCAAACTTGCTGTTTTAGCCATAACACTGAATCCCAATTGGGGGGATGACGAAAATTACCAATAGAAATAAAACCCTGTCGTTGCTCAAAACTAGGGTTGATTTGTTCAAGTTGATGTTGATTAAAAACAAAAGGAAAATAATACAATAAGCTGACATCTACTTTAAATAGCTCAACCAATAATGCAATTTCTTTTGGTGAAATCATTAAGGAGATATCACAGCGGAAGATAGCCGCTACTTCACGTTTAGCCAGTTCTGAGCTAAGTAAGTCAGCTTCAATCATTGTGGTATTTTTTTTGTAGGCATCATGTCTCGCATGGCGTAAACAAAATAAATCTTCGGTGTCTAAAATCCTCAAGGCTTGCGGACATTGCTCGCTAACACGCCAGCCAAACTGTTCTTCCATCATAAAACGGTCAAACATGACCACATCAGGCTCCAGTGTACTAATGAAATCATCAAAACTAGCACAGTTAAGGCTTATATCAACACAACTCACATTAAGCTTGTTTAAATCAACCATATGCTCTGTACGTTGTGCAGGACAGGCAAAAGTTATTTGATAATTGTGAAGCTTAAAAAATTGAATAAGTTGCAGCATGCGACTGCCCGCTGCAGAAGAGTTAGGCTCTGGCCAAACATAGCCAATAATAAGAAGTGTGCTCATAAAAACGAAAGCGGCTTGAAATAAAAAAGATTATATACTCAAACCTGAGGGATCCCCACTAATTTAAGCCAAATCATCTACCGTGATCACCAGTAAGTGTAACTGGCTATAAATATAAATAAATTTCTCAGCGTCAGGTCTGTACCTGTCATCATCAACTACCTCTCGACCTAGATAAATATAGGACAGTACAGCACGATGTTTTATACTATTGATTTCCTCTGACACGCCCGATCCAATACCAGTTCTTCTTTTTTATAGCCTATCAACCTGTCTGCTCGCTTAATGTCGTGCTTTTTATCCGTTTCAGAAGCACTTTTTAACCCTCTACCCAAGTAAGTTACCATCACTCTTTGGTCTTTCATTGCTGCACCCACAAAAGTGAAAAGAGTATTCATCTAACTTTGTGGATTTCGGGGTATGCAAACGCTATATCATTTTGTACTATATCTAAGGCTTTCATGGCTGCTGTATATTGAATAATAAAAAAATAAAAAAGGGATTTAAAATGATTAGTGCTCTAGCAAGTTTTTTTACTAAAATTGTACGCCGTTGGTTGCCAGATGCCTTTCTGTTTGCAACCATACTGACTTTCATAGTTTTTACATTAGGCATCGTCTTTCAAAACCAGTCTCCTGTGGCTATGGCTGGGTACTGGGGAGATGGCTTCTGGAAACTATTAGCCTTTGCAATGCAGATGGTGCTAGTTCTTGTGACGGGCCATACCCTTGCCAAAACCAAAGTTGTCGGGTCGATTCTTAAGTCGATTGCCGGAAGAGCTAAAACGCCAGGCCAAGCTGTCGTACTCATTACGTTTGTGGCGGTGATTGCATGTTGGATTAACTGGGGATTCGGGCTTATTGTTGGCGCACTTCTAGCGCGTGAAATGGCACGAAATATTAGAGGTATTCCTTACGGTCTTCTAGTAGCTTCCGCTTACACCGGTTTTATCGTTTGGCATGCCGGGTTGTCCGGATCTATTCCCTTAAAAGTTGCTGCATCGACAGGATTTATGTCAAAGATCACCGGAGGCGTTGCGATACCTGTTTCCGATACAATTTTCGCTTGGCAGAATCTTTTGATCCTAGCGATATTACTCATTACTTTACCGATCATCAATTTAATGATGATGCCAGCTAAGGAAGATATCGTCGAAGTTGATCCAGCATTGCTTGAAGATGAAGCGGAACCTGTCATTAATAAAGAAGAGATGACTCCCGCAGACAAGGCTGAGCATAGTGTGGTGATATCCATGCTACTTGGTGCGCTCGGTTTCGGGTATCTCGTTCACTATTTTTCAAGCGGTGGTTCACTCGGACTTAACAGCATCAACATGATTTTCTTGTTTGCAGGAATTATTTTGCACAAAACTCCCGCTAACTTTTTGAGGGCTGTTAATGAAGCAATCCGGAACACGGGTGGAATAGTGCTTCAATTTCCCCTTTATGCTGGGATCATGGGAATGATGGTGCATTCAGGACTGGCCACATCTATCTCGCAGTGGTTTGTTGAAGTATCAACGGTAACTACATTTCCTTTATTTACTTTTCTTAGTGCTGGTATCGTTAACTTTTTTGTGCCATCCGGTGGCGGACAGTGGGCTGTTCAAGGACCGATCGTTATGCCAGCAGCGGCTGAGCTAGGCGTTTCTCTATCCAGATCGGCCATGGCTGTTGCCTGGGGTGATGCATGGACAAATATGGTTCAGCCTTTCTGGGCTCTTCCGCTATTAGGAATTGCAGGACTGGGAATTCGCGACATCATGGGATATTGCGTGGTAGCTCTACTTTGGAGTGGAGCGGTGATATCGTTGGCGCTCATGTTTCTACCTTGGGGATGATGTTTTATAACCTTTTGACCGTAGGCGGGTGATGTCTACGGTTGGTCGACTGACTCTAAGTTCATAAATTGCTGATAAATTTCTCATTTATGATTTCAGAAAAATCATTTAAATTTTTAATTGGTAAAGTTTTATGACAACAGGTGTTGCGAACATTTTGGTTTGAATGTAAATCCAAAGCGTACCATTTTACTCTCGGTTTAAGACAAAAGATCCAATTGGTTATCTCAAAAAGAACGATACAAAAAGGCCAGCGGCTAGGGTGGAATCACGCATTTCTTCTAAGTTATATCCCTATAATGTCATGGCTCCGCAATATACGATCGCCAAGGATGATGGAAGTGCAGTTTTTGCAGGAGCAAAAAAAATGCCCGTTCATCCTGAACATAAAAAAGCCACCAACAATTTAACGTCAGTGGCTTTTCTTAGCACTCGCTACTATTTACTCGTAACTATTTACTCATAACTAAGCTTACAACTAAGGTTTATTTTTCTGCCGTTGCTTCGCCCACTTGTGGTGCTGGCTCACTTTTTTGAATTTCTAATAATTCAATTTCAAATTCTAAAACTGAGTTACCAGGAATACGTGGCGGATTTCCGTTCGGGCCATAAGCTAAGTCAGAAGGAATAGTAAATTTGAATTTAGATCCAACTGACATTAATTGCACGCCTTCAGTCCAACCACTAATAACACGGTTTAGTGGGAATACAGCAGGTTCGCCGCGATCATATGAACTATCAAACGTTTCACCGTTTAAGAAAGTGCCCTTGTAATGAACTTTTACAGTATCGGTAGCTACTGGCTTATCACCATCGCTTGCGTTAAGTACCACATATTGAATACCTGATTCAGTTATCATTACGCCTTCTTTCTTAGCATTATCGTCTAAGAATTTTTGGCCTACCGCTAAACTTGCTTCAGATTCTTTAACAGCCATTTCTTGCTGTTTGGCTTTCATGGTTTTATCTAAATTCGTCAGTAATGCTTGAATTTCTTCTTTTTCGATTACTGATTTGTCATTAATGCTATCAACAAAACCGCGTACGATTAATTCTTTATCTAATGTCAAACCTAGCTTGTTATGCTCGTCTAAATTACGTTGCATATACATACCAATTGACGCACCTAAACCATACGCTTGTTTTTGTATTTCGGCTTCTAATACAGGGGCTTTTACTTCTTCTGTTTTAGCGCCTTCTTGACAACCAGCAACCGCAAATAAAGCAACAGCAATTAAAGTGGGTTTAAAAAATTTCATTTATTTCTCCGTTAAAACATCACAATTGGAGAGTCCCCCAATTCATCTATTATTTTGATTTTTGCTTATACTTATGCTTTCTATTGAATGTTTTGCTTCTATTAAACAAGCAAATCAAAGATAAAGCTAAACAATTTAAAAAAACGTCTTATACTAACGACAAATGCTCAAATAAAAAAGTATTAATATGTTGCTTAATTTGTCAGAAACTAAAAAAAACCGTTCAACTGCTTTAAAGTTACCCACAGCAGGCTTGCTAGCACTTTTATTTTTACAAGCTTGCACCCCTTCAGCTGGCAAACCACTACAACGTTATCAACATTCAATAGAAGGGAGTTATGCGGCTGATATTTCTAATGATGGAAAGTGGAGTGTCAACTCTTCAATTCATCATGGTATTAGTGTTTGGGATTTAGAAAAAAACGCACTGACATATCAATGGGCACAACAGCAAGAAAGTAGTGATAATTTAGTATTGGCCATTGATATTAGCAATAACAACAGTCACGCGCTTACCGCGAGCAGGGAAAATTTCGCCCTTTGGAATATGAAAACAGGGAAGTCAGAAGGCTATTGGAAAGTTCGAGAATCTAACATTCGTGATATTGCTATTAGTAACAATGGTGATTACTTACTTATTGGCAAAGGCAATGGCACTGTAGTTCACGTTTCAGTTGATACTGGTAGACGCCTAGAATTTTTGGGACATAAAGAAAAAATAAATGCTGTTGATATGATGCCCAATGGCAGAATAGCGATGTCGGGCGGTAATGATTTTATTGCTTATGTTTGGGACACAACTTCTGGGCAGGTGATTTATCAATTTAACCATAGCTCTAGAGTCTCTAAAGTTGCATTAGATCCACAAGGTCGCTTTGCCTTTTCTGCCGACAGTATGAAATCAGCGCATATTTGGGACTTAAAAACAGGCAAGTTAATATCAACACTTAAAGGGACTAAACGCCAGGAAGTATTTAGCTCTATACAATTTTCTCCTGACGGAAAAACCTTAGCAACAGGCGCGGCAAGCAGCAAAGTGAGTGTTTGGGATATCGCCACGGGAAAACGCACCGCCAAATGGCACGTTACCCCAAAAGAAACCAAAAGACCGACGGGAGCAGTTGTTTATAGCCTCGCATTTAGCGATAATAACACCCTATTAACCGAAAGCTCCTCAGGCTATGCTGAGCTTTGGCAACTTCCTAACGAAACAAATTAAATGACCTCAAAAACGCAAGAAGAAAATAGTTTTCAAATACTTGAAGAGCGAATTAATATACTTGAGTCTCGCAATCTTTTTCAAGATGATGTTATTGAACAGCTCAGTGAAGAATTAGCCGTACACCAAGCACAAATTGCCGAACTAAAAGAACAAATTCAGTTAGTCGCTAACCGATTAAAAGACCCGGGTAGTATGTCATCAGATAAAGATGAAATAGAGCCTCCACCACCGCATTATTAAAGGTAAGGATAATAGTCATTCAATTAATCGTATTAACTCGAACTTGAGATGACTTTTTTAAGTTTACTATCGATACCGTCTGGAAATACGGTTGCTCTTGGTAACTTTACGACAAAAACTAAAAAGCAATGATCTCTGCTTCATCTAAAGAATAACTATTTTTTGCTCATTTATAATTAGGGTTTAAATACCCCTATAACCTGTTCATGTTGACGAACTACTTGTTCAACTTGCGGCTCACTTTGTGTCATTTGCTCGCCACAACTAACGCAAGTGACTTTTTCAACGCCATCTTCTTTGGTTAACGCCATGGTGTCTTGTGCTTTGCATTTTGGGCAAACTGCCCCGGCAATAAATCTTTTTCTCTGCTGTTTTTTCATTTGCTACACTCTGCTTAATAAATTAAGTAATAAAATGGCTATGTTCCCGCTAAGAGTTGTAGAGCTTTGAACAGGTTGTTTTTATTAGGATTTTTATTTGTATCTAAAAATCGAATCCAACCTAGGTAATTTTCTAAACACTTAGTTGCCACACCATTAAATCATTACCTTTTTCTTGGTTTACGTTCAAATATTCGGTTTCATTTTTCTTAACGTGCAAATAAGGTTTCATCCGCCTTAACTATGCTCATATTACCTCTAAATACTAGTTTCAGCGAGTATTTCGAGGTAACATGAGTATAATTATGTTATAGCCTGCCTTCAAAGGATGTAAGTTATTTTCAATAGTAGTAGATATTCCCATTTTGTAGTTTTCACTACGTTCGTCGTGTTTTCACTTATCGCTTGCATCACAGCACCCAAAGCACAAGCACAAGAAGAGCACAGCCAAGATAAAATATGCAATCAAGCTCCTCAAAAAGTTACTTTTGAACCACAAACTATTTTTGATAAAAATGAAGCAGGATTTACCTTCCTACATCGCTGGGCAAATGCTATTCACATAGACACAAAAAAAATAACGCTTGAAAATGAAGCCGCTTTTTTCCTCGATAAATGTGCCAAAAACTTTGCCGATATGGCTGAATTAGAAAGACACTTACGTAGTAGAAGATTTTTACGTGATGCTAAAGTGACTAGTGACGAAATGGTAGAAAATATAACGGTTACCACTTGGGATAATTGGTCGTTAATGCCAACCATTAGTTTTGGTCGTAAAGGGGGGGAAAGTTCCTATAGTTTTGGTATGAAAGAACGAAATTTATTAGGCTTAGGAATAGATGCCGAAATTGCAAATTATAAAAATCCTCAGCGTAAAGGTTATAAAATTAAAGCGACTATCCCGTTATTTAATCAAAAAAATATCGATTTTAAATTACGCTTTGCTAATAATGATGATGGTACTCAACAGTCTTTATTTTTACAAAAACATTTTGCAAGTTTTTATACCAACAATGCTTATCTGGCTGGTTTCAATGAAGAGTCGCGTAACGATATACTTTATCAAAACAATAGTGATTTAGCGATATTTGCTCATGATATTAGCTATAAAAATGCTGAGTATGCCTGGTTAGATTTTAATAGTGAAAACTCACTCGTTCGATATCGTGTTGGTATAACGCAAGATCTTAACGAATTTTCTTATACTAACAATGCAAACAATAATCCCAACTCACTATTATTGCCGCAGAACCGAAATTTTATCTATCCATGGATAGGTTTTGACTATATAGAAAAAAACTTTAAAAAACTCACTAACATTCGTTTAATCACACAGATAGAAGATTTTAACTATGGTTGGCAATTCAGTTCACGCATAGGGGTTAGTGATGGAAATAAAAAAGATAGTGCTTGGGCTTTATTTCAGGCTGAAGTTAATAAGGGTTTTGAAATCCATGATGATGCGCTGGTACTACTGAACATAGCCTTGAATGGTGATATTTATGATCAACAAGATCATCGATTTTTGCTAAATATAAACACTGAATATTTTTATAATATTAATTCAAGTTGGGCCTTTTATTTAAATAACACCACTGTAATAAGCAATAATCAATACCTTGACCAACCTGTTACTGTTGGAGGAGATACCGGCTTACGGGGGTTTCCACTTCAATACCAACATGGCGAACATAGCGTAAAATTCACCAGCGAAATTCGTTATTACCCTTATATAAACTTATTTAAATTACTTGATATTGCTGGTGTTGCTTTTTTAGATACTGGCAGAGCATTTGGCAATATTGACGCTCAAGGGGTTCAAGAAAATATTGAAGATGCTTGGTTATACTCCGTAGGCATTGGCGCTAGATTATATTCACCGCACTCTGCTGGCAATCACCACGTTATCCATATTGATTTTGCTTTCCCACAAAGTGACAACCCTGATATAAATACTTTTGAAATCAGGCTTGAGGCTAAGCAATCTTTTTGATTACACACTCTCTTTTTGAACCTATCTTTTTTGAATCTACCTTTTTTGACTAGACCTAGATGCGTCCTACAAAAAACGCTTTAAAACACGGTCTATTTGGGATATTCGTATTTTATTCAGTAATTTTCTGGGTTTTATTGGGTAGTCACCAATAGCCTCTATTTCACTAAAGTGATTTACCTGCTTAGTGTGTTCCATAATACTACTTAGTTCAGGCGCTACTTTAGTCATCAAACCTTGTGAAGGATCATCAAGCAAAAGCCCATTTTCTAAATCTAATGCCCATGCCCGTGGGTTTAAATTACTGCCTGTTAGCAAATGATATCGTTCATCACTAATAATGCCCTTTAAATGGAAGCTATTATCTTCATGCTGCCATAAATATATATTTAACAATCCTTTATCAATAAAATTTTGATAACGCTTAACAAAACGCTTTAATAACATTTCGTAAATGTAAGGCACTATGCCAATAGTGCTAAACGCCGCTTCATCGGCAATATAAAAATCATTAGCCGTTTTATCGCCAACAACCAAGGTAATATTGACACCACGTTTCAATGCATTAATAACATCTTTTGCTAGCATTGGGGGTAAATTAAAGTAAGGCGTAAATATTAATAATTTTTGTTGTGTATTTTTAATGGTCTTGCGTATCACTTTATTTAAATTATTTTTTCTACGCCCAAAGCCAATTAGCGGCGTTATTGATATTGGCTTAGCAATAACACACGATTTTTTATCATTACTCAGTGAATGCATCGGGTAAGTTGATTTTTTTAATAACGATTTTAACGCCAGAATATTTCGCTTTTGATGTTCAGGGTTAGGTAAGTCATGTTCGTTAAGTAAAGGGGCTAACGTTGAATGAATAAAGGTACTACGTAAATACTGACAAAAACTATTAGTAAGCGAAGAACAATGAATTTGATAGTATCTATCTAAACGATAACGACTACCTTGATGCATATATATATCATTAATACTCGCCCCCGTATAAAAAAGTTTATTGTCAAAAATCATACCTTTTAAATGCAATACACCAAACAGCTCTTTTCGCTTAACGCCAATACCGTATATTGAAATTTTCTGGCTATATTGCTGTGCTAATGCAAGGTATAAAGCTCGATTTCCTAAGCTCCCTTTTTCGCCAATCAAGCCTCGTTGGCCTCGGTGTAAATCAACAAAAATGTTAATGTCTAACTCAGGCGTAATTTCTTTAGCTTTATACAAAGCATGCAATATTTCCCTGCCCGCCTCGTCATCCTGCAAATAAAGTGCAGTTATATAAATACGACGACGAGCATTAGCAATTAATGACAATAATTGCTGTTTATATTGTTTGGGCGCAGAAAATATTTCAATGTCTGCATTGCTAACCACTAAATTTTTCATTTCAAAAGTCAAAGGTAAAAGAGCTTAACTATAAATATATTTTCAGCAGTATACGTCAGTTGATATTTTTCTAAAGTATATTTTGCTAATTGTTTTGCTAATTAGTTTTGATAAGTGATCAAATAACCATCGCGAGTTCAGCCGCTTGGCGGATAGCACGCTTAGCATCAAGCTCAGCTGCAACATTAGCACCACCAATTAAGTGAACAGTCAAGCCACCACGTTCAAGTGCTTGTTGTAAATCACGGTTTGGCTCTTGCCCAGCACAAATAATGACATTATCTACCTCAAGCAATTGCTCTTTACCATTTACCTCAATTAATAAACCTTCATCAGTAATTGATTTATACGCCACGCCAGGAATCATGTTTACACCATGTTTGGTCAAATTGGCTCTGTGCACCCAGCCAGAGGTTTTTCCTAGCCCTTTACCTACTTTAGTCGCTTTACGTTGCAATAAAGTGATTTGACGACTGGTTTCTACTTTCTCAAATAGTTTATCTGTATTCAAGGCACCTGAGTGTTGATAAGCTTTATCTACACCCCAATTTGTTAACCAAGTATCAAGGTTAGTTGTTAGCGATTCACCTGACTCAGCAAGGTAAGCAGCAACATCGAAACCAATACCACCCGCGCCAATAATAGCCACCTTTTCTCCAACTGGTACCTTCTCACGTAATACTTGCAAATAACTCAACACTTTCGGATGATCTATACCTTCAATATCAAGTCTTCTGGGTTTAATCCCTGTAGCTAAAACAACTTCATCAAAACCTGCCGCTAATAATGTTTCAGCGCTTTGCTCATTGTTTAAATGTACGGGAATATTGTGTAATGCCAGTTGTTTATTAAAGTAGCGAATGGTTTCATAAAACTCTTCTTTACCTGGAATTTGTTTAGCAACATTAAACTGTCCGCCCAGTTCACTTATTTTATCAAACAACTCAACTTTATGGCCTCGCTCGCTGGCATAAACACTAAATGCTAAACCTGCGGGCCCTGCCCCTATTACCGCTAATTTTTTACTTTGTTTCTCGCTATCAAGTTTTTTAAAGTTAAGCTCAGTTTCATAACACGCTCTAGGATTAACTAAACATGAAGCACGTTTTTGTTGAAAAACATGATCTAAACAGGCTTGATTACAGGCAATGCAGGTATTGATTTCATCTGACTTATTTGCTGCGGCTTTATTGACAAAATCAGCATCAGCTAAAAAAGGTCTCGCCATAGACACCACGTCGGCCTGTCCTGAGGCTAAAACTTTTTCAGCCACTTCAGGGGTATTAATACGATTTGTAGTCACCAGAGGAATAGACACTTCTTTTTTCATTCGCTCGGTGATCCAAGTAAATGCGGCTCTTGGTACAGAAGTTACAATGGTGGGTACGCGTGCTTCGTGCCAGCCAATACCCGTATTTATTAAAGTAGCACCAGCTTTTTCTACGGCTTTTGCCATGGTTACCACTTCATCCCACGTGTTACCGCCTTCAACTAAATCCAACATAGATAATCGGAAAATAATAATAAAGTTTTCACCTACTTTAGCGCGTACTGCTTTTATAGTTTCGATGCCTAAGCGCATACGGTTTTCAATACTACCGCCCCACTCATCAACACGTTGGTTCGTTCGAAGACAAGCAAATTGATTAATCAAATATCCTTCACTGCCCATAATTTCAACACCATCGTAGCCTGCCTTTGCCGCTAAATGCGCAGCGTGAGCATAATCTTTTATAGTACCTAGAATTTGTCGAGACGACATCGCTTTAGGCGTAAAAGGGGTAATAGGTGATTTAACCTTGCTCGGTGCAACACTAAAAGGATGAAAAGCATAGCGACCGGTATGTAATAACTGTAAACAGATTTTAGTAGGATATTTATGAACTGCCGCAGTCACTTCTTTATGTTTATTCACGTGCCAAAAGTGACTTAACTCACTACCAAAAGGGGCAATTCTGCCACGCATGTTCGGGCTAACGCCACCTGTAACAATAAGACCAACACCGCCTTTTGCACGCTCTTCATAAAAAGCAGCTAACTTGGTAAAACCACCCTTTTCTTCTTCTAGCCCTGTATGCATTGACCCCATTAACGTACGGTTAGCTAATTGAGTAAAACCTAAATCTAAAGGGGCCAATAAATGAGGGAATGCCTTTACTTCTGGTAAAGAGTCTTTTGGTGAAGAGTCTACCGATGAAGTTTTAGTTGCGTTTGGTGTTGTCATATTAATTCCTATTGGTCGAACCAGCTGCTAATTTACTCAAATTCATTCAAAAATACAAGTTAATTTTGACACCTGTCAGATTAAACAAAAATAATTACTGTTAACTTATGAATAGTTCATTAATCGCTCATTAATCGTTCATTAGTAGTTCATTAATAGTAAGGGAATCTCTGATAATTGATATCAAGCTTGGTAACAATCACTTAATTGATTAGATCATCTTTGTGTAATAAATTATTTTATTTACTGGCCAACCCTAGCGCAAACACTAATATACCACTATACCAATAAAACGCTACAGCTGAACCCGTACCGTTTGCACCGCATTAGCCGCAATAGAAACCTCTGCATATTGACTACCAATTTGTAATGAATAACTTATTGGCGCTTTAGTGGTATTGAGTAATTGCACACTGATCAAATCATTATCATTAATCGCTGCGCTTGCATGCAATGCGTCTTGATCTAGGCCACCTAACTGTTGGTTAACTTGCAATGCGGTATCACCCGGTCGAATGGTTTTGCTAAATTGTGCCAGCACATAATAGATTGGCGTGTAATAAACTTCGCCAGTTTGGGTATCAATCATAATGGGTGCACCACAAAAATTGCCAACGTGGTTAGGTCCACCATGACTATCTAATACGATATTCCAATCTATCCATCCCTCTAACCAGTGATTTAAACTGACAATAATGTTACGAGCGTAACGATGTACTGGTGTATAGATTGGATGATCTTCAGGTTTAGGTGCCCAAGTTGCCGTATATGCCCAATCGGTAGCATTTTCGTTCCACCAAAAGTCATCATTATTAAACCAGTTTGTTTCTTTGAAGCGAACCGGATCTAATATACCCTCAGGTGCATCTTTACCTAAGTCATCAATAGTACCTTCGGTATGTATAATTGAAAAATTAGGGAATTTTTCGTGAACCCGCTCAAAGACTGCTTCATTCACCTGATTAGTACTCTCGTACCAATGAACCGCGGTGCCATAAACATAAGGAGCTGTTTCTTCATCACCAAGTATTTCATCTGTCCAACGCTCCATTTGATCACGGTTTTGATCATATATAAGCACTTTTACATCTTCATGAACACTGGTTTTTAATTTGGGTCCTAAGTGCTCTTTAATAAAGGTACTTTGTGTTTTAGGCGTGAAATGCATACTTTCCCATTGACCACTGTTACCATGCGGTTCGTTCACTGGCGTAAGCGCCCAAAGTTCAATACCTTGCTCTTGATAAGCATCAAGGTACTTAATGAGATAGTCTGCATAAGTAGCAACGTATTGTGGTTTTAACTCACCGCCCGTTCCTTGGTGATTATTTGCCGCTGTCGGTTTAATGTAATACTCTTCAATAGTTTTCATCCACGGCGGTGCCGTCCATGCTGAAGCAATAATTTTTAACTCTTTGTCAATTTGCTTGTTTTTTATCGCATAAGCTTCTTTTATCATGGGCAATAAATCAAACTGCTCATCTTTAATCCCCGCGTGTTCTTGAGCGCTAAAACCATCGCTATCTACATCAATACTAAACGACGTTAAGTGAGTATCGTCTTTACGTTCAGCATATGAATACCGACCGTTTACCGCAAAGTCTGTCGCACCAATATGGGTACGAGCCAATGAGAAATTAGCACCCTTTTCGCCGTAAATATTTTCCATCACCTCTGCTCTTTTATCTTTGTCGAGATGCGCTAGAACAAACGCTGAAGATTCAGTAAAAGAGCTACCAATACCGACGATTTTTTGTTTCTTAATATCAGGCCTTACAACAACAATTTTGCCAGTTGGGGTACCTTGGTGAAAGGTCAAATTCTGCTGTGACGCTATTTTAGCTCCCGCTTCACTGGTGAGTAAGATTTCAGATGTCATTGAAAGGTTATAATTAATATCGATAGCGTTTTTGTTCACTTGAGTTCCTTGATTTTGCTGACTACAGCTAATCAACGTAAGAGAAGATAATACGGCTAGCGCGATACTTCTTTTTAGGTTTTTTTGGATGTTTTTCATTTTAATAATGCTCAGAATGTAATAATAATGTAGTTGTTATAACGACAACTATTTAGACAAAATTAGCTTGCCAAACAAGCCTGCATCTATCCAACCACGATCTGGTGCGCCACCAACGACAGATTCAGAGCCAATAAAGTTTTCACGCAATTCACTACCATCGTTATCACAATAAGCCACCATCAGCCCCATCACTTTCCCTGCAAACAGTTCTACAGGTTGGTTATCTGTCGCAGAATCTTTATAAGCATCCGTATAAATATCAATACTTACTTCCCAAATAAGCTTATTTCCATGTTGTTTCCAGCTGCTTTCAACATGATGGGAATATGAGTGAGCTAACTTATCAGTCCCGATATCAATGGCTTGGTTATCAAGTGACATATGGTAAGCAAAAGCATTGTGGTTATACTGATGTTCACCACCAGAGAAATCTTCATCTAAAAAGATTTCTAAACAATCGTCATCCCAATACTGTGTTAATGGGTCGCGATGAGTATCAATTAAGATATCGTCAACGATTTCAGCCATAAGATATAGTTTAGATTTAGTCCAAACAACTTTATAGCGTCCTTGAAAATCTTCTTTTGAAAACTCTGGACCTAACCAGCGTTGATCTAGTTGTTGCCATTTAGCTGATTGCCATACACTTTCATTGGCAATGCCGTCAACCTTTGGCGCTTTTTCAGCGTGCGGTGCATAATAATTTAGTCTGTTAGGAGCGTGGCTGTCAGCTGCGTAAGTGGGTAATAAAAAAATCATTAAAAATATTAAAACTATTTTCAAGCCACAAGTTATAAATCTGCTATTTGTCATCTTACTGTCTCTTAATGAAAAAATTTTATACCTGCTTTTAAGGCAGATATGATAATTGACTGTTCATCATCTAGTTAGAGGTGTATTAAGACAAGAGTATTACGCTAAAAGGGATTTTTACTGCGGCAAGATGGAAATAAGAATAAAAGGAGAACAAGTAAAGGTAGTAACTATTTACATGTCAGTTAAGAAGCTCTTGATCACATCTCGATAATTACGGCTAACTTTAACTTGATCATATTCTCCCAATTTAAGAAAAAATTCACCTTTGGTATGAGGGATAACTTTTTGAATATAATTAAGATTCACTATGGTTGAACGATGAACTCGCTTAAACATTTCAGAGTCTAAGTCTGCTAGCAAGTTTTTTAAGGTACAACGTTTTATATGGGTCACCCCTTGTGCATGTAAACAAACATAATCTCCTGCGGCGTCTACCCACTCAATATCGGTTTGCTTTAATAAGGTAATATCGTCTCTGTCTTTAATCACTATTTTACGCTCAACCTTACCTGTATCAGTTTTTGGTAAGCTCATGCTTTGCGCTATAACACTATCGGTATTTTCTCTTTCATTAATCGTGTCTATCGCGCTAATTATTCGAGATTTATTTAAGGTATCCTCACCTGCCTCACAACGCACTAACGCCCGCTGAACAGCCCGTTGAATGCGCTCGTCATCAATAGGTTTAAGAATATAATCTACGGCGTGCACATCAAAGGCATCTAGGGCATATTGTTCAAATGCCGTGGTAAATACCACCATAGGAACAATGTCAGACTGCAGTTTTTTTATCACACCAAAACCATCAACACCCGGCATTTGTATATCTAAAAATATCAAATCAGGTGCTAAATCCATAGTCGCTGCAATAGCTTCTCGGCCATTTTTGCATTCAGCAACAATGTCAATTTCAGGGATTTTAGTTAATTTAGCACGTAAAAGACTAAGCGCTAATGGTTCATCATCAACAATAATTGTTCTTAACTTAGTCATAAATTTAACTTACCGTTATTAAGTTTGGTATTGGCTAGTAGGTATTTTTTCATCAATACATTCGAAAGGCAGCTTAATAATAGTTTTCAAACCACCTGATGGCATAATATTTAGGTTAAATACATAGTCATCTGCGTATAACACTTTAAGTCTTTCATCTATATTACGCAAGCCAACACCTCGACTTGTTTTTCCTTTTACTTTATTTCCATCACCCCTCATCCCTGCGCCAGTATCACTTAATTCTAAGACTAAAATTTCATCTAAAACCTCAGCCCGTAAACTGATTGTGCCACCTTCTTCATTTTTAGCGATGACATGTTTCATTGAATTTTCAATAATAGGCTGTAGTAGCAAGCTTGGAATTAACGCCAATTTTGCTTGCTCACAAATTTGAAAATCGAGTTTTAGCCGATCACCAAAGCGTGTTTTCTCTATTTCCAAATATAAGTTAAGCGCTATCATTTCAAATTCTAAGGCTATTTTAGTATCAGGATCATTATCCAAAGAATAACGTAAGAATTTACTTAACTGAACAGTCATCAGCTGTGCTTTTTCAGACAACTCACATTCAATCAAAGAGTTAATAGCATTTAGTGTATTACAAAGAAAATGAGGGTTTAGCTGATAACGCAACATTTTTATTTTGGCATCTCTGGCAACTGATTGGGCGCTCAACCTTTTTAATTGCTCTGATTTTGCTTCAGCTTCCTTTTTGAGCATAATTTTATGTTCAAATTGCAATAATTGATAGTAGCGGATGCCATGAAAAAAGCCTGTCCAACAAAAATAAATAAAAATACTACTAAAATACCAGCCGCCAAACTCGTCCCAATGACCATCAGAGCTCGTCAGTTCTATATAAAGTTCTACTCTGATGACTGTCCAGATAAAGGAAATGAATAGTACTGAAGCAATACTTATAAGAACTCTTATAAGTATTGGCGAATTCCAACACCGCATAAAAACCCAATACAGTGGTAGCGAGAATATTATGCCAACGACAGACTGCCAAAAGGTGTGACTAAGGTGCTCCACATCAATTTGCACATACCAAAGTGTTAATGAAATTAGACTAATTAATGAAACGAAAGACCAAAAGCAGAGTTGTAAAGCCCAAAATAGATAAATTGGCTTTTTTGAAATAAATTTATTTATAACTAGTAGTGGGTTATCAGACATATTTCCCCCGAAATTATCTACGCTAATACTACCGCTTCCCTTGCAGATGGTCGAATAAAAAATTCCCCATTATTCTAAATGTCTATTTTCAACACTTACAACAATTGGGAAATTGTTTTAGTTAAGCTCAATAACCTTAGTTGAATAGTTATCTTTCATCACTAACTTAGGCGTGCGATCAACTTTGAATAATCCCCAGTGTTTTTCAGGCTCGAGCTGATCGGGAGAGCCTTTCCACGGTTCATCAAAGGCTTCAAAGACAAACGTCAGTATTTGTTCTGCGGTTGTCCACGCAAGTAATTGCTCATAGTATTGTGCTTGAAGCTCTTCATTAGCATTCCACGGCTCTATGCCTCGTCCGTTTGATGCTGTTGTCCAGCCAGCTTCTGTGATGATCACTGGTTTATCTGGATAATGATTGGCAACACTATAGTAATTTTGTTTGGTATATTCGAGCGCATCTTCCATTGTTCTAAATTCCCATGCGGGATAAGTATGAATGGAAATAAAATCTAATTCGGCAACCAAAGGCGCTAGTTTGTAAGTCCAAGGCACATAGTTCTCACAAAAAGTAACCGGTTGATGAATTTCTTTTTTTATTTGTTTCACATAAGCCACTAATCTATCAACGGGTACCATGTGATCGGTCCATTCGACACTTGCCTCATTGCCAACAGAGACTGAAAAAACAATGTCGTCATACTTTTGCGTAAGTTTGATCATTTTGTGAATTTCATTACAGTTTTTCTGTCTATTCGCACTCAGGATTTCTTCGCTAAAATCTGCGCCCCAAGGACAATGAGGGTTACTCATTTCTGCAGCCATATCAACACCCAACATAACTTTGAAATGTAATGATTCGGTGCGAATAACATCTAGAACTATTTCTGCATGCGGGCCGCAATCGTAAATGCGAAGGTAGCGCCAGTTTTCTTTCAAAATAAGTAAGTCTTCTTTGACTTCGTTAAAACTTGGGTAAATACCTTCTCTTGGGTTTTGCCCTTCACGATAGCCAGAATAACAAATGGCATTTTCATGAACCAAATTCATCGAACTAATGGTTGCTACTTTATCGCTGTGCTTTTTAAACATATTTTAAATTTCCGCTTTTATCCCAAAGACCCCAATGCGCACCAACACCGCCTTCATCTTCTACTTTCCAGACCTCATCAAATGATGAAAAATAGAACACCTCAATATCTTCTTCTTCGGCCCACTGATAGGTACCAAGAAAGTACTTAATAGCATTTTCATAAGAAGGCACCGCGCCCCACTCTTTTGGGCCTTCGTTCGGCCAACCTGTTTCAGTGATAATGACTCTTTTACCTTTACCAGCTTTAATTGCTCGACGATACATGTCTTTCATGTAGAGGATGGAATACTCAAGTGCACAACCTTCCCAAAATGGATAGCAGTTGGCCAAGATCAAGTCGCAAGCATCGGTAACATGAGGATGCACTTCAAATTCGTAGTAAGCATCCACATACCCCACTTCTATGCCCGGTAATGCTGCTTTTACTCGATTAATGTATGCGATGAGTTGCTCTTCAGTTAAATCTTCGCGAAGTAATACTTCATTGCCAACGGCGACAATATCGGCATAACCTTGTTTAGCAACTTCTATCAGGTTATTGATCTCTTTTTCATTATTGTCTAAATCATCATCCAACCATGCACCCACTAAGGTTTTCAAACCTTGTTGTTTCGCTATTTTTGGAATGTTTTCATTGCCGTTAGTACAAGAAAAAGAGCGGATCCAGTTAATGTTTTGCGAAATAACAGCCAAACGTTCTGTTATTTGCGCTTCGGTTATCATGGTTCCTGGTCCTTGTCCTTCAGTATAAGGACTAAAGGAAATACCATGAATTTTATTATCAAGCACTTTAGTAACACCGCTTTGTAACTCTTTGCGAGAAGAATGACCAACATTCATTCCTGCTAAAGACATGTGTTTATTGTATTTACTGGACATCTTCGTCTCCGAAATTTTTTTGTACATAAAAGTGTTAAAGCAGGTGCAATGGATTGCACCTGCTTTAATAAATCAACTTAATCATTTGTTCTAACCGTTATTAATAGAATAAATGTATTAATAGAACAAATGGTCAGTTGATATCGTTAGCGTTAATTGCTGTATTTGACCACTTCGAAGGAACAGCTCTGCACTTTCTTTAGCGGGTAAACTTAAACGTGGATATGTTTGCTGTTTACCATCGCTATAAGTAACCCTTAATGAAGGTTCAACCTCATCATTAAGCTGATAAACAATAGGCACCTGACACCAAGTAAAGGCGAGTCCCATTCTGGGTACGGTAATTTCCTGCCACTGTTCAGTAACATCAAGATAACGAAACGGCTTTGATTCTTGAATAAATTCACATGATTGCAATAGGCTAGGGTCAAAAGAAACTTTACCTGCTTTCACCCGAAGTCCTAACTCGCCAAAACGCGATAATATTTCTTCTTTTACTTGTCCAGTCATACCCGGTTGTTGTGCGCCAGCATGTTTAGGGGTATGAGAGTAGGGATCCATTGGGAATGCGCCATATTCTTCTGGGGTTTTATTAAAACCAATACCGTCACGAACACGATAATATAAGCTGGCAATTTGCCTACTTAGCTCGTCAGTTTCACCTTGCTCAACACAAGCAAAAAAGTTTTCCTCTACCGCTAGCATTAACTTAGCGACCATGTGCCAATAAATGCAGCCTAAGCCTTCAAAACCAAACATGCCACCTGAGCGCCCGGTAAAGGCTTGATGATTAAAGGTTTGCTCATAAAGGGCAAGAATCGTCTCTTTATCACCAGCAAGTGCACTAGGGTATTGTTCATTAAGCTCTGTTAACTGGTCGCCTAAGACATTGCTATTGGTTATGTCTGCATTAAATCGATATTGACCATCAACATCTTGCAAAATAATGCGTTCATCACCCTGCTTAAGCATTTGTTGTAAAGAAGCGATGGCTGCAACTTGCTCAGCACAGACACAGTTTTTTTCCAAAAAACTGGGAAACTTTCTGTCTGGGTAAAGCATAAAGGTTTTTTGATCGGGGCGATAAACATCGCTCACAAAAAGCGCTTCTACTACATCAACGACTTGTTGAGGTTTAAGTGCCCCTGAACTTAATGCCGCCACCTGACCTTCTAGCATTGGATACAAGTTTTTTACATCCGAGGTCTCATTTTCTAGGCTCAATAAATTATAAGCGTTATATAATCCGTCAGCTCTTTCGTTCGTTTCAATGGTATGTTCAACCACTTGTAAAGCATCAGTTAACATTGAAGTTATTTGGATAATTTTTAGTGACGCTTTTCCGCTAAAACCTTCTTGCTTGTAAATGGTTTCACGATAATGGCTCGCAGCCATGCCCAGTTCAGCAATGCTTTGATAGCGCACTTGTGGACTAACGGGTTCACGGGTTAACTGCGAAACCAAGTTATTCAATGCGATTGCGGTTTCTAATAACCATTGATTCACTTCAACAGAAAGCGCAACATCTTGGCTTTCATTGGCTAACAAGTCTTGGAAAAAGCAGATATAACGGCGTAGGTAACATAAAGTGACCATAGATAAGCCTTGCCCTACTAAGGCATTATTAGCATCATTCCATTCAGGTCTTTGGGTATTTAACCAAATTCCGCCATCAATCACTAAATTGCCCAATTTAGATAACAAAGGGACTAATAATTTTTCCAACAAATTAACTTGATAAACATCGCCATTAGCGTCAAGTACTAGCTTACCGTCAGCACCTACTGTTTCAACACGTTGTTCAATTTTAAGCGATAGCGCTTCATCATAAGTCACCGTGCTTTTAGCATTTTCAACCAAGGCGTCAAATGACTTAATGCGATAAGGCACATTGGCATAACTGAAAATCGTTTTGCGCAACATTTTACTCAGTTTTTCTGGATGAAATTGGTTCGACAGCTCAAGCATTTTTTGCAAGTAGATAATTTGATGATCACCCCAGTAGCCAATATAGCTCCATGGATCATCAGGCTCTTCCACTTCCCAATCAATGCCTTCTTTGGTGATTCTATAAGGGTTATAGCCATCCATGGTCGAAGCATTAACAAACTTGGCGACCACGCTTTCAATAAATTGCGGATAGCTATACGTTAACGCTTCCCAGTTTTGGAAGATATCTCGCCAGTTTCCTTGATAAGTTAATAAGCGATTGTTGTTGTCATCAACCAACTTAATGGCAAACTGGTTCCATGGTCGACTTGGGTCGCCATGACGACGACCAAATGAAATAGGTAGATATTCAGCGCTTAAGCGTTCAAGTTGGCTGTCGCCTGTTGCTTTAATTGCCTCGAGTAAATCAGCAAAATTTAGTTTTTCCGGTAAACTGTCTAAAAGTATTTGATTACGCTGATAAACCTCATGATTAAATAAATCAATGGTAGAGGAAAAATCCTGTGAAGAGATCAGGTATTGATCATCAAAAATACCACCACGTAACACATTAAATAAGACATTGGCATAATGGTGCTCAGCAACGCTTTCTTCACCGGTTAATTGAAAACCATCCGCTGAAGCCATAATACGAGCCAACTCATCAGAGCCTTTTGCTATCGAATTTTGTATGTCGTTATCAAGTTTATTACTATCATTTAATTGACGACGCAAGGCTACAGACTGACTTTGGCTTTGCTCTACATTGGCAACAAATTGCCATTTTTTATTAGCTTTTGGCGCGAGTTCAATCGTGGTATTGACTAAATAAGCACCGCGAATACCACGTTTAGTCAACTCTTGTTCCACCGGTTCACCACGGCGAAAAGCCGCTAATTGCTCAGATGAAAGTAAAATATTGGTTTGCTCTAAACCGAGACAGAAAACCGTATTGGCTTTTAATGACTCACAGGGTTCTGCTCTATCAGTAATGCCCGAAAATAAGGTAAAAAAGGCAAGGCCTGAGCTATCATCTAACTCAGTCCATTTATACGCATCAACTAAGTTACTTGAATTTGTTTGAGTAAAGCGAGGTGTGCCCGCGGGTAAAATATTTTGAAAGCCATCGATAAGTTCAATAGCTAATGGCTTATCAGATTTTTTATCAGATAGGTTTTCTAATTCGCATTGACGAACAAAACCATAACCATCACTGGTCGCCCAGGTATATCGAAAGGCTAATTGCAAATCATTATTAATTTCTTCAAAACACAACTTATTTCCTAAAACATTCTTGTATAAGTTTCTGGTGATATTAAAACGAAGTTCATGTTCACGATTGAAAGGTTCCCAGTCAAATTTTCCACTCTTATTATTGACGCGTAAAAGGGTTTTACAACCCGTGTGCAAATCACTTTCGTGAATTTTATCTACAGTAATATAGGGAAACAAGGCAGTTTCAGGAGATTCTCTGCCAGCCGTCAGACCGCCAGTAGATGAAACAAATAACCAATGGTCACTGTTTGAAATAACGCTGACAAAAAAGGGCGCCATCTTATTAACATTATTAATGGCATAAAATCTTTCATTGCCCATAGTGACAAATTCACCAGTTACTTGACTGTTGTTTGTATTACAAATTTTCATTTTAATTCCTACCTAAACTTAAGGTACTTTTACTGTTCTAAATAATTTAATAAATTGATAAAGTGAACTTTTTTTATTCATCTTTATCGAAATTTACTGTGCTAAGGATCACGGTGTTAAAGATCACGGTGCTAAGGGTTTAAATATTCTGACGTAGTCAATTTTCATTGATACCGGAAAAATACTATCGTCGATTGGTCCACCTGCTGTCCCCCATGCACCACCAATCGCAAGATTTAAAATGATGTGGTAGGGATGATCATATGGCCAAGCACGCCAACTGGTAGACTCGTTGCTAGACTCATTGGCATAAAAGAAATAGGGCGTATTATCAAAGAACACGGTGATATTTTCAGGTGTCCACTCAATAGAATAAAGATGAAAGGCTTGATCAACATTTTCACCTTCGATACTTGCTTTTCGTTGCTCCCAATTTTCCCAATAATAAGCTTTGTTATGTACGGTGCCATGAATGGTTTGCATGTCAAAACCAACATGTTCCATGATGTCTATTTCACCTGAATTTGGCCAAGCGTCACACGTTGAACTGCCTTGCCAATCTTCATTTTCTTGACACGTTGTTGAATACTTAAAAGGGTCGCTAGGTAACATCCAAATAGCTGACCAAGTTCCTTGTCCGGCAGGCAGCTTGGCTCGAACGTCAACCCGCCCGTATAAAAAGTCGCCTTTCCCCTGAGAATGAATTCTGCCCGAGGTATACTCTGCATTACCGTAAGTTTCTTTATCTGCAGTAATAACCAGATTGCCATCCTTAACATAAACGTTTTTAAGGCTATCGGTATAGGTTTGATCTTCACTATTAACCTTTCGAGCTGGCCAAACATCATAACTCCACTTACTTGGATCTGGCTTGCCCTGATAGTTAAACTCATCACTCCATACCAATTCCCATTGATTAGCATTCGTATTTTTATTGCGTAAAATCAAGGCATTAAGAATTGGTTTGCCGTTACTCGCTTGGGTAGCTTGAAAACTGATGTCTAGCTGACCATTCGTTACTTCAACATTGTTAACAGCTCGAACTAGGGCTGACTTATGCTTACCATCTCGAGCAAGCTTTACATCTAAATCATCAATGACTAGTTGATTTTGAGCATAAACATCAAAAACACGAGATCCAATTGCAATATCATCAGGCTCTGCAAATTTAAAAATGATATCGTAAAAGCCATTTTCTATTCGTCGCTTAATCGTTAAATCACCGGTTCGATAAGACTGGTAGATAAAATCATCTTGTGACCCTTTGATTTTTTCAATGTTTCCAATCTCACTAACAAATGACGATGAATCTGCCTGATAGGTTATACCATCAACACCAACGTATTCTTTACCGCCAACATTAACAGCCCAAACAACGCCGTTATGACTAGGGAGGTAACCACTTTGTTTATCCGCTTTATTTTTAACGTTTTCATCAGCTGAGAGTAAGTTTGAATCATGAACCTGATTATTGTCTTCAACGTTTGTTGACTCACGATCCATAAACATTACAGGTATCAATATTAATACCAAAACTAACACCAACAGTAATGTGTTGTTACTATATTTTTTTTTCATGTTATGGATGTTCCGAACTAATAACGGCAACTCATTTACTTGCAGTTATTTATTAGCAATATTAAAAGCTACAATAGGGAAATTGTAGGGTATCGCAATCAAAACAAGACAAAATGGACTAGGCTTGCGATAGAAACGACACTTTAATGTCATGAGAAGGAAACTCATTCACATTGTCTTCAGATATTCATAAAAGACAAACTACTCTATTTTTAGATAGAAATGGAGTAGTTACTTAAAAAACACGCTTCACCTCTTATCTCGCCCAGCTGAGCTTTTTTCACTTGTGTTTACTCATAGTACATGTCATTTATTTTCTATTGATAACTGAAAATAAGAGCTTTATATGAACATATCCGACAAATCTATTAACCAAAAATACCAATCCATCACCACAAGCAACAACCGCACGGTATATCGGATGTTTTTACACCGTACAATGCTGATCATGGCGCTACTGTTAATATCATCTGTGCAAGCAAAGAACACTTTTAAACAACCTGCTGATAGCCTTCTTCAAGGCGAAACTATCGCCGTTGCCTATTCTGGATTTCGAGCAGGACAACACCCAGATCGTGGTGATGGTGCGGTAAATCCTACTGAAGCTCAAATTGTGGAAGACTTGAACATTTTACTAAGCCATGATTTAGACTTGATCCGCCTGTATGACTCAGGTGAAAACTCGGCGACGACATTAAAAATAATCAAACAGCATAAACTGCCTATTAAGGTATTACTCGGTATTTGGTTAGAAGCTGAGGTAAGCAACCACGAAGGTTGTCCTTGGTTAGATCTTCCTATTCCTGAGTCGGTACTTTCTGCTAATAAATTAAGCAACATGAGCGAAATTCAACGCGGCATTAAGTTAGCAAATGATTATTCAAACACAGTGATTGCCGTCAACGTAGGTAACGAAGCTTTGGTTGATTGGAACGACCATATGGTGACGCTAAACAGTATCATTAATTATGTTCGCCAAGTGAAACAACGTATTAGTCAGCCCGTCACCGTTGCTGATAATTACGAGTGGTGGATTCGTGATGGCACACCACTGGCTGCGGAAGTCGATTTTATCGGCGTGCACACCTACCCTGCTTGGGAAGGAAAAACAATAGAACAAGCCCTCGTCTACACAATGGAGAATATCGATAATGTTCACCAAGCTTTACCAAACAAACCGATAGCTATTTTAGAAGGCGGCTGGGCAACCACGGCAAAAGAGTTTGCTCAGCAAGCCAGCGAAGCTAATCAGAAAAGTTATTTCAATGACATCAAAAAATGGGCAAAAGCGACCAACACAACCTTTTTCTTTTTCGAGGCATTTGATGAACCATGGAAAGGAAACCCAACCAATCTTGATGGCGCTGAAAAACACTGGGGATTATTTAATGTTGACCGAACACCAAAACAGGTGATGCGGCCTAAGTAAATTAAACAAGATTAAGCGAAGGTTAAAATAAGAATAACAAGTGTAATGACTCGTTTCAATTTAAGCATACCCAGTGTAATAATTCACTTGGTATGCTTTCTACTAGCGGTATTAAACGCCCTTAGTATTGAGTTCAGTATGAATTTGTTCTACTTTTTTCTTATCAAGAACATACCAGCGCATAACCCAAGCAACCAATATTGAGCCCAAAGCAGGGTAGACAGTAAATGACAACAAAATACCTTCTTTAGCTGTTTCAGTTTGCTCAACGTCTGCCTGATAGCCATAGTACGCCAGTAACCAACCGGCGAACGCACCACCAAAAGCGACACCCAGCTTGATAAAAAATACCACGGCAGAATAAATCATCCCGGTAATGCGTATGCCTGTTTTCCAGTGACCGTAATCAATAGTGTCTGCCATCTTTGCCCACAATAATGGTGTTGCCATTTGTAAAAAGAAGCTCCAAAGAAAAAATAAGGCAAAAGCTGTTACCACTTGTTCTTTAGGAATAAAGTAGCTGATAACACAGATGAATGCCGCAATAAGTTGCAAACTAATATAGGCCTTAATTTTACACACTTTTTTAGCGAGAAATTGGGCACATGCCGCGCCCAAAACACTACCAATCATGCCAAGGGTGATGAATAAAGTGATTTGTTGTTCAAGACCAAGTACATATTTCACGTAGTATATGGCTAATGTTGCTCTTAATACTTGCCCTGTTAGTAAAAATAAGCCTGCAAGGCACAATATTCTCCACTGATCATTTTGCCAAAGTGATCTTAAATCTTCAAAAAACGATGATTTTTGTTCTTTAGGTGGTGATACTCGCTCTTTTGTGCCGCTAAAGCATAACAAAAACATCACCACACCTAAAAGGCTCATCGCGGCCATGGTTAACTGATATCCCTTGGCTTTGTCGCCATTACCAAAATACTCCACTAAAGGCAGAGTACCCGAGGCAACAATTAAACCGCCTAACATACCTAAAACAAAACGATAGGTTTGAACCGATACACGTTCAGAGGGCTGAGCAGTTAACACACCACCTAACGCTGAATAAGGAATATTGATGGCAGTATAAGCCAGCATAAGCAAGGTATAGGTAACAAAGGCGTAAATCACTTTACCGTTACCCGATAAATCAGGAGTGGTAAATGCCATGATGGAGATAATAGCAAAAGGCACCGCTAGCCATAGTAAGTAAGGCCTAAATTGACCAAATCGTGTTTTAGTGCGATCGGCAAGTGCGCCCATGAGAGGATCGGTTATCGCATCAAATAAACGTACCACTAAAAACATGGTGCCAACAACCGCAGGCGAAATACCAACAATATCGGTATAGAAAATTAACAGGAACATCATCACCGTTTGGAAAATAATATTACTGGCGGTATCACCTAAGCCATAAGCTATTTTTTCGCGAATTGTTAACATAAGATCTCACTTTTTATTCTTTGTATGATTTCAATTGAATAATATAAATAGGTTACGCATAGAATCACCGGTGTTTATTCGTTATTCATGGAGATAAACCTTATAAAAAAATAGGCCCATATTGCAAAAAACAATATAGGCCTGTTAATTTATACTACCTAAAGTACTGATTTATTTAAAGCTATAACGCATACCCAAGGTGTATCTTGTGCCGTATTGACGAGCAAATAGAAATTGCTCTTCATAACGTCCATAGCCTTGTTCTGTTTCGTTATTCAAGTTTAAACCTTCGAAGAATACTGTGAAGTTTTCGTCTATGTCATAGTTTACACTCATATCGACTTGACCGTACTCTTTAGCAAACTGTGGTGGAGCATCATTAGAGCCTTGATCTTGACCTACACCAATGAGATAAGCGTCTCGCCATGCGTAAGTTACTTTCACTGACAAGCCATCTTTTTCATAAAACACTTGAAAGTTTGCTGAATCACCTAATCCTGTTAATGGTGTTTGATCAGCTAAGTCGGCTATACTTTCAACTTTAGTGATGTCATCAACATCAAATTCAACATCACCGTCAACAAAAGTAGCATTTGCGCCAAATCCAAAACCGGTGTCACCAATAAAGTGCTGAATAGCTACTTCAATACCGTCAACCGTTTTGATTTCAGATGTGTTGAATGGCTCAACAATACTCCAGTTCATTAGTGGATCATCAGAGTTAGGAGCAAGATAACCTTGCTCATTTAAGACCGCGCCATTGGCAATCATTTGCAAACGAATATCTTCACCTGTTGAAGGAAGCCCTGCTGCAGCAAGATCTGCTACCGCTTGCGCATAACGAGGTCCTGCAGCTATATCGCGTATTCCATCATATTGACGATCAACTCGGCGAGTACTAATGAAGTTTTTTACATCTTTTCTAAAGTAACCGACTGAAGCATAACTGCCTTCTGCATAGTAATATTCTAAAGAAAAATCAAGATTTGTAGCCTCATATGGGTCTAAATCAGTATCACCTTGTCCACCACTACGTCCATCTAAGCCTGGGCTTGGACTTAAGGATAAACCACCCGCTAAGTTACCTAAAGGTGCACGAGAAACAGTTTTTCCCCAAGATGCACGAGCGACCAGCTCTTCGGATAAATCAACTCTAATATCGACCATCGGCAGAAGAACATTATAATCCCCTGCTTCTACATAACTCGTACTCTCTCCTGGGTTATATTGAGTAAGCCACTCTGTAGCCTCTATCCAAAAAACATCTGTTGGCAAATTTTGTAAAACATTACTGCCTACTTCAGTTTCTTCATAACGTAAGCCAAGGTTTACTTGTACAGGGAAATCAGCAAGTTCAAATTCAAATAGAGAAGAAACATAAACACTGTTGGTCTTTTCTTCTACTGAGCCCTGTGATTTCACACTACCTTCACGGTAAGGGTCTGTACTAAAATAATCATCGCCTAACGTGTCTCTGTTTAAGAAACTTGTTGAGCGAGCAACAGCTTCATCAAAATCAAAACTGTAATAATAACCAGCGCCAATAGGATTATCACCATTTGAAAATTCATCCAAAAATCCATCAGTGGTATTGTACTGGAACATACCGTCAGGGAAAGCAGCTGAATAATTTGGGTTAAACAAGAAACCACCAATTAGACCACTCCAAGCGCTTGAGCCCCCTATTGTTTGCTCAGTGCGGGCAATACCAAATTTCACTACTGTTAATGGAGAGTCATCAGGGTTTTCCCATGAACCATCAATTTGTAGTTGGTCAACTTCAGATTTACCTGGGCTGTGAATAAATTGACTAAAATGTGAATCCATTTCACTTGGCGCAAGTGTTGTTGAACCATTATTCCAAAAGATTGTACTTTGTGGAATATCACCTGTTCTAAAATCATAATATTTATTAACAAGCTGATTTGAGCCAAATACTAATGATCCAGCTCCATTCATGCCTTTATCTTTACCGTTATCAGCTTTGTTTTCTGAGTTGTGGTAATCAAATGATAAAATCAAGTTATCAGTCGCTTCCCATTCAACATTAAAACCTAATGAACTTTCATTCGTTTCCGTTGTATCACGACTGGCAGTATAAGAGCCATCGTTACCTGCCAGATCAGCAAACATAACTGTGCCGTTTTCATCTAATTCGTAGGCATTAATGCTGCCACCATAATCGTGCCATTGACCCCATCCAATAGAATTACTACCTTCAATAGATTGTCCCATGGTGTAATCGAGTGTCAGTATCACACTTTCAATTGGAGCGTATTGAAAGGTCACATTAGCATTGGTTCTTTCACGTTCAACATTAGCAATACCATAGTTCATATCGCGAGGAAAGAATGCACCAGCTGCTGCATTTGCATCACGATTATCAATAACCTTATCAGCATCTAAAGAAGGAAGTTGAGCGTTCGGCTGATACTGCCAACCTTGAATATTTGCAGATTGTTGTTGGAAATCACGTTCTTGATGAGAGAACGAGAACGCAAAACCCAATGTCTCATCAGCGTAGGTATTGCTATATAAGCCAGAGAACTCAGGTGTTACATTACTCCCCTCTACATTAGACGTGTCGTAAATGCCTTTTCCTGAGATCACAAATTTCTGACCAGGGCTGGCAAATGGCTTCAAGGTAACAATATTAACAGTTGCACCTAAGCCACCACTGGGGTTTTCTGCACGCGCTGTTTTATGAACTTCAAGTGCACTAACACCATCAGAAGATAAGTTTTCTAAACTGTATGAACGAGAATTACCTGTGCCTGGCATTTGACGGCCGTTTAAGGTGATCAAGTTAAAATCAGGACCGAAACCACGCACGGTAATTTGGCTACCTTCGCCATTTGAGCGGCTAACAGAAACCCCCGTTATACGCTGTAGTGATTCAGCTAAATTGGTGTCAGGAAATTTACCCATATCTTCTGCTGATATAACATCGACAACACCTGAAGAATTTCTTTTAACAGACATTGAACGCGATAAACTACTCATAATACCCGTTACTTCAATAACTTCTATTGCTGGTTCTTCTTTTTCTATTTTTGCTGTTTTTTCAGTTTCTGCTGCATAAAGCTGACTGCTTAATCCCGTCGCTAGGATGGCAGATATACAAACGGCTAAGCGTTTTTTATTAAAAATTGAATGTTTCATGTGTATCCTACTTTCTTAAAATAGTTTTAATGACGGCGGCTACTTAAAGCCGCTCAACCTTTCTTAATAACGTGGTTATGGTGCTGTTATCATTACATTGTCAAGGCGATAAACAGCTCCTTCCCCCGTTCCCCAAGCAGGGAAAATCATTAATACATCTATCTGACTAATATCTAAGCCAGCATCAAATAATGTTTGCAGTGGGAAGGTATATGTTTGCCATTCACCCAACGTTGGCGCTTGCCCTTCAGTACTTCCAGTTAAAGGAAGCTCGGCAAAAGTACTTGCACCATCTGACTCAATTTTAAACAACCAAGCAGCTGATGAGTCGTTTGGCGGCGTAATAACTTTAAGGTCAAATTTAACAACACCGTTTGCTAAAATTCCTGAGGCATCAACAAACACGCCATCTTCAGCAAATAGTCCCACAACAGTCGCCGTTGAACCAATAACATACTCAGCAGTCATACCATGATCAGTACCATCATTTTCAAGCGTTGGCGTTGAACCACCGCAACAATCCCACAATGTCCATCCTGTAGCTGGTGCATCTGCAAATAAAACATCATTATCTACTGAGGTTGCTGTTGGATCATAAATTTTCACGTTATCTACACGATAGATTGCACCGTCACCAGCACCCCATGCAGGGAAAATCATTAAAACATCAATCGCACTTACATCTAAGCCAGCATTCGCTAAATCAGATAAGTTAAATGTGTATGTTTGCCATTGATCTAGAGCAGGTGCTACACCTTCAACACTGTCAGTTAAAGGAAGTTCAGCAAAGCTTGCAGCATTATCTGCTTCAACTTTAAACAACCAAGCAGCATCACCAGGCATTGCCGTTACTTTCATCTCAAATTGAATTACACCATTTGAAAGAATCGCAGAGGCATCAAATGGAGATGGAGTATCTGTGTTACCGTCACGAGAGATAAAGCCCATGACTGTAGGATCTGCACCAATTGAAAATTCAGCTACGTTACCATGTGCATCATCGTCTAGTTCAACAGTTGGCGTAGAACCACCACAACAATCCCACATTGGCCAACTTGAGTTTTCATCATCTGTGAATACAACTAGTTCAGGAGCACCGCCAACATCACCAGCGATAGAAATATTACTAACTAAATACTCAGCACCTTCACCCGTACCCCATGCAGGGAATATCATCACAACATCAATCGCACTTAGATCTAAACCTGCATCTTGTAAAACTGATAGTGGGAATGTAAAAGTTTGCCATTCACCAGCAACAGGTTCAACGCCTTCTAAGCTAGAAGATAAATTGACATCACCCGTGTTAGGTCCACCGTCGCCAGCCTCTACTTTAAGTATCCATGCACTAGCAGCAGGAGGAACAGTAACGACTTTCATATCAAACGATAATGTACCGTTAAGGTCTACTAAAGGAGATGCATCAAATGGGGATGAATCACCAGTAAAACCATCTGGGAAGTGACCACCTCTGGTTGAAAAACCTAACACCGTGCCATTATTGTCATTGATATTAAATTGAACTACATCACCTTTATCTGCATCTGCAATAATTGCAGGTGTTGTACCTCCACAACAATCCCATGCAGTCCAGCTAGCATTTAACGTACCGTCAAAAATAGCTAAGTTTTTAGCAACACCATCACTAGGAGGCACTGGAACTGGCGCTTTACCTTCAACAAGACCATCTTCTAAGCTATCGTAGCCAGCTCTTACCGTATCACAACCTTTTCCTGTTTCAGGATCAGACATACACTGGTAAACTCTAACGTAATCAACGTCAAACTTGTTTGTCGCATTAAACGCTGTGGCATCAACACCCAAATCGTTAACGTTTTCAGGCCAATCACCACCAACAGCGAAGTTAAGCACTAAATAAAAATCTTTGTCAAAAGGAGCACTGTCCCAATGTGTTGTAAGCTCACCGGTAAGTTGGTCATAGTATTCTGTGAACCAACCTCTATGAGCTAGACCAACTGCTTGGTCTTTACTGTTGTAGCGAACGGCTGATTGACGTTGTGTTGCATATAAGTAGTTATCCATATACCAACGAATTTCACCTTCTTGCCACTCTACCGCGTAGGTGTGAAAATCATCAGCGGGGTTAGCGCCACTTTCTTGTTTGTATGATTTTCCAGATTGAACATTGTCAGGCCAGCTTTTGCCATAATGAAGCGTACCGTAAACATAGGTTTCTGGTGTACCATCTTCTCTAGCCACACCTAGGTTAACCGATTCAAAAATATCGATTTCACCAGAACGTGGCCATTCGCCATATTCTTCATCCGTTGGCATCATCCAGAATGCAGGCCAACTACCTTGTCCTGAAGGCGCTTTCGCTCGCATTTCTATACGACCGTATTTAAAATCAGCTTTATAGCGAGTCATCATGCGTGCTGATGTGTAAGGTAACGCAGCGCCGTCTTCGGCTGGTAAAGCGACAATACTTAATATACCGTCTTGTACATAAGAGTTTTCAGCGCTCTCGGTGTAACATTGTTTTTCTTGGTTGCCACCACCGTCACAGTCAACTTCATGAGTCCAGTTTTGACTGTTTATTGTGCTGCCATCAAACTCGTCGCTCCAGACCATTTTCCAATCAGAAACTGGCTGTTGCGGATCAATAATATCTGGTTTAGTTTCGGTTCCTGCACCGCCACCACAACCAACAAGTCCTAACGTTACCGTTAGCCCTATTATTGCTGCCAAGCCTCGTGTTTTAAATTTAACACTGCTTTTAGTTTTCATGTCTTCTCCCCTAGAGATATCCAAATCAAATATTTATAATCATTCTTATGATGTATGTTCGTTGCTTTTAAAAGAAACAATCAACGTGAATATAAATACAAGCGTACGTAAATAAAATAATGTTATTAACTGAATATCTTTTAACATAATGATTTACTAATTTGCATTGAAATACGGTCAGGCGGGATATTAAAAAGTTGAAATGGACAAAACAGGGTGAACCGACTTTTTTTGATGAATTTTGTGTCTTTATTTCATAATGCCTTTACCTGAGTTTTGTATTAATGCATTGCTTCACCACCAAACCAAGCTTATTCATCATACGAATAACTTTATTACGGCCAACCTCAAAACCTTCTTTATTAATTTTCTAATAAAAGCCTATAAAAACAAACAATTACACATATAAAGCACAAAAAACCTTAGTCAATCCACTGAAAAATAAAGCATTAATCCTGAGCAATCCCCAAAGGCTATTTGTTTAGTTTTAGTTCAATTTGATAAATTATGCATCAACTTTGGAGTGAAATTAAATAAAAGTTCACTTGACCATAAAATTAAGGACGACTCACCGCTTCCTTGTTGTTTGAACCACTTATTAATGTATTTTGTTTTTAGCCTTACTACGGCTAGTTTCAGTTAAAAGTAGCTAGAAACACACGATAAAAAATAGAATATGAAGAACACGCTTGAGCGTTTAATTAGGCCAGTAAGTATCTTCACCTAAGAAGTGCTGCACCATTTAAACAACCAAAATATTCACCTTAACTTTGGTTTTATTATTTATGGGTTGTTGAAAGCGCTTCAAATAAATTAATGATAATTGAACAGTTTATAGGGGATTTAAATGAAAAAGCTAAACAACAAAATAAGATTCAACAAAAATATGATCGTACTAAGTTTAGGCTTAGCTTTGTCTGCATGTGGAGGAAGTTCAAGCGATGATAAAGTTATTGAGACTGCCAATTCAGCACCGACTATTAGTAGCACAGCTGTTACTACAGTTGAATCAGGCACGGCCTATAGCTACGCGTTAGTTGCTGCCGATGCCGATGGTGACACTTTAACAATGTCAGCAGCGAATTTACCCGTTTGGCTAACTTTTGATAGTACAACCGGAAGCTTATCAGGTACACCCGCAGATAGTGATGCTGGTGATACTGCGATTACCTTAACGGTAAGTGATGGAACTGATGAAATTACGCAATCATTTACGGTTACTGTAACGGTTCCAGTTCCAGCTAATAATGCGGCGGTAATCACGAGTTCAGGCATTACAGATGCTACTGTTGGTGAGGCATACTCTTATACTCTAGTTGCGACTGATACTGACAACGACACACTCACTATGTCTGCGACCATTCCAGGGGCACTTTCTTGGTTAACGTTTGATGAGACTACAGGTATATTGTCTGGTACGCCAGCTTCGGGCGATGTAGCTGCTACTGAAATTACCCTAACAGTGAATGATGGCAGTGATGATACCATGCAAACATATACCATTACGGTTGCTGACACTGTCGTTACTAGCAATGTGATCGTATTTGAAAATGCACCTGAAACTTATGTTTTTAACAATTTTGATGGCGGCGTGTCAACTGTTATGGCTAACCCACAAATAACAGGAATAAATACCAGTAGCCAAGTGGTACAAATGCAGAAATTTGCAGGTCAACATTGGGGTGGTAGTACATTAACACTAGCAAGTGGTTTGAATGTTGCTGCAGGTAATAATACTTTTACCATGAAGGTTTATTCTGACCGAGCAGTGGCTGTTTTATTAAAATTAGAAGGTATGGGCGCTGAACTTTCAGTAAACCATGGTGGCACTGGATGGGAAGAACTTACCTTTGACTTTGCACTTACAGCTGCGGTATTAAATGATATAACCGTAATTTTTGATCTAGGCACAATGGGCGATGCTGAAGCAAATGCTGCAGATTGGACTTTCTATTATGATGATATTACTACACCTGCTTCTGAAGCCGTTGCTGAAGGGAGTTTTGTTGCCGTAGGCACACCGTATGATTTTGAAGCCGCTGGTTTAGGTAGTGATTTTGCTTGGGCAGTTTTTGAAAATGATGATAATCCTGCATTAGAGTTTGTTGCTAATCCAGCACCATCTGCAGTTAATGACTCGGCAATTGTCGCTAAGTTTACCGCTAGACAAACCGGACAACCTTGGGCTGGTACAGAAACGGCTGGAGCTACGCCAGTATTTACTATGGATGCAACTAATAGCATTGTTAAAATCATGGTTTATAAGTCTGTTATCAGTGACGTTGCTTTGAAGTTCTCAGTGGGTGCGGCGGCACAACCCGAAATAAAAGTGGTTAATACTAAAATTAATGAATGGGAAGAGCTTACTTTTGACTTCTCTAGCCGTATTGGTTTAGCTGAAACCATTGGCATTACTTCAGTGATAGTGTTCCCTGACTTTGACGCTAGAGCTTCAGATACAGTGAACTATTTTGATAATATTACGTTTGGTAGTATTCAGTAGAATTATGTTAAATTAAGTAAATTTTACTTAGCGTAGATTAATTTCAAACTTTCGATAAGACAAAAAGGGTTTACAATATTTATTGTAAACCCTTTTTTATTTGGCGAAGTTTGACCAAACAATATTCATTCAAACATCGACTATAATCCACTTATTTACATATTACTTTATATCATCACGCACGCTAGTAACGTTTCTAGCGCTGATAACGGTTAATAATAAAAGTATTAGGTAACTAAATAAACCACCACTATTTTTTGAGCTATCTTTATCTTCAACAGTTGGCGTAGCCTGACTTTCCTTCACACTAAATTGAATACTACTACTCACTGAAAGTACTGGATTACCGTTGTCATTCACGGTCAACTCAATTTGATGAGAACTGCCCACTACCATAGAAGAAGGGTCAAAAATAACGCTAGCACCGTCGATAGTAGCCGATGGAATAGCACCAGCCATGATCCAAGTATAAGAGAGTATATCGTCGGTATTTTCATCAGTGCCATTGGCAATAATTTCAACTATGCCATCAGCAATATCAATCGAGGAAACAAGCACATTATTTTGTGTCATTGACAAAGAAACTACCGGAGCAATATTTTCGGCATCTAAAGCACAGCCATATTCATCGACGCTTTCACCTAGTAGTGTATTCGGACAATTATCAATGTCATTCGCTATGCCGTCATTATCATCATCAGCATACACAGTTGGTGTGTTTTCATTACAGCGATTGGCATTATTTTGATTTGTTGAGGTGCAATGGGCTAAATAATCAACTTCCATGGTTGCTTTGGTGAAGTTTGGTGTGGTATCTATCGATTTAAAATAGGTATCGATATTTGTATCATTGCAACCAACAAGCTCTAACACTGCCGTTAGAGCTATTACGGTGATCATGTTTAGTGTTTTACAAAATACAAACAACTCTAGCCTTTACGACGAAGTAGCCACTTCAGCATTTTCCCCTGAAGCACTATCGTCATCAACAGCCATTTTTCCACGTCGCTCCTCAAGTTTTTTGCGAACTTCATGAGCCATTTCTTCAGTAATGGGGTAAGTAGAAACCATCCAAATGGCAAGCACTGAACAAAGCACAGGTACAAGTACATCGGCTAAACGCATGTAAAATAGAGTATCCGCAGCTTGAGCTCCACCAAGCGCAACGTCAAAGCCAGTAGCATGAAGCAAGAATCCGCCAGCGGCCATTGCTGCGGCCAACCCTAATTTAACTACCCACCAATAAATTGAGCCAAACATACCTTCACGGCGTTCACCTGTTTCCAATTCATCAAGATCACATACATCTGCAACCATTGAACCCATCAACGTGAATAATCCACCCAAACCAAAGGAGAAAAACATCGGTGGAATAATCACTAATATCGGATTATCTGGTGTAAAACAAACCCATTTCAGTGCATAACCGAAAATAGAAATAGCGATAGTGATGAAAAATGCTTTTCGTTTACCAAGCATGCTCGATAATTTAGTGACAATAAAAATAGCACAAGAGGTCGAGATAAATGACACGGTGCCTGCCCAGCCAACATACTCAGCACCTAACGATTGATCACCACCAAATACGTAATAAATAATAACGTAACTTTGAAACGCCGAAACCATCATAAAGCCGTTGAATACTAAAAAGGTTGCACCACATAAGCTAAGAAACGGCTTAAATTTAATGGTAATTAAAAACCCTTTAAAAAAATCAGAAACGGCACCAAACAATGTTTTTCGCTCTGTAGCTTTTACTGTGGGATCAACAACACTTTTCGAGGTTGGTATTGGGGTAAAGCGTTCAGTAAGAAAGATTGCCGGTAAAATACCCACAAAAATTGTAAAGAGTCCAATGATGACAGCCAACCAACTAGCACCTTCAATCATATCGCTAAAGAGTGATTCATTTTGCATAAACAACAAGAACCAAGGTGCAAATAACCACGCAAATTGCCCCATAAAGTTCTGAACCGCCATAATACGGGTACGTTCGTGATAATCTGGCGTTAACTCATAACCTAATGCAACCCAAGGCGTAGCAAAAATAGTGTAAGCCAGATAAAAAATAACCGAACCAATCAAAAAGAACCAAAAGTAGAATTCTTCACTCTGGTCTCTGGGTAATTGCCATAACAAAGCAAAAGTAATGCCCGCCACAATAGCACCCCAGAATATATAGGGCCGACGTCTACCCCACTTTGATTTAGTATGGTCGGAAATATAACCCATTAGTGGGTCAGTAAAGGCATCGACCAAACGAGGTAAAGCGCCTAACAAACCGACTAGGGCAGGATTCATACCTAGCCCCAAGTTAAGCACAATGGTCATGGTGCCAATCGCCGCACCCAGTAAGTTATTTACGAATGCGCCAAAGCCATAGATAATTTTTTGTATTGTGGAAATTTTATCTTCAGTCGCTGTTTCATAGTTTTCTTGCGTACTCATAAAGCCTGTTCCCGTCGAAAGTGATTATTAAATGAAATGTCTATAAGCAATAAAACTATAATGAATAAAAGTAAGTAAAGGACACTCATTTACATAGGTATAACTGACAGTATCTATCTATAAATCTTAAACAATAAAAAAACGGTGAGTAGGTCAATATATATCGACGAAATGGTCACAGCCAACTTTTGCCTGATATACACTTTCTTTAAAAACGTATTTCCTTAAGAATAATTAAAAAAATCCAGATCATCTCAAAACAAGTCCACCCTGCCGTATTTTAGTTGTATCCATTCACAGTCGTAATAATCTACAAAAATATGTTATTTTATTTGAGGGAAGTTAAGTTAAGTTAAATTAATGCCAGCAAATATTTATCAACCGCTTCATATGACACAGGATTTAGGTAAAACATGCAGCCGCTACTTAGTCAGCCATTAGTAAAAAATAAAGTTAATGCGCTAATGTCGCAAATGACATTAGCGCAAAAAATAGGGCAAATGATCCAAGCTGAACGGTTAAGTTGTAGCCCCGACGATGTAAAGAATTATCATTTGGGTTCGGTCATGAGTGGGGCTGGTTCACTGCCAGAGAATAATGACCTTGAAAATTGGCTTAAAACAACGGATAGCTATTGGCAAGCATCAATGCTTAAAGATGATAATCATTTAGCCATTCCACTACTTTATGGCGTTGATGCAATACATGGCCACAATAACCTTAAAGGGGCAACAATTTTCCCTCACAATATAGGTTTAGGCGCAACTGATGATGAAAATTTAATAAAACGTATAGCAGAAATAACACGAAAAGAAGTTCTCGCCACAGGAGTCGATTGGGTTTTTGCACCTAACCTTGCTGTGGCACAAAATAACCAATGGGGCCGTTTCTATGAAAGCTATTCTCAGGCTCCTGAGTTAGTCAATAAATATGCCGGTAATATCATCAACGGATTGCAAGGAGAACTCCATGGTGAAGGCGTAATAGCCTGTGTTAAACATTGGGTAGGCGATGGCGCAACTTCTCATGGCATTGACCAAGGTGATGCCAGTATTTCTTGGGAAGAACTCAATAAAACTCATATTAGCCCTTATATAAGCGCATTAAAATCTGGTGCAATGACAGTTATGGCGTCATTTAATAGTTGGAATGGTAATAAATGTCATGGCAATAAGTATCTGCTAACTGACGTACTAAAAAAACAATTAAACTTTTCTGGCTTCATTCTTTCTGACATGAATGGCATTGATTATCTGGGTGATGATTTTTATCTATCGGTGGCGCAAGGGGTAAATGCAGGTATAGATATGTTTATGCTACCAGATAACTGGAAGCAATTTATTCAGCATCTGCTCAACCATGTAGAATTAGGCACCGTGCCTATTTCAAGAATAGATGATGCCGTCAGTCGAATACTGTCAGTTAAATTAGCCAGTGGATTGTTTGAAGCTCCCACTCCAAGTGAGCGAACTTGGGCAAATCATTATAGTTTTGGCTCAACTGAACATAGAAGTGTTGCGCGAGAAGCGGTAAGGAAATCACTTGTTCTGTTAAAAAACCAACAAAATACACTTCCTTTAAAAAAGGATGCACGCATTTTGGTTACTGGAAAAAATGCCAATAATGTTGGTCATCAATGTGGTGGCTTTACCATTGATTGGCAAGGTGTATCAGGAAACGATGAATTTCAAGGAGCAACCTCTATTTGGCAAGGTATAACAGCAGTTGCGCCCAATGCAATATTAAAGCGCGATAATGACGTTTCAGTAATATCAGCCAAAGATCATGACATAGCCATAGTCGTTGTGGGTGAGTACCCTTATGCAGAAGGGTTTGGTGATATTAGGAATGGTGACAACCTCATCATAGAAGCCGGATCACAAATAAACGGCCAAATAAATATTTCAGATCCCTATGGCGACTCACTAGAATTAAAAAAATTACATCCTGAAGATTATCTGCAGATTAAAGAAATTAGTGATAAAGGCATACCTGTCGTCGTTATTTTGATCTCAGGTAGAACATTAATTATTAATGCTGAACTAGAAAAATCAACTGCTTTTATCGCTGCTTGGTTACCTGGTTCAGAAGGTCAAGGGGTCTGTGATATGCTTTTTGGTGACTTTAATTTTCAAGGGAAACTATCTTTTTCTTGGCCTAAAATTCCCTCCTCAGAAAAAAACAAAAATGCAACTAAACCGCTGTTTCCCTTTGGTTTTGGTTTGCACTACTAAATAGAAATTTTGTTTAGTTGCATTAGAAACTTGTACTACAGCGCATTATTTCAGAGCCCTATGGCTATGTAGATAACTCAGCACCCACTGTTAAATTTTAAGTATTCTCTGTAGGTTGACTTCAGTCCGACAACAGGGCAATAAATTACCCCCTACAGTGGGTGTAACTATTTTTTCTACTATACTATTTTTATTACTGTAACAAGGCTTTCACCGCAAGTAAATCAACGAGTTTTTCATCAACTTTCAAATAGGCCACGGTATTACTTTTTTCTGAGTTACTCGTTCCTACTTCATCCTGAACCAGTGTTGCCTCAATAATACCAGGCATGTTAATCAATAATTCTGACACTTCTTCTGCTCTTTGTTCCGTGTGTATATTGGTGCTAAAACTAAAACTTTTAGATTTTTTCAGTTTTTGCATACCAAAACTAAGCACTAACCAAATTAAGCTCACTAACGCCATCACTAAAAAGATGCTTTGTTCACCAAAACGACTCGCAACAAAACCACCCACGATACCACCAGCAAAAGCACCTAAAAATTGGCTACTAGAATAAATCCCCATCACACTGCCTTTAACACCAGCAGGCGCAAGCCGAGATAAAATGGAAGGCATGGTCGCTTCTAGATAGTTAAAGGCGGTAAAAAATAACACTACAGAGAATACCAAACTCCATAATCCAGAAGGTAACAGCCATAATAAAAACAACGCTAAACTAAGCAAGGCAACCGCACCACTAAACATTGGCTTTTCTTGTTGTTTTTTTATGGCAATGATCATAAAAGGCACCATCAAAAAGAAAGAGCCAAGCAAGGTTGGCAAGTATATTTGCCAATGATTTTCTAATGCTAATCCACTGGCAACAAACTGCTTAGGTAAGGTAACAAAACAAGCAGTTAGCGCCATATGTAAAATAAATACACCCCCGTTTAAACGAGCCAACTGCGGATGTTTAATTAATTTAGAAATTTGCTCAGGCAAAGCAACGCTATCACCGCGAGGTGCTTTACTCACCGAATAAGGCACCATAAATTGGATCATAAACATGGCAATAATGGTTAAAAAACCGGTAAACCAAAACAAGCCACTTAAGCCAAAAGCATCGGCGACTATAGGCCCTAAAATCATAGCAAAAGTGAAAGACAAACCAATAAACATACCGATGGTTGCCATCACTTTCGGGCGCTGTTCTTCACGGCTTAAATCAGCGGCCAAGGCTAAAATAGCACTCGCAATAGCGCCCATGCCTTGTATAGCGCGACCTATCACCACGCCATAAATAGTGGTAGAAAGTGCAGCAACAACACTACCAATTAAAAACACCACCAAACCTGCTAATATCACAGGTTTACGGCCATATTTGTCAGATAAAATGCCCATTGGAATTTGCAACAAAGCTTGTGTTAAACCATAAGCACCGATAGCAAGCCCCAACCATAATGGGCTATAACCTGCTAATTGTTCACCATAAATAGCAAACACGGGCAAAATCATAAACAGCCCTAACATACGCACACCAAAAACACTGGCAAGCGAAAATGCAGCTTTTTTCTCAATACTATTTAAACCTGAAACGCTCATGAACTTTTTACCTAATAAAAATAGAGGGGAAATTAAAAACTGGTGTAGTTTAGCATGCAATTCTCAGCAACAAAAACACCACAAAATCTAGGCTATATTAATAAAAATATAGATTATATGAATATTGTGGCAATACTAGCAATTACAACAGAAAATATTAGGTTAAGCGCCAAGCCCGCTCGCATCATCTGTTTTTGTGGCACATAACCCGAAGAGAAAACAATGGCATTTGGTGGCGTTGCCACAGGCAACATGAAAGCACAGGAAGCGCTTAATGCAATCACAACAACAATAACGACGGGCGGTAAATTTAAATCAACGGCAACTGACATAAATAACGGCACCAGTAATGCTGCACTTGCCGTATTACTCACTAGCTCTGTTAGAAAAACAACAAATAGACAAATAATCAACAGTAATAGCCACGTATGATTAACAGGTAAGTTAGCGGTAATTTGATTGGCTAGCCACATACTCGCACCTGATGACTTTAGCAAAGCACTTAATGTCAAACCGCCGCCAAATAAAAGCAGAATTCCCCAATTGGTTTTTTCAATAAAATCGTCAATGGATAAGCATTTTGAGCCCGTTAACATAACAATAGCTAAAACAGCGAGCATGGCATCAAACCCTTTTGTTATACCTAATGCATGCGATAACGGCGAACTAAATACCCATCCCAAGGCCGTAAAAGCGAAAATTATAATCACTAAATTCCGTCGCCAGTGATAATCAATAACATTGAGCTTAAAGGCGATAGAGCGGGTAAACGTTGGCCTAAAGAGAAAGTATAAAATAAAAATCATTAGCGGAAATAATATAGCAAACATTGGTATGCCCCAACGCATCCAATCTGAAAAACTTAACCCTGCTGCTGAGGCCGCAATAGCATTTGGTGGGCTACCGATAAGTGTCGCCATACCGCCCAAATTACCTGAATAGGCTAAACCTAATAAAACAAAAATATACAAGTTAGGATTTTCAGTTGCACTTTGCTTTGACAATAATCCCAAAGCAATAGGTAACATTAAGGCAATAGTCGCGGTGTTACTAATCCACATAGAAAGTATCGCTGTGGTTAAAAACAGTAATATAATTGCAATAAAAGGGCGACCTCCCGCTAGTGATAACATTTTTAAAGCAAACAACTGATCTAAGCCATACTTTTGTAAACTTGCTGCCAAGGCAAAACCACCCATAAAAAGAAAAATAATCGGGTTGGCAAAGTTTTCAAAAGCCTGTGTCGCGGGAAGTAAGCCACTTGCCAACGCCAACACGGGAATTAACAACGCCGTTGTACTAATAGGCAACGCTTGAGTTATCCATAACCATGCCACCGCAACAAAAATAGCCATGCCTTGCTGCACTTGTGGTTGTGCATCAATGAAAAAGTTGGCGGCAAAGAAAAAAATAGCCGCTAATAGTATGTTAAGTATGTTTTTTATAAGCAAATTCGCGCCTCTTCTTTAGTGCTAATTTTAGTGCTAATAGTATGCTCAAAGCAAGAATTCTCAAAGCAGTCTAGGCCTAAATAAACTGAGTAGCAATTCTCTACCCAGGCCATAAAAATAAAAGTGCTTAGTAACTGAACATCATTTTATCTTTATGGCATAATACTCGGCTGTGGTTTTGCCAATGGATTAATAAACAAAAAAATGAGAAATATTGAAGTCAGAGGGGCGCGTACCCATAACCTGAAAAACATCAACGTAGTGATCCCTCGTGATAAATTGGTGGTGATCACAGGGCTTTCTGGCTCAGGAAAATCATCTCTGGCTTTCGATACTTTGTATGCTGAAGGACAGCGCCGCTACGTTGAGTCTCTTTCAGCTTACGCGCGTCAATTTTTATCTTTAATGGAAAAACCCGATGTTGATCACATCGAGGGTTTATCGCCCGCTATTTCTATTGAGCAAAAGTCTACATCACATAATCCGCGTTCAACCGTGGGTACCATCACTGAAATTTACGACTACTTGCGTTTATTATACGCGCGTGTTGGTGAGCCACGTTGCCCTACACATAAGCAGCCATTAGCCGCACAAACTGTTTCACAAATGGTTGATAACGTTTTAGCGCTTGAAGAAGGCACTAAAGTGATGTTGCTTGCGCCGGTACTGCAAGACCGTAAAGGTGAGCATGTTAAGTTACTTGATAACTTAGCCGCACAAGGCTTTATACGTGCCCGTATTGATGGTGAAGTATGCGATTTATCTGATCCACCACCATTAGAATTACACAAAAAACACACCATTGAAGTCGTTGTTGACCGCTTAAAAGTGCGTCCTGATATTCAATTACGTTTATCTGAATCATTTGAAACAACACTCGACTTAACCGCTGGCACAGCAAAAATCGCCTTTATGGATGAGCCTGACCGAGAAGAGTTAATTTTTTCTGCTAACTTTGCTTGCCCACATTGTGGCTATAGCATGCAAGAATTAGAGCCACGACTATTCTCGTTCAACAACCCTGCTGGCGCTTGTCAAACGTGTGATGGCTTAGGTATAGAGCAATTCTTTGATAGTAATCGTATTATCGCTAACGATGAACTAAGCCTTGCTGGCGGCGCAATACGTGGTTGGGATAAACGCAACTTTTATTATTTTCAAATGTTACAAGCGCTTGCCGCACACTATAAGTTTACTATCGACAAGCCTTTTAAAGATCTTAGCGATGAAGCGCGTAAAGCAGTGCTTTACGGTAGTGGCGAACAACAAATTGAATTTAAATACATGAATGATCGCGGCGACGTAGTGCTACGTAAACATGCATTCGAAGGCATTATTAACAATATGCAACGCCGCTATAAAGAGACCGAATCAAATGCGGTGCGAGATGAGCTAGGTAAATATTTAAATAGCCAACATTGCCCTGACTGTAATGGCAGCCGTTTACGCCTAGAAGCGCGTAATGTTTTTATTGCAGATACGCCACTAACCACGGTTGCTGAACTGGCCATTGCTGATGCACTTAAATTCTTTCAAGGCTTGAAATTAACAGGGCAAAAAGCACAAGTTGCCGAGAAAATATTAAAAGAAATTAATGAGCGTTTAGGCTTTTTAGTCAACGTGGGCTTGAATTACTTAAACTTATCTCGTGGTGCTAATACGTTATCAGGTGGTGAAGCGCAGCGAATTCGTTTAGCCAGCCAAATTGGCGCCGGTTTAGTGGGCGTGATGTATGTGCTTGATGAACCTTCTATTGGTTTACATCAACGAGACAACGAGCGTTTATTAAGTACGCTAATACATTTACGTGATTTAGGGAACACCGTTATCGTGGTTGAACACGACGAAGACGCTATTCGCGCCGCCGACTTTGTTATTGATATAGGCCCCGGCGCTGGCGTGCATGGCGGTGAAATTATCGCTCAAGGCACAGTAGACGATATTCTAAATTGTAAGGACTCACTTACAGGTAAATATCTATCTGGTGTAGAAAAAATTGAAATTCCTACCAAGCGCCACCTTTTTGATAAAAAGAATGTGCTTGAGCTAAAAGGTGCTAGTGGTAACAACTTAAAAGACGTTAACTTAGTTATCCCTAACGGGTTAATGACCTGTATTACCGGTGTGTCAGGCTCGGGTAAATCAACCCTAATCAATGACACCTTATATAAGCTAGCGCACATTGAACTTAATGGCGCGACACTTGATGAACCAGCACCTTATAAATCTATCGCAGGTTTAGAAAATCTTGATAAAGTTATCGAAATTGATCAAAGCCCTATTGGTAGAACACCTCGTTCAAACCCTGCTACTTATACCGGTATATTTACCGCCATTCGCGATATTTTTGCCGCTACGCAAGAATCTCGTTCACGGGGTTATAAGCCTGGGCGCTTTAGTTTCAATGTAAAAGGAGGACGCTGTGAAGCTTGCCAAGGTGATGGTTTAATCAAGGTAGAAATGCACTTTTTGCCTGATGTTTATGTGCCTTGTGATGTGTGTAAAAGCATGCGTTATAACCGAGAAACACTAGACGTGTTATACAAAGGAAAAAATATTCATGAAGTATTAGACATGACTATTGAAGATGCTTTTGTGTTTTTCAATGCCATTCCCGCAGTAAATCGCAAGTTACAAACCCTACTTGATGTCGGTTTAGGCTACATAAAATTAGGGCAATCAGCGACCACACTTTCGGGCGGTGAAGCTCAACGCGTTAAATTATCTAAAGAATTATCAAAACGAGATACCGGACAAACGTTATACATTTTAGATGAACCAACCACAGGTTTGCATTTTCATGATATAAAACAATTACTACACGTTATCCATCGCTTGCGCGATCACGGTAATACTATTGTGGTTATCGAACATAATCTTGATGTAATCAAAACAGCAGATTGGGTTATTGATTTAGGCCCAGAAGGCGGAAATGGTGGCGGTGAGATATTAGTTACTGGCACGCCTGAGCAAGTGGCACAGCATGAGACTTCGCATACTGCACGTTTTTTAAAACCATTGTTATGCTAGATATACATGATTCAGCACGACTAAGTTTTCGCCTTATGGGACAAGAAGATGCAGAGGCGTTATGGGCAATAGATCAAGACCCTGAAGTTATGCACTTTCTTAATGGTGGTGAACCTAGCAGTATGGAATCCATTAATGAGGTGTTTCTACCCCGCATGCAAGCATATAGAAACCCTATAAAAGGGTTTGGCATTTGGCAAGTTTCTGACAAAAGCACTGATGAGTACCTTGGCTGGGTGTTAATTCGTCCTATGGCTTTTTTTACCGACAAACCTAATTTTACAGATTTAGAGTTGGGTTGGCGCTTTTTTAAAAAAGTCTGGGGAAAAGGTTATGCAACCGAGGCAGCTATCGCTATAAAAAATTCTTTTGTTAGCCAAACTGATATTAAATATGTGTCCGCTTTAGCTGTAGAAGACAACCTTGGCTCTATTGCTGTAATGAAAAAAATGGGCATGAAATTTATTAGAAAATACGATCATAAAGATCCTATTGGTGACTTTATCGCAGTGCACTACCAAATGCAGGTAAAATAGCTTACTCTGGTTTTTAAACTGATATTTTCTGTCCACATACCCTAGCAAGTTTCCTTACCGGTTATCCTGAGCGCGAAGCAGTCGAAGGACAAGCTGCCTTCGACAAGCTTCCTTCGACGAGCTCAGGACAAACGGCAGTGATAAACGGCCCTTCGACAAGCTCAGGACAAACGGCAGTGATAAAGGGGAGTGAGGATGTACGGAAATGAAAAACAACCCCGTTCGTGCTGAGCGCGAGGAACGAGCAGTCGAAGTACAAGGATCACAATTGAATAACATGAATCACAAACAAGATTATCCAAACATTCTTATATACTTACTCGCTTTCACCAGTGGCTTTTGCATTATGGGTATAGAGCTTTTAGGTGGCAGGATCCTCGCGCCTTTTTTTGGTAGCTCAGTGCATATTTGGGGCAGTATTATTACTGTCTTTATGTTGAGCTTATCTTTAGGCTATTTACTGGGTGGAAAACTGTCAATGCGCTCAGCATCGTTAGCCACTTACGGGCTTATTTTTCTCATTGCCGCCATCACGCTTTTACCCATTGCTTTGTTTAGCCAATGGCTGATGGAAGCGGTATTTCTAACGATTGAAGATTCACGTTATGGCTCTTTATTAGCATCAATGGCACTGTTTTTTATCCCTACCGTTATTCTTGGCATGTTATCTCCCTATTCTGTGCGTTTGTTAGTTAAAAACTCTAACGAAAGTGGACAAGTAGCCGGTAAACTTTATTTTATTTCAACCTTAGGTAGCGCACTAGGCACTATTGTAACGTCATTCTATTTAATACTATGGTTTGATATTAACATCATAATTTTCAGCTTTAGTGGCGTACTTGCCAGCTTAGGTTTATTGGCTATTTTCATCCATAAATCACAACAGTTACCTAAAATGGAGCCTAGTCATGTTTAAGTGTATTACTGTGTTTATAGCATTTTTATTGTTCACTATGTCCTTTGCTCATGCGAAAGTGATCCATCAAGAACGCTCTCTTTATCGTAATATTTTAGTGGAAGATAACGACGATTTACGTTGCTTAAAATTTAATGTAAAAAGCACAAAAACCCAACAGAGTTGCTTCTTAAAAAGCCAGCCTCTACAATTAGTGTTTAATTATACTAAGCTGCTGATGGCAAGTTTATTGATTAATACCCAGCCAAAACGCATTTTAATTATTGGTTTAGGCGGCGGCACCATGTCAAATACTTTGGCTCAGTTATACCCTCAAAGCCAAATAGATAACGTGGAAATAGATCCCGCAGTGATTAAAGTGGCTCGTGATTATTTTGGTTTTTTTGAAAACGATAAGATAAAAACATACACTCAAGATGGTCGTATTTTTATTAAACGTGCGTTATTAAAAAAACAAACCTATGATTGGATAATTCTTGATGCCTTTAATGGCGATTATATTCCCGAGCATTTAATGACTAAAGAGTTTTTACAAGAAACTAAAGCGTTATTGAGTGACAACGGTATACTGAGCTCAAACACTTTTTCGTTAAGTAAATTGTACGCACATGAATCTGCTACTTATAAAGCGGTATTTGGTGATTTTTATCAAGTGGCCAATAAAGCTAATTCAAACCGTATTATTCTAGTAAGTAAAAAAGGCTTCGCTAACAACAGCCTTAACAATGGTATTAAAGAAGGTAATATCAATAAACTTGATGCAAAATTATCTTTATACGGTGTTGATATTCAGTTGCTTTATCGCAACATGGTCAATACAAAAAACAAACAAAATTGGCCAGAAAATACACGGCTACTGACCGACCAATTTTCCCCCGCTAATTTGTTAAATACAAAATAGCGGTAAAATTAGCCAAAGGTCTAATTGGTTTATTTTGTCGACACTTTTATAGTACGAGTATAAATTACAACTTATTAAGGGCATCGTATGAGCTTTACGGATCAACAATTAGAGGCAGTAAATTCAACAGAAACCTACTGGAACAAGCAATCAGACCTTGTTAGTTGGTTTAAAAAACCCGAAAGCATATTGTCGACAAATGATACGGGATGGACTGATTGGTTTGCCGATGGCGAGCTGAATACTAGCTACTTAGCGCTTGATTATCATGTTGAACAAGGTCGCGGCGAGCAAATTGCGCTTATTTATGATTCGCCCGTGACTGGCACCAAACAAACGTTCACTTACCTTGAGTTAACTGAGTTAGTGGCAAAGTTTGCTGATGTGCTACAAAAACAGCAGGTAGAAAAAGGCGATCGCGTCCTTATTTATATGCCAATGATCCCACAAGCGGCTATTGCTATGTTAGCCTGCGCAAGAATTGGCGCTATTCACTCGGTAGTGTTTGGTGGCTTTGCCGCAAAAGAGCTTGCTATTCGCATTAATGATGCCGAGCCTAAAGTTGTTGTCAGTGCTAGCTGCGGCATTGAAATTGAGAAAATAATTCCTTATAAACCCTTGCTTGATAATGCGATTGAATTAGCAAAGCATAAACCAAGTAGTTGTATTATTTATCAAAGAGAACAGTTAAGTGCACCGATGAATAGTGAGCGTGACTATAACTGGCAAATACTGATGAATAGCGCCAAAGCCATTGCGCCTGTTAAGCTTAAAAGCACCGATCCTCTTTATATTCTTTATACCTCTGGCACTACTGGTAAACCTAAAGGCGTTGTTAGAGATAATGGTGGCCATGCTGTTGCCATGCTTTACAGTATGAAAAATATTTATGGCATGAAAGCCGGTGATATTTTCTGGGCAGCTTCAGATGTAGGTTGGGTTGTGGGTCACTCTTATATAGTTTACGCCCCATTAATGGCAGGTTGTAGTACCATTTTATATGAAGGAAAACCAATTAGAACACCCGATGCAGGTGCTTTTTGGCGAGTATGTGAAGAATATAAAGTAAACGCACTTTTTACTGCACCAACAGCTTTTCGCGCTATTGCCAAAGAAGATCCTGATGGCGCATTATTGAATGATTATGATCTATCTCATTTGAAACGCCTATACCTTGCCGGAGAGCGCCTAGATCCTTCAACTTACCATTGGTTAGGTGAAAAATCACAACTGCCTGTTATTGATCATTGGTGGCAAACAGAAACAGGCTGGGCAATTGCTAGCACGCCATTTACCGATGAAACTTGTACTGAATTAATGCCGACTAAAGCGGGCTCTGCTGGTTTTCCTGTACCAGGTTTTAACGTTGAAATTTTAGATGTTTACGGTAAGGCGCTACCTGCAAATCAGCAAGGCACCGTTGCTATCAAATTGCCAATGCCTCCAGGTTGCTTAGCGACAATATATCAAGATGAAGAACGCTTTAAATCAAGCTATTTGTCAACGCACCCCGGCTATTATGTTACGGGCGATGGCGGTTACATAGATGAATCAGGATACTTATTTATTATGGGACGAACCGATGATGTAATAAATGTGGCAGGACATCGTTTATCAACCGGTGAAATGGAAGAGGTATTATCGGGTCATAGTGCCGTTGCTGAATGTGCAGTAATTGGTATCAATGACACCTTGAAAGGACAAGTTCCTTTTGGTCTTGTAGTAATTAAAAATGGCATTACTGAAAGTGATGATAGCTTGATCAGTGCATTGAAAAATAAAGTACGTGCAGAAATAGGCGCTATCGCCTCTTTAAAAGGGTTAATTATTGTTGAGCGCCTACCCAAAACACGTTCAGGAAAAATATTACGCAAAACCTTAAGACAAATGATTGATGGTCAACAGATTGATATCCCTTCAACCATTGATGATCCACAAGTATTAGATGAATTGTTACCTAGATTATCAGGAATATCGAGCTAAGTTCTAGCTAATACTTAGCCTATTTAGGTGGACTTTAGTCCGACAAAGGGGCAATAAATTACCCCCTACAAAAAATCTAAATAAGTGTTTTATACAACGAGTTAATTCTTTAGCTCGTTGTATGTCTTTTTCGCATGCACAACTTTTTCACTCGCTGTTATACTTGCTGTTTTACTTGACCCCACCACGGCTTGATTAATCTCATCCATTTCAGCTTGGGTTAAATCTCGCCATTGCCCAGGCTTCAAATTACCCAATTCAACACTCATAATACGTGAACGTTTTAGTTTTTTAACGTCATAATCTAAGTATTCACACATACGGCGAATTTGACGATTCAATCCTTGTGTTAAAATAATCGTAAAAACAAAACGGCTTTCCACCCGAACGATACAAGGTTTGGTAATTGTACCTAAAATAGGAACACCTCGAGACATTCGCTCAATAAAACGCTCACTTATGGGTTTGTCTACCGTGACAATATATTCTTTATCGTGGGCATTTTCGGCGCGCAAAATTTTATTAACAATATCACCGTCACTGGTTAGAAAAATTAAACCTTCTGATGGTTTATCTAGGCGGCCAATAGGGAAAATTCGTTCTTGGTGACCAATAGCGTCAATAATATTACCGCGCACATGCTCTTCAGAGGTACAGGTAATGCCAATGGGTTTGTTATAAGCGATGTAAATACGATCAGATTTATTTATCGCACTTGCCGAAATTAATTTTCCGTCTACTTTAACCTCATCATCCAATTGAACTTTAGTGCCTAGCTCAGGTAACTTACCGTTAATAGTGACACGATTAGCTTCAATTAATTTATCGGCACCACGGCGAGAACAGAAGCCAGACTCACTAATATACTTATTTAGTCGTTTTTCATTGGTTGAATTATCAGTCATTGAGTCAATACAGTGCATTTTATTTGTTTGCCATTATACTAAAACCATACTTTAAAACCATAATTTAAAACTATCATCAATACTTGTCATTTAATGATTAAGCAAACATCTATGGATCGCTATGTTAATTTTTGCCCACCGCGGCGCCAGTGGTACAGAGCCAGAAAACACGTTACGCGCCATTAAAGCAGCGCTTGATGCAGACGTTGACGGTATTGAAATAGATATTTACGAAGCCGATAACACGCTTTTTGTTATTCATGATCGTTGGTTACAGCGCACTACTACGGGTAATGGACAAATTTCTCACCATAAAACTGAGTATTTACGCAGTGTAGATGCAGGGTTGGGTGAAAAAATACCAACGCTTGATGAGGTATTATCGTTAGTTGCAGGAAAATGCATTCTTAACATAGAGTTAAAAGGTATTGAAAATATTAACTTATTGCTTTCTTATCTTGACCAAGCGCTCAACACATCAACACTCGCCGTTGAGAATATTTTACTTTCCTCATTCAATCATCATTTACTTGCTACTATTCATCAACAAAGAGCTGAGTTTGCTATTGGTGCCCTCACCGCTTGTTATCCACTAGACTATGCAAAATTTGCAGAGCAACTTAATGCTTATTCCGTACATCTTGATGTTAATTTTATCAGTCGGCATTTTGTAGAAGATGCCCATAAACGCGGCTTAAAAGTATTTGTTTATACGGTAGATGAACCCGATGATATTCATGCTATGCAAGCACTAGGGGTTGACGGTATTTTCTGTAATTTCCCCACAAGGGCTAAAAGTCATGTGGCAAATTTAAACTAAAATTCGCACATACTGCATAATTTAAGTGAAAATTCAGTAAACCTTAAGTTAATTCTGCTATGTTATTTCAATAACATTTCTTGATGGTAGGTTTGCATTGAACATATTAATTATTGAAGATTCAACTTCGCTAAGAAGAAGTTTGAAGATCGGGCTATCAAACCTTGGCTTTACCGTAGACGATACGGGTGATGGTTCTGAGGGGTTAAGCATGGCTTTAGCTGGAGATTATTCTCTTCTAATACTTGATTTGATGCTCCCGTCAGTAGATGGCACAGCCATATTAAAAGCCATAAGAAAAGCGAATAAAGATATTAGAGTGTTAATACTCTCAGCACGTGATCTCACTGAAGATAAAATTGAAGGTTTATTAAACGGGGCTGATGACTATTTAACAAAACCATTTTCATTTGATGAGCTGCATGTGCGCTTGCTCTGCTTAATGCGCAGAGGCAGTTTAAACATTAATGACAGTAAAATTAATATTGGACACTTTTCATTAGACCTTCATTTAAAGCAATTACGGTGCAATGGCATTGATGCTAATTTAACTCCCAATGAGTATAAGCTCGTTGAATGTCTATTCACCAATCAAGATAAAGTGATCTCACCAGAGAAATTGAGTGAATATTTAGCAGGTCAATATGATGCAATAGCTAAAAATTCAATTGAAGCGCATCTATCAACCGCCCGAAAAAAAGTGAGGGACATTGGCCATGATTTGCCCATAAAAACTAAACGTGGCTTCGGTTATTTTGTTGAAAGTAATTAATGAGTTCCATTAAGAAAAAGTTAAGTCGATATATATCAATATCCATTTCGATTTTATTAGTATCGCTATTTTTTGCAACGGATATTAGCGTTGATACTTGGATCAGTAATGAATTTGATCGCGCAATGGTAAATAAAGCGGGTTTGCTTGAAACATTAATCAGTGAAGAGCCTGAAGAAATAGAGTTTAATTTTGCTGATGAATTTATGCCTGAGTTTTCGGGTATTAATGATCCAGAATATTTTCAGTTGTGGCGTGATAACAAAGTCTTTGAGCGATCAAAAACGCTTAATCTTTTTGAGAATAATGAACTGCCAAAATTAGCCGTAGCTCTGCATGAATCATCAATAATTAACATTACCTTACCAGACGGCCGCTCTGGGAGAATGTATTACACAAAATTCCTCCCTCAAATCGACAGCGATGTTAGAGAAGATCACGGTATAACGAAAGAAATATTTGCAAAAACGCAAAAACCGATGGAGCTAGCCTATGCAACGAGCAACGAAGGTTTAAACCAAATTCTTTGGTTTGTAGACATAATTTTTATATTCACTTCACTTATCGCGGTTATCGCAGTAAGAATAATTGTGTTTAATGTGGTTGAGCGTGGCTTAAAACCACTTGACAAGCTGAACACTGAACTAAAACAGATCAATTTAAATTCCGAGGTGAGCGCTATATCTACAACCAAGCTGCCCGAAGAACTCATCGCTATAGCGGAGGGTATTAACCATTTTATAAGAGTAAATAAAATTCTTTATTCAAGAGAGAAAAGGATCACCTCAGATATTGCTCATGAGCTAAAAACCCCCATAGCAGAATTATTAAGCTTAAGTGAAGTCGCCATAAAATTTCCACATGAAAAACAATTGTCGGCAACTTTTAAAGATGATGTACTTAACATTACAAAGCGTTTACGAAACATTGTCAATGGCATACTTTTACTCCAAAAAAGTACCTGTCAGTCTGAATTAGAAAAACAAGAAATAAATGTTGATAGGTTACTAAATGCGATAATTACCTCAGAAAACAAGGCCAACAGGGACGTTACTGTTAGCTTTAATAGCCAATGTGAAAATATTTATACTAATGAATTCGCTTTCACTACAGTACTTACCAACCTTGTCAATAATGCCCTTTACTATAGCCCAGATTTAACCCCTGTCATTATTGCTGTTGAACCATACCTAAACACTAAACAAGTAATAGTAACAATTTCAAACATCAGCAAATTTGAGTATTTAGAGGAAGATCTAGCGCTTTTTTTTGAGCCATTATGGCAAAAAGATTCATCAAGAACATCCGAAGAAAGATATGGACTAGGCTTAGCAATCGTTAAATCCTACTGTGACAAAATTGGCGCTTCTTTGACCGTAGCAATAGAGCCAAAACAAAGCATTACTTTCACTCTACTATTATGATCTGCCGTGAGTTCTTTGTTGAACTTTAACATTATCAGCAATATGCACAGTAACTTGGTCAAGTAAATTCAGTCTCAAAAACATACTGAGCAAAACTAAAGCACTCTCTAATCCTCAGCTTAATTTAGGGTAATTATCAGTTTACCCTAAGTCTATCTTAAGTTTACTTTGTTACGATAGAAACACTCCTCAAACCAATTACCTCAGTTCCTGATGTTAATAGCATTGAATTACGCGTAACGACTTGGTATTCATTTTAGGGTTTTATTTAGTGAAAAATTTAGTGGAATTAGTGAAAAAAGCAGTGAACAAATTCATCGTTTATTTTAACAATATATCCTTAACAACAAACCAATTATTACTCTTAACGTGTTGCTATATCGCGTTTATATTAAACATCCCTTTTTTAGTAAAAATGACGAGTGCTGTCACAAAACTGGATAATTACAGTGTGTTATTTTTAATATCACTGCCAATATTTTTGTTATCTCTCACTATTATATTACAAGGGTTCCTCTCGTTTAGGTGGATAATCAAACCTGCCCTGATTACAACCATTCTCTGTTCATCATTGATATTTTACGGCACGATTACTTATGGAATAGTATTTGACTACGGGATGGTACAAAACACGATAGAAACAGACACAGCCGAAGCGTTGTCTTATGTAAATTTACACGCTATTTTGTTTTTTATTATTTTTGGAGTCATTCCATCACTCATCATCTATTTTGTTAAATTAACTTATAAGCCATTTTTCAAAGAACTGCTAAGCCGAGCAAAACTGTTTGCATTAAGCATTGGCACCGTATTTTTAATCGCACTCTTTTTCTATTCAAATTACGCTTCCGTAGGCAGAAACAATAAAGATCTTATTGGCTATATTACCCCTTATAAAATGGTGGATGCGTCTTTCAAATTTGTACGAAATCACTATTTTTATCCACCGCTAGAATTTAAAGTGTTAGATACAACGCCATCAATTGAACGTGATAGTGAGAAAAAACATGTCACGGTTATGGTATTAGGAGAGACCGCTCGCGCCCAAAGCTTCTCACTCAATGGTTATGAAAAGCCGACCAACCAATATACCGAAAAGCAAGGCGTAGTGTTTTTCTCAAATATGAGTTCATGCGGAACCGCAACGGCTGTTTCGGTGCCCTGTATGTTTTCAAGATTAAACAAGCAACACTATGAAAAACGTGTCGCTACCGCTCAACAAAATGTAGTTGACCTTATCCATTTAGCCGGAGCTGATGTATTGTGGATAAGTAATAATAACGGCAGCTGCAAAGGCGTTTGTACCCGCGTAAAAACTGAACAAATAGAGACTAATAAAGCAAACCCTTTGTGTGATGGCGAGTATTGCTACGACGAAGCGCTTTTAAAACCTTTAAGCGCTAAACTCAGTACACTAACAAGCGATAACACATTGATTGTATTGCATATGATAGGTTCTCATGGGCCTACCTATTTCAAGCGATACCCTAAAGAAAAGCGACTCTTCGCACCTGATTGTCAGCGAAGTGATATACAAAACTGCTCTCACGAGCAGCTCGTAAATACCTATGATAATACCATTGCCTATACCGATCTGGTACTCTCTAAAATCATCAGTGAATTAAGTCGGTTAGCTGAAAAAGATAACATTGAAACGTCGTTGCTTTATATTTCCGACCATGGTGAGTCTTTAGGTGAAAGCGGTGCATATTTACATGGTTTACCTTACGCGTTTGCACCGAAAGAGCAGACACATATCCCCATGGTTTATTGGACAGACTCAATGCAAACAGACTTTAGCTTGAGCTGCTTAAACTCTATATCTGCATCACCTATCACTCACGATAATGTTTTTGATGCATTACTAAGTATTATGTCTGTTCGAACAACAGTATATAATATTGAAAATGATCCTTTCAGTCATTGTAAATCCCAAAGTGCTATAGCACGTACAACAGTAATTAAACCATTAAAAATGGAGAGTGAATACTAGTGTTTGACAATAAAAATAAGCCCAAAGGCATAAAAAGAATATATTTAGCAACGTTAAATTCATTGAAAGCATTTACCTGGTTATACAAGCATGAATCTGCCTTTAGGCAAGAGGTTTTACTGTTATTGTTGGCGATTCCAGCCTCATTTTTCTTTGATATTAGCGCTAAAGAGCAAGTTATACTGATACTTGCCATCGTATTTATTATTTTTACTGAAATTATCAATACAGCGATTGAGGCGGTAGTGGATCGAATTGGCCTAGAGATACATCCCTTATCTGGCCTTGCCAAAGATTTAGGATCAGCAGCAGTATTTATCAGCCTTATTGTGGCCAGTAGCATTTGGCTAATCATCTTACTTTAAATGAATAAATTGGTTTTTTTCAGTTTTAATTAAGGAATTCTTAAGTTTAGTTTGTTAAGGTAACATCGTGTTTTATTCTCGATATTAATAACGATGTTTACCTCTGTGCTTAATTTATTACGTCCCTTTCTATTATTTTCATTACTACTTATTTTCACTCTTTTTGTTTCTAGGCTTGGCTTAGGGCTTTGGCAGATTGATCGGTTTAACGATTTTGGCAGCGCAGTTACCCTACTATTTAATGGGCTGAGAATTGATTTAAGTACATTAGGTTACCTCTTAATTTTACCTGCAATACTCCATCCTTGGTTAATGCTTTCTAAGTTTCATAAAATATGGTTGAAGGTACTAAAGACTGTCTTTTTTTTCGGCTTTATTAGCGTATTATTTTTTGAACTCGCGACTCCCGCATTTATCAATGAATATGGATTTAGACCCAATAGATTATTCATTGAATATTTAGCATACCCTAGTGAAGTGATGAAGATGTTGTTCAACGGTCATCTACTGACGTTAGTGATTGTGTTCTCACTATTGCTTGCTGCAAGTAAATTAGTTTGGCGTATTTTAAATAAAATCATTAGTACAAACAAAGCAAGTGTTTGTGTATCGCCAGTATCCTCAGCTATATCATTCATTGTTTTATTTTTTGTACTTTTTCTTTGTGCCAGAGGCACTATTGGACATAGACCAATAAACCCATCATTCGTTTATTTTTCTACCGATCCCTTAATCAACTCATTAACGTTAAATTCTATTTATAGTGTTGCGCATGCCTATAAACAGTTTGGTAATGAAAAAAATGCCTCTAAACTTTATGGAAAAATGGCTACTGAAAAAGTTATTCGCCTTATTCAGCAAGAAACAGGTTTAGCACCTCAAGTATTTAAAAATAAAGCGCAACCATCTTTGGCTTCTCGTTCACCGATTTACCAAGGTAAGCCTAAAAACTTAGTGATTATTTTAGAAGAGAGTTTAGGTGCTCAATTTGTTTCATCATTAGGAGGACTTCCACTCACCCCAGAAATTGACAAATTAAATAGTGAAGGTTGGGCGTTTAAAAGCTTATACGCCACAGGCACTCGTTCGGTAAGAGGGATTGAAGCGGTTATCACAGGCTTTACACCGACCCCCGCAAGAGCAATTGTTAAACTTGACAAGTCACAGCATGGTTTTTTCACCATTGCTAGTTTGCTGCAAAAAAACAATTACACCACGCAATTTATTTATGGTGGTGAAAGTCATTTTGATAACATGAAAAGCTTTTTTTTAGGTAACGGCTTTACTGATATTGTTGATTTTAAAGATATTAAAGATCCTCAATTTGTTGCTTCATGGGGCGCTAGTGATGAAGATTTATTTAATCAAGCTGATATTGAATTAACCAAGCTACATAACAGTGACGAACCATTTTTAAGCTTAATTTTTTCATCTAGCAATCATGATCCGTTTGAAATTCCAGAGGGTGTTGTGACTCCCATTACTTACTCAGATGAACAATTAACGCAATATAATTCGAAAGAATTAATGCGGCATAAAGCGATTCAATATGCCGATTACGCATTGGGAAAATTTATCGACAAAGCAAAACAGCAGCCGTATTGGCAGAACACCATATTTCTTGTAGTTGCAGATCATGATGCAAGAGCATTGGGAAGTGACCTAGTGCCGATTAAAAACTTTCATATCCCTGCTGTTATTATAAATTCAGGAAAAAAACATATTGCTGACGAAAGAGTTGTCAGCCAAATTGATTTAGCACCCACACTATTATCATTAATGGGCGTTACCAATCATTCTCCAATGCTTGGTCATGACCTTAACAACCCTAATTTTTCTGGACGAGCGATGATGCAATACGCAGAAAACTTTGCCTATATGAAAGGTAATGAAGTCACGATACTGCAACCACAAAAATCCCCTGTTAATTTTGTGTATGATTTCAAAGCAAAAAAACTTACGCCGACAAAAATGAACTCTAGATTATCAGAAATAGCGCTAGCCCATGTTTTATGGGGAAGTTTGGCTTATGAGAATGAATGGTATGCTAGTGAGTGATTAAATGTAGGCGGGATTACGCTTAATCAAGTTATGCAGCCTACAAGTTAAAAATATAAACGATAGCGGCCTTGGTTATCTTTTTTACCTAAAAAAGGTAAAACGTCGTTAAGCGCGGCTGGAAATTTAACGCCCGGCTTTAAAAAGCCATTACCTGAAATTTTTCCTCCTTGGCGCACATAGGCATTAAAAGTTAATCCTAAGTCGTTTTCAGGTGAAATAACCACGGCTAAAGCGCCGTTTTCACAAGAAATATCAGCCATCAACTGACCGACTTTAATATTTTGCTCAAAAGCAACAATACCTGCTTTTGACCAAGCAATGTTGCCTTTTACGGTAATACATTGATTATTGTTTTTCAGATCAATTTGTGCAGTTAATACGGTTAACTCAACGTCGCCTTGTGCTGTCATGGGTAATGGCAGGGTAAGCTGCTGTGCTATTTCATTCGCTTTAAGTAGCAATTTAAGATCATTTATTTGTGCTTTCTCTTGCGAAAGCACTAACTCAAGCTCGCCTTCAGGGTCTGCGGAAAAAGAATCACCAAACGTGATAAATAGTTTAGGCGTTAGACTAAATAAAGACCAAAAGTTCAGCTTGGTTTTTACTTTTTTAATACGAATTCCGTTTATAATCACCTGATCTATATTGGTTTTCCAAATACTACCTGTAACACCTGAAACACTAAGCTCTTTTGGTATTTTAAACTGATTAAACAATACAGTAGCTGGTAATGTTGCAATTAAAAACCCTAGGTAAGTGAGCAAAAAAACAACACCAATGGATAACTTCTTTTTCATTTATTCTCTCTGTTTTCTCTGTTTAATGTATTAAGGTATTAACGTATTAACGTATTAAGGTGTTAACGTAAAAAATTACTGTTTTGCCAGCTGTAAACGACGAACACGTACTTCACCCGGATTGTCACCTTTAGTCAGGTCAATCGCTTGCACTTGCAAACCTTCATTGTTAGCCAAGTTTTCTAACCAAAAAAGAAGCTGGGTAAAGGGCGCACTATCAAGCCATACTTGCAACATTTCTCCTTGGGGCTGCATACGCGTAATAGTGAGTTGTTGCTGATTTGCGGTGCGGTTAATGATACTTGATAAGCTACCACTACTTTGTTTATTGCTGCCTGTTGATTGAATGCTTTGATAACGCGCCGTATTATCCACCACCCAAGTGAGCAATGCTTGGCGGCTAGCAAGCCTTTTTTTTGTGTTCGCTAAATTATCATTTAGCGGTTGCCATACTAGGCTATAAAGTAAAAAAATTGAAAACGCTGATCCCATCACCAACACTAATCGTTGCTCGCGTAAGTTAAGCCCTTGCCACCACACTTTTATTGCAGATAAGTTCATTATAAGCCTCCCTTGCTGCTGGTGTTACTTGTGTTGTTATGCTTGCTAACAATGCTGAATGAGCCAGTCACTTGTTCACCTTGATTATTTTGCGCCCCTTGCTTTACCGTTAAATTAGCCGCAGTAAGCGCACTTTTAAAATGTTCAAAATGTTGGTAATCATCCGCTATTGCTTGTACACGAAGCTCTTGTCTTTTACCGTCAAATTTTAATGATTCAGGCTTTAGTGCGGGCACTTTGGCAAAAGCAGGCTGCACTTGTGACAACATAGATAAAAAGCCTACTTGTTCACTTGCCCCGCCAAGTTGCACTATTTTTCTCTTGAGTTGCGATTTGATAATGCCAATGCGTACTTTTTTAGCACTAGGGAAAACTTTTTTGTAACGCGCTATTATTTGTGCTTCTACTTGTGTCTGTTGCGTGGATAGTTGCCATAATTGTGCACTTTTATAACCAACATTGAGTAATAACGCACCCGCAGCAAAACCTGCCGCCCAAAGCCAGTTATTCAGGTTCTTTGAACGATGCTCTTTTACTTTAAACATCCCTTGCAATAAATTAAAAGTACTGCGATGGCAATGTTGAGCAAATAAAGCTAAGGGTAATTCTTCCTCTGCGTTAATAACCGTGACGCCCTGTTGGCTTGCTAGGTCACTAAGACAAGGTAAGTCGGAATAAGCATTAATGATTATTTCACTTTGCGCTTGCTCTGCATCACTCTTTTTTTCAGATGATGAGCTACTTTGCTGTGATGGGAAAATATTTTTCAGGGTAAACTGCCAGGCTTCACTATCTAGCGTAAAACCTTGCCATTGACCTAAACGCACTACTATTTGTGTCGGTTTTGACGAAACGTTTGTCGAGGTGTTTGTCGAAGCGTTGGCACAGTGAAGTGCTATCGCGCTGTATTGACCATCAACATAGGGCATAGCCAACACATCAGGTTGCATCATATTAGTTTGAATATTTGCATCAGCTAACCAAGACTGCCACAGCAACATTTGTGCTCGCTGCGTTATCGCCACAAAACAGTTGTACTCGCTTTCATCATTCGCAATATTGGCATAAGCAAAAAATAAGTCATCAACATCTTGCGCTAATTCATCTTCAAGCATATAAGGCACAGCATTGCGCATGGCGCGTTGCGACTTAGTGGGTACCACTAAACGTTTTAACAATACATCGCAGCCCGGTACAAACACTTTAACCAAACGCTGCGCAGCTTTGCTGGTTAAATCGCTTAATTGCTCGGCATTTGTTAATTCGCCACTGGCAATAATTTCTTGCTCGTTTGTGTTAAATATTAACCAAGATATTTCATCTTGAGCTTGACTACCTAAGCGTATATATAAAATTTCGGCCATTAATTGCGTCCTACGGTGCGACTGATCACATCAATATATTTATTATTTGTTACTTTCATCACTGAGTTCATGGCAAAAAAACTATTATTAAAACTGGCGCTAGCTTTTAGTGTAAAGTATTCGCTATCAACTACAAACTGTTCTTTCTTATCATTAAAATTTTCGAGCTTAACCACCTCTGGCAAATTATAAAAATCGTCAATAGAAGCAAAACCTTTTTCGCCTCTGGCACTTAATATATCTTGTGCTTCATCTAACGTTGAATCAAGCAAGGCTTGCAATAATTCAGCCTGATCACTACTTAAGGTGTTAATATTTATTAAATGCTGGTCGCTCTCGGGAATAACACAAACATAGGGCTTAATTGCCTCAATAATTATCGGCGTAAAATGTTCTATTATTCTTAATTCATTGACGCTCGCTAAATAATGATTCGCGGCTAGGTAAGGAAACTCTCGTGAAGCATAGTCATTGTCTTCTGCGCCACCAGCACTACTTATACTACTGTTTTCATCAAGCCAATCAGTTAGCGCATCAGCCATATATTCTGCTTCAAACTGGCTCACATTATCAAGTTGCAAATTGATTAATAAGGCTTCAAAGGCGAGGCGAGCAGGCACTTTTTTAGCATTATTAGTATTATTACCACTATTACTGCCATTGTCAGCGTTTTTGTTACTCAGTGGTGCGCGTAAAGCATTCAGATTTAAACAACTTTGCAAGTCAGTTATTTTACCAGATATTTCACCAAAATCAATGGGATAGGTTGTTTCACCTTGCGCCCAAATTTGCCCTAAATGAGTAACATCTTCATCGCCTTTAAAGGCGGTAATTAATACTCTTTTACTAAAGGCTTCTGCCCCCATAGCATACCAATAGGCTTGTTGATTAAACGCTATATTAGCACTACGCTGCATTTGTATTTGCAAACGGGCGGTCATTTGACTGGCAATAACCGCACATAAGGCAACAATTAACATCACCGTGATTAACGCAACACCGCTTTGCTTGTGAACTTTTTCAAACGAATTTTTGGCTAAGGCAATCATCACTCCTTTTTACCTGACAATGGTGTTTTTTTATCTTGTGTGTCACCAGCAACTAAAAACTGTCGACGAATAACACCGTAATCTTTAGTATTAATCTCAATGGCAATAGCTAAGGGTAAAGAAGCCTTTGACCATGTTTCTTGCCATGCTTTACCATCATAATATTCAAACGCTACTGCGGTTACCTCACTGATCAATGGTCTCACTTTTGGCTCTTCACCCACAACGGAGTCAACAAAATTAACGTGTAAACGTTGTAGTGTTTCATCAAATAGCCGATAAGCAACCGCTTGCATATCACTGCGCGGTAATAATAAACCGGGATTGGTCCAACCGTGTCGAACAAAAGCGATTGCTTGCTCTTCGCTGGTAAAGTTATCACTCGAGTTTTGTATTAGTTGCGATAGCGGCGCTTCACCGTTAAGGCGAATAGTACGGCGAGCAATTTGGGTAATATCCCGCTCAATAATCAAAAAAGCGCGTTGCAATTCATTTTGTCGTTCACTACGCTGTTTCGAAATTACATCACCTTTTAAGACGGAATCAAAAATGGAGAAACTGGATAAACTGATCAGTGAAAAAATAGCAATGGCAATCAGCACTTCTATTAACGTAAAGCCTTTGTTAAGTACTTGTTGTGACAGGCAAGGCCGTGAAGAAGCGACTGTGCTAGTGCTAGTATTTATATTAGTGTTAATGTCAATGTTAGAATGAGTGCTAGCTAGCATTATTGCTCCACTTTAGAAACATAAGTGGTTAAACTGCTCACGGCTAATTTATCATTTTCGTGTAATCGCACTTCCATCACAATGGCGCGCAAATCGTTATCTGTCGTTTTTATAACTTTCTGCTGCCAAAACCATGCTCGGCCTGCTAATTCCACTTCACCTTTGGCGTTGTTTTTTGGTGGCCATTTTTCTTCTAAACTCGCGGTAACTAATTGGTTTGAAGCCACCCAATTAGCAAACATTTTGTTTTCTAAATGACCAATATTACGGGCATTATTACTTGCTGCACTCAATAATGCGACACCTGCGATAGAGAATACCGCCAGCGCAAGCATGACTTCAATTAAGGTAAAGCCTAATGGTTTTGATTTTAAGTTCTTTGATGTTAAGTACTTTGATGTTAAGTTACTGATCATCTAACACTGGCCCTTCTACCGTTAAAGGAATGCTATAAATGCCAGTAACACGATAAGCTAATTCGGATAAATCATCATACCGTGACGCTTCTTGTGTGAAATAAAAAGTGAGGCTAAACGGGGTAATATCACCGCCTGACAAAATATACACTTGTGGCAACAGCAACTTTTCTTTCTTCGCTTTTTTGGCTTGCTCTATGGCATCAAAAGAAAGATATTCTTCATCTTTTACTTTGAAAACTGATGAATCAAACAGTAATGGCTCTTCAATAGGTAAGTCGTCTAACGCCAATTTAAATGTGACTCCTTCAGGAAGTTCTTGGGAAGCTAACCACTCTTGCTCGGATAGTGCACTCCACCTAACACCGTCATACCCTAAAAAGCGATAGCTGTTTTCATCAATATACAAACCAAGCTCAATATTGTTTAGCAAGCCATAATTTGCCGCACTTTCAAAAAGCGCGGCAAATTGGTAACTTTCTTTTTTTAAGGTGTCTTCAGGACGTTTACCCGAAAAATTAAATTGCACCACAGAAACAATCAAACCAATGAGCGCGATCACCACCAAGACTTCAAGCAAGGTGAAGCCTTTGGTTTTTTTTAATGATTGACGATGGTTTTGCATGCTATTCACAACTAATTATATTTTTCAGTGTTCAGTCAAAGTAGAATAAATCTTGACCACTTAAATTCCAGACTAAAGTAATGTGCTAATTTCAGCCTAAAAGATTCATGATCAAGGCGTTTAATATGACGTTTAGTCCGCTAAACGAGTATTTCGCAACGCCGAGCATGGGTGTTTTAGGCGAAATTTACTATTGGTAGTCGCCTAAATTCCAATTACCTATGTCGTCCTCTGTACCTACTTCGCCGTCGGGTCCTGCACTAAACACATCCATTTTTCCTTGCTCACCTGGATTCAATAAAAGATATTCATTACCCCAAGGGTCTTTAGGAAGACGTTTTACATAACCACCGTCAGGAAAACGACGAGGAACAGGCTCTATGTCGGTTTGTGCTGTTAACGCTTCTAACCCTTGCTCTGTACTTGGGTAATCATAATTATCCAATTTGTACATGCTTAACGAATTCTCTAATGCCGTTATGTCTTGCACGGTTTTTTGTAATTTAGCGGTGTCTTGACTGCCCATTAAGTTGGGTACTACCACACTTAACATCATGCCGATTATCACGATAACCACCATCACTTCTAATAAAGTAAAACCTTGTGTACTTGTATACTTACGTTGAAACTTATTATTAACCATCATTTTTCCTAATCAATTATTTAACTTAAATTTAATTTATGGCTATTCAGATGACTCAGGATTTAATGTAGGTTGGACTTTAATCCGATTTTAATCCGACAAAGGGGCAATAAATTACCCCCTACAAAAAATACCATCCTTTCCTGATTGAACTACAATTAGCCACCGACAAAGGTGTTTAACTTCAAAATTGGTTCTAATATTGCCATTACAATAAACAACACGACGCCCGCCATAACCACCATTAACGCGGGCTCAAATGCCTTTAAAGAAATATTCATTAGCGCTTCAAATTCTTTATCTTGGTTGTCGGCCGCACGACCTAACATTTGCTCAAGTTGACCACTCTTTTCACCACTGGCAATCATATGTAACATCATCGGTGGAAACAGCTTAGTTTGCTCTAACGACAAATGTAAGCTTGACCCTTCACGTACTTTATCAGACGCCAATTGCACTTGTTGTTTAATAAATAAATTGTCGAGCACTTCACCTGAAATTTTCATACTTTCTAAGAGCGGCACGGCACTGGCAGAAAGGATACTTAAGGTGCGAGCAAAGCGGGCGGTATTAAGCCCTTTGGCTACTTTACCAATGCCAGGCAAGCTGATCATACGTTGATGATAGGCCATTTCAAATTTTGGTTTTTTCAATAACTGTGAAAATAACAATATTAACATGGCAACAAAAAAAACAATAAAAAAACCATAGTCCTGTAAAAACTCACTACTGGCAATCAAAAACTTGGTTGAGCTAGGCAAGTTTGCGCCCATATGCTCAAATTGACCAACAATTTGTGGTACAACCTTCGTTAACAAAATAGCGATAACGCCAACCGCAACCACTGTCATAATAACAGGATAAACTAAGGCTTGAATAAGTTGCGAGCGCATTTGCTCTCGTTGCTCGGTGTAGTCAGCTAAGCGATTTAACACTTTGTCTAAATGGCCTGATTTTTCACCTGCGGCTATCATAGCGCGATACAAACGGTTAAACACTTTGGGATATTCCGCCATACTTTCAGCTAAACCATACCCCTCGGTTACTTTGGTTCGCACGCCCATGATCATACTTTTAATACGGTTTTTTTCACCTTGCTCGGCAACGGCAATTAACGATTCTTCCAAGGGTAAACCTGATTCCACCAAGGTGGCTAACTGACGGGTAATTAACGCCAACTCTATCGCAGAGACTTTGCCTGTTGCTTTTCGAGAACTCGATTTGCCTGCTTTAGCTTTACTACTGGCAATGGTAGGGGTAACTTCTGTCGGCATTAAGCCTTGCTCACGTAATAACGCGCGTGCTTGTCTTGGGGTATCGCCCTCCACAACACCTTTTTTAGTTTTGCCTTTACTGTCAACCGCTTGGTAATCAAATGCTGCCATTATTTATTAGCCACTACTTTTTAGCCATTAGTCTTCTCTGGTTACACGCAACACTTCTTCGAGTGTTGTTTGCCCTGTCATGACTTTGTCAAAACCATCGCGACGAATAGAGGCGGTGTGTTTACGAATATATTTTTCGATGCCTTGCTCACCATGACCGTTATGGATCAGTTCACGAACGTTATCATCAACCACTAACAGTTCATGAATACCAGTTCGGCCACGATAGCCTTTAAACTTACATTCACTGCACCCTTTTGCACGGTAAATCACTTGCTGATTGCTTGGTGGCAAGTTAAGTAATACGCACTCTTCTTCATCAGGTAAATGACTTATCCTACAATGTGGGCAAAGTGTTCGTACCAAACGTTGAGCAAGTACACCTAATAAACTTGAAGATAATAAGAAAGATTCAACGCCCATATCTTCCATACGCGTGATAGCACCAGCGGCCGTATTGGTATGCAAAGTAGATAACACCAAGTGACCGGTTAAACTCGCTTGTACAGCAATTTGTGCTGTTTCTAAATCACGAATTTCACCCACCATCACTACATCAGGATCTTGCCGTAAAATAGCACGTAAACCACGAGCAAAGGTCATATCAACCTTGGTATTTACTTGGGTTTGACCTATGCCTTCAATGGCAAATTCTATGGGGTCTTCCACGGTGAGAATATTACGTTCTTTTTCATCTATTTGCGTTAAACCCGCATATAAGGTGGTACTTTTACCTGATCCTGTGGGACCGGTGACTAAAATAATGCCGTGCGGTTTATCAATTAACTGGCTAAAGGCATAACGATTAACATCGGTCATGCCCAGCTCTTCAAGATCTAACCGCGCGGCATTTTTATCCAATAAACGTAACACAACACGTTCACCATGACCTGTTGGCATGGTTGATACACGCACATCAACCGCACGACCACCAATACGCAGAGAGATACGGCCATCTTGGGGAATACGTTTCTCAGCAATATCAAGTTTCGCCATCACCTTAATACGCGACACTAACAGTGAGGCGAGTTTTCGATTAGGTTTCAATACTTCACGTAATATACCGTCAACACGAAAACGTATTTGCAGGGAATTTTCAAAGGTTTCTATATGAATATCACTGGCACTTTCTTTAATCGCTTCACTGAGCATGGCGTTGATAAGCTTGATAATAGGCGCATCATCTTCATTTTCTAATAAATCTTCGCTTTCTGTTATTTCATCGGCAAGAGAATATAAATCAACCTCGTTGCCAATATCTTCCATCATTTGCTGTGCTTCTGAAGAATCTCGCTGGTATGCCTGTGTTAACAAGAGTTCAAACGCGGCAACGTTTTGCACAGCAAAACTAAAAGGGGCTTTAATAATTCGACGCACTTCTACAATTGTCTCTATACTAATGTTTTCGAGGCAATGTAACACATAGTTATTGTCTTCTTTGCTCAGCAATACACTAAAACGCTTGGCAAACGCAAAAGGTAAGCGCCAAGCGATAGCGCTTTCGGCTATGCTTTCTACTATCGCATCAAGTGCTATCGCTTGCTCAACAGCGATTTCTTTGTCTTTAATAGCTTCCTCAGACATTACTTGTTCTCTTCTAATGGGTTGTCTTTTGATGCGCTTTCATTTGTTAACTTGTCTTGTTGAATTGATTCTTGATACTTTTCAAAAGAAGGCGGTAGCGCTAATTTGTCATTCCACTGTGGCAGAATAGGCAAGTTTTCATCACTCATTAACGATAAACCTTCTTCTTGCTTACGCAATTGATCGGCGCGGATAAAGTTATATTTCTCCTTCGCCATAGAGTTCATCATTTTTTGATCGGTAATAATTTGCGGCTTAAGAAATACCATTAAATTACGTTTACGCGTAGTGCTTGACGTTGATTTAAACAAATGACCAATAAAAGGAATATCGCCCAACAGAGGCACCTTTTGTACGCTTTCTTGTACGTCTTCATCAATCAAACCACCTAACACAACCGTTTGACCACTTTCGACCATCACGGTGGTTTTAATTTCACGTTTGTTAATTGAGATATCAACACCGGTAGTACCACTAACGGAAGATACTTCTTGTTCAATGGTTAATTGCACACTGTTACCTTCATTAATTTGTGGCGTAACCAATAACTTAATACCCACTTCTTGGCGATCAACCGTTGTGAAAGGATTTGAGTTATTACTACCCGTTTGTGAACCAGTAATAATAGGCACTTCTTGACCCACTAAAAAGTAAGCCTCTTCATTGTCTAAGGTGGTAATACTCGGTGTTGCTAAAATATTAGAATTAGTATCATTGCTGACCGCTTGCACAATAGCGCCCCAGTCATTTTTCATGATACCAAACATACCGCCACTAACAGAGCCTAATAATTGAGCCAATAAGGTGTAATCACCCTTGATATCGTTTTGATAAAAACCTTCTTTAATTAAGACGTTATCGCTATTATATTCTGCTGGAACATAATCCCCTTTGGTATCCTCTGCTACTTTGCCTGCGCCAGCAACCGAGGAGATAGACGCTGGACCATTAGTAAATTGCGTAAAACCACCTTGTTCGCTAAACCATTGCACACCCAGTTGTACACCGTCTGTTTCAAAGACTTCGACAATAATTGCTTCAATATGTACTTGCGCTCTTGGTACATCAAGTTGGCGAATAACCGATTCTAACGAACGAAGCATATCTGGTTGACCCGTGATAACTAACGCATTAGTGGATTCATGGGCTTCAATACTCGTATCAGTTTTTGAATTTGAACGAGATTTTGTTTTAGTTGCACTATCTTCTGAGGCAATAGTTTTACTGACACCATTAAGTACTGTAACTAAATCTTCTGCTTTTGAATATTTAAGGTAATAAACCCGCGTGTTACCGCTAGTCTCTAACTCACTGTCCAAGCGTTTAACTAAGCGAGCAGCACGTTCACGTGCCTTAGATTCGCCACTAACAATAACGCTATTACTGCGATCGTCAGCGACAATTTTAGGAATTAAAAAGGTTGGTTGGCCTGCTTTGCCGCCAGAGGGTTTATTCATGGCTTCAATAATGCGCACCATTTCACCCGCAGAGGCATATTGTAATTTGATAATTTCTACATCTTGGTCGCCTGCTCTATCAACACGCTCAATAATTTTAACCAATCGGTTTACCGTTGCTGCAGTGCCCGTAAGCATAATAACATTAGCAGGGTCGTAGTTAGTAACATTGCCACCACCCGCTTGATCTGACAATTGTCGTAACAGTGGCACTAACTCACGCACAGTAACATTTTTCACTTCAACAATACGGGTAACCATTTCATCGCCAATAATCTTACTACCACCGCCAATAACAGGAATTGCGGCAGTTTTTGCATCTTTATTGCGAATAATTTTAACGATATTATTTTCTCGCTCGATAGCGGAAAACCCGTAAACCTGTAATACATTTAAGAAAAATTGATAATATTGCTCTTCAGATAATAAATCATAACTGCGTACATTAATTTTACCGCGCACGTTAGGGTCAACAATCATGGTTTTTTTCAAATTTTTACCAACGATAGTGACAAATTCAACAATTTCAGTATCTTTGAAACTAGGTGAATATTGCGCAGCACTCGCTTGTCCAACAGCAAAAATTCCGCTAGAGACGAATGCAGTTATCAACACCAAGTTCAATGTTTTAAGTTGCTTAAACTTGTGGAGAAACGCTTTAACCACAAAGGCGTTTAAGGTTGTGCCCATGAAAAATTCCTTATTGCTGCTTTATTTATACTAAAAGCTAATGCTAAAAGCACATGCTTATAAAATAGTTATTTACTTACCCTTCCTTCAACCCATACCGTTCATCCTGAGCTTGTCGAAGGAAGGGACAAGCGGGTCATACCGTTCATCCTGAGCTTGTCGAAGGAAGGGCAAGCGGGTCATACCGTTCATCCTGAGCGCGAAGCAGTCGAAGGGTCGAAGGGTACTTACTCAATACTAAAAAGTATTTCAATCAAGTCGCTGTCGCGTTCAACTAATAATGAAATATCACGTTCGGTTTTTAATGCTGACATTGCTTGTGCTGCCTCGAGTGGAACAAGTAAATTATTTCCATTCATTTGTATCGCAATATCGCCAGATTTCAAACCAGATAATTTGAAAAATTCAGGGTTTTTACCTGGCGATAAACGATAGCCAACAATTTCACCTGCTTTACGCGCGGGTGAAATGCGCAAGTAATCTGTTATTTTTCCTGGGTCATTGTTTAAATCCGCTCTTAAAAGCTGAGCACTTCGACTTAAATTTTCATTGGAACGTTGATCAACAACACTCGCATCTTCCCTTGAAGGCAATCGTTGAGGACTGTTTTGTGCTTCAGATTGTTGCAGTGTTTTGTTCGCCTTTTCGTTCGCCTTTTTATTCGATAAGCTTTGCGCGGGTTGATTAAAATCAGCACCATCAAGCATCAGTGTTTCTAAACGGCCTGATTGCTTTATGATTACCCGGTCAATTAATACTTGCTCAAGGCTCGCACGTGTTTCTTTTATAATATCGCCAATACCGTAAGTTTCTTGCTTACCTTTGTGCTCAATAATTGCTGCCGCAATGCCTGCTTGATCACTCGCCACTAAACCCGATAACGTTAGTTGTAAACGTGTTTCTGGCGCATCCGTTATCTGCATAGTAACGTCTTGTTTTTCCTGATTATTATATTGTCCAAATAAATTAAGCGCTTGTAATGCAGAAATATTAAAACTTTGTCCACGCTTATTTTGTTGAGCGGCATTGTTAGTTGTGGTGGTATTATTAGCAATTGTCTTTTGTGGAACAACTAGCCAAGTTATTTTCGCCGCCATAAAAGCAATATAAATCAACAGCAATACACTCACTGCTTGCGCAGCTTTTTGTTGAGGTAATTTTGCCAGTGCAGCTGAAAATGATGTTAAATTATTTGTTAATGCCATTGAGTATTTAAGCTTTTTGTGTTCTTCATTAGAGAAAGCTAGTCATGCAACTTTCGATGTAAAAAATGTGTTAATCATATTATCTAAGCAGTCGATAATACTTGACCCTAAGCTTGTCAACAAGCAATGTCCGCAGTTTTTAACTATTATTTACAAAAGAAGTGTAAAAGAGTGCGCAGTTTATGCCGGAATATGTTATTTTTTTCCAAATTAGCCACAACAACTTTATACCCATCAGACAAGTAAAATAGACACTTTTATGGCAACAACAGATAAAAAAAGTTCAACTTTATTAACATCAACCAGACTAGACAAATGCGTCTGTTAGGATTAGCGGCAGCGCATTAAGTAAAAACATACCTGTGATGGATTTTTAAATTTATGACTAATACAAAAGATAATAGTAATACATCAACCCGACTAGACAAATGGCTATGGGCAGCGCGTTTTTATAGAACTCGCGCTATAGCAAAACAGATGATTGATGGTGGAAAAGTATTTTATAATGGTCAGCGAGCCAAATCAGGGAAAATGGTTACCCTTGGTGATTCAATCAAAATTCGTCAAGGTTTTGATGAAAAAGAAGTTGACGTAATCGCGCTAGCAGATAAACGCCGTGATGCTACTTTTGCTCAAACCTTATATCAAGAAACCGCCAAAAGTATTGAAACAAGAGAAAAAAATAGCCTCGCGCGCGCTCAGGGTATTTTACTTAGTCCAGCAAGTGACACCAAACCCGATAAGAAACAACGTCGAAAATTACGAGAATTCAAAGAAAGGATGTAAGCAATATGTCTAAAACTAAAACCAGCACTAATACCAACACTAATACCAACACAGTTACTAACACAACAGATACACTTTACCGCTACTTATTTGACGACAGACATGTGCGTGGTGAGTTGGTGCAATTAAGTCAAAGCTACCAAAGTATTATTAAAAACCATAACTACCCTGTTGGTGTGCGTTTATTGCTAGGTGAATTAATGGCCGCAACCTGCTTACTTACGGCAACGTTAAAGTTTGAAGGATCCATTACAGTGCAGTTACAAGGAGATGGCCCTGTAGGTTATATGTCTGTTAACGGTGATAACAGTCAACAATTACGAGGTATTGCAAAAGTTGTAGATACAGAACAAGCCAATGATGCACACTCATTACAAGCATTGCTTGGTAAAGGCAACATGATTATCACGATCAAGCCTGACCTAGGTGAGGCTTATCAAGGGATTGTTGCGTTAGACCAGTCTACCCTTGCGCAATGTTTCGCTCATTATTTTGAAGTTTCAGCACAAATCCCAACCCAAGTATGGTTATTTAGCAATGATGAAACACAGCAAGTTGCCGGTAGTTTAGTGCAATTGCTTCCTGACGGTGATGGCAGCGTTGAAAACAAAGCGCAGCAACAAAAAGATTTTGAGCATATAGCTCAACTCACCAATACCATTAAAGCCGATGAAATTTTTTCATTGGAGGCACAAGCGCTACTTTACCGTTTATACCACCAAGAGAAAGTTAGCTTGTTTGAGCCTCAAACTGTCAGCTATCAATGCGGGTGTTCAAGTAATAAATGTTTAACTGCTATTGCACAAATACAGGCGAGTGAAATTGAAGTGATTCTAGCTGAACAAGGTAAAATCTCGATAACTTGTGATTATTGCCTAACCACATATGATTTTTTTAGTGAACAATTAAAAAGTTTCACTTCGAAAGATAGTCATTAGTTGTTAACTTTCATTTAACCCTAAAATTTCTTTGTTGGCGCTCTTTTGGATAATTATTACTTAAAAGAGCGTCGCCCCTTCACTTTCCTACAGCCCTTACCACTAGTATTGTTGTAATATTACCAACAAGATACAACTCCCTATTTTCACTATTTCTGTTGCTTATACTGAAAACTTTCATCTTAGGTTATTTTTTACTTTCGTTTTGTTCATTTTTCAAATAGAATGTCGAGTTATTAGCCCGATAAAAACTTTTACACTTTTTTCAAGATAAGATTTCAAAATTAGCTCAAACTTAACCATAACTTAATATTCGCCATACCCTAGGAGTGAATCTGCCATGACCGCCCAAGAAAACTCAATTGATTTGTCGCAATACGGCATTAATGATGTTGCAGAAATTGTTTACAATCCATCTTATGAGTTGCTTTTTACTGAAGAAACAAAAGCAGGCCTTGAAGGCTTTGATAAAGGCGTAGTCACAGAACTTGGCGCAGTCAATGTTGATACCGGTATTTTTACAGGCCGCTCACCTAAAGATAAATACATTGTTCGTGATGATGTAACACGCGATACGGTTTGGTGGTCTGATCAGGGTAAAAATGACAACAAAGCGATGAGCCAAGAAACGTGGTCTGAGCTGAAAGGTTTAGTTACTACACAGCTTTCTAACAAGCGCTTATTTGTGGTTGATACTTATTGTGGTGCCAACGATGATACGCGTTTAAAAGTTCGCTTTATCACGGAAGTAGCGTGGCAAGCACATTTTGTAAAAAACATGTTCATTCGCCCAAGTGATGAAGAGCTTAAAACTTACCAACCTGATTTTGTGGTAATGAATGGCGCTAAAACCACCAACCCTAACTGGCAAGCACAAGGCTTAAATTCAGAAAACTTTGTTGCCTTTAATTTGACTGAAAAAATTCAGTTAATTGGTGGTACTTGGTACGGCGGCGAAATGAAAAAAGGTATGTTCTCAATGATGAACTACCTATTACCACTTAAAGGCATTGCTTCTATGCACTGTAGTGCAAACGTTGGTAAAGACGGTGATGTTGCGGTGTTCTTTGGTTTATCTGGTACAGGTAAAACCACACTTTCAACCGATCCAAAACGCCAGTTAATTGGTGATGATGAACACGGCTGGGATGACAACGGTGTATTTAACTTTGAAGGTGGCTGTTATGCTAAAACAATTAAGTTAAGTAAAGAAAATGAGCCTGATATTTATAATGCTATTCGCCGTGATGCCTTACTAGAAAACGTAACCGTAGCCGATGATGGCACTATTGATTTTGATGATAATTCACGCACTGAAAATACCCGTGTTTCTTATCCTATTCATCACATTGATAATATTGTTAAGCCTGTTTCTCGTGCCGGCCATGCGAAAAAAGTTATTTTCTTAACTGCTGATGCTTTTGGTGTATTACCACCAGTAGCGAAGTTAACACCAGCGCAAACAGAATATTATTTCTTGTCTGGCTTTACCGCTAAATTAGCAGGTACTGAGCGTGGTATTACTAAACCAACACCAACTTTTTCAAGTTGTTTCGGCGCAGCATTCTTAAGCTTACACCCGACACAATATGCCGAAGTTTTACGTAAACGTATGACAGATGTTGGCGCAGAAGCCTACTTGGTGAACACTGGTTGGAACGGCACAGGTAAGCGTATTTCAATTAAAGCAACGCGCGCCATTATTGACTCTATTTTAGATGGTTCAATTGATGAAACTGCAACAACTGTGATTCCTATGTTTAATTTAGAAGTACCCAACACAGTTGCGGGTGTTGAAGGTGATATTCTTGACCCAAGAAACACCTATCAAGATGCGAGTGAATGGCACAATAAAGCCGTTGACTTAGCCAATCGCTTTGTTAATAACTTTGATAAATTTACCGATACTGCTAACGGTAAAGCGCTAGTTGCTGCAGGGCCTCAGCTGTAGTCCAATTTCAAGTGACGAGTTTCGAGTTTTCTAGAAAAGTAAAACCTGTTAGTGAAAACTAACAGGTTTTTTTATACTCCTACACTTTGCAGATGTTTTGTCAGATAATTAAAACTTCAGCGGTAAATATACTTTCGCTTGCAAACCACCCGTCGCTTTATTTGATAACTCAACCCGCCCCCCATGCGTATCAACTATACGTTTAATAATAGCTAAACCTAAACCGCTACCTTCAGTGCCGCGCGCTTTATCTCCTTGGGTAAAGGGTTGGAACAAATGCTCAATGTCAGCTTCCAAAATGCCTTCCCCTTCATCGCTAACAATAAAGTAGGCATAGCCTTTCTCTTTTTCATATCCAGTAATAACTTCAATATCGCCTTGGGTATAACGAAGCGCATTTTGAATTAAGTTTGCCAAAGCGCGTTTAATTGCCACATGGCGCAAGGGTATATCGGGACAATCGTTGGCAGTAAAGCCAATATGTCGATTGGCCGGCGTTTCAACATTAAGCACTTCTTCTACTAAAACATTTAAATCACCTAACTCAGCCTTATCTTTAGAGTCGTGACGAAGGTAATCAATAAATTGATCGATAATATTATTCATATCGTCAATGTCGTTTTCAATGCCCTCTTTTAGAAAATCATCAAGTTCTGACATCATTTCAATCGCTAAACGAATTCTCGTTAATGGCGTGCGCAAATCGTGAGAAATACCTGCCATCAGTAGATTCCTATCATCTTCTAATTGCTTAATACCTTTAGACATATGATTAAACGCTTGGGTTACCGCCATAATTTCAGATGTACCGTGTTCAGTTAACGGCTTGGGGAAATCACCTCGACCCACCTCGACTGCAGCCCGCTGTAATGATTTCAATGGCCTGTTAAGCTGCCTTACAAACAACCAACCGCCAGCGACACTCAGCACACCGATAATACCAAGGAAAAAAATGAGCGGAGAAAAGTTGGCTTCCTCTAAACCCATCAGTGGAATTTTAACCCACAAATTAGGGGCTTGGGGTGGGCGGATCCAAAAGAGGTATTCATCTCCTTGAGAAATTCTAACTTCGGCAGGGCCGCCAAGTAATTCCGACATTTGTTCACTGCGATAAGGATAGTATCCGGCAGAAGCTAACCCCAACTTTAAAGCATCCTGCTCTCGGTAAACGCCAATACCCGTTTCATGATGAAAGGCTTCGGCCATTTTAGGACTTAAACTAACATCATTAAGATCAATAAAAACAACCCGAATTTGTTTAGCCAATAACTGGTTTATTTGCTGCTGATTAGGTTCAATTACATATAACGCAAAAGAAATATAAGAGACAACTTGGTTTACAAAGAGCAAAAAACCAATTAATAAAACGGTTTGGCCAAAAGCGCTACGGGGTAATACTTTCATGCAAGATACTTCTATTGTTAGTACTAAGCTGACGTGCCATCAGGCACAAAAACATAGCCTAAGCCCCAAACGGTTTGTAAATATCTAGGTTTGGCTGGATCTTGCTCTAACATACGGCGCAAACGCGATACTTGCACATCAATACTACGCTCAAGTGCGGAATAGTCGCGTCCGCGCGCCAAATTCATCAATTTATCACGAGATAATGGCTCTCTTGGATGAGTCACTAAGGCTTTCAACACGGCAAACTCGCCACTTGTTAATGGCATACTAACATCGCCTTTAACCATTTCACGTGTCGCTAAGTTCAGCTCATATTCACCAAAAACAATATTGTTTTCTGCCATTGATGGTGCACCGGGCGCTTCTTGTACTCGACGTCGTAACACCGCTTTTATTCGCGCTAATAATTCTCTTGGGTTAAAAGGTTTAGGCATGTAGTCATCAGCGCCAATTTCTAAGCCAATAATTCGGTCAACTTCATCACCTTTTGCCGTAAGCATTACGATAGGAATATTATTGTTTTGTTGACGCAAACGACGACAAATTGATAAACCATCTTCACCTGGCAACATTAAATCAAGTACTAACAGGTGAAAATTTTCTCGTTCAAGTAACCGGTCCATTTGATCTGAATTAGCGGCACTACGTACTGCAAATCCCTGTTCAACTAGATAACGCTCTAATAAAGAGCGCAAGCGCATGTCATCATCTACCACTAAAATTTTTTGAGTTTCTTGGGGCATATTATTCTCACAATAGTTATTACTTTCATTATAAAAATTACTATAAGCGATATAGCAACAAATTAATAAGCGCGTTTGTTAAATGTTTCAAACTATTTGTTACAATTTATGAAGTTACTTAGATATATAGCTGAAAACGTTCATTATTTGTATTTACTGTAAATAATGAACGGCTTGTGCTGAAACACATTGAGTAAAGCTTTTTTTCCGTTCACTGCGAGACAGTGACAAGATAGCTTTTTTCACTAAAGCCATTTTTTGTTGACGCTCAACGTCAGGTAAATGCGCTAATTGCTCATGAAAACATCCCAACAGACCAAAATTTAAAGCCATATCAGATTGCATGCCATCGTCTTTAAGACAAAGAATAAGCTTCTTTGCTAAACGGTTTTTATCCATATTTAAAATGAGATCATCAAGCTTAAAGTTAACAGGCTCTATTTTACGCGCTTTATTACACGAATATAGCATGTCAGCTACCGCCACGATCGGCATAAGCGTTTGATGCTGATCACCAAATTTATTTTTTAACCAAGCATTATGCTCAGTTGTTGGATCACTTTTTATTACCTCAAGTTGTTGTGCTTGCACAGATGAAACATTTATCAGTAATAACAAATATAAGGAGTTGAGCAGTGTTTTCATTAGGTATATTTAGCTTACTTTTAAAATGTGACTGATAAGTAAGCTAAGTATACCGCTTCTGCTTGAAGATGCTAGTTTCGATTAAAGGGGTATTTAACCAATCACCCAGACAATATTTTCAAGCATAATCATGCTTTTTATCGTATATTCAATAGGGTAACTATCAAGTTGTAGCCATTGCTCAAGTGAAGTTTTCGCCATAAGTATTGAAAATAATCAAATAGAGCGAAATACACAAGCCTTTAATCGCATTTTTCAAACACTACCAATAAATCAGGAAGAAATTATGAATGCAGAAGAAATCATTAATCAAATCACGCAAATAACATTACTCTACGGTCCGAAGCTGATTGGCGCGATTGTTGTTTGGCTCATTGGTGGATGGGTAATAAAAGTAATAGGTAGCGGCTTTAAAAAAACGTTGCATAAAAGCAAAACGGATCCATCGCTAATACCTTTCTTAACGGGCATCGTTAACGGCCTGTTAAAGGTAATGTTAGTTATCACCGTGCTTGGTATGTTAGGCATTGAAATGACCTCGTTTATCGCAATTCTCGGTGCTGCTGGTTTAGCGGTGGGTTTGGCAATGTCGGGTACATTACAGAATTTTGCTGGCGGCGTGATGATCCTTATCTTCAAACCGTTCAAAGTTGGTGATGTTATAGACGCGCAGGGTTATACTGGGAAGGTCTCTGAGATTCAGATTTTCAATACCATTATGAAGACCCCTGACAATAAAACTATCATTATTCCTAATGGTGGATTATCAACATCATCGATGATTAATTATTCAACTGAGGCGACAAGACGTGTTGATTGGACTATTGGTGTTGCTTACGGAGATGACTTAGACAAAGCCCGAGAAGTCATCAAGCGCTTATGCGACGAAGATTCGCGTATTTTAAAAGATCCTGAGGTGTTTATTGCCGTTTCAGCATTAGCAGACAGCTCGGTTAATTTTGCCGTCAGAGCATGGGTAAATGCGGCTGACTATTGGGGCGTACACTTTGAATTGAATGAAAAGGTATATAAAACCTTTGCAAATGAAGGATTAAATATTCCTTATCCACAGATGGATGTTCACCTACATAAAGACGCCTGATATGTAATAGTAGCTGAGCGTAAATCAAGGTTTGGTGTTTGCTGAACCCCTACTAGCGCTTAGCTCTGGCATAACGAACCCAAATATATACACCACTTAGGGAAAGTAATATCAATAAAATAGCAACGCCGTCCATAAATAACACCCCAAATAAACCAAATATTCGACCACTGTGGGCATCCAAAATAATGCGCTCTAAGGTTAAAAATTGCGATCTATAAGCTAACTCAGCTTTTGTCGTTAAAGTTTCTGATACTTCAATGGGTGTTATCCAGTTTGGCTCAATCACAAAAGTCACTTTTTTCCATGTTAAGAAATCGGTATTGGTTTGAAAATAACCTGTTGCTGTTTTGACGATAACATCGTGTTGATTAACACTTAATGCGTTAATATTTTGTGGAACGCCGAGCGCTTCCCCTAACTGATCAATTAAGTCGCCCTGCTGATTAAAAAGGGTGAGTTGGTTGCTACTTACCGCCAGAATAATCTGATCAGTAGAATATTGACCAGATGAGATTAACGTGGCAGCAACAAGTTCACTAACACTTTCCAGTACTAACGTGTCATTTAACCAAAGCAAATTATTAGTCACTTGCAGGTTTTTGCTCACTTGTTGAGCGTTTTGCTGGTAAAAGCGCACATCACTCGGTGGTGCAATACCATAATGGTCAAGCAACCAAGTATTAGTTATAGGTTGATGCGCTAGCGAAAGTAACGTTGTATGGTTAAGAGCCACACCACTGAGCGATAAAAATATAATGAAAAAAGCGGCAATAATGCCAAGCTTTCGATGCCATTCTCGTAAATGTCGAATTAAGCGAGAATGTAGCGATTTTGAATTTAATTTCATTGCTAATAAATTTGAATGATAAGGAGCGTTTAACTTAAAAAGCTATTTTGCCGTATCTCCTTGCCTTTAGCCAGAAATTATAAATTATCATTGGCAACTTTTGCATCTAGCCAAAGTGCTATTCGGGCAACTTTTGTTGTCGCTCTTACCGACAAAGTCGCGCCAGTAATACCATCAACATGTTGACTAAGTTGGCTATCCTCTTTCAGTTTTGCATTTATAAATTGCTTTGCATAAAAATCATGGCGCACTTCATCACCACGGTTTTCTCTAAAGGTTAGTACTTTAAAGTGGCTGATTTTTTTATTTTTAATATGCACACCTATAGTGATTGGTTTTTCTTTGCCAATTTCATCTAAAATCCATACCGTTTCATCACCTAACTGCCAATAACGAATCCGCATTCTATTATAGTTATGCTGCAAAATTTCAGCAATTGCTGCTTTATCTTGGGTTGTTAACCAAAGTACTTTTGCATCCGGTATTCCCCCTGAAAACGCATTACTAATAAAGGCTTTGGGCGTTTGATAAACACCTGTAGCAGCAGAACTAGCACTACTAAAAAATAAGCTCAAAGCGATAAACAAGATAGGTAAAAATTTAGTCATATTTACAATCCACCATTTAATGTTCACTCTTTAATGTTCCCTATTTAATGGAAAGAGTGAATAGCACCTCAACACTATCCACTTACTTTATAAACATATGTTGCGCAGGAAAAATTTCGAGAGCAATATTAGAATTGGTAGCCAAAACCTAGGTTGAAACCAGAAGAGTCTTTAGCGCCAGCTAGGTTTTCATAATCTGCTTTTAGCACAACATCTTCATGGATATAATAGTTCACACCAACGCTAGTTGATTCAACTGCGGTTGAATCACTGTTACCTGCGTTATTGTCATATTCTGCATAACGGGCAAACACACCCACTTTTTCATTAAAAGCGTAAGAAGGTTCAATGTACCAACCTGTTTGCTCATCACGACCTAACGCGGCCGCTTCGTCGCCATTAATATCCCAACGAGCATATAATGCACGTACGGTAAAATTATTTACTTGATAAATTGCGTGTGCTTCTAATAAAGTGGCATCAGCAGTGTCAATAGGGCCATTAAAATTAGCGCCACCTTGGGTAATATCAGTTTGATATTGAACCGTAGCTGCAAGCTCTAAACCAGTAATAGCTGTATATTTAACGCGGCCAGTATAAGCTAGATTTTCAGCATTCGCTTCAGCTACTTTTTGACGACCACCACGAACTTTATAATCATCACCTACTAACAAACCACTTGTTACGGCACCATCAATACTCAAACCACCAGAAGGCTTGTAATTAAAGGCGGCACCAGCTTCCCACCATGTGGCTGGAATAATATTCTTTTCAACGCCATTACGTTCAACACCATAAAATGTTGTCGGCTCATGCGTTTCATTAAGAATACCAACGGGGATTAAAAACAATCCAACCATAGAGCTTGTCGCTTCGTTAATATCTACTTCAACGTAAGCTTGTTCGAGTTCAACTTCACCCGACTTGCCTTCGCCAGCAATCGAGTGCTCTAATTCAAATTCTGAGAAAAAACGCACACTGTCACTAAATTCATGACCGAAAAACAAAACGAATCGATGAAAATCAATTTCCGCATCACTATCTTTATAATTGTTATAGTGCAACTCACCGTAACCACCAACGGTAGTGTTGGCAAAAATACTTTCGTCTTTTACAGCTATCACATCAATTTGATCCGCAGTTGCATTGAGTTTTTGATCTGTTTCATCTAAACGTTTCTCTAAAGACTCTAATACTTTTTGTTGCTGTACTATAACTTGACGTAGTTTGTCAGTTTCTTCGTTTGCGATAGCAGTATTACTAGCAAAAAAACCGATTAAAGCAGAAGTTATTAGTGTTTTCTTCATCATGTTCATCATTCCAATAGAAGTGTGATTTAATTTTTAAGTGCTAGCTGTGCTAGCAAAATCAAGTAATTGGAAGGCTTTATTCTTAAAATTAAAGGGAAGCGCCTTCTCAAAAGTGGCGTTATTAAAACACACACGCAAATAGGAATCAATATCATTTGCATTGTTTGTACGATATCTGCACTTTGTTTGATTTAGGTCAAGATTTTGCTTTGAAGACTAAAAATGGTCTTGATGTTGATGTTGATGTTGATGTTGATGTTGATAAGTATTATGGAGAGTTTAATGATGCCGTTATCTGTTGTGTCACACAAACATAAGAATACGTCAATGAGGACGTATTCTTATTCATAGCCTAAACAAAATTTAATAGGCTAGTTCGCAGCTTGCTTCATTTTTGGTTCAACAGCTTTTTGCACTGATTTTTCTTCCTGTTGTTGAATCAATTTTATTTGTTGATCTTGCAAGTACATAGGATGGTAAGGACCATAAGGAATACTACCAACAAAGCGGCCATTAGCCATTTTTGCATAGGTAGTATAATCCGCAGAAGCCGTGTTAATTGCCGTAGCAATCGCGTTAATCAATAAGCCCGGTAATCCACCACCGCCGCCATTCGCTGACAAGTCAACAACAGCGGTACCATTATAATGCCACAACACTTCTGATGTTTTAGTTGATTTTATTTCAGCATCGATTGATACCGTTAATGTTGATGCAAGAACTGTATACGATGTATCCCAGTTAACTATTTTAGTAAAAAGCACTGCATCTGCACCAAAATAGTCATAAAACTTATTCAACGGCATATCATAAACGAGCTCACTGTCGTAAATCCCTTGCTGCTTTAATACATCAGCAGTTAATTGATATGGAAAAATATAGTAACCATGTAATGATATCGGCATTTCTACCGTAGTAGAATAATAATCTTTTGCTTCAGCTGCTGTACTCAAATTAATTGGCGGCATAATCAACAGAGACTTCGGTTTTTCTATATACATAGAAGGAAATTCCTCTCCTTTAGTCACGTAGGTTGGTGGCGCAACACAGCCACTTACTCCCAATACAACTAAAGAGATTAATATAATTTTTATTTTTGATAATATGTTCATTATTTATTCCTTAGCTTTTGTTTTTTGAATTAAGTTATCCATAAACTTAGAAGCTTCTGGGTAAATTTGCTTTTCTTGCTCAAAAAAAGCGATAGCTTTTTCACTGTTATTGGCTTTTAAGTGTATATAACCAAGGTTGGCATAAATACCTGGTGGCACCCGAACAGCTTTTACCTTCGATTTCTCAATGATGCTTTCTAGTGATATTTTCCATTGTGCAGCCGTTTCTTCACCACCTTCTTTTTTCATCGAATAAAAACTTTCTGAATAATTTTCATATTCATACATAGGCTTAGTCGTTTGACAGCCAGCCAAAAAAATTGTGACAAAAGCCACAACAAATACTGTTTTCATATTTATTCCAATTATTGTTATTTAAGAATTAAGGTATGTTGATTTCTTTTTCGTGACCATCACCGAGTAAAAGACTTCTCTTGGCGATCACCTTACCCTGCTTTGATACCACAATAATGTGTTTACCGGGAGTAACTTTGTATTGTTGCTTTACCCCTGATTTTGTCACAAGAAATACAGGAGCATCATCAATAGAAACCTCTGCACCTTCAATGTTTCCGGTAAAATAAAGATAGGATACAGGTTCAGCTATAGTACTGCCTGAACTGTAGGTGTTGTAACTACTGCATGCTGAGGTAAGCGTAAATAAAACGACGATAATAAAAATTTTTGAAATATTCATGACTAACCCTTAGCTTTTTCTGAAGTAGAAGTTTCTTGAACAAACAGCGCACTAAAATCATCTGCTTTTACATAGCTATCAAGATTCCCTTCGACAACTTCACCAAATGAAACTTCTGATTCTGCTGTATTTCCGAAAGAACTTAGCACTTTAATTTTTGCAATCGTCTTTCCTGGTAAAGTGATGTACATACCCGTTTGAGGATTCTTAACCTTTTTACCCATTTTAACTACGTCAAAAATTGAATCTTTAGCAATATTCTGTGACTTTCCACCTGAAATAATCAAGTTACCTTCTTCAGATGATAAAATGAAAGATCGCCACGGTTTATCCAGCATATTCTCGATAACATTAGAGGCTAAATCGGTTATCGCAACATCAAGTACTTTATCATTTAAAGAGCTATCGTAAGCCGCTTTATCACCAACACCGAGAACTGTACCGGCTTCCGAGTAAGCGATTCCTTTACCACTTTCAGAATAAATAATTTGCCCCGTTGACACATCAACAATACGAATATGCACCGTTGCATTAGCTTCTTGTCTTTTTACTCTGGAAAAAACACCAACATCACTAACCTCTTTACGACCAAACTCTGTAATAGAACCAACAACAAGATAATCCGCAGCATTTTTCATTATAGAATTACCCGCCATAGTGAGTTCTTTTTCAACTTGAGCTAAATCAGCACGTTCAAGCATGATGAACTTACCTGTTTCAAATAACTTTGCGGAAAGAATATCCATGGCTTGCTTGCCAATACGATTATTATCACTGTCAATAAAGAAGCTTTGTCCGTAAGACGTTTCATTGGTAAAGCGACCTATAGCAACTTTTCTTTTTAATGATTTTGTATCTAGTACATTTGCTGCGAATGTTTTACTGACAGACGAAGGTTTAACTGGTGTTTGGTGAATTTCTTTTTTCTCAACGGTCGCACAAGCGGTAAAAAGCAGACTAACTGCTACTACCGTTATCATTTGGCTTATTTTCATATTATTCCTTTTAAATTTCAATTTACTGCAACAAGATATTAACATAAAAAAATAGGAATGATATCTTTTACAACAAGGTGAAAGTTTTAATTTTAAAAAGGCTTCTCTCACCTAAAACTATCATTAATCCCCGCTAGCACTCGATTCCCTGGGCAAAGTTCATCTTGATTTAATTTATTTAATGGGGTGTCATTGGTGTTGTTGATTTCATGAAAATCACTCGCCGTTGGTTCTAAATAAAAAAGTCCAGTTAATATTTTTCCTTCTTGCTTATTTTGCTCAATATCCATAATTGCACGGCTAGCATTGCTGCAGTCGTAATCTGGCTTTACTTTTTGAATACGCATTATTGAACCATCGTGCAAACAAATATCTTCGCTGTTTCCGCTATCAGCGCTACTGGTTATTTCCTTTTTTATCGGTACAAAATCTGCCACGGCACCGGTAGTTACATGATCATGAACATAGTCATATGAGCGCGTTGAACCCGCATGGTTGTTAAACGTTACACAAGGGGAGATAATATCAATAAAAGCAAAACCTTTATGACTTATCGCTGCTTTCAATAACGGCACAAGTTGGTGTTTATCGCCTGAAAAGCTACGAGCAACAAAACTTGCGCCTAATTGCAGCGCCATAATGCATAGGTCAATATCGGTAAATAAGCTTAAGTCTCCCGCTTTGTTTTTTACGCCTTTATCTGCGGTTGCCGCTAATTGACCTTTAGTTAAGCCATAAACACCATTGTTAGCAACCATGTATACCATGTTTAGTTGCCTGCGAACTACATGCGCAAATTGTCCAAAGCCAATGGACGCACTATCGCCGTCACCCGACATAGCTAAGTAAAGCAATTCTTGATTCGCTAAATTAGCGCCCGTGGCAACAGAAGGCATTCTGCCATGTACCGAATTAAAACCATGGGCTTTATTTAGGAAATAGTTTGGGGCTTTAGATGAACAGCCAATGCCTGATAATTTGGCAACATTACTAGGTTCAATGGATAACTCATGACAAGCCTGTATTATTGCCGAGGTTATAGAGTCATGACCACAGCCTGCACATAACGTTGACAATGCGCCTTCATAGTCTCGATACGTTAAGCCTAAGTCATTTATAGGAAGGCGGGGGTGGCGAAAGGTTGATTTAATAAAACTCATTTGTATAACTCCTTAACCTGTCTTTTGGCTTTTTTGGCTTGTGGCTAACTGTGCTAGCACAGCCTGCACAATGAAAGTGCTTGTTACTGGTAAACCATCAAAGTGTAAAATGCTGGCAAGTTTATTAGGATCTATTTGTAGTTCATTCACCAATAAACTTTTCATTTGTGCATCTCGGTTTTGTTCAATAATGAAAACTTGTTTATTGTTTACAGAATACTCTTCAATAAATTTTTCGATATTGTGATGAAAAGGAAAAGCTTTTATTCGCAAGCTGTCGGCTATTAATCCCTGTTCTTTTAGCTGCTCAACTGCTTCCGCAATAGGATGACTAGTTGTACCAAAAAAGATCAAACCCAATTGCGCGTTTTTTTTACCTTGTTTTATTTCGGGTTCGGGTAAAAAGTTAACGGCGTTTATAAATTTTTTCGATAATCTGTCCATATTATCAACATAGTCTGCTGATTTTTCTGTATAGCCCGCGAAATGGTTTCTCGACGTACCACGGTTAAAGTAAGCGCCTTTATCAGGATGAGTGCCCGGTAAAGTTCGATAACAAATACCGTCATCATCTACATCTAAATACCGCCCAAACACTTCAACTTCGTCAAGCTGCTCTGCGGATAACACTTTGCCCCTTTGGTAAGCTTTATCATCTTGCCAAGAAAACTCTGTTGTTAAATGATCATTCATGCCTAAATCTAAGTCACTCATCATAATAACAGGCGTTTGCAATTGTTCTGCTATATCAAATGCTTGTGCGGTTAATTCAAAACATTCACTGGGACTTTCTGGAAACAATAACACTTGTTTTGTATCACCATGAGAAGCGTAGGCACAAGCGATAATATCTGATTGCTGGGTTCGTGTTGGCATGCCTGTTGACGGGCCTGAACGTTGAACATTGACTAACACCATGGGAATTTCAGTAAAATAGGCTAAGCCTAAAAATTCTGTCATCAAGGAAATACCAGGGCCTGATGTGGCCGTAAATGCTCTAGCGCCATTCCAGCCTGCACCAATAGCAACGCCAATAGCGGCTAATTCATCTTCAACTTGTACTATGGCATAATTCTTTTTACCACTACCGGGGTCAATGCGTAAACGATGGCAATAACTGGCAAATTTTTCAATAACCGAAGTGGAAGGCGTTATAGGATACCAACCAACTATGGTAGCGCCACCAAAAACAGCGCCAAGCCCTGTCGCGGTATTCCCGTCGACCAAAATGCGATTATTCACTAAATCTCGGCTTTCTACTCTTATGGCTAACGGGCAAATAAAGTGTTCTCTTGCGTGTTGGTAACCTAGTTCTAGCGCATACACATTAGGCGTTATCAGTTTTTCTTTACCTTTAAATTGATCGCGAACCAAACCTTTTAACAAAGTAAAGTCCATATCTAATAACGCAGCTAATGCACCCACATAAATAACATTTTTAAATAACTGCCGTTGTCTTGGATCACTGTATTCTTTTAAACAAATATTAGAAATTGGTATGCCAATATAATTAATATCCGTTCGAATTTGATTGTCTTGCAACGCGCGGCTTGAATCATAAAGTAAATAACCATCCTTTTTAACACTATCAATATCTTCATTAAGGCTTTGTGCATTCATGGCAACAACCATTTCTGATTGTCCACCTCGTCTACCTAGGTGGTTTTTTTCAGAAATTCTAACCTCATACCAAGTAGGCATGCCTTGGATATTTGAAGGGAAGATGTTTTTAGCACTTACGGGAATACCCATTCTTAAAATAGCTTTAGCAAACATATTGTTAGCACTGGCTGAACCAGTGCCGTTGGTATTAGCAAAACGTACAACAAATTCATTCACTAAATCCTTTTCAAGTGCTTGATTATCAATAACTTCTACTGCTTTGTTTATTGCGATACTCGTCATAACTTTTACCCTGCTTACGCTAGTCCTAGTATTAGTACTACTTTATAGTGGCGTTAATATTATTTATCATTAGTTTTTTCATATCCCAAGCACCAGTTGGACAACGCTCTGCACACAAACCACAGTGTAAGCAAACGTCTTCGTCTTTCACCATAATATGGCCGGTTTTCAATGGTGCGGATACGAGTAAACTTTGCTCGCTATTTAGCTCAGATACTCGAAACTGTTTAACCATTTGGTTATCGTCCGTTGCTTCTTCAACAAAATTGATGCAATCCATCGGGCAAACATCTTCGCACGCAGAACATTCAATACACGTGCTTTCAGTAAACACCGTATGAATATCACAATTTAAACAACGGCTGGCTTCTGCTAAGGCCAGTTTTTCATCAAAACCAAGTTCAACTTCACTGGTCAACGTTTTAACGGCTTCATCCCACGAAATATGTGGAACAAGGTTGCGTTTTTGATGATCAATGCCACTGTCATAACTCCATTCATGAATACCCATTTTCTGACTGACCAGATTAAAACTGGTATCAGATCTATCTTCAATGGGGTCGGCATTTTGACAAAAAAGATCCATAGAAATAGCGGCTTGATGACCATTAGCGACCGCAGAGATTATGTTTTTTGGGCCAAAAGCCGCATCGCCACCAAAAAACACATTAGGTAAGCTAGATTGCAGTGATTTACTGTTCACTTTCGGACTATCCCATTGGTTAAATTTAATGCCTATATCTCGCTCAATCCAATCAAAAACAGTATCTTGCCCAACAGCAACCAACACTTGATCACATTCAACGAGTAAAGTTTCGCCTGTGGCTTGTAGGCTGCGATTACCGACTTTATCGTAAACAGATTCAACTTGCTCAAACAGCACCGCCACTAACTTTCCACTCTCAATTTTATATTCCAGCGGGTTGTAATTAGGTAATATGGTGATGCCTTCTGCAGCCGCGTCTGCTTTTTCCCAAGGTGATGCTTTCATTGCATCAAAGCTTGAACGCACCAAAACGGTTACCTCTTCTGCGCCCAGTCGTTTAGCTGTTCTACAACAATCCATTGCCGTATTACCGCCACCTAACACGACGACCTTTTTCGGTGCGGGATTTTCATCGTCATAGCTAAGGTGTTTAAAAGAAACCTTTGCTAGCCAATTAATACCCGTATCTATTTGTGGCTGCGTTAATTTGGTATCAAGTTGATCATGACCGGGAATTTTCAACCATCGGCCATTCGGAGCACCTGTGCCCACAAAGATGGCATCAAAATGTGCTTGTAATAATTTATCAAGCGAAGTGATTTCTTCGCCAAAATGACATTCCAAGCCCATATTTATAATGTAATTAAGCTCTTCATCAAGCACCGTTTCAGGTAAACGAAACGCGGGAATTTGGCTACGCATCATGCCGCCTGCTTTTGCATCACGTTCAAACATAACCACATCGTAACCCAAGGGCAGCAAATCTCTAGCGACTGTCATTGATGCTGGACCTGCACCGATAAGCGCAATGCGTTTACCATTTTTTTTACGGGGGATTTTTGGTAGAAATGCGCTAATGTCTTCTTTGTTGTCAGCGGCAACACGTTTTAGCCGACAAATGGCAACAGGGGTTTCTTCAACACGACCACGACGACAAGCCGGTTCACAAGGTCTATCGCATACTCTTCCTAAAACTCCGGGAAAAACATTTGATTCCCAGTTGATAAGATAAGCTTCGGTATAGCGTTTTTCAGCAATTAAGCGAATATATTCAGGCACAGGGGTATGAGCGGGACAGGCTTGCTGGCAATCAACTACTTTAAGAAAGTGTTGGTAATTACCGGTATCAGTTTTCTTCAAAATCAACTCCTTTTAATAAAAAGTACTTATTTGAAACAACTCATATACTTAAACATATGCTTAAACGTATTCTTAAGCAACATTAAAATGCTAGTTCATGACGGCTTGAGCTTATTTGTAACTGTTTTATGCTAATTTAATCTAATCTAATCTAATCTATTTAGTGTAATTTGTTAACTCACAAATTTAATTAATACCTTAGTCCTAAGTTTCTATTCCGATGGCTCTGAGCGCGAAGTAATCGAAGAGGAAAAATAAATTTTTGCTTGCTCAGTGACTTTTGGCGCTAATAATACGGTTGAAATCATAGTAGGTATTGCCATCAGTGCATACATAATATCAATTAAATTAATCACTAATGCTAGCGATGACACCGCGCCTACAATAATTAAGCACAGATAAAACCAAACATAGGCTTGTTCAAATCGTTTCCCTAATAAAAACTCTGCACATTTACTGCCATAATACCAAAAAGTTAATACAGTACTTGTACTGAGAAAGAACACGACTAACGTTAGAAGGTAACCACCCACATTAGGGAAAGCTTGTTCAAATACCTGCGCAGTTAAACTCACCCCTGTTAATTGTAAATCACCTATGTCGGTCACTAAAATAGCTAAAGCTGTACAAGTACATACCAGTAATGTATCAACGATTGGGCCTAGAGTAGCCACTAATCCTTCACGCGTTGGCTCATTTGTTTTTGCCGCGCCATGTGCCATAGATTCGGTACCAATACCAGCTTCATTAGAAAAAGCGCCTCGCTGTACGCCTATTAAAACCACTGAACCAATAAAACCACCAGCCACAGAAGTACCACTAAAGGCACCAATAAATATTGAAGCAAAAGCGCTTGGGATAACAGAAAAGTTCATCGCCAATACCCCTAATGTTAAGAGGAAATAACAAATAATCATGATGGGAACTACGCGACTAGTGATTTTGGCTAAACGTTCAAGCTTGCCCATAACAATATAAGTAATTAAAAAGCAAAGTAATATACCGGCAGTTAGGTCAAAATTGAAATGTTCGCTGGTTGTAGCCAAGCCATGAGGAATTGCGATAAAATCTCGTAAAACTTGTACTAACTGATTTATTTGAAAAATAGGCAAAGCGCCAAACATGCCGCCCAAACAAAATAGCCAAGCTAAGGGCAACCATTTTTTACCTAAACCTTCACGAATAACATACATAGGGCCACCTTGAATGCGGCCACTGCGATCTAAACCTCGGTATTTAACCGCTAAGGTTGCGGTATAAAATTTAGTGGCAATACCTACAAGGGCTGTTACCCACATCCAAAAAATAGCGCCAGCGCCGCCAATCGTAATTGCAACCGCAACACCAGCAATATTCCCCAGGCCTAATGTTCCCGATAGCGCCACCATTAACGCTTGAAAATGCGTAAGATCGCCTTCAGCGTTCTCTTCTTTAGAAAGTTTCCCTAAGGTTATATCAATGGCATGCTTCAAGTAACGATAGGGTAAAAGCCGACTATGAAAAACAAAAAACAGCCCTCCGCCCACAAGTAAAATAACGAGAGGCAAGCCCCACATGAAAGCGGCAATTTGTCCGAGGACATTGGTTAGTTCATTCATATATTATTGGGTCTATTTAGGTCTGCTTCGCTATATTTGAGTTTATTGCTCTTTAACTAATTATTTTTCTAGTTATAACAACAAGCTTTGCTCTATTTTATAATATTCATCCGCAGCATTAATCAGTGAATTAGCTGTTAAATTAGGCACGCCGTATACTATTGTTTTAACACCATATTCAGCTTTAATGTGGCTTAATAATAAATCAAAATCACCATCACCAGAAAGCAGCACTATCGTGTCAATATTTTTGTCTGCTGCTGCCGTCAATACATCAATAGTGATACCAACGTCCCAATCACCTTTAGCTGAGCCATCGCTGCGTTGAATGAAGGGTTTTAATTTAACATTAAAACCAATATGTTTTAGCGCCTTTTGAAACTTATGCTGTTGATCATCACTGCGTTGAATTGCATAGGCATTTGCATGAACTATATCCCCCTGAGCCATCAACTCTTGCCACAACAAGCGATAGTTGAATTGTCGTTGAAAGGTATCTCTGGTGGTATAATAAATATTTTGTACATCGACAAAAACAGCAATTTTTTGCAAAACATTTCCTTTTTTAAAATTTAGAGACCATTTAAAGACAATATTAGAGAAAATTAACGCATGTTTATGCATAAATCCATCACATTTTGAGCATAAACGCTTGTTACGATCAAAAGATAACGTTAAAGTATTTACAAAATAATAACAAATTAAAACATGGTTTAAGAGTAAAGTATGTCTTTCGAACATAACTATCAAGTATCTTCTAATTTTAGTGAATTGACTCATGATTTTCTTTCCGGTCATTCAATAGCGCCAACACCTGTAAATTATTCTGTTATTTATCTTTACATCAGTAATGAAAATAGGCTGTTAAGTGCAGCCATAGATAAGAAACTTCAACAAAAGATGTTAATGACTGCTGACTTTATAGCAGATTTATTTAAACGTTATGTTTCTTTTAGTGAACAAGTTGAAAATACTGTCATCTCTCCTTTTAACGAAGCATTAACTAAAACGTTAGACCAAATAGATCAACAAATAGGTAATGGAGAAAAAGTTACAAAAAATTTATATAAACTAAATGCCATTTTAACAAAAACAGAACATCATCAATCACTTAAGCATATTTCTGGTTATCTTTTCGACACTATAAATAATACCAAAGCCCAGCATCAAGCTTTATCCCAAGAATTATCAACAACCCAGCAAGAAATTAATCAATTAAAAAGCAAACTCGCTTCTTCAAGAAAAGAAGCTTTAGTTGATTCATTAACGGGTTTATTAAATCGTCGGGGTTGTGATGATAAATTACAAGCGTTAAGTTTTACCGGAACACACTCATCTTTGGCTATTGATATTGACCACTTTAAAAAGATCAACGATAGTTTTGGTCACTTTGTTGGAGATCAAGTAATACAACGTATTGCTAAAACAATTGCAAGCCATATTAGTGAACAAGACTTAGCCGTACGCTTTGGTGGTGAAGAGTTCGTGGTAGTGATGACAAACAAGTCAATTCCTGAAGCAAAGCTAACAGCAGAAAAAATACGTCTTTCTATTGAAAAAATGAAATTAATTCAAAAAGAAACAAACACCTACTTACCTCCTATTTCAGTTTCTATCGGTATTGCTCAAAATAAGAATGTACCCGATTGGCAAAGCTTATTTAAACAAGCTGATGACGCCCTTTATCAAGCCAAAAATTCAGGAAGAAATCGCTGTATTTGTGCATAACTGTATTTATGCAAATTAGTGAGTCTACTATGTCATTCTTAATCAGTGTAATCTTGAAGTGGTTTGGGTATAGATGCTAAACTTTCACCTTTGAGTTACCTACACGGTTAATATTAGCGATCATGATGTCAGTATTGCGTTCTTTTTTTTATTTATTGTTAAAACTTCCTCTGCGTTTATTCGTTCGTAGCAAAATAGTGTTAGATGCACAAACGCCCGTTGAAACATCATCGCAACCACTTTTTTATGTGGTTAGTCATCAATCTGCCAGTGATTTGTTGGCACTGCAAAAAGCGTGTAAACAGCAAGCGTTACCTGATCCTCTTGGTAAGGTAAAAATAAACGACAAGCTATTTGACCGTACTCTATGCTTAGCAAAACCAACCTCCCTACTAGGATTAAAACGTAGTAAAACCAAAGCATTACAGCAAGGATTAGCAATTCTAAATCAACACCATATTAATAAAAATATAGATGCTCAACTTATTCCTGTAAATCTTATTTGGGGACGAGTGCCTACCCAAGAAAAAAACAACGCGACTGTTTCTTCTTTATTAGCAGAGCAAGCCTCTCCTACTTGGTTTAGAAAGTTTTTCATCGTGCTGTTTTTAGGTCGTGATAATTTAATACGTTATAGTGAAGCGCTTTCTTTAAGAAACATGTCAGATAATCACGGCAATGACGAAGCAACCGCCCACAAATTATTACGTGTAGCTCGTTTTCATTTTCACCGTCAAAACATTGCTGCCAAAGGGCCACGTCTCCTTCATCGTCAGCAAATGTTTACCGCATTATTCGCTAACCCGTCAGTAAAGCGTATCATTAAGGATGAAGCTAAAAGTAAAAATATCAGCACCGATAAAGTGAAAAAACAAGCGCTAAGCATGATGGATGAAATTGCTGGTGATTATAGCGTTTCATTAGTACGCTTAGGTGAAAGATTTTTAAGCTGGCTATGGAGTCGCCTGTACACAAATATAAAAGTGAATAATTCTCAAGTATTGAGAAAATTAGCACAAGATGGTCACGAAATCATTTATGTACCATGCCACCGTAGCCATATGGATTACTTGCTACTTTCTTATGTAATTATTCAAGAAGGCTTAGTAATGCCGCGTATTGCTGCAGGCATCAACTTAAATTTCTGGCCTGCAGGCGCTATTTTCAGAAAAGGTGGTGCATTCTTTATTCGTAGAAGTTTTGCTGGTAATCGCTTGTATTCAACCATTTTCCGTGAATATTTAAGCTTACTTTTCGAACGAGGTTATTCTGTTAAATATTACACCGAAGGTGGTCGCAGTCGCACAGGCAGGTTATTGCCCCCTAAAACGGGCATGTTAGCTATGACAATTCAAAGTCTATTGCGCGGTATAGATCGCCCATTAACATTGGTACCCGTATATTTAGGCTACGAACATGTTATGGAAGTTGGTACTTATCATAAAGAACTCAGCGGTAGCGCGAAGAGAAAAGAGTCTATATTGGGTGTATTGAAAGCGATAAAAAGTTTACGAAATTATGGTAATGGTTATGTAAATTTTGGTGAGCCAATTAACATTAACAGCTATTTAAATGAAAAAATTCCAAACTGGAAAGACGCGATTGACCCGATTGATCCGCAAAAACCTCATTGGTTAACACCCACAGTTAACGAGATGTCGAATCAAGTAATGACTCGTATTAACCAGTGTGCAGCACTTAATGGTGTCGCATTAGTCGCGTTAATTTTACATGCCAGTGAAAACAAGGCACTTGCTAAAACTGATTTAGAAAAAAACTTAGACTTTTTCCTTAATATTCAACGTGAAGCATCTTATAGTGAACAACTAACCATACCACAAGAAAGCGGCGCAGAATTACTTGCTCATGTTATTTCACTTAACAAAGTAACCATTTCTAAAGACAGCTTTGGTACTATTATTTCACTTAATGACTCTGCAAGTTTAGAAATGAGTTATTACCGCAACAATATTTTGCATACCTATGTTTTAAGCTCTTTAGTCTGTCGGTTATTGACTCACAACAGTAAAATTTCTCACGAACAGATAGTAACGCAAAGCATAACTTTATTAGCAACCTTAAAAGGGGATTTGTTTTTGTTTCAAACACCCCAGCAAATTACTCTACAAGTAGAACAAGTGTTAACAGCCCTAAAAAATAGTGAAATAATCAAACAAACAAAGGCAAATTTTTGGTCATTAACCGAAGACTCTCAATTGCTTAACCAAGTTCATTTAATGGCTGAATGTATTGATGAAAGCTTACAAAGATTAGCTATAATCACTTCTTTAGCAACGCGATTAACACCACTGACAAGACGCGAATTAGAACAGAAAGTTGTTGCTATAGCCAAGCGATTATCCGTATTAAACAATATAACCGCGCCTGAATTTATTGACAAAAAGGCGCAAGCTACTTTAATCAATACGCTACGTGAACAAGGTTATATGGCATTAAATGAAGAAGGCATGCTAACGGTATGTAGCAGTATGGCTACGCTTAAACACTCTGTAACTAGCCTAGTGTCTATAGAGGTCTTACAAAGTATTGCGAGGTAATATTTGCATTATTCAAGGTTGGAATTTAGGACACAAAGGGGCAATGAATTACCCCTTACAAAAGATCGATATTTTTTCCTGATTGCAATATATTGGTGTTTACAATTGGCACGCTATTCTAAAAAAATCGATTGCAATTTGTTAGTTTAGCTTTTATTTTGCGATGGAAGATAACTCTAGCGATACTTGCTCAACACCTTGCGTAGCAATTCTTTTACTCAACTCTGCTTTTTTACTGCTTAACAAAGAAATACCTTCTACCACCATATCAAAAGCTTTCCATTCTCCCGTTTTTTTATTTTTTCTCATCTTAAAAACAACATCTATTGTAGGTGCATTCAAATCAACAATTTGCATTTTTACCGCGACAATTCTTTTACCTTCAACAGATTTTTCAGGCTCAAAAATAACGTCTTGATTTTTATATTGCATTAAAGCAGTCGCATAAGTTCTTGCCAAATAATAGCGCATAGAACTAACAAATTGAGCCCGTTGCTCTTTATTTGTATTCGTTAAGTTTTTTCCTAAAATACGATATGATGCATATCTATAGTCTATTGACGGCATCAACTCTTCTTTCACAATATCTTGCATAAGTTCAGGAAATTTCTTAATTTCTTGTTGATTGGCAGCAATGCGACTAAACAGCTTATTGCCAACACTTTCTAAAACAGCATAAGGTGAGATTGTTGTTACTTCAGAAGAAATGGCAGACATGGAAAAAACCAATAAGAATGCCATGATAGAATTTGTTATGCGTTTCATTTAGCCAACTCCTTAAAAATTAGTGTGATCTGGTCATCTAATGTTGTCATCCAAAATTAAACCGACCGCTCGGTATATTCAATAACGAAAGAATAACACCGACCGATCGGTTTGTAACCTTTTTTATTTATAAGAAATTTGTCTAACTAAGATCTTTTAACGCTAAGCTATCTTTTTAATGCGCGAATATACAAGCAAAGTTCAACTATAACCTGCTGAAATAATTCTTTATTACGAGAGCTTTTACTTAAAGAAGTAGCACCATGAAAAGTAGCAACAATAAAATAAGCTACCTGAGAAAATATTAGGTCTGCCCGTAGTTCGCTTTTTACTCGCACTAAAGATTCAACAATGAGTGTATTAAGCTTCGCTTGCATTGACAAGATTCGTAACCGAAAGCCTTCATCAACATTGGCCATTTCTTCACAAAGATTATTCAACGGACAGCCACAAACCGCTTCACTGCATACCATGGCATTGCACATTGAAATAAAAAATTCACACAAGCCTTCAATAGGATCATCTTGGTCTAACGCTGGTTGCCATGTGCCCAGAAAAATTGGCACATAGTTTTCTTCAAAAACGGCGTAGCCCAACTCAAGCTTATTGGTAAAATGATAATACAAGGCACCTTTAGATATGCCACAACGATTAAGAATAGTAGATAAACTCGTTGCTTGAAAGCCATGTTGATGAATTTCATCAGCGGCTACGCTAAGAATTTTTTGGCGGGTTTGTTCTGCATCACTCATTTTACAACTCTTAATAGCTACGAATTTTTACTTTTAAACAATAACAAACCGACTGGTCTGTTGCAAGGTTTAAGCGCGTTTTAATTCACTAAAATTTGATCATTCCAATCTAGAACGAAACCATTTCTAATGAATATGGATCGGTTTTAAGGATGATTAAAGACTTAAATCTGAATGTTTTTATGACATACCCAAAAGTTCATTAACCTTGATCCTATGGCTTTTATCTAATTTCTCTAAATTAAAAACTTTGTCCCTCCTGACCTTGACGGCGGTGACTAAAGAAGCCAAAACCCGTCAGGTGCAGGAGTAGTGCTAACAGATAAGCCCCCCTTTAAAGTCTACACTATTAATTCAAATTTATTGAACTCAACCTTCAAAACATTGCATTTTTTATCTGCGCTATTTTATTTTAATATCCCTGCAACAAAGAATAATACCGATTGGTATAAGTGTAAAAAATGACGTCTGATAGGCGATTTGGAAAATAAAATGTTAAAAACTTTTTGGAGAAAAATGATGAACAATGAAACTATTTTAATTATTGGTGCTGCTGGTAATAATGGCACGGCCACTATTGACTCGTTAGTTCAGAAAAAACTAGCTAACACAACAATTCGTGCAGCGGTTCGCAGTGATGAAAAAGCCGCACAGTTAAAACTAAAATATCCCGCTATTGAAACCGTGATTATCGATTTAGATAAACCAGCGACACTACCCGCAGCTTATAAAGGTGTAGATAAAGTATTTATGATCCCAGGTAACATCGAAGACCGTGAAGGACACGCCAAAAATGCCATTGATGCAGCAGTGGCAGCTGGGTCGGTTAAGCAATTTGTCTTTTATTCGGTGGTTGGCGCAGAATATGAGGCTATTTTATTTGCCCGTCAATTTCGAGCGGGTGAGAAATATCTTGAAAAATCAGGCCTTAATTGGACGCATCTGCGCACTATTTTCTTTCAGGATAACTTTTTTGGCTGGGCTGATGGTATTAAGCAAGGCGGGCTTTACTTTGGTGTGCGTGAGGGCAAATTTGCCCCGTTAAATGTTGCGGACATTGGTGAAATGGCCGCTAATATTTTGACCACCTCTGGGCATGACAACATAGCTTACAATGTCACTGGACCTGAGCTGTTAACAGGCGTTGATATGGCTGCTATTTTTGCCGATGTTACGGGTAAAGCGGTTGCCTACATTTCACCTTCAGAGCAAGATACGTTAGCGTCGCTTTTAAGTACTGGCTGGCCAGAATGGCAAGCTAAAGGTATGTTGGAATTATTTGAAGTATTTGCGACCAACCAAGCAGCCATTGTTAGCCCTGATGGCGAGCAGCTATTAGGTCGCCCAATGACGCAATTGAAAGATTTTATCGCGGCGAATAAGAGTGCCTTTGTTTAAAACTTTAGAGGTTCACAAACCAGCCTTGTTCTAACAACGCTGGTTTGTCTTTGTGAGCTATTAGCTTCTTAAAAATAGATTCATTTCCATTTTTATAATTTTGTCGATAAACCACGCCAGTGCTTTACCTTTATTATCTTTACACCATGCAACGCACAAGTCATGGCTTCTATCTTCCGGTTGCGCCAATGTCAATGCCACAAGTTGCCCCGTTTGTAACTCTTGTTCAATACGATGAATGGGTAGATAGCCTACACCCAAACCAAGCAGGTGTGCTTCAATTTTTTTACTTATGCTAGGCACGGTAATGCGCGCTTGTCCATCGAGTAAACCTGCAGAGCGCCCTGGTAAGTGTTTGGAACTATCTGCCACGACCACGGAAGGATACTTTTTAATACTTTTTTGGCTTATTGGCTGCAACTCAGCGCACAGCGGGTGAGTTCTTGCGACCGCAAAAACAAATTCAACATGACCAATTGCATGGGTCTTAAAGTTGGTGTCGAAAGGCTCACCGGCTGCACCGATTATTAAGTCACAGCTACCAGAGTTCAATGCATCCCAAGTGCCGCCAAACATTTCTTCAGAAACACGAATATCTATCCACGAGTATTTCGCTTGAAATTGGGCAATTAATGCATAAATGGGCTGAAACTGCAAAATAAGCCGGCCTTGCTCTACGATAAGCATGCCGACAGCGGTAAATTCAGCTTTACGCTTACTACGGTCAAACAGCGCAACACCTAAATCGTCTTCAAGTTTATTGACCGTATAGGAAATTGCAGAGGGCACGCGAAACAGTTCATCGGCGGCACCAGCAAAGCTTTTTTTGCGTTCAATGGCATCGAGTACCTGCAACGCATCAAATGTGATAGGGGAATACATTACTTCAATCCTTTTGAACTGACCAATCAGTTTTTACCGTTATTATTAATCAACATAGATAAATATAATAACCTCTACATTCAAAAACAATGAACTAAAGAGAGCATTATGTCTACATCAATTATCAATAAACTAACCTCATCTAACGCGGGTTTTGCAACATTGGCATTACGCATTCCAATTGGCATTACTTTCATGGCACATGGCGCACAAAAGTTATTTGCCTGGTTTGGTGGTTATGGACTTGAAGGTACCGGTCAATGGATGGAATCTATTGGCCTTGCACCAGGCTACTTATTGGCTTTAATGACTGGCGGCGCTGAATTTTTTGGCGGTATCGCGTTGTTGATAGGCTTATTAGTTCGTCCGGCCGCGTTCGTCCTTGCTTTTACCATGTTGGTGGCAATTGTGAGTGTCCATTTTGTCAACGGCTTATTTATGAGTAACAACGGCTATGAATTTGCGCTTGCCCTACTGGCGGCATCTTTTTCCTTGCTTATGAGCGGTGCGGGTAGATTATCAATCGATGAGATTTTAGCAAAACGCGCGTCTTAACAAGGCCAGAGAAGATGCCAAGCCAACCCTCTTCTCACTCGCAAACTCAAATAGTATAAAAATTAGGAGTCATTATGGTACACACAGTTAATAAAATTAGTGCATCAGCGCTGCATTATCTACCCAGTAGTAATATGCACCCAGCGAATACGCATTTTCATTTCTCATTTGCTAATTATTATGACCCAACGCGGATGAATTTTGGTGTGTTGCGTGTTTTTAATGATGATGATGTTACGCCACATGGCGGCTTTGGTCGTCATCCACATAAAGATATGGAAATTGTGAGTTATGTGGTGAGAGGAAAATTAACCCATTGGGATAACGTGACCAATAAACAAGAAACCATTGGTCGTGGTCATGTACAAGCGATCTCAGCTGGCTCAGGCGTTTGGCATTCAGAGCTTAATAAGCAAGATGATTGGTGTCGTTTTCTGCAAATATGGCTCATGCCACCTAAACAAGGCGGCCCAGTGCGTTACAACCATCAAAACTTTGAGTTAGCACAAAGAGAGAACAAGTTATTACATATTGTGGGTAATCCAAGCAATAAAAACAGCTCTCCTCTTTATATCAATTCCGATGTTAACTTGTATGTTTCAGAAATGACGGATAAAAGAGCGCTGGTCGAGTTTGAATTAGCCGAAGGTAGGCAGGCATATATTAACTGTGCTGAAGGTAGCGTGCATATTGAAGGTTACCCATCACTTAATGAGCAAGATTCACTGGAATTAAGAGAAGCAGGCACGGTTAAATTTTCATTAAAAGGTGACTATGCACATTTCATTATCATTGAAATGGCCAAAACAGCCTAAGCGTTGACAATTTAATTGTCGGTTTTATAATAATTCGTGCTGATTATCGTGTAAAATCACCTTTAACGATGAAGCTGTTTCAGATGAGTTACTCAAGCAACGCAGCAACCATTAACCCTAAAAATGTGACCAATAGATAAATTGAAAATTTATTAACTTACCTTTTAATCGCATGGCCTTCTTTCCTGCTCTACGTTCTACTGAATCAAAACAATAATATTCAATATATTGTCATATACTTTCATTGTTCGAAAACTTTTAAAATAATTTGCAATTAAATAGACGATCGGTCTATTATATGAATATGAATTTATCTGTAACAAAACCACGTCGTGGTAGACCGCCAAAAGTATCTCGTGAAAATCATGATACAAAGGCTGAATTAATTCGCAGCGGCCTTGAACAACTAACTGAAAGCGGCTTTGCTTCGTCAGGAATTGATCAGATCTTGAAAAAGGTTAACGTGCCAAAAGGTTCTTTTTATCATTACTTTGCCAGCAAAGAAGCCTTTGGTCAGGCTGTTATTGAAAACTACGCTAGTTACTTTGCGAATAAATTAGATGCTTGTTTATTAGATGTATCGTATTCCCCGTTAAGGCGCATCAGTAATTTTGTTGAAGTTGCCAAAATTGGTATGGTTCGTCATCAATTTAAACGAGGATGCTTAGTAGGCAACCTTGGGCAAGAAGTAGATTTACTGCCCGAGAGCTTTAGACAACAATTAATTGATATATTCCATTGTTGGCAGCACCGTTTAGCAAACTGCCTTAAAGCGGCACAAAGTCAAAAAGAGATTTCAGACACTGCCAATTGTGAGCTATTAGCCGAAGTTTTTTGGATTGGCTGGGAAGGCGCAGTTAGCCGAGCAAAACTGGTACAAGATATTAAGCCATTAGAAAATTACTTTACTCATTTTATCGCGGCTTTGCCTAGATAAAAATTTTTACCATTTATAGACGACCTGTCTAAATAAGGAGAACACCATGTTTCATGGCATTTTAATCGAAAAAGATGACCAAGGTTACCGAGCAGCTATCAAAGACATTGACGAAAGCTTATTACCCGAAGGTGATGTTACCGTTAACGTTTCGCATAGCACTCTTAATTATAAAGATGCTTTAGCGATTACTGGCAAAGGCCCTGTGGTAAGAACATTTCCTATGATTCCGGGTATTGATTTAGTCGGTACGGTTGAACAAAGCGATAGTGATAAGTTTAAAGTAGGTGATACCGTCCTACTTAATGGCTTTGGTGTAGGTGAAACTCACTGCGGCGGTTTGGCTCAAAAAGCGCGTTTAAAAAGTGAATGGTTAATTCCTCTACCGAAAGCTTTTTCGCCACGCCAAGCGATGGCTATTGGTACCGCAGGCTATACCGCAATGCTTTGTGTGATTGCCCTTGAAAAAAACGGCATTACGCCAGACAAAGGTGATATTTTGGTCACTGGCGCTAACGGCGGTGTTGGTAGTTTTTCAATCGCGATCTTAGCGAAACTTGGTTACAAAGTGGTTGCTTCAACAGGTAGAGTTGAGCAAGCAGAATACCTAACAAAATTAGGTGCATCAGAAATAATTGATCGTAAAACATTGTCAGAGCCTGGTCGCCCGTTAGCAAAAGAACGTTGGGCTGGTGCAATAGATTCTGCTGGCAGCCATACACTAGCTAATGTTTGTGCCGGCTTGCAATATGGTGGTGTCGTTGCTGCGTGCGGTTTAGCACAAGGCATGGATTTACCCGCCTCGGTAATGCCATTTATTTTACGCGGCGTGACTTTAGCCGGCATTGATAGCGTAATGCGCCCACTTGAAGACAGGATTGAAGCATGGCAACGCCTTGCCGATATTCTAGACCCTGAAGTATTTGAAGATATCTCTACCGACATCAGCTTGAGCGACGTTGTTGAAGTAGCGGGAGACTTAATCGCAGGTAAGGTTCGTGGTCGTGTAGTAGTTGATATCAATAAATAAGGTGAATGCCATCATATACCCAGCATCAAACTCGTATTTCACGGAGTTTGATGCTGAACCGCAATCCAAAAAGCTTTAACCTGTCGAATATTGATAATATTCCTTTTAGTTTGTTGCTAATCAAAGTTAAACTTAGCCAACGAAAAAAGGAGAAGTTAATATGAGTATTGCACGTGAACAAGTTTTTGTATGGAGCCGTAAAACAAGGTTATTTCACTGGGTAAATGTAATCGCTATCACGTTACTCATTGCTATTGGTTTAATCATTTTAAATGAGAAGTTGTTTGGTGTTAGCACGGATGGAAAAATATTATTAAAAACAATACATGTAATCGTAGGATATGTTTTTGCAATCAACTTACTTTTTAGGTTGATTATTGGTTTTATCGGTAAAGCACATGAGCGATGGAGCCAAGTTTTACCTTTTAATAAAGGCTTTAAACAGGAATTAGTTGACTTTAAGCAGCATAAAAAACATACCTACAAAGGCCATAATCCCGCAGGAAAATTGATGGTTTTTGCTTTATTATCGTTAATGCTCATTCAAATGATTTCAGGTTTGGTTATTGCTGGTACAGATATTTATTACCCGCCTTTTGGAAAGTACTTTGCCACAAGTATTGCAACAGATAAACAAGATATTGAAGCAATTAAACCCTATTCAAAAGTTAATGTTGATGAAGCTGCCTATAAAGACATGCGCGCTATACGAAACCCCTTTATCACAGCCCATGTGTATTCATTTTACTGCCTTATTTTCCTGATCCCATTGCACATTTTAGGTGTAATCATCGCTGAAAGAAGAGAAAAAACGGCGTTGGTTTCTGCAATGATTACAGGCTATAAATACCTTCCTAAAGATCATTGTGAATAGATCCTAATCCTCAACGATATCCTCAACATTACCTAAGGTTGGGGATTTTTTGTTTATTTTAAGCGTTTACTTTAGGGAGTTGCTCTTAAAAGTAAACTCCCTAAATTATGCTTGCCAAAATCAAGAGATTATCAAATACTCTGGAAATAACACCACCAATAACAGCACAAATATTTGCATTAAAATGAAAGGAATAACACCTTTATAAATCGTCGTCGTTTTCATCCATTTAGGCGCCACCCCTTTTAAATAGAACAAACTAAAACCAAAAGGTGGTGTTAAAAAGGAGGTTTGCAGGTTCATTGAAATTAATATAGCAAACCACACTAGATTAACGTCTAAAGCAATGGCGACAGGTAATAAAATTGGTACCACCAAAAAAGCAATTTCAATAAAATCTATAAAGAAACCCAGTACTAAAATGGCTAACATCGCTAACGCAATAAACGTCCATTTACCGCCATGTAAGTCCATAAAGAAATCTTCAATTAAATACTCGCTACCAGAATAACTAAACACCATAGAAAATGCCGTTGCGCCAATAAGAACGGCAAAAACCATTGAAGTAACTTTTACTGTTTCTTTTGAAACTTCATGCATTTTAGTAAAAGAAAAACTACCATAAAAAATAGATAAAATGATTGCACCAACCGCACCTATCGCAGCAGATTCAGTAGGCGTAGCAATACCCGCAAATATTGAGCCAAGCACAACAAGAATAAGCACTAAAGGTGGCACAATATCTTTTAACGCTTGCAGCAATAACTCACGCTTGCTTTCAGTCACCTCAATAGGCGGCATAAATTCAGGTTTAACTTTTCCTAATATTAAAATATATAAGGTATAAAAACCGACTAACAACATGCCAGGTATCAGCGCAGCACGAAATAAATCACCGACAGGCACGCCCATGACATCACCCAAAATAATTAAGATGATAGAAGGAGGAATAATTTGCCCTAAAGTACCTGACGCACAAATAACGCCTGCTGCCGTTGGTTGATGATAATTGTTTTTCAGCATCACCGGCAAGGAGATAACCCCCATAGCAACGACACTTGCACCAACCACACCGGTTGACGCTGCCAATAAAGCACCAACAATAATCGTTGAAACCGCAACACCACCCGCAATACCACCAAAAAGTTTTGCGGAAGACTCTAATAGCCGTTCAGCCAAGCCTGTTTTTTGCAGCACGATCCCCATAAAAATAAACATGGGAACCGCCATTAAAATGGTATTTTCCATAATCGCCATAATGCGATAAGGCATAAAAGCAAACAGGTCAACACCGAGTACAGCAACCCCAACAATGAGTGATACTCCGGCAAAAGTGAACGCAACAGAATAGCCTAAAAATAAACAAACAAGGGCGATAGCAAAAAGCACTAAACCAGTCATTATAATTCTCCCTGACTATGCTTTTCTGGCACTTTAATGCCTCGCAGTATTTGAATATTACTCAGTACCATATGAAAAATAGATAACACTAAGAAGACAGAAGAAAGAGGAATAACACTGCGTACAATCCAGCGATGCGGCAAACCACCAGGGTCACCACTACCCTCACCCATTTCATAGGCCTCAAAGGCATAGTCGTAACTAAAATAAAGTATTAACAAGGTAATAGGTAAAGCAAAGGCCAATGAGCCAAAAATGTTAATAATAGCCTGCTTTTTCGCTGACATAGCATCGTAAAAGATGTCAACACGCACATGCGCATCTTCTTTTAAGGTATAAGCAATGCCAAACATAAACATCGCAGCAAATAAATGCCACTCTAACTCTTGCATGCCTATACTTACGTCATTAAAAAAATAACGCATGATGACATCATAAAAAACATTGGCAATCATCAGCAGCATTAATAGGCTGCAGAAGAGTCCTAATGCATCGATAATTTTAGTAATAAATTTCAGGCTAGCATTCATATGTGGCTCATATTCTCTAAAAAAAAACGCGGTTAAAAACCGCGCCTACTCTACTTAAATAATAGTGCGACTTAAGTAATAACGCTACTTAGCATCAAAGTTATCAAGGTAAGCTCTGTCAGACAAATTAGTCCAAGCGCGTACTTTATTCTTGTATTCATTCATTGAATTCAATATTTCTGCCGTCAATGGATCTTTGGCAGCAAATTCTGCTAATAATTCATCATTGGTTTGTTTAATTTTATTCATTACGCTTTTTGGAAAAGAGAGCATTTTGACGTTAGGATAATCTTTTTTCAATGTTGCTAAATTTTCACCACTAGCATGCATTGATTGAGCATACATATCATACGCCGCTGCTTTCATGGCAACCGTTAAGATTTTTTGTAAGTCTTTAGGCAATGAATTGTAAGCTTTTTCATTAACCATAAATTGCAATTCAGTACCCGGCTCATGCCAACCAGTATAATAGTAAGGCGCAATTTTGTGGAAACCCATACGTAAATCTAAAGATGGACCTACCCACTCTAATGCATCAATAGTATTACGTTCTAAAGCCGTATATAGCTCACCTGGTGGAATATTCGTTGGCTTAGCGCCTAATTTAGCTAACACTTCGCCAGCAAATCCTGGGATACGCATTTTCAAACCTTGAAGATCTTCAACGCTGTTGATTTCTTTCTTGAACCAACCACCCATTTGGTTACCGGTATTACCGCCAGGAAATGATAAAATACCGTATTGATCATAGACTTTTTTCATTAACTCCATGCCGCCGCCATAATAAAACCAAGCATATTGCTCAGAAGCAATCATGCCAAATGGTACCGTAGTAAAAAACATGGTGTTGAAATCTTTACCTTTCCAATAATAAGAAGCAGAGTGACCCATTTGATATTGACCACTTTTAACAAAGTCAAAAATGCCGAAGGCTGATTTATGTTTATTTGACGAATCAATACGGATATCTAAACGTCCGTTTGACATTTCTTTAACCATTTTTACCATGTTTTTCGTTGTATCACCGAAAATAGGAAAATTTGGCCCCCACGTTTCTGCCAGTTTCCAACGATATTTTTTCCCCTCATCAGCCATCGCTGCACTTGATAAACCTAGCGCAGAAAGTCCAAGCGACACGATAAGTGCAGCTTTTAAAAGCATTGATTTTTTCATCTGTTGTTCCTTTAACTTATTGTGATTTGATTCATTATTATTTTTTAGTCTCTTTACAGTAGACTACTTATGCTATTTAGCATTGAACCACAGTAATATAATTATCACGATAAGGCTATTAGTACGAACACCTAAGACTAAAGTCGTAACCACAATAAAGAGCTTACCCACTAGTGATTTAGGCAGAAATTTGTAATGATTAATCACGCTCTTTTTTACTGGTTATTATTTGAATGATTCTGCCACTACGCCTATTTTATATTGCCGTGATACAAGTCATTTTGACCTCTATCGTCATTTATTTCTTTGTCACTAGTGAATATCGGGCACTTTCTAATCAGAACTTGCAGACGTTAAAAACCTTTTTGATGAATCAGAAAAAACAAGAATTAAAAAACTATACTTCACTTGCTAGTGCGGCGATTAAGCACATTCACCCTAACGCTGAGCCTAACAATAAAACAAAACGACTTGCCGTAGAACATTTGCTTAATCAATTATTGTATAACGGCGATGACGGTTACTTTTTTGCTTACAATGATCAAGGCATAAATATCGCCCACCCGAAAGAGCCGCAAAGAGTAGGCGAAAGTTGGTGGACTTTAGAGGATGATAGCGGAAAAAAAATTATTCAACTGTTAATTAACAATGCTAAAGACGGTGGTGACTTTCTTCAATACCAATGGCGTAAGCCCTCTAACCAACAAATATCGTCTAAAATGAGCTATTCAACTTACCTAAAAGAGTGGCAATGGATGTTAGGTACAGGGGTTTATCTTGACGATGTTAACCAACAACTGGCAGCACTACAGCAAAAAATTGATCAGCATATTAATAAGACAAAACAAATTATTCTGATCATTTCTCTCAGTTCAATATTCATTATTTTCCTATTTGGTTTAGTTATTAATTTAAACCATAAGAAAAAAGCTGATAAAAAAATAAATGAATTAGGACAAAAAATACTTAACTTGCAAGAAGAGCAGCATCGCCATGTTTCCCGTGAATTGCACGACGGTATAGTACAAATTTTAGTGTCGATACAATACTCTATAGAAGCAACCGCAATTTTTTTAATGCAAACAAAACAAGAAAAACCTAAACCGTTAGCTGATGCCGAAAAAAATCTCAGCATTGCCATACAAGAAGTGCGACGTATTTCTCACCATTTGCACCCTAGAGTGCTTGATGAGCTAGGTTTATCTGCGGCAATCGTGGGGCTGGCAGAAGAATTTTCTAAACAAACAAAAATTGAAATTAGTTTAACTAAGCCCAAATTAAGAAAACTACTACCCGACGATATAAATATTAGCCTTTACCGCGTTGTGCAGGAGTCATTAATTAATATTGAAAAACATGCCAAGGCAACGCATGTCACCATTGACTTGTCTATTGAAAATAAATGGCTTACGTTAACCATAAAAGATAATGGTATAGGTTTTAGTGGCAGTAAAAAAAATAAAATAGGCGCGCCTATCGAATCGTTTGGCATAGGTTTACGTAATTTAACTGAACGCATTGAATACCATTGCGGACAACTGAACGTTTGCACATCAAATAAGGGTACAAGTATAAGCGCCAGCATTCCAATCCATGTTTTTGCTTATTATTTTAATAGCAGAGCACAAAAAAACAATGTATTGAACACTGAGCAAAATAACACCTTACTTTCAGATAAATAAAAAGGACGCAGCATGCTAACCTCAGCAACAAATGAACAGGTAACGTCGGTATTGCTTGTTGATGATCATCCTATGGTTCAAGATGGCTTAATTGCTTGTTTATCTTACTACCATGACATTAATATTATTGGCTCAACACAAGACGGTAAAAATGCGCTTGCGCAAGCCCTGCTTTTAAAGCCTGATGTTATTTTAATGGATATTAGCATGCCAGATATGAATGGTATTGATGCTACTGAGATTATTACCGAGCAATTAACGAGTACAAAAGTACTTATTTTTAGCATGCATGATAGCTTAGAATTTGTTAACAGTGCGATGCAAGCTGGCGCTTCAGGATATATTTTAAAAGATACTGGGTCAGCTGAAGTTTATCTCGCTATTAAAGCCGTTGCCTCAGGTAAAGTACACTTTAGCCCGTCAATTGCAGCAGCATTAACCGAGAACCCATTAAGAGAAGAAAAAGAAAAATTGACCACGCGAGAGCAAGTGGTGTTAGCTTATATTGCCCAAGGATTATCAAACAAGGCCGTAGCAAAAATGCTCGGTATTAGCTTTCGTACCGTTGAAGCGCATCGCCGTAATATAAAAGCGAAATTACAATTAGAAAACTTAGCTGAGCTCATTCGTTATGCCGTTAATAATGGCTTAATTGATAGTTGAAGGCTGATGGTTAATGGTTGATACTTGGCAGTTGGCAGTTAATTTTTCAACAACCCTAGCATTAGTGCTAAGCCAATATTTCAACATGATGATTTACCGGAATAAATACAATACACAATCAATACCATCACAAGTACTCAACAAATATACCGATAAATATCACCATTCCTACCCAGTGGTTATGCAAAAAGGCTTGAAAGCACTTGCCACGCTCTCGGTTGCTAATCAATAGTTGCTGATAACTAAATAAACCCGCTGAGATTACCAAGCTTAATTGATAAGGCCAGCCAAAAGCTAATATGTCGCCAACCGTAAACAACAAGCCCAACACCAGTACTTGCATAAAGCCGATAATGCGCTTGTCGTGGTCTCCAAATAAAATGGCGGTTGATTTTACGCCTATTTTCACATCATCATCTCTATCTACCATGGCGTACATGGTATCGTAAGCAATAGTCCATAATATATTAGCGGTAAATAACAACCAAGCAACGAAAGGAATTTCTCCTTGAGCTTCTGAAAAAGCCATGATCATCCCCCAACTAAAAGCCGCACCAAGTACCACTTGCGGCAACTGGGTATAACGTTTCATAAACGGATATAAAGCCGCCAATATCAACGCAACAATGGATAAATAAATGGTAGGCCAGCTCAACGTTAATACTAGCCCTAAAGCAATACCAATGAGTACACCAAATAGACTAATAGCTTCTTCTTTACTGATCAAACCAGAGATCAACGGCCTATTTTTAGTGCGTTCAACCTGACCGTCAACTTTCATATCAGCGATATCATTAATGACACAACCTGCGCTGCGCATAACAAAAACACCCAAACTAAACACAATTAACAAGTAAAAATTAGGCCACCCATCGCTGGCAATCCATAATGCCCAATACGTTGGCCACAATAATAGGTAAGTGCCAATAGGCTTATCCATGCGAGTAATTAACTTAATCGCCAGCCATTTTTGCTTTAAAGTATTAAGCATGCTTATGCCCTAAATTTGCTGTTTGTTTATATGCGAAAGCGCCGGGTAAAAACACCTCTGCTACCATTAAAGGCTTACCCTCTAAAACAAATATAGAGCGTCGCCCCCACAGTTTTTCTGGTGAAGATAAGCATTGCTCTGGCAGTGATAGCTGTTTAGCCAATTTTCCAACAGGGCTAGTTGTATCAAACACTGCCACTTCAATAGTTTGCCTTTCTAGCGAGGGATTGTTAAAAAGTACTTGTCCTAATGACTGTGTACCTAAATTAGCTAACGCTTGTTCTGCTCCAGTTAAACTAGACAAAGGCAATAAGCTACGCGCGAAAACTTGTGGCTTTTCATCACAAAAAAGCAGCACTTCTCGCACTAATATTTCTTCTCCTGCGGGAATAAGCGCAACGGCTTCATTTTCTTGGCAGATCTCAATGCTTTGGCCGAGCAATTCTACTCTAAATTGATGACAATGAGACTTTAAACGCGCGGTAAGTGAGTTAGGATCAAGAAGCCAACTCTGTATATTTTCATGCAAAGCGCACTTTTTAGCATCATGCCAATGGCTTGATAAGGTAACAGGAAACAATGATTGCAAATTCATAAACTAAAAGCCAAGTTAAAACCGAGGTGATAATCGAAGTGATGATAACATTGTTTTTAAGGGAACTCATTTTACCTAGCCAGTAAAATGCTAAAAAAAAGTAATTTATTTCAGGAAAAAAGTTTGTTTCAGGTTATGATAAGAACAGTCTCTCAGTTTTGTATTTATTACTTTAATTCAAGAAATAACTTTATGTTTAAATATTTATTAATTATCACTTGTTTGTTAATGCCACTAACCACTAAAGCTGCGGATTATGCTTATTTTGGTTTTGAGCCTGACATAGTAACCAATTACACTGCTGTAAAGAAAAAGATGGGTTATGTGCGCTTAACGGTTGAGTTAATGGTTCCGAGTACAAGTTTAGAGATTGTGGAGCATCATTCTCCTTTATTACGCGATGCAATTATTGATATTATCGGCAAGCAGCCAGAAGAGAAAGTTAAATCAATTAAAGGTCGCGCTGAAATACAACTAAAATGTGAAGAAAAAGTAAAAGCATTACTTATTAAAGAAACAGGCAAGCCATTAATCAAAAAGCTCTTATTTACTCAATGGCTAGATAACTAAAAAACAACAAAAAAACCAAAGATTTCTCTTTGGCTTTAAGTTATTTTTGGCGTTAATACCACTTGAAATAACCTATTACTATCGGCTAATAGCAACCTGTTTGGTTGCCTCCACTTTAGCTTCAATTCGACGATTTTTCGCATGAGCGGCATTATTTTGATTTTGGTCAAGCAAACGTTCTTCACCGTAACCCACTGCAGATAAACGATTCTTAGCAATGCTAAATTGATTGACTAACATATCAACAATAGCATCGGCGCGTTGTTGCGATATATTTTTGTTATACGCAGCACTGCCCACTGTTGATGTATGCCCTTCAATAACTAATGAAACTTTTGGATACGTTTTTAGAAAATCAGCCATCCTTTTAATTTCTGGTAAATACTCAGCTTTAACAATAGCTTTATTATTATCAAAATTAACTAAAAGTGTCATTCTGCTTTTTTCTTCACTGAAAATAGTGCACCCACTGCCATCCACTTTATCGGCTGCTGGCGTATTAGGACAGCGATCATCTTTATCTAAAACACCATCGTTATCCGCATCTTTAACGGCAACAGGTGTTGCTACTGGGGCAGTATTAACAGGTGAAACCTGTTGTTTTTTTGCTGGAGATGATTTTGTTTCATCACCAAAAAAGTAAACAAAACCCAAACGAACGCTGCTATCTTTATAATTATTTGCAAATTGATAGTACCCTTTTCCTTCAAAATAAATTGCGGCACGTTCACTAATATAATGGCGATAGCCTGCACCTAAACCTACTGAAGCTTTAGTGTCTACAATATTTAAATAATCAAAACCACCGACTAAATAAAAGTTTTCTTTTGTTGGAAAATATAAGGCATCTAGACTACCAGATGATGCATCTGGTTCACTAAATCCTCGGTTCTCTTTAACTAAGTTAATTGTGCTATAAGAGAGTCTAAATTCTGCAGATTCAGTTAAACGATAACCTAACTCGCCACCAAAGCCTGTGCCGTGATCTATATTTGAATTAGGGTTTGCCGTCATTAAACGATCATTATCAATGTCCATATATAGCATGTAAGCACCGCCATAAGCTTTACCGACAAGATCTTGCGCTGCAGGCTGCTCATTAGCAAACGCGGTTGTTAATATAAGCGGTGAAGTTAAAAGTATTGTTTTCAAACCGATTAGCTTATTCATGAGTTAATTTCCCTTTTTTTAAGATTGTAAATAAGTGTACTAGTTATATTTTAACAGCTTTTTAACAACTGTATATCATTTAAAAGTTAATTTCTAGCGACTTTCACGCTATAAACAGCCAATAAACAACCTGAAATCAAACCCAGCAAATGGGCAGTATTGGCGACGTTTACTGGTAATAAGTCAACAAAACCTAGCACTAGCCAAAACAGCAAAAAACCAATAATAGGTTTAGATAAAGACAAGCCTTTTTCAGGAGCTAAATAACCATACCACCACACAAAACCCACTAATGCATAAACCACACCTGACAAACCACCAAAATTCGCCCCTGAAACAAAAAACTGCCCAAAATTTGAAAAAACAGCAGAAATTAATAGCAAATTAATTAACATTCCTTTACCTAAAGATTTTTCAATACTACCGCCTAATTGCCACCACCACATGGTGTTAAAAACAATGTGCAACAAAGAAAAATGGAAAAAAGCAGGGCCAATAATGCGCCAAGGCTCTGAGATAAAAGCATCTAAAGATAATAGAGAATAAAACTGTAATAGCGTAAATAGCGGGCGTGCCCAACCTAAGTTACTTGCCAAAAAAACCAACCAACAAAGTGCAAACACCACTAAAGTGACTATGCCTGCATGAGCTAAAAAGCTCTTTTTGAAGCTAGCCAGCAGGGTTGAATCATTATTATTAAGGGTTACTGTTTCACCATGCTGCCAAGCTGCTCGTTGATATTTTTGATCAAAGGGCTTTTTAATAAAGCATTCAAATTCCACTTGAGCTTGGGCAAGTTTATCTTGCTGGCAATAAACGGTATGACCTTGTTTACTTTTAATACCTTCTTGCGCTGCTTTATTTTCTTTATTTTCTTTATATAGGGGCTCAGCGACAACGTTAGCTTCAATACCTAAGGTTAATAAATAATTTGCAAAAAGCAGCGCAATATTATGTTGTTCTAGCTGCACTAACGGCTGCAAATTTTTATGTTCAACCATTTAATCAGCCCTTAGCTAGAAATTTTATCGGGGTATTGTAATTGCCACTGAGTAAAACCGCCATCAAGGGAATATACTTGTGTAAAATCTTGGCTAACCAAAAATTGTGCTGCTTGCTGACTAGAATGTCCGTGGTAACAACACACAACGACAGGATCATCAGGGTCAGCATCTCGTAAAAAATCAGCTAGGTTTTCATTGGTTAAATGAAGGGCATCAGTTATACGGCCATTAGCAAAGGAGGCTGCATCACGAATATCAACCACAACATGAGTTTTATTATTGAGCACTTCATGCAAGTCACTTACTTGCATATGTTTAAAGCTTTCTTGGTTATCTGACACTATTTCTCCCAATTTAAAATAACTTTACCTGATTGTCCTGAGCGCATCACATCAAACCCTTTTTGAAAATCATCAATAGTATAATGATGGGTGATAATGGGTGATAAATCTAAACCAGATTGAATAAGGCTAGCCATTTTATACCAGGTTTCAAACATTTCACGGCCATAAATCCCTTTAATGGTCAAGCCTTTAAAAATTATTTGACTCCAATCAATGGCCATCTCTTTACCAGGAATACCTAGCATGGCGATTTTACCACCATTATTCATATTGTCTAACATACTCGTAAAGGCCATTGGCACACCTGACATTTCCAAACCAACATCAAAACCTTCTGTCATCCCTAAATCGCTCATAACATCGGCTAAGCTTTCTTTAGAAACGTCAACAGCACGTGTTACCCCCATTTTTCTGGCTAAATCTAGACGGTATTCATTAATGTCAGTAATAACCACATAACGAGCACCAACATGTTTTGCTACCGCAGCAGCCATAATACCAATAGGACCAGCACCGGTGATTAAAACATCTTCACCCACTAAGTCGAACGACAATGCTGTATGTACCGCATTACCAAAGGGGTCAAAAACAGCGGCCAAATCATCAGAAATTTCATCAGGTAACTTAAAAGCATTATAGGCAGGAATCACAAGGTATTCGGCAAAAGCACCCGCACGATTAACGCCAACACCAACCGTATTTCTGCATAAATGCGTGCGACCACCACGACAGTTTCTACAATGACCACAGGTGATATGGCCTTCACCAGAAACGCGATCCCCTAAAGTAAAACCTTTAACTTCTTGGCCAATGCCAACCACTTCACCAGCATATTCATGGCCCACAACCATAGGCACAGGAATCGTATGTTGCGCCCATTCATCCCAGTTATAAATATGAATGTCGGTACCACAAATAGCTGTTTTTTTAATTTTGATTAACAGATCATTATGACCCATTTCTGGCTTGTCGGTATCGGTTAACCAAATGCCTTGCTCTGGTTTTAGTTTTGATAATGATTTCATAATATTTTTATCGCCTTAGCGGATCACATTCATTTCTTTACCGATACGGGTAAAGGCTGAAATCGCTTGCTCTAACTGCGCTTTAGTATGCGCTGCTGAAATTTGCGTACGAATACGTGCTTGCCCTTTTGGTACTACTGGAAAAGAAAAACCAATAACGTAAATACCTTCAGCAAGCAGTTTATTTGCCATCTCGCTAGCAACTTTAGCATCGCCTAGCATTACCGGCACAATGGCATGATCAGCGCCACCACAAGTAAAACCAGCCGCTTGCATATTGTCTCTAAAATAAACGGTGTTTTCCTTAAGGGTTTTACGCAATCCCTCCCCCTGTGCTAATAATTTCAATACTTGTAATGAAGCATTTACAATAGCTGGGGCAAGCGAGTTTGAGAATAAATAAGGGCGTGAGCGTTGACGTAACCATTCAATCACTTCTTTTTTGGCTGACGTATAACCGCCTGATGCGCCGCCCATAGCTTTACCTAGAGTACCCGTTAGAATATCAACACGGCCCATAACCTCGCAGTATTCATGACTACCACGGCCATTTTCACCTACAAAACCAACCGCATGCGAATCATCAACCATCACCATAGCATTGTATTTATCGGCTAAGTCGCAAACCCCTTTAAGATTAGCGATAACACCGTCCATTGAAAATACACCATCGGTAGCAATTAATTTGAAACGCGCTCCAGCTGCATCCGCCTCAATTAAACATTGCTCTAATGCCGCCATATCATTGTTGGCATAACGAAAACGCTTCGCTTTACATAAACGAACGCCATCAATAATTGACGCATGGTTAAGGGCGTCACTGATAATCGCATCTTCTGAGCCCAATAAGGTTTCAAACAAACCGGCATTAGCATCAAAACAAGAAGAATATAAAATAGTATCTTCCATGCCTAAAAATTCGCTAATACCTTGCTCTAATGCTTTATGAATATCTTGCGTACCACAGATAAAGCGAACAGAAGCCATCCCAAAACCGTGCTCGTCTAATCCGGTTTTAGCGGCAGAAATAAGGTCAGGATGATTCGCTAAGCCTAAATAATTATTGGCGCAAAAGTTAACAACTTCTTCGCCCGTATTTACCGTTATTTTTGCTTGTTGTGCTGTTGTAATAATACGTTCTGCTTTGTACAAGCCCTCTGCTTTAACTTGAGTAATTTGTTCTTGAATATGGCTGTAAAAATTTACTGAATTATTTTTTGACATGCGAAAGCCTCAACACTAATAGATAAATAGATGGATAGGTTAATAAATAATAATGCGGTAATTGTACGCTTTTACTTTAACTTAAAAAAGTTAATCGCCGAACACTATTTCGTTTAAAAGCAAATAACTGTAAAATTATTCTTACTACTAACCACATTCATGGTTTTAATTCATTAGCTAAGAGTACAAAATGAGCTTTTGATTATTTTGAACTTACGCGATTCATATTCATATGTATTTAATTAAACTTAGGTATAAAACTTAGGTATAATCTATCACAAACTCAACACGGCACAATTTATGTTTGCGTTACTAATTTACCGAGTCATATTATTATTGCTGATGCCTATTTTATTGTTGGCTTTGTTGTTTCGATCAATCAGTAATCCTCAGTATCGTCAGCGCTTAAGTGAACGTTTAGGGTTTTTCCCAAACTCCCCTTACCCAAAAATAAACGGTAAAGGTGGTATTGTTGTTCATGCCGCTAGTGTTGGCGAAGTGATCGCATTAACGCCATTTGTAGAACAACTCTTACAGCAACACCCGCACTTGCCCATTACGGTTACTACCTTCACCCCGACAGGGTCAGCGCAAGTTAGAAAACAATTTGGATCGCGTGTACAGCATGCTTTTTTGCCTTTAGATATTTTTCCTTGCACGCAATTATTTTTAGCACGCTTGCAGCCTAAGTTAATGATTTTTATGGAAACAGAATTATGGCCAAATCTAATCAATCAGTGTGCAAGTAAAAAAATAAAACTTTTACTGATTAACGGTCGTTTATCAGCCAATTCAATGAAAAATTATCAAAAAATTAGCGCGCTTATAAAACCGACCTTAAATAGTTTTGATAAAATATTGTGCCAAAGTCAGGGTAACTTTAACAATTTCCTTCAATTAGGCGCTAGCGCTGAACGATGCCAAATATCAGGAAACCTCAAGTTTGACATTAGCATTAATGCTAACACCCGCGAAAAGCAAACCAAGTTAAGCGCGTTATTGCCTAGTAACAGACCTATTTGGTTAGTAGCAAGCACACATCCAGGCGATGAAAAAATAGCGTTAGCGGCTTTTGAAATAATCAAAAATTTATTCCCTCATCTATTGCTAGTGCTTGTTCCAAGACACCCTGAACGCTTTAGCTCTGTCGCTAAACTCTGCATTAGCCAAGGTTATTCACTTGCCAAACGCAGTGAAAACACAGCAGTGACTGAACAAAATATTTGGTTACTCGACACATTAGGTGAATTAATGGCTGCCTATGCGTTAGCAGATATTATTACTATGGGTGGAAGCTTTAGCCATATTGGCGGACACAACCCCTTAGAGCCGGCGTTATTCAAAAAACCTATCATTGTTGGCAATGACATGAACAACTTCACTGAAATTTTAATACAATTAAAACAAAATCAAGGCATTATACAATTACCTTCAGCACAGTTACCTTCAACACAGTTATCTTCTACACACTTACCTGCTACAAAGAATGATATTCATCAGCAATTAGCTCAAGCCGTTATTAACTTACTAGAAGATAAAGAGGCGGCAAATTTGCTAGGCACTCAAGCACATAACGTGGTACTGAACAATCAAGGCGCGAGTAGTCTGACCCTAGCACAAGTACAGGCATTACTACTATGAGCCAAGGTATGCAAATACAAGTTTTTAAGGAAGGTAGTCATTACTGCCTTTTTGATCGAAATGAAATAGAAAATTTCAGCGCTAACATGTTATCTGCTCAATTTTGGCGAGACAAAAATGCAATTACCGGTTCAGCCCAAGGCCGAGGGACAACTTGGTTTGTTCAACATAACGACAAAAATTGTGCACAAGAAAAACACTGGGTTCTGCGTCATTATTATCGTGGTGGTTTAATTGGTAAATTAATTCGCGATAGCTACTTTTTCACCTCACAAAAAAATACCCGGGCAGCACAAGAGTTTGCTTTATTAGCACACATGCAAGCATTAGCATTGCCGATCCCTAAACCTATTGCTTATGGTGTCACTCGTCACGGTTTATTTTATCGAGCCGATCTACTCAGTAGCCGTATTGAAAATGCACAAGATCTCGTTGCTATATTATCAAAACAGGTAATATCACATAATTTATGGAAAAAAATTGGCGTAACCATAAAACGCTTTCATGATCATAATATTTATCATCATGATCTAAACGCCCACAATATTTTGGTTGATGAGCAAGAAAATGTTTTTTTAATCGACTTTGATCGTGGTGAAATTAGGGCATCAAACCAAAGCAGTTGGCAGAAAAACAATATGGCGAGGTTACAACGCTCATTTTTAAAAGAAGTAAAACAACACCCTAATTTTCATTGGAAGTTAGAAAACTGGCGGTTGCTACTTGAGGGTTACCTTAGCCACTAACTTAGGATCTCACAGAGGATTGTTACGATGCATCCAGCGCATCTTGATAACGCTGTTGATACATATTTTTTGCCTTTATAAATTCAGGCATTGCTGCGTCGGTAGTGTAAGGACGTAAAATAACTAATATCTTCAATACACCTTGATAAAATACTGAATCATTGATTTCATTAACAATGTTTTGTGTTTGATAAAAACTCAACCAGAAAGTATTAATAATCCGTAAAATACTGACAATATCAGCTAGCTCTTCATCGTAAAAATCAATAATTCCGGCACTTCTTAACGAAATTAATAATTGGCTAACACGCTCTGCAATTGAATGTTGTACTTCAACATATTTCTCTCGCAAACTTGGGTTTTTATCTAATAAAACAGGTAAATTGCTATAAAAGAATCTGAATTTTAACAACATCTGAAATACCGCATCCATATAAAGAATAATAGCATCCAGTGGTTTTACATCGCTGCTGACCTTAGGAAAGGTATCAAGAAGTAAATTACTCGCGTATTCTTCATAAATAGACAAAATAATGTCTTCTTTATTACGAAAATGATAATACAAATTACCGGGGCTAATACCTAAATGTGCAGCGATATGATTCGTTGTAACATTTCGCTCTCCTTGCTCATTAAATAATGCAATGCTCGCCTGAATTATCTTATCGCGGGTTTTCATAAAAGTTACTTCTTTCTTTGGTTTAAGCTAGTTTGAGATAGTTGAACTTGCTAATATGCTTTCTATCATACTATCAAAATTCATTAAACTTAAAGCCTTTTTGAGTAAATACTTTAACATTTACCTAATTTATACCCAATCCACTTCAAGATTCTAGATTCAGCTCGACTCATGTGATGGTTTAGCTATGAATGATGACTATTGATTCATTTTATGGTGTTTTTGATGTTAATACTTGTCAGAAACTTAATTAAGCCATTACAATGCATTGGTATTCACTAATAAATGAAGCCTAAAATATGAGCATAAGAGCAATTTACCCTGGTACATTCGATCCTGTCACAAATGGTCACTCAGACTTAATTGTTCGTGCTAGCCTATTATTTAGCGAAGTTATCATTGGTGTTGCTTCAAGCCCGAGTAAAAAACCACGTTTCACACTTGAGCAACGTGTTGATATGATTAAAGAAATAACAAAAGATATAAAAAATGTCACGGTTGTTGGCTTTAGTGGTTTGTTGGTCGACTTTGCTAAACATCACCAAGCAAAAGTGTTGATCCGGGGATTACGTGCCGTATCAGATTTTGAATATGAATTTCAACTGGCAAATATGAATCGACGTTTATCGCCTGATTTAGAAAGTGTCTTTTTAACGCCTGCTGAAGGTAATTCTTTTATTTCTTCAACATTAGTAAAAGAAGTTGCTTTACATAAAGGTGATGTAAGTCAGTTTGTTCACCCTATTATTAAAGCAGCACTTGAAAAGCTTACTTAAAGCGATTTTATCGCTGCGGATCCCTAAACTAAAATTTATAGTCATGGTTGAATCAGACTATAAATTAGTAACAACTAGTGTTTCTGACAATGAGGGCAATAAACAGAGCTACGATTTGACTGTCTAATCTCAAGCAAATTTTCTTTGCAAATTAAACAAGCTTGCCCTGCTCGGCCATACACAAAGAGTGATTGGGCAAAATATCCTGGTCGACCATCAACTTGCGTAAAATCTTTCAAGGTTGTACCGCCCTGTTCAATCGCTGCACTAAGTACCTGCTTTATAATATCAGTTAAGTGGTTATAGCGTTTCTTACTAAGATCTCCAGCCTTTGTTGTTGGTAAAATACCTGACAGAAACAAGGCTTCGTTAGCATAAATATTACCTACTCCTACCACAATGTGGTTATTCATTAAAAAGGTCTTAATAGGCACTTTTCTATTTTTCGCTTTTGCAAACAAGTAATTATGGCAAAAGTCATCACTTAACGGCTCCGGCCCCAATTTATTTAACAGCCCTTGGGCATCTTCATGCTTATCAAGCCACAGTACAGCACCAAATCGTCTGGGATCATTTAAGCGTAGCACCACGTTATTAGCAAAAACCAAGTCAAAGTGATCATGTTTAGCAACGGGCACTATTTTATCAATAACACGAAGTGTGCCTGACATTCCTAAGTGTAACAGCAAGGTTCCAGTATCAAAACGCAGTAATAGATACTTAGCACGCCGAGCAACGCTTATCACACTTTGGCCAACTATTTCTTGCACTTGTTCAGGGATAGGCCAACGCAATCGTGCATTGCGTACTATCACCTTAGTTACTTTATTGTTAACAACGTGAGGGCCTATGCCTAAGCGGCACACTTCAACTTCAGGTAGTTCAGGCATATATACTCATGATACTTAGTTACCTCAAGAGATAGGAATAAGTTGATGGTTCATGGCCGCAGGTAGTGCTAGCCATATTTTTTTCTGCTGATTATATACTAACAACTGATCAACTAAAGGATACAAGGTAAATTTCTGCTCCTGCTCAACACCAGCTAAGCTTAATATTATTTCGACTCCCTTTTGACCATCAATAATAATATCAGCGGCTTGCACTAAACCACTACCTTGTTGCCAAGCAAGCATCAATTGCTCAATTTGTTGATTAGTTAAATCAAGTAAAACGCCTTGTCTAGTCATTTGCCAGGCTCTAGCAACACGTTCAAACACGATAGAGGTTTCATTAGGTAAGGCTATAGAAAGCGTTAAAACAACGCTATGCTTCGGTAAAAGCAACTCATCATTGGTATTGTTGCCCTCAGGAAATAGACGATCATTAGTGCTATTAATTAACAAAATAATAATCATTACTGAAAATATAATGACATTATTCCATGCAGTTTTAGAGAGTTTCATCATTAATTAGATTAGTAAAATAAATATGATTTACATCATACTTAAATAACGCGCATAAAAAAACCCAGTAAAACTGGGTTTTTCATTTGCATAAAGTAAAAATAAATTACTTAATTTTAGCTTCTTTATACATTACGTGCTTACGAATTTTTGGATCAAATTTTTTGATTTCCATTTTTTCGGGCATAGTCTTTTTATTCTTATCAGTAGTATAAAAATGACCAGTACCAGCACTAGAAACTAAACGAATTTTATCACGCATAATATTCTCCTAGAAAAGCTTTTAAACTTTTTCGCCACGGGCACGGATGTCAGTTAATACTACATCAATACCTTTTTTATCGATAATACGCATTCCTTTCGGAGTTAAACGTAATTTAACGAAACGATTTTCACTCTCTACCCAAAAACGGTGAGATTGAAGGTTTGGTAAAAAACGACGACGAGTCGCGTTTCTTGCGTGAGAACGGTTGTTCCCTACGACTGGTTTCTTGCCTGTTACTTGGCAAACTTTAGACATTTGAGTCACTCCAAAATTAATATAGCTCGAGCTTATTTCTTCTAAGGGCATTCCCCAAGACCGTCGCCTTAGGATCCTTAAAAAGGTGGCATATTATAGAGAAACTGAATTATGAATGCTAGCCCTAAACGTAAAAAGCTAAAGAAAAGGCGAGGTGATGCTTTAAACAACTACAAATCAATGAATTACGAAGAACATGGTCAATAAAAACTCATTTAACTGGTGATTTTGAGCGTTTTTTAAGTCTTTATTGATTAATCTATTAGCAAATAAATGAAGTTAGCTGACATCGGATTCAAATAATTTTCTAATTTGATCATCTTGTTTTTTATTTGAGAGCTCATCAATTAAGATACGAATAATATGAGACTTAGCGAGATCTGCACCCTCAGACAATTTTTGCAACTGTTCTATGGTATTTTCACTCAGCGTAAAAGTCGCTCGCCGAAAAGGCTTTCCTTGCATGTTTACCGCTTTCTTACGTTCAATAAGCTGCTTAGCATCGTGTATTGCTTGTTTAAGATTCGTTTTACCATGGTTTTCATTACTCACTATTTGCGGCGAGCCTTTAGCATAGTTATCCGCATCAGCAATAAATTCATCAATGGTGAATTGCTCTTTTACATTTTCCTTTGAATTAGATCTGTCCTTGCTTTTTTTTAGATCAGTTAAACTCATGGGCATTATCCGGTTTCATTGCCATTAGCTCTTCTGCGATAGCTATCATTTCGATTGCAGCTTTGCCTTCAGGATCAATTTCAATAACTGAGGAGCCTTGCTCTTCACTGTCATCATAGATATTACGACTAAATGTTACGGCATTAAGTACATTAATGCCGTATGAACTACAGACTTCTTTTGCTTCTAAAATTCGGCCTACTTGATTGGGAAGCGATGGGCATTGTGTAATAACAAAAGATGCCATCATTTTCGGGTTAACCATTTTACACGTACTAAGCATATCTTCCATATGCGGTACCGTTTTTAAATCACGTCGTTTAGGTCTAAGTGGAATAATAACATGATCAGCAACAGACATGGCGGCACGTAATGCCAAGTTATCTTGACCACCACAGTCAACAATTACATAGTCATAATGTTGAGCTAAGCTCAATAAATCATTTCGAATTTTACCGTAAAGTTGAATGCAATTAATAGCAGGAAGTGAGGGGGCACTATTACGCGCTTGTATCCAATCAGACGTGGTACGTTGTGGGTCACAGTCAACCATTAAGACTATTGCCTTTTTATTTCGTGCAAAGTATACCGCTAAATTCTGCGCCAAACAGCTTTTTCCACTACCGCCTTTTTCGCCACCCACTAATATCATCATATCTTTTTCTTCCTAAATACTACCTAGCCATCTAACTAACTCAAAATCACTAGGTTAAGTGTTTATAATAATCCAATTTTATAAAAGTCCAATTTTATAAAAATTCTTTTTGAGTCTATTTGTCTACTACTAAGGCTATCTCAAACCAACCACTTTCTTGCTTAATACAGCGTAAAACTTTACAAAATAATTTTTGGTTATTAGCGTTAGCTGACTTAAAAATCACAGTAACGGGGGTTTTCACTGGCAACACTATGTCACAATCAAGCTTTAAACCACCTCGAGCAAAATCTACACAGATAATTTTTTTGGTTCTTTCCTGACCGTTTTCGTCAGTCCACATAATATCAACTAATTCTTTTTCCATATCGAGACGAAAAGAACCGCGACGATCCAAGTCTCCATCACTACTATCGTTCATCAGAAGATCCTTTTACTTTATATATTATCTTAAACGTAACTGGCATTACGCTATTTATCAAGCTAAATCACACTGTTTATACCCAAACCACTTCAAGATGAGAGTCCTGCATCTTGAGGTGGCTTGGGTATAGGATTAAGTAGAAATTATTTCACCGTGTTCAGCAAATGAATAGCATTGATGCCCCGCAATTATCATATGATCTAAAACTCTCACATCAATAAGCTGCAATGCCTGCTCAAGTTTTTGAGTAATATGCTTATCAGCAATACTTGCCTCGGCAACACCCGATGGATGGTTATGCGCTAGAATTACCGCTGCCGCATGATGTGTTAACGCTTGCTCGACTACAACTCTTGGGTACACGGCAGCGGCGTTTAGTGTGCCAAAAAAGAGCCGTTCAAATTTCAATACTTGGTGTTGATTATCGAGAAAAAGCACCGCAAACACTTCTCGAGTTTCATTACGAAGCTCACTAATTAAGTAGTCTCGAGTCGCTTGTGATGACGTTAGTGCACTACCTTGTTGAACTAATTGTTCAGCCAAATAGCGTTTTGACATTTCTAAACAAGCTTGAAGCTGCACATATTTAGCGCTACCTAAACCATGATGGCGACAAAATTCCTCTTGATTGGCACGAAAAACGTTAGCTAAACTACCAAAGTTCGATAATAAGTTTCTCGATAAATCAACCACGTTACAGCCTTTTACACCTGTCCTTAAAAAAATGGCCAGTAGCTCAGCATCACTTAAACTAGCAGAGCCAAGCGTTAGTAACTTTTCTCTGGGACGTTCTGCGCTTGGCCAGTTTTTTAACCTTTGTTCATTTGATTTACATTGTGGTGCTATTTCTACTTTACACATAGTTGGCTTCCTTGCTGTTTTGTTGGTGATTATTTTTCAACTCTTTTTTCAAATAGAGTCAATAAATGCTATCGTATTAACACTATTTGTAAGTTTAAGATTAGCAGGTTATGCAAATTCTACAGGACAAAAAAATTGTTCTCGGTATCAGTGGTGGTATTGCCGCTTATAAAACCCCTGAATTAGTACGTCGACTAAAAGATCAAGGCGCAGACATTCGTGTTGTAATGACTGAAGGTGGCAAGGCATTTATTACCCCGCTTACGCTGCAAGCGGTATCAGGCAATGCGGTTGCAGACAGCTTGCTTGATACGCAAGCAGAATTAGCCATGGGACACATAGAATTAGCAAAGTGGGCTGATTTAATTATCATTGCCCCAGCAACAGCTGATATTATTGCTCGTATTGCTACAGGCATGGCAAATGACCTGCTCACTACAATTTGCTTAGCAACCAGCGCGCCTATTGCACTTGCCCCTGCGATGAATCAACAAATGTGGCATGCGTTAGCAACTCAAGCGAATATAAAAACACTTAACGAACGTAACGTCCAAATTTGGGGGCCAGGCAGTGGTGAGCAAGCCTGTGGCGACATTGGCTTAGGACGCATGTTAGACGTTGATAAATTAGTCATGTTAAGCAGCGATTTTTTTACAGATAAATACCTACAAGGCCAACATTGGGTGATTACCGCAGGCCCAACACGAGAAGCGATAGATCCCGTACGTTATATTTCTAATCATAGCTCAGGTAAAATGGGCTACGCTATAGCACATGCCGCTTTACGTGCTGGCGCTAAAGTCACTTTAATTTCAGGGCCAGTAAGCATTAATGCGCCTGTTGGTTGCCAATTAATATCAGTTATCAGCGCGGAAGAAATGCATGAACAAGCATTAAAATTTGCGCCTAATAGTACTACTTTTGTTGCTTGTGCTGCCGTTGCTGATTACCGAGTTGCTAATATAGCCACCCAGAAAATTAAAAAAACGAATGACGCTATGCAACTTGAACTGGTAAAAAATCACGATATTGTTGCTGATGTTGCCAGTTTAGCTGATAAACCTTTTATGGTTGGCTTTGCCGCCGAAACTCAAAATATAGAACAGTATGCACGCGGTAAATTAATGCGAAAAAATTTAGACTTAATAGCCGCTAATGATGTTGCAAAATCAGGCCAAGGTTTTAACAGTGATGATAATGCCTTAATGTTATATAGTGCGATTGATAAAATAGAAATCCCGTTAGCCAATAAGCAAATTGTCGCACAGAGATTAGTCTCTTTAATTAACCAACACTATTTAGCAAAGCAACATTGAGCTACAAGAGTTGAGATAAAAAGAGTGACGTAAAACCTAACAACAAAAACAAATAATAGAGAACACCTTACTATGCCAGTTAGCCCTAAGAGCACGCAAAAAATTAGTCGCAAACAACAAATATTAGAAAGCTTAGCGCTGATGTTGCAATCAAGCCCTGGTCAACGCATTACTACAGCTAAACTCGCTGCAGAAGTAGGCGTATCAGAGGCGGCACTCTATCGACACTTTCCTTCAAAAGCACGCATGTTTGAAGGCTTAATCGACTTTATTGAAGAGTCTATTTTTTCTCGAATTAATTTAATTTTATCTGATCACAAAGAAACCTTAGTTCGTTGTCATCATGTGTTGCATGTACTCTTAGTCTTTGCTGAGCGCAACCCGGGCATGTGCCGTATATTATCAGGTGATGCACTAATGGGTGAAAACGAACGTTTACGCGTTAGAGTTCACCAATTTTTTGAAAAGCTTGAATCACAATTTAAACAAATATTGCGCGAACGAAAATTGCGCGAAGGCAAAACATTTACTATTAATGAACAAGCTCTTGCTAACATTTTAGTTGCCTTTGCTGAAGGGAAAATCAGTCAATATGTACGTTCTGGTTTTGATAAAAAGCCTAGCAGCGATTTTAATGAGCAATGGCAATTTTTAATGGCGAATAAGTAAAATAAATATACAAGGAAAACACATGGGAACATTATCACAGCTTAAACCTACCGGATTATGGCAATTTTTCGAAAAAATTTGTAGCATTCCTCATCCGTCAAAACACGAGCAGAAAATATCTGCTTGGATTCAAAACTGGGCGAAAGAACTTGGCCTTTCTATAAAAGAAGACAAGGTTGGCAATTTAATTATCAAAAAACCGGCAACTGCGGGTATGGAAGATCGCCAAGGCATTATTTTGCAAGCGCATATGGATATGGTGCCACAAAAAAACAATGATACTGTACACGATTTTTTAACTGATGCTATCAAACCTTATATTATCGAAACTGGTGATTGGGTTACCGCACAGGGCACTACATTAGGCGCTGACAATGGTGTTGGTTTAGCATCTGCTTTAGCGGTTTTGGCTAGCAATGATATCGTTCATGGCCCATTAGAAGTGCTAGTAACCATTGACGAAGAAGCTGGCATGTCTGGCGCTTTTGGTCTTGAATCTGGCTCCTTAGAAGGCGATATTTTAATTAATACCGACTCAGAGCAAGAAGGTGAAGTATACATGGGTTGTGCTGGCGGCATTGACGGTTCAGCAACATTTAACTTAGCCTTTGATAACGTACCTGCAAACAATCAAGCATTTAATTTGTCTATTTCTGGTTTAAAGGGTGGCCATTCGGGTGTTGATATTGATACCGGCCGCGCTAATGCTAATAAGCTGTTAGTGCGCTTTTTACTCGATGCGAGCAATGCTCTTGATCTGCGCTTAACTGAGCTTAACGGTGGCAGTTTGCGTAATGCTATTCCTCGTGAAGCAAATGCAAGTTTTGTTATTCCTACCGAGCAAGTTGCCGCGCTAAAAGAGCGTTTAGCAAATTATTTAGCCACTATTCAGGGTAACTTAAGTGCGATTGAAACTGATATTGATATGTTATTAATTTCACCAGAAGAGTTTGAACAATGTTGGACTAAAGCGACCCAAAATCAAATCTTACGCGCCCTAAATGCCTGCCCTAATGGCGTTATACGCATGAGTGATGACATTGATGGCATCGTTGAAAGCTCATTAAACATTGGCGTAATTCATACCCGTGGAAAAAAACTTAATGCCTTAGTGCTAATTCGCAGTTTGCATGATGATGGCAGCTTAGAAACTCAGCGCACAGTGCAATCAGTTTTTGAGTTAGCTGGTGCTAGTATTGAATTTAGTGGTGCATATCCAGGTTGGAAGCCTAATCCTGACTCAGCCATTATGAAAACTGTTCGCGACACTTATCAAGAATTGTTCAATAAAAATCCTGCTGTAATGGTGATCCATGCGGGTTTAGAATGTGGTTTATTCAAAAGCGCTTATCCGCATTGGGATATGGTTTCAATTGGGCCAACCATTAAATTTCCTCACTCACCTGATGAGAAAATTGAAATTGCTAGCGTTGAACAATATTGGCAGTTATTGGTTGCTGTACTAGCAAAAGCGCCAAAAAAATAACATTGGTCATTAGGCATTTTTCCGTTAGTATGGAGTACTTATTTGTATAGGAAATTTTCTATGATTCAGCCTCAAAAAATAATAATTGCTGATGATCACCCTTTATTTAGACAAGCATTATTGGGGACATTAAAGAATAAATTAAGCCAAACGCAATGGCTTGAAGCACAAACTATCGCCGAACTTGAACAGCAACTGCAAGATAATAATGATAGTGACTTATTGTTATTAGATTTAAATATTCCTGGTGCTCATGGCTTTAGCACACTCATTCATGTTAGAAATCACTTCCCACAAATTCCTGTTGTCGTTGTTTCAGCCCACGAGGAGCACAATACTATTAGTAAGGCAATGGGTTATGGTGCTGCGGGTTTTGTGCCAAAATCAACACCCGTTGATGATATTTTCACCGCCATTGTGACCGTTTTATCTGGCGAAACTTGGTTACCCAAATCATTCCAAGGCACGTCAGAAAAAGGCGATGCTACTGATGTTGCTGAGCGCGTGGCCAGTTTAACCCAGCAGCAGTATCGAATTTTATTGATGTTTGCTCAAGGTTTACTCAATAAACAGATTGCCTATGACCTTAATGTTTCAGAAGCAACCATAAAAGCTCACGCCACGGCGATATTTCGTAAACTAGATGTTCGTAATCGTACTCAAGCGGTTATTGCCATTTCTCAGTTAGATTTGGTCGAAAAAGGGTTTGACCACAATTAAAACCCGAAACGTATTTCCTTAATCGCCATAATCCACTTGTAACTTCTGCGCTAACTTAGCACTCATTAAAGCCCTAAGCGCAGCAGGTTTTACTAATTTTCGCATAAAACCTACATCGGCTATTTTTGCCTTATTTTCAATACCAACTTCAGTCGTTGCGGTTATCAATATAGCCGGAATATAATGATTACATCCGCTGCGCATATCGGCTATTAACGTTAAACCATCAACCTGCTCTCCTTCTGGCAAATCTGCATGGTAACCTAGCTGATAATCGACTAGTAAAATATCAATATCACTTTGATGGTTAGCAAACTCAATCAGTGCTGTTTCTCGAGAATCTGCAGCGAGAATATTACATTGCCATGCAGAAAGCAGCTCAACCATACCACTTAATACATCAGGATCATTATCAATACACAATACGGTAATATCCTTTAAGCCCATATTTTTTTCCGGTATGACTAACTTTGGTTTTGCTATTAATGGCCTCGCTTTCTCAACTGAAATAGAGAATTTGCAGCCCTGCCCCTCTCTCGACTGCAAACTTAATGAATGACCTAATAATTGCACCAGTGATTGAGTGATATTTAACCCTAACCCTAACCCTCTACATGATTGGCTTGTAGGTGTATCTAACTGAGTAAATTGCTCAAAAACTAACACTTGTTTTTCTAATGGAATACCCGGACCATTATCAAGAATTTGAATAATAACTTGATCATCAAATACTCTAACACCTAACAGAACCTTACCTGGGCTGGCGTACCTAAAGGCATTACCCACTAAATTTTGAATGATACGTCTGAGTAAATGCTGGTCAGATTTCACCCATGCTTTAGTAGTGACTAATCTAAATTCAATATTTTGTTCAATAGCTAAAGCGACAAACTCTTGCTCTAAATCATCAAACAAGTCATTTAACGAAAATACTTCAATGTGTGGTTTAATATTGCCACTTTCTAAACGAGAAATTTCTGCTAAATCAGCCAACAAATCATTCGCAGCTCTTAGCGATTTATCAATGTTATCAACTTGTCTTTGTTGTTCAGAGGTTAAGTTATTTTGCTCTGTTAATGCTGAAGTAAATAAACGTGCAGCTTCTAAAGGTTGCATTAAATCATGGCTACAAGCTTTTAAATACTGGCTCTTTTTAATATGTGCTTGCTCAGCCTTTTCATGTGCTTTGGCTAGCGCTTCATTGGTTTTTGCTAACGTTAATGTTCGTTCATATACGCGTGTTTCTAAATCTAAATTCGCCTCTTTTAATACCTGCTCAGCTTGGCGATAAGCGGTGATATCTGAAAACAGCATCACAAAACCACCGCCAGGTAATGGATTACCTTCAATAAGAATGGTTTGACCATTAGCTTGCTGTCTTTCTGAGCTATGCGGGCTTCCTTTGCGTAAGTATTCAAGGCGCCTAAAAACCTGGTTATCAATATCACCCGCGCCACAGAAGCCACGCTTAACATTATGGCGTATTAATGTTTCAATGGGGCAGCCAACACTGACAATCTCAGCAGGGTAATCAAATAAATCTAAATATTTTTTATTCCACGCCACCAATTTTAACTCGTCATCAATAATAGAAATCCCCTCACTGGCATTTTCTATCGCACTTTGTAACAAATTTTGGGAAAACTCTTGTTTTTGACTTGAAGCATCTTCTACTAATACCGCTAATTCATCTAAAGCAATGTCTCGACCATCAAGCGCTGAAGATAACACTAAACGCGCTGAAGATGCCCCCATGACCAAAGCCAAGGTGTTTTCAGTGTGTTGTAGCAATAATTGGTTATAATTGGCATTACCTAGCTTTTTTTTATTATTTGCAGACTGGAACAAACTAAAGCTTGATTTAGCCTTGGGCTCACCCACAAAACGAGAAGCCAGTAATTCTAATTCGCTCACGTCTAACTGACGTTTTTTTTCCACTTTCAATAATTTTGGGGACTGCCATTCTAGAAATAATGAGGCTTGAACTCGCTCTTGCACACTTTGACGGCTGATTTGAGACAGTGCCCACATAACAAAAATGTTAGCCCCTAAACTAAAGAGTGTTGCGGTCGTTTTAGACGGTAAAAGACCTTCGGCGAAAGGTGAGGGATACAAACCAAATTGAGGCAAAAAATTCAAACTCAGCCACAAAATAAAACCAACTAAAATACCCGCATAAACCCCTACCAAACTCGCGCGTCGCCAATAAAAAGCAACAACAAGTGCAGGTGTTAGCTGAGCAAAAGCACCAAAGGCCACTTCGCCTGATGAAGATAACGTGTCGGGTGATGCCATAATAAAAACGGCATAACCAGACATAATAACAAATAATATTAATAGCTTGCGAATATTTAACAACCGCTGTCTAAAATTGTCATAGTTGGTTTGTGCTACTTTTTGTCGACGATAAAGCAGAGGGAAAACAATTTCATTACTGAGCATGGTGCTTAGCGCAATGGCAGAAATAATCACCATGGAGCTAGCCGCAGAGACTGCGCCTAGAAAAGTAAATAGCGTTAACCATGTGTGCCCGCCAATACTCGGTAAAAATAATACATAAGCATCAGAAGAAACGGTATCACCCAATAATAATTGCCCTGCAAGCCCTAGAGGTGCGGCAAAAAAAGCAAAAATTAACAGGTACAGCGGAAATACTCGTCGGCCTAACCATGTGTCTTTTTGATCTTTTAATTCAACCACCATCACTTGAAATTGCCTTGGTAACGCTAAAAATGCGGCCATTACAATCACTAACAGCGCCAACATTGAGCTGACATTACCTACATTCATTTGCTGTTCAAGTTTTAAACTAGCATTTGACTGCTGCCAAATATCAAGCGGTGAATCAAACAAGGAAAAACAGACAAATAAACTTACCGCTAAAAATGCGATAATTTTTACCAAAGATTCAAAGGCAATGGCTAACATTACACCGGGGTGACGCTCGGTTACATCAATATTTCGAATACCAAATAAAATAGAGAAGCCTGACAAAACAAGACTTACTACTAAGCCAATGTGCCAACTGCTCAGGCTTTGATCTTCTTGTAATTGTTGAAAGCTATACACCATAGCTTTTAGCTGAAGAGCAATATATGGCATGGTGCCCACAAAGGCGACAAGTGTAACGATAATGGCAAGATTATGTGATTTACCAAAACGCGAAGCCAATAAATCGGCAATAGAGGTTAAATTTAGTTTTAAGCTAATACGGATAATGCGTTGTATGAACGGCCAAGCAAATACAAAAAGTATAATAGGCCCAAGATAAATGGGAATATGTGATAAAAAGTTAGTTGACGCTTGCCCTGCAGTCCCTAAAAAACTCCATGAAGTACAGTATACACCGAGTGTTAGGGCGTAAATAATACCTTGGCCTTTTTTGGCTAATTGATTACGATATTTATCCCCTAAATAGGCAATTAAAAACAATAAGCCAATATAAGCTAAACTAATACTAACTAATTGCCAGTTGGGGAACATTACGCGTCTCTACTCTTGATGGATAGTGTTATACCAAGTTGATTCTATCCTAAATTAAATTTATACCCAAACCACCTACCTATACTCATGCTACCTCGAAATACTCGTTTCAGCGAGAATTAAAAGGCTTAGAGGCAAGGCATTGATTGAAGAGAATGGTTGTTCCCTTATCGAAATCAATAACGCAGCATGTAAGCCTTTTAAACTCGCCCTACGGGGATACCTGAGCAAATCATGCTCTACTTTGCATCTTTTTTTAAGGGAACAACCATTAATAAAAATATGCGCCTTGATCATGAATCGCTCAGGAATCCTGAAACAGATATTTTGAAGTATCATGAGTATATATAACCAAAGAATAACATCTGAATAAATACGACCTTTAGCTAATTTATTCATTAATAACACGAATATTTTTACTAAATAACCAAGTATTACATTACAAACTTTGCTAAACTGCGCGCGAACCAAGGAGTGCGGTTTTATTTATTCACTTTGATGACAAATAAGTAAATAACTGCTGAGATGTTGATGATATCAACAAACCCTTTGAACCTGGACGGGAATTTATTAACCTTTTTATGTTAATAAATGGCCGGCGTAGGAATGGTTAGTGATTAACATCACAATTTCAACACAATAACCTCCCAGTGCCGGATTCCTTTGTATAAATATAATTAATACATAGTGATCTTTATGAAATTTACCAAATATACCCTTGCCTTAGCTGTTTTTTCGATATTGCTTTCGGCATCCTTTACGAGCCTGAATGCTAGCGCCTTTGAAGAAAAAAACACAACAGATTCTGACCTTGAAGTGATCACAGTAACCAGTGACTTCAGACAGCAAAATCTATTAAAAACCCCCATTGCATTATCGGTTTTAACCGAAATTGAAATAAAACGACGTAATGCCCAACACCTTGAAGAATTGGTCGCTATTAGCCCTAATGTTAATTTTGCTAGTGGCTCTCAGCGTGCGCGTTATTATCAAATTCGTGGTATTGGCGAGCGTAGCCAATTTAACGAACCGATTAACCCCTCGGTTGGTATGATTATCGATGGTGTTGATTTTACTGGCATTGGTAGCATTGCAACTCTTTTCGATGTACAACAAACAGAGATTTTTCGTGGCCCTCAAGGGACACTTTTTGGCGCTAATGCGCTCGCTGGCATAATCAACATTACCACTAAAGCCCCGACCGATACGTTTGAAGGCGCCGTTAAGTTAGACGCGGGAAACTATAACAGTTTAGGCTTAGGGTTAGCACTTTCTGGGCCGGCCTCAAACTCTGTTAATTATCGTTTAGCGGCCAATCAATACCAAGGTGACGGTTTCATTGACAATACCTACTTAAAAAAATCAGATACTAACAATCGCGATGAAACCAGCCTTAGATTCAAGTTGGCTATAAAAGCAAGCAATGACTTAACCATAGATTTATCGGCTTTTTATTTTAATTTTGATAATGGTTATGATGCGTTTTCTTTAGATACCTCACCACAAGGAAAGCGTGAAACCCTCTCGGATCAGCCTGGTTTTGACCAACAAAAAACCAGCGCTTTAGCGGCAACATTTACCTACCAAGGTTTTGAAAAATTCACACTAGTCACCTTATTAAGCTATGCTGATTCTGATTTAGCTTATGGTTATGATGAAGATTGGGCTTATGCTGGTATTTCAGCGCCTAAAAACATTGATAATCAGGACTTTGCTTACTGGGAATATTCATCAACCGATTATTATTTTCGTGATAAACCCACCCAAACCATTGAAGTACGGGCTTTATCAAATTTAGGTAGCGAACTCTTTAACGGCTCAACCAGTTGGGTTGCTGGCATATACTTTAAACAAGATGATGAAGATTTACAGCGCCAATATACCTATTTAGCAAGTGACTTCACCTCAACGTTTGATAGCCAATCAATTGCCGTTTATGGCCAACTTGATAGTCAATTAAATACAAAATGGATATTAACAACTGGCCTTAGAGTTGAACAACGTCGTGCTGATTATATTAACTCTGATGGTTTTAGTGATAACCCTAACGACACTATGGTTGGCGGTAAGTTAGTACTTAGTTTTCAACAAAATGATGATACTTTTTGGTATGGTTCAATCAACCGTGGTTATAAAGCAGGTGGCGCCAATACCGATGGCAGCTTACCTAATGATTTACGCATCTTTGAACCTGAATATTTAGTAAATTATGAATTAGGTTATAAAGTTTCTTTACTTGATAACGCTGCCTTTATTCGCACCGCTGTTTTTTACATGGACAGAACAGATGTTCAAGTTAGAAGCTCAAAAACCATTGCACGTGATGATGGTAGCTCAGAATTTATTTCTTATCTTGGCAATGCGGCAACGGGCTCAAATTTAGGTATTGAAATTGAAGCTAATTGGCAACTTAACGAATTAGTTGAACTTTATGGCGCTTTAGGTTTACTTGATACCGAGTTTAATGATTTTATTAATGCACAAGGCAACTCTTTAAATGGCAGGCAACAAGCCCATGCACCAAATTATCAGTTTAACCTTGGCATCAACATTCAACCAGGTGAACATTGGTTAATTAATTTTTCCGTTGATGGCAAAGATGCGTTTTATTTTTCTGATAGCCATGATGAAAAGTCTGAATCTGTCGCACTGATAAACGCCTCACTCAATTATTTACATGATAACTACCAAGTAAAAATATGGACGCGCAATTTAACCGATGAAAACTATGCTAACCGTGGTTTTTATTTTGGTAATGATCCAAGAGACGGATATACTGCTAAGCAATATACGCAATTATCTGAGCCTTTAGTTTTTGGTGTAACCTTAGATTATCAATTTTAAACCTTTCAACCCTTCGACAAGCTCAGGGCAAGCGAATATATGCCGTTCGCTCTTCCGTCGGTCCTGAGCTTGTCGAAGGAAGCGCGAAGCAGTCGAAGGAAGCAGTCCTTTAAATAAAAAATTAGGAACAACAATGAAAATATCAATTGAATTGAGTTTATACCCGCTCGCCCAAGCGCAATATAAAAGTGAAATTTGGGCGTTTATCAAACGCCTGCGAAATATTGAGGGCTTACAAGTTGTTACTAATGGCATGAGTACGCAAGTATTTGGTGAGTATGATTTAGCCGTAAGCAAAGTAATGGCGGAAATAAAACAGGTTCATAGCACCATAGGCGCAGCCGTTTTTGTTTGTAAATTTATCAGTGGTCACCATTCACAACCCGAAGCAATAAGTTAATGACTGAATTTTTTGCTAGCTTTATTGACTATGCCGCCAATCTACCTTGGCTTGAGCTGATTGCAATGTTGCTAGCACTTGCCTATGTTTTATGGGCAGCCGTTGGTTCAATTTGGTGTTGGCCTGCGGCTTTTGCCAGCACCGCATTATACACTTACATTTTTTATGATGTACTTCTGCTTATGGAAAGTGCACTTAATGTTTATTACTTGGTCATGGCGGTATATGGCTACTGGGTTTGGCAAAAGGACAATTCAACCAATAATGAACACAACACATTACCGCTAACTATTGTTTCTTGGCAGCTAAGTTTTCATGTCAAAGCTTGTTTTTTTTTAACCATGATTTCTTTAATTTTAGGTTATCTAATGGCAAATTACTCGCCTGCCGACTTCCCTTACCTTGATACTTTCACCACAGTTTTTGCCATATTTGCCACTTATTTAGTAACCCAAAAAGTACTAGAAAATTGGCTTTATTGGGTTGTGATTGACGCGGCATCTATTTATTTATATGTCGCAAAAGAGTTAACGCCTACCGTGGTATTATTTGGCATTTATATCGTTATTGCTACTTGGGGCTATTTCAAATGGTTAAGTTTGTATAAAAACCATCAAATAGCTAAAGCATAGGGTAATCTTTGATGGTTGATCACATGACGCCGCCATTAAGCACATTAGTTTGCTTTAACCATATTGAAACTATTGTGCCAATTACCGCAGGGCTAAGTAGTCAGTGTTACCAAGTACATGCTGACAATAAAATTTTTTTTGCCAAGCAAGTAACCACCTCCTCAGAACCAATTGTAAGCCGACACGCAGCTTCCTTACAGATAAGTCCAAAGGTCATTTATTATGATCAGCATTGGCTTATCACACAGTTTATTGATGCTAAAAATTTATCTTTATGTCAGCAAACTATTGATAAAAAAATAGTAATTGCTATTAAGTTGATGGTGCAATGTCATCAAATAACAGTAAAGCCTGTTGCGCTTGCACCAAAATCTATTGCCCATGCACTCATTAAAAAAATGCACTCTTCAAACTTGCAGCAAACTGAATTACTGCACATTGCAAATCAGTTAATATCAAAGATAGCGCACCCAACTAACCCTGTTTGCTGCCATGGTGATTTAAATTTTAGCAATATATTATACTCGCTAAAAAAAGAGGCGTACTTAGTAGATTATGAATGTGCGTGCACAGCGCCAGCTGAATATGATTTAGCGATGTTTATTGCGGTGAATAATTTAACAAAAGATAAAATTATCACTATTGTTGAGCACTATATTGAATATAATATTGAACATAATAAAGCACACTCTCTGGTTGATATTAATCTGCCTTTATTAAATCACTATTTACAATTTTGCTATTTCATCAACGGCTTATGGTATATGGATGCACACAACAAAACTGACCTTTCAAAGTTTGCACGTTTAGCAAAACAGCAATGGCAACATAGTCACTTATGCAATAGCAACATGATTACTTATAAATATAGTCCTTAAAAGTAACCCGATGAACATATTGCAAAAGTGTATTAGTTCTAGTAGTTTAACGGTAACTATATAATCACAAAAACAATAAACGTTGGGTTTTATTTATGTCAGTAGAAACTATTTACAAAATCACTTTGTTTCCTTTTATCAATGAGTCTATTGCAAGCCTTAAAGCAATGACCCATCTTACTGGCTCTTCTGCCGATGCCTTTATGGATCAAGTAGATGATTTTCGTTTTAAAGGTTATGCTGTTTGTTCAGAAGTAACCGGTTGTATTAATGGCGTGATAATGATGCATCATTATCCAGAAACTGCTATTGCCATTGGTAATTCTGTTTGCGAAACCATGTTTAATGAAAAATATAATCATACCCAAATGAACGATGAATTAAGTAATGCTTTAGCTGAGTGGGGCAATACTATTGTGGGTCGTTCTACCGACTTACTGAGTCGTCATAATTTAGAGTTTAATTTTTCTAGTCCTTATTTTGTCCATAACTTTGATGATATGGACAAATATTTAGCTGGTATTAAAGAAATAGTTACTGTGCCTATTACCGTTGAAGGTGTTGGCCGTTATTATTTTAACTTATTAGTACGTGATGTTAATTTTCAAACGGGTGGTGCTAAACGCGAAGAAAGTACCGGTATTGCAAACCCCCATAGCAAGCCCTTGCCAACAAACAGTAAAATACTGCTCGTTGATGATAGTGGTATGATTCGTAAAGCATTAAAGCGTTTCTTAAACAATTTAGGCTACAATAACATAATTGAAGCTGACGATGGCTCTTCGGCAGTTGCCATGGTAGAAAGTGAAGCCCCTGACTTTATGTTTATGGATGTTGTTATGGGTGAAATGAATGGTGATGAGGCATTAAAAGTAATTCGCGCTAACGGGCATGATGTGCCAGTGGTTATGCTGTCATCAGTCACCGATCAGGCTTTAGTTAAGCAATGTGAAGAAAGCGGTGTTTCAGGTTTTATATTTAAACCTATTCAAGCAAACAATGGCGCTGAAATTATCAAATCCTATTTAAAAATAGCCTAATTTAAAATATAAAAAACCAGTTTAAGTTGATCACTTGGACTGGTTTTTTCCTGATTAAAATACAACGACATCGCTATTTTGTCGTTTGGGTATAAAATTCTGATATATATTGACCACCCTTAATTTTAGCAATCAAGCGCAATTTATAACTATCCCCTTTATTACTAACAAAACGTCTTAAATCAGTCTTACTTCGCCAATAATAAGGACTTTTTTGCATCCCTAATGGGTACGCTGTCATCTGGTCATGTTTATCCACTAAAAATAACGTAGCGCTATCTAATGGAAAGGTAGAGTTAACTTCAGTTACTCCGGCATTATCAAAAACATTCACTTTAAATTCGCCTGATTTAAGTACACAGCTTTGGTTGATAATATCGCAGTTTCCTTCGGGTACTAGTTGAATTATTTTTATTTTAGAGGCTTCATTTTCATTGTAGAAATCGGCACCTATATAACCAAAAACAGCAAGAAAAGGAGCAACCATAAAAGCGACTTTAAGGTGTTTATTCATATTAATTTATTCTTATATAATTCTTATTTAACAATGAAGTTAATTTAACAGAAAAGGCTAGACGATTCTTTAAAAAATTATCGCCTAGCCTTTATTATGTTCTACTTCGAGACTCGATACTTAATCCTCGAATCTTTACAACTTAGTGAGCGTGTGCTGCACCAGCATCGCCTGGTAAACGCATATGATCTACCATGTCTTGAATATGCTTAGGAGCAGGACCAGTCACTTGAAGTACAGCGAAAGCCACACCAAAGTTAACTAATGCACCAACCACACCAAAAGCGTTAGGAGAAATACCGAAGAACCAGTTAGGACCCATGTCACCTAGGAATGAAGTACCTGGGATAAACATAATGCCTTTGTGTTGGAACACGTACAACATTGTGATACCAATACCAGAACACATGCCTGCAATTGCTGCTGTGCCACTCATTTTCTTAGAGAAAATACCCATCATTAATGCCGGGAATATACTAGATGCTGCTAAACCAAAGGCCAGCGCCACCGTACCTGCGGCAAATCCTGGAGGATGTAAACCTAAGTAACCTGAAATCAGTATTGCTATAGTCATAACAATACGCCCTGCCAGTAGTTCATTTTTCTCTGACAGATCCGGCGTTAACACCCCTTTCATTAAATCATGGGATATTGACGAGGATATTGCTAACAGTAAACCGGCTGCTGTTGATAGTGCTGCGGCTAAACCACCCGCGGCAACTAAGGCAATAACCCAGTTTGGTAAGTTCGCAATAGCGGGGTTAGCTAGTACCATAATGTCACGGTCAACTTTAACCATTTCATTTGGAAGTAATACTATATCTTTCCCAGACACTGTGCCTTTTATGGTTACAGGTTGATCTGTTTTATTAGATGTGTACTGAATTTTGCCATCACCATTCTTGTCTTCAAATTTTAATAGACCCGTTTTTTCCCAGTCTTTAAACCATTGTGGACGTTCAGAATATTCAAGGTTTTGACCCGCTGCTGGTTCAATAGTATTCATTAAGTTAAGACGAGCCATTGCGCCAACTGCTGGAGCAACCGTGTAAAGTAAAGCAATAAATACTAGTGCATAACCTGCTGATTGACGTGCCGCTTGTACTGAAGGAACAGTAAAGAAGCGCATAATTACATGAGGAAGACCCGCAGTACCAATCATCAATGACATGGTATAAGCGAACATGTTCAACGTTCCGCCTAAGTTAGCTGTAGTGTATTCTTTAAAACCTAACTCTGTTACCACTAAATCAAGTTTATCAAGTAAGTAAACACCACTACCATCAGCAAGAGTACTACCTAAACCTAATTGTGGAATTGGGTTACCTGTTAGTTGTAATGAAATAAATACGGCTGGAATAGTGTAAGCAAAAATCATTACTACATACTGCGCGATTTGCGTGTAAGTAATACCTTTCATACCACCTAGTACCGCATATACCCAAACAACGAACATACCGATGCCTAAACCTAAACCATAATCAACTTCTAAGAAGCGAGAGAAAGCAACACCAACACCTTTCATTTGACCGATGATGTAAGTTAATGACGCAATAATTAAACAAACTACCGCAACAATACGTGCTGTTTTAGAGTAATATCTATCAAAAATAAACTCAGGTACCGTGAACTTACCATGCTTACGCATGTAAGGAGCTAGTAACATGGCTAGAAGTACATAACCACCTGTCCAACCCATTAAGAAAACTGAGCCACCGTAACCTAAGAAAGCAATTAAACCCGCCATTGAAATGAATGACGCTGCACTCATCCAATCGGCGCCAATCGCCATACCGTTTTGCATAGGTGTAATGCCACCACCCGCTACGTAAAAATCACTGGTTGAACCCGCACGAGCCCACCAAGCAATACCAAAGTAAACGGCGAAGGTGCCAAATACTGCGATGTAAGTATATAGTTGTAACTCTTCCATCTCTTAACCCTCCGAATGGTATTTTTTATCAAGCTTATTCATTTTGGCACCATACCAAAAGATTAAAACAAGAAATGAGTAAATAGAACCTTGCTGCGCAAACCAAAAACCAAGTTTGTACCCACCTAGACGAATTGCATTTAGCGGCTCTACAAGTAGTAAGCCTAAACCAAATGAAACTGCAAACCAGATTGCAAGACATATAAAGATTAGGCGAAGATTTTCCGACCAATAAGTTTCTTTATTTTCCACAATAGTCTCCTAGCGACGTTATAGCCTGTATTTCACGTTAATGTGTATATTTTTATTAGGCTTAAATAGTAATAATTTTAGTAAAAGTGTGGCTATTGATTTCTGTCAGTAGTCTATGTCGATATAAAAAATAGACAAAGACAAAAATCCATATTCAACTTCAACTGCATTAAATCTAACAAGATTATTTTTTCTCTGATATTACACTTTAGTCTAGATCAACGATTTAACGAATAAACAAGCATAATAATAATGTAGATTCACTAGCGTTATAGCGGCTTCAAGCGTAAGTCATAAATCAAGTGCAACTTTAGTCTACATTGTCACTTCAATGGTTGACTACATGAACCTACCGCTCTAAATTATCATTACTATTGCCAAGCAAACTAAAAATACGGTTTTTTGAATTTTCTTGGGTATTTTTTGGATAGTTCTTGGGGATTTCTTAGATATACCAATGACTCCCCCGATAAAAAATGGGCATATACAGGTAATCATCATGGACACTGAACTTTCTGAAATTTATAGCTTTATCCAGAGTATCCCTCCATTTGACACTTTGCCAAAACCTGCTTTAGGATGTTTAATTAAAGAACTCAGTATTAATTATGTTCGCAAAGATGAATACCTCCCACCAAAAGGAATTGATGAACCGCGCTTATACATTGTTCGTAAAGGCGCACTAAGTTGTCTTTCCAATGAGGAATTAGTTTCTCGCTTAGGCGAGGGGGATTTATGCACAGAGTTTTGCAAACAAAGCTTACAAATATCAAGTAATACACAGCAAACAAAAACCCGGCAAGTAAAAACAGATGAAGACAGCTTGGTGTATAGTCTTGATGCTGAAATCCTACGAGATATTGGTGATAAGTACCCCAGTATTAGCGACTATTTTAGTTACAATTCTGCTGAGCGGCTCAAGCAGAAAATGTCTAAAGTTAATGAAGAAGCCATTATTTCTTCTTCCTTAATGAATACGTCAGTAAGTAACTTTTATCACACTCCCGTAGCAGGCATAGAGGCTAGCAGTAGTATTCAACAAGCCGCAATACAAATGACTGATCAAGGCTACACCTGTTTAGTTGTACTTGATAACAAAAACTGTGTTGGCATAGTAACTGATAAAGATATTCGCCGCCGCTGTGTGGCAGAGGGTTTGCCTATCACAGCCAATATCTGTGAAATAATGACTCGCAACATGAGCACCATTGATATAAAAAACAATGCTTATGATGCCTTAATGACCATGACTGCAAAGCATATACACCACTTACCTGTAACAAAACAGGGAAAAGTAGTTGGCATGGTTACCGCCACTGATTTAATGAATAATGAAGGTCATAATGCCGTCAATTTTTCTAGCATTATTCATAAAGCGAGAAGCCTAGAAGAGCTAAAAGAAATTAGCTATTTACTGCCAAAATTACAAATTCGCTTAGCTAAACTCGGTGCTAGTGCTGATCATGTTGGTAAAAGTATCAGTGCCATTACCATGGCATTTACTAAACGTTTAATTGAAATGGCAGAAGGAATGTATGGTCAAGCACCTGTACCCTATGCATGGCTTGCTGCAGGATCACAGGCAAGACAAGAACAACTCGCTCATTCAGACCAAGATAATGCCATCATCATTTGTGATTCAATGAGGCCCTACGATGATGCTTGGTTTGAAAATTTAGCCACTTTTGTTTGTGATGGTTTAGCTGACTGTGGATTTATTTATTGCCCTGGCAATATAATGGCAACTAATCCCAAATGGCGTCAGCCCACAAAAATGTGGCAGAAGTACTTTGATGCCTGGGTTGATACCCCAACCCCAAAAGCGTTATTGAACTCTAGCGTGTTTTTTGATTTAGAGACCATTTATGGTGATGCTAGCTTGCTTGATACTGTTCGTAAACATTTACTCAAAAAGACAAGAAAAAGCAGTTTGTTTATCGCGCATTTATCCAAAAATGCTTTAAGCTTACGCCCACCACTTGGTTTTTTTAGAGATTTTGTATTAAAGCAAAACGGTAAACACAAAGCCACCTTAGATCTTAAGCATAATGGCATTGCGCCGATTGTAGATCTTGCGCGTATTTATGCACTTTCCCAAGGAATTAGCGCTGTTAATACTATTGAACGTATTAAGCAAGCCGCAGGCACTGCCGCTATTACCAAATCGTCAGCAGAAAACCTTATAGATGCTTACGAATTTTTAGGAATTTTACGGGTAAAACATCAAGCAAATAAGTTGATGCTAGGGCTTGAGCCAGACAACTACTTATCCCCCAAAGAATTATCAAAATTGGAACGTGAGCATTTAAAAGACGCTTTCAAAGTCATCAAAACATTGCAAGACTCAAGGCAGGCAAGCTTCTAATGGCAATCAAGGCCTTTATTAACCACATAGCCGGCTATGAAACCAAGCGTAAACGGTTATTGAAAAAAGCACCTGAAGGGCCACTTAAAGATTTTTTAGCGGTGCCTTTCCCTTCGTTTGAAACACCTATACATGAGTTGCCAATTTTAGCGGTAGATTTTGAAACCACAGGCCTCGATGCTAAAGCAGACAAACTACTAAGCATAGGTTTTGTTACACTAGAACATGAGCAAATAAAGCTTAACTCTTGTTATCACCAAATTATAAAAACCCAAACTAGGTTAGAAGAAAGCAATGTTATTATTCATCAAATTACCGATGCACAAAAAGAACAAGGGCAACCATTACGCCTTGTCGTTGAGAAATTACTAAAAGCTTTAGCTGGCAAAGTGATGTTAGTACACTTTGCTCGAATTGAACGACAGTTTTTACAGCAAGCTTGTTTTGAACTTTATGGTTTAGTACCTGATTTTCCTATTATTGATACGTTAGTGATTGCTAAACGCCAATTAGATAAGCGTGATGTTGCTTATGATCCCTCAGGGCTACGTTTATCAAAATTACGCCACAAATATCAATTGCCACATCACCACGGACACAATGCGCTCAATGACGCTATTGCCACCGCAGAATTATTACTTGCCCAAGTGAATAACAAGCCCAAAGCGGATAAAGTACAACTAAGAGATTTACTATTATAACCCTTCGACAAGCTCAGGGTGAACGGGAAAAGGCCGTTTGCCCTGAGCGCGAAGCAGTCGAAGGGTGAACGGGAAAAGGTCGTTTGCCCTGAGCGCGAAGCAGTCGAAGGGTGTTTTGCAAGATCATTTTCATATTTTTCTACTTAAGCTACAATCAAACATTATATCAATAAAGATATCTAACACTAAACATATCTAACAAGTAATTTTAAAGGCAACCTATGAACTCTCTCCTTATTCTAGGAAATACTGGCATACCTCTTACCATCTTAGAAAAATCGGCTTACTCACAGTGGTTAGCATCTCAAAGCCCGTTTGATCAGAATTGGTTAAAACAAACTTCCTATAGTGGTGAAGGTTTAGCTTTATTACCTAATTTTGGTGCCGGAGAAGAAGGTGCATTACGCCAAGCAGTTTTTGTTGTTGAAGACGCAAACCATTATTTTGCTTGTGGCGATTTAATAAATAAACTCCCCCCAGGTCAATACTTACTCAAAGCAGCCCCCGAACATCAACAAGCAACATGTTTTGCATGGCTAATAGGCGCTTATGAGTTTTCTGCCTATAAAACACATAATAAAGAAAAAACACTGCCTAGCTTAGCCGTGAATGATCAAACCTTGGTTGATCACGCTATCAAATATGCAGAGGCGACAGCATTAGTGCGAGACTTAGTAAACACACCTGCTAGTGATATGATGCCACAAAACATTGGTGATACAGCTCAAACATTAGCAGAGTCCTTTGGTGGTCATTTATCGCAAATTATTGGCGATGAATTGCTTGCCCATAATTATCCAACTATTCATGCCGTTGGCCGTGCCAGTGTTCACCAGCCTCGTCTTATTGATCTTACTTGGGGTGATAATAATCACCCCAAAATCACACTCGTTGGCAAAGGAGTTTGCTTTGATAGTGGCGGATTAGATTTAAAACCTGCTGCCGGTATGCGCAATATGAAAAAAGACATGGGCGGGGCAGCACATGTCTTAGGTTTAGCGTATTTGATTATGTCTTATAATCTGCCAATTTACTTGCGTGTTTTAATTCCTGCCGTTGAAAACGCGGTTTCAAGCAATGCCATGCGTCCCGGTGATGTAATTACCACACGCAAAGGGCTAACGGTTGAAATTGACAATACCGATGCAGAAGGCCGCTTAGTATTATGTGATGCGTTAGCAGAAGCGGATAATGATAAACCTGAGCTAATTATAGATTTCGCCACTTTAACAGGTGCAATGCGTGTTGCCTTGGGCACTGAAATAGCAGGGTTTTTCTCGACAAACGACAAGATTGCTGAGGGTATCACTGAAGCAGGCAATAAAATCAACGATCCAGCTTGGCGCATGCCGTTGTACCAACCTTACGTTGACTTATTTTCAAGCACTATTGCTGACATGTCTAACTGCTCTGCAGGCCCTTTTGGTGGGGCAATTACTGCCGCTTTATATTTAGAAAAATTTATTAGTAAAGAAACCAATTGGGTACACTTTGATGTAATGGCTTTTAACGTTCGTGCTTTGTCTGGTCGACCATTAGGTGGTGAGGCCTTCGGTATTCGTGCTGTATTTGATTACTTACAAGCAAAATATAGCTAGCCCCGATTAACAGCGCTGATTAAATTCACCCTGTATAAAGCAGCATGGCAATAAGACTTTAGTTGATATAAATCAACTAAAGTCTTATTGCCTAACTCTGCAACTCTACTATATTCTGCTATGCTAAAAGAATTAACCCTGCTTAGGTGTATAAAGAAATGATAATGAATAATAAATTAATACCCCGACTATTTTTAGCGTTTTTTCCCGCGCTGCTTATCGCTATTTTTCACTACTTTAGCGCCAACCTGTTTTCGTCATTATTTCTGTCAACATTAGGCTTGGCGAGCATAAGCTTTCTAGTAATATTTTTTATCGCGAAACAAAGACAGTCCAACACCGAGGATATTTCTGAAGAAATGCTACAACAATCTTCAAATCACTTTGCTAGTATTGGCGAAAAAATTGGTACTAAAGCCAGTGAATTAGCGATTAGCTCAGCAGAAATTAGTTTTTTTCTAACACAATTAAGCCATGCCATCGATAATTCCAGCAACGATGTTGATAGGTTAGCCACAGCAGCCGAACAAATGTCGATGAATAGCAAGCAAATCAATGACAATGCGGAGCGGGCCTCACAACAAACAAACCAAGCAATGAGCGCTAGTGCGTCTAGTTCACAGCAATTACATGATAATATTACCGTCGTTAATCTGCTCAATGAATCCGTAACCAATGCCTCAAATAAAGTTCAATCTCTTGAGAAAAAAGCGTCTGAAATACAAAGTATTACCGATGTTATTGACGGTATATCTTCTCAAACAAACTTATTAGCATTAAATGCCGCTATTGAAGCGGCTAGAGCAGGGGAACAAGGACGGGGTTTTGCTGTTGTTGCTGATGAGGTAAGGGCTTTAGCAGCAAAAACGGCCGCTGCAACCCATCAAATTGGTGAAATGTTAAATCAAATTGGCAAAGAAACGAGTGAAACTACCACCGTGATGAGCACAATAGTGCAGCAGACTGAAAGCGTTGTTAATACTATGACAGATTTGTCTCAATCGTTTGCTCACATTGATAACCTGATGTCCGACTCATCTGCCGCCAGCGACCAAATTAGTCATGCATTGCAAGAGCAAGATTTAGCCGCAACTGAAATTTCAACTTCTGTTGTTAATTTACACGACTTTCTTATTGATAAAAGTAAGGAAACTCAACATATATCAACACAAGCACAAACACTGTCTAATAGTACTGAATCTATTTTTGTTCACCTATCTGAGTTTAATAACGATACATTCATTAATAATATGTGCAAACAAGTAGAATTAGCCGCAAAAAAAGTTGGTGATCTTTTTGAAGAAAGTATTGCTACTCACAAAATATCACAGCAACAGCTCTTTGATTTCAATTATAAGCCTTTAGGAAATAGTCTACCCCAAAAATTCACCACGGGGTTTGATGGGTTTACTGACCAAAACTTACCCCAAATTCAAGAGCCTTTATTACAAGAGTTCAGTGAAATGATTTATGCCGGCGCAGTAGATGTTAATGGCTATTTCCCAACGCATAATAAATGCTTTTCTAAACCGTTAACGGGCAACCCTGAGATTGACATGATGACTAATCGCACCAAACGCCTATTTAATGATCCAACTGGCATTCGTTGTGCTCAGCATACCGACAAGTTTTTATTACAAACTTACAAACGCGATACTGGCGAAATCATGCATGATGTTTCCGCCCCAATTTTTGTCAATGGCAAACATTGGGGGGCTTTTAGAATTGGTTTCAAAGCAAGATAATTCATTAAATACTAACACCTTAGACTAAAGTATAAGGTAAAAACTCTGCATTTTAGACTTAGGTCTAATTTCTTTAACAGCACTTTAATCTTACCTTAATACCTGAACAAAAATTCAACATGTGTTTTGATTAAATCGTCAAAACACAGGTTGCATGAAAGCAGAAGAAGAGACGAAGATCTCTACTTTTTAGATAAAAAACTAGAAACCACAATAACTAAAATACAATAACTAAAACAGTTGCCATAGGCAAAAAAATGGGGATACATAATGTTTAAACTTAAAAAAAGTAAATTACTGCTTGCTGCCGGATTACTAGCGATAGTTGGTTCCGCCAATGCAGGTTACACAATCAAGTTAGATGATGATCAATCTTTAACTTTTGGCGGTTATATTAAAGCAGACTATCGTTACACCAGTGGCAATATTGCCGCAACGGATTATTGGATTGGTACTGGCTCAGTGCTTGATGAATCTAATTCTTCCGCTAAATTTGCTATCAATGAATCACGTTTTAATACCAAGTATGTTAATGGCGATGTTACTGGTTTTGTCGAAATGGATCTGTATGGTGCTGCGGTTACTGGTGGCTATGCTGCTGCTAATGAGAAATTTACTAACTCATCAAACCCGCGTATTCGCCACGCCTTTATCAAATATAAAAACTTATTATTTGGCCAAACATGGTCAACTTACGTTAATACCAGTACCTTTGCTGAAACAGCCGATTTTGGTGGCGCATTAACTGCTGAAGCCTTTATTCGTCAACCTCAAGTACGCTATACCTTAGGTGATTTTCAAGTTGCCGTAGAAAACCCAAACACTTTTGGTAGTGGCGGTAACCCTGATAAAGATAAAATACCCGATGTAGTAGTTCGCTATGACCTGAAAGGTGATTGGGGTAACGTTTCTTTTACTGGTTTAGCCCGCCAATTAAATATCGCAGATGACTTTGGTGGTGGTACTGAGTCAGCAATAGGCTATGGCGTTGCTGGTCGAGTTAACACCTTTGGCAAAGATGACTTTCGTTTTCAAGTACATGGCGGTAATACAGGTCGCTATGTTGGTGTTGCAGCAGCAACAGACTTAGTAAACGGTGAAGTAGAAGACAGTGTTTCAGTAACGGTTGCTTATCGCCATTTCTGGTCTGAGGACATTCGTAGCACCGTATTTTACGGTAACACTCAAACTGATTTAAGTGACAGAGATCGCACACATTGGGGTGTTAATATTTTCAAAAGCTATACCAAACAGCTTTCATTTGGTTTTGAATTTGGTAACTTTGAAATGGCCGAACAAGCGGCTGATTCTGATTACGCACAATTCACTGCTAAATACGTTTTATAGTGTTTAATATCAAAATTAAAGACCATAAAACACTAACCATCTTGCGTTAGTTAACCTCCAACCGGGGTTATTTTTGGGGAAGCTTTTGCTTCCCCTTTTTTTGTAAACAAACACTACTTTTTAAGTTTGGCAAAAGCATCAGCAAACGCATTGCCCATGGCTGCATTTTCTACTTTTTTAGGCTTAACTTTAGAGTGACTTTTAGCGTTTGAAGCTTGTGGCTTAGTGCTTGCTTCTTTTCTCGGTTCGCTTTGATGTTTACTTGGCGCTGAAACCTTGTTTTTAGCTTTATCTACACTGTCATCTAAACGCATCGTTAAGCTGATACGTTTACGGGCAGCATCAACTTCAACCACTTTCACTTTAACGATGTCGCCCGCTTTTATTATTTCTCGCGGATCGCTAATAAATTTATCGGTAATGGCAGAAATGTGCACTAAACCATCTTGATGCACACCAATATCGACAAACGCCCCAAAATTAGCGACATTAGAAATGACCCCTTCAAGCACCATACCTACCGCTAAGTCAGTAATCTTATTAACCCCGTCAGCAAAGGTGGCGGTTTTAAATTCAGGCCGAGGATCTCTGCTTGGCTTTACCAACTCGTTGATAATATCTTTAATGGTTACTTCACCAAATTGCTCTGTTGCTAAGTCACTAATATTAACTTGCTGTAACTGCTCTGCGCTATTTAACAAATCAGCACTATCAATATTGAGCTGCTTAATAATATTTTCAATAATAGGATAAGTTTCAGGATGAACCGCACACTGGTCAAGGGGATTATCACCACCACTAATACGTAAAAAACCTGCCGCTTGTTCAAAGGCTTTTGGCCCCAAGCGAGCCACTTTCTTTAACTGTTTTCTATTACTAAAAGCGCCCTGTTCATCTCGGTATTGAACAATGTTATTTGCCATCGTTTTGTTTAAACCAGCAACACGAGTGAGTAATGCCGCAGAGGCTGAATTAAGATCAACCCCAACGGCATTTACACAATCTTCTACAACATCATCAAGACTTTGACTTAATTGACTCTGGCTAACGTCATGTTGATATTGACCCACACCGATGGCCTTAGGGTCAATCTTAACCAACTCAGCTAGAGGGTCTTGTAAACGTCTGGCGATGGAAACTGCGCCTCGCAGGGAAACATCAAGATCAGGAAATTCTTTAGCTGCAAATTCAGAGGCCGAATACACTGATGCACCTGCTTCGCTTACCATCATTTTTTTCGGTTTAGCTAAACCAGCCGTTGAGTCAAACTGAGCGATAACTTCACTGACTAATTTATCGCTTTCTCGCGAGCCAGTACCATTACCAATAGCAATGAGTTCAACCTTATATTTGCGACAAATATTAACTAAAGTACGTACCGATTTATCCCAATGGCTTTGCGGTACATGAGGGAAAATAGTCGTGGTATGCAGCAATTTACCGGTAGCATCAACAATAGCAATTTTACAACCCGTGCGTAATCCAGGGTCTAAACCCAATGTTATTTTTGGTCCTGCTGGAGCAGCCATTAATAAATCAGCCAAGTTTTCAGCAAATACTTTAATCGCTTGTAGCTCAGCTTGCTCACGAAGTTGAGTTAACAGCTCATTAGTTAAACTAACGCTGAGTTTACTCTTCCACGCTAAACGTACTGTACTAGTTAAAAAACTTGCTGCCTTTTGTTGCGTTAACCTTAAAGTTAGATGCTCACTTATAATTTGCTCAGCACTAGAAACAGCGCTCTTTTCTTGGCTAGGGTCTACATCAATTTTCAGTTGTAGGAAACCTTCATTACGGCCGCGCAACATCGCAAGCATACGGTGTGAAGGCACGGTTTTTAACTTTTCACTGTGTTCAAAATAATCTCGAAATTTAGCCGCTTCGTTGTCTTTTCCTTTGATAACTTTACTCGTTAAATGCGCCTGTTTAAGTATATGACTACGTAGCTTTTGTAATAAGTTGGCATCTTCACTAAAGCGTTCAGCCAAAATAGCGCTGGCGCCTTCTAATACCGCTTTGACATCAACAAAGCCTGCATCACTTTTCACCACACTTCTCGTAACATTATTAAGATATGCCTGAGCCTCTTGTTCTGGGTCAAGCTGCCAATTGTTAAACAAACTATTCGCTACCGGCTCAATACCGGCTTCAATAGCAATTTGCCCTTTAGTACGACGCTTAGGTTTGTATGGCAAATATAAATCTTCTAAACGGGTTTTATTATCAGCACTGGCAATTTGCTTGGCTAATTCGTTTGTTAATTTATCTTGCTGCTTTATGCTCGTTAAAATGACCTGACGACGGGCTTCTAAATCACGTAAATACGTTAGCCTTGTGGCTAATTCGCGCAAATGGTTATCATCTAAACCTTGAGTCGCTTCTTTTCTATAACGGGCGATAAAGGGCACGGTTGCGCCATCATCCAATAAGTTAATAGCGGCATTAATTTGTGAGGTTTTGACGTTAAGTTCTTGAGCGATTTGCTCACTGATTTGCTCGGCAATAGCTGACATTGATTTACAGTTCCAACGTTAATTAAAGGGTTATTTTCCAATATAGCCAGATCATACCAGAAAGTCGCTTTGTGGAATAACCACAAATAACAAATTTCACCTCTCTTTTTATGCTGACTTGATGATAAACCAAAGGTAATGTGTAGCACTATAGTACTAAATATAATGTCACTTAATTAAGCTAACATAGCCGAAAGTACTGTTATATCAAGTGCCAATATATCAAGTGTCCGTTTTATGAATGAAAAATAGGAATATTATTATGCTTAAAGGCAAAACAGCTCTAATTACCGGCTCAACTAGTGGTATTGGCTTAGCAACGGCTCATACACTAGCAGAGCAAGGTATTAATTTAGTATTACATGGCTTAATGGATGAAGCCGAAGGTGTTGCGCTAGCAATAGAATTTGCCACTCAATATAACATCAAAACGTTATTTGATAATGCTAATTTAATGGATTCAGCCGCTATTGCTACTTTTATGGATCGTGCTATTAATGTGATGGGCGCTATTGATATTTTAGTCAACAATGCTGGTATTCAACATACCGAAGGCGTTGATACTTTTCCTGAGAACAAATGGAACGCCATTATTGCTATTAATTTAACCGCTGCGTTTCATACCATTCAACAATCATTACCGGGCATGAAAGCCAAGGGGTGGGGTCGTATTATCAATATCGCTTCAGTTCACGGTTTAGTCGGATCGTTAAATAAGTCAGCTTATGTGGCAGCCAAGCATGGCATTGTTGGGTTGACGAAAGTCGTTGCGCTCGAATGTGCTGAACTAGGCATTACCGCAAACGCTATTTGCCCGGGTTGGGTTGATACGCCATTAATTAATAACCAAATTAATGACATTGCACAAAAACAACAAGTTGACTTTGAACAAGCAAAATATAACCTAGTAACGGCCAAACAACCGTTGCCAGAAATGATGGATCCTCGCCAAATCGGCGAATTTATTTTATTCTTATGTAGTGATAGTGCGCGCAGCATTACAGGCGCCTCTTTACCAATGGATGGCGCTTGGACAGCACAGTAAAAACTTATACCGATACTTAAAGCAACACATACACTAGGATAGAATATGACAACAAATAAAGGTGAACAAACTCGCCGTCAAGTAATGGGTGACGATTTTGTTGATCGTGCTTTAAATAATACCGATGATTTTGCCCAGCCGATGCAAGACTACATTAACGACCATGGTTGGGGCTCTACTTGGCAACGAGGCGGTATCGATTTAAAAACTCGCAGCTTAGTCACTATTGCCATGCTTGCGGCTTTAAGAACACCACAAGAATTGAAAGGGCATATTCGCGGCGCACTCAATAATGGTGCTACGGTTGAGGAAATACGCGAAGTATTACTTCACAGCGCAGTTTATTGCGGTGCACCTGCGGCACAAGAAGCTTTTCGTGCGGCAAAAGAAGTACTCAACAACAACTGATTTTTTGTCAAACAACCTAATCAGTTCAACAATCAGTTCTGAATCTGGCTAGTGTTAATGCTCGCTTGCTATTACACTGGGATACAATAATCTCTGGGTAATCGTTAACACCATGGACAAGACCTTATATCAACAAGTGCGACTATCACGGGATGCTCGCTTTGATGGCCAGTTTTTTATCGCGGTGAAAACTACGGGCATATTTTGCCGTCCAATTTGTCCCGCCCCGCCGCCGAAAGAATGTAATGTTGAATACTTTACAACCTCTGTTGCCGCAGTAAATCATGGTTACAGACCATGCCTACGCTGTCGACCCGATGCCGCGCCTGACTCTTTTGCGTGGAAGGGAAAAAACACCAGTTTTGAGCGAGCACTTAACTTAATCAATGAAGGGGCGCTTACCGCTCAAAGCATTAGTCAACTTAGCGATCGCTTAGGCATTTCAAGCCGATATCTAAATACTTTATTTCAAGATAACTTAGGAACAAGTGCAAAAAACTACGCCCAACATCAACAACTAATGTTTGCCAAATCATTGCTTCAACAAACACCGATGAGTGTAACTGAAGTCGCTTTTGCAGCTGGTTTTAATAGCCTGCGTAGATTCAACGATTGTTTTCAAACTAAGCTAAAACTAACACCATCAAGCTTGCGTAAAAATAAGGTAGCAACCACCAACACTATTACCTTATTTTTAAGTTATCGTCCTCCTTATGCTTGGGCGCAACTAAGAGACTTTTTAAAGCACAGAGCCATATCACCAATAGAATGGGTAAACAAAAATAGTTATAGCAGAACCTTCAACTGGCCTTCTACCAATGACGTTGGTGATGGCAAGCTCAATAGTATTCATGGGCAATTTACCGCTACACATAATGCAGATAAGCATGGTTTCAACGTTGATATAAACATAAGTGAGATCAACCACTTGATGCCTGTCGTTAGGAATATTCGCCGTATTCTAGACTTAGATGCTGCTATACAGAGCATTGATAAACAGCTGCTAACAGTAGAGGGATTGAATAAACAAATATGCTTAGGGCTACGTTTGCCAGGTACATGGAATTTATTTGAAGCAGGTGTTAGAGCCATTTTAGGCCAACAAATCTCTGTTGCAGGCGCACTAAAACTAGTAGCAACTTTAGTGAAACATTACGGCACAAAACAAGGAGATTTAACACTATTCCCCATGCCAAAAGATTTACTCAATAGCGATTTAAGTGAGTTAAAAATGCCAGCCTCTCGACGGGCAACCTTAGTAAATTTAGCCCAGTTTATGGTAGAAAAACCACAGGCATCACCTGATGAATGGTTGCCATTAAAAGGTATTGGCCCTTGGACGATTGACTACACAAAAATGCGTGGTTTAAGTAATCCTAATATTTGGCTAGGTGGCGACTTAGGCATTAAAAAAGCCTTAACTCAGCAAGGGGTGGCATTAAACCCCGAAGACGCTTCGCCTTGGCAATCTTATTTAACTTTTCAGGTATGGAATTTATTATGAAACAATCCTTCTTTAGCGCTTTACCCACACCAATAGGTGATCTTGGAATTTTTGCTGATAATGAGGCTATCTATCGAGTCGAATTTATTGATAAGGTCAAAAACCATGACTTAATGAATACCGAAGTGCCTAAAGGAAATGACTTAACGTTACGAGCAAAAAAGCAACTAATGCAATATTTTGCCGGTGAAATAACCATTTTTGATTTGCCCTTAGCGCCTCAAGGTACGCTATTTAGACAGCAAACTTGGCAGGCTTTACAAAAAATTCCCTATGGAGAAACCCGTTATTATAGTCAGCAAGCCGAGCTAATGAATAATAAGAAGGCTGTACGTGCCGTGGGAGCTGCCAATGGCGCTAACCCTATCGCCATTATTATTCCCTGTCATCGTGTCATCGGTAAAGATGGTAGCTTAACGGGGTATGCTGGAGGCCTACATAGAAAGGCTTGGTTGTTAAACTTTGAACAAAGGCTGCTGCAAAACAAACAAGGCTTCACGCTGAATTAGCCAAAAAAACCTAACTATATATGACGACTCTGATTAAGCATCGCAATCAAAAAAGCTAACGCATTGAGCTCGGCCATTATTTTTTGCGGCATATAAAGCGGTATCGGCTTCATTAATAAGCTTTTCGTGATTATTATTTGTTGAACGAGAGCTGGTAAAACCAATACTGGCCGATATAGACACGGCTAGTGATTTATAATAAACAGGTGTATCGGAAATAATATGCCTTAGCTTTTCAGCTATATAGGCTGCGCCAGCTAAATCGGTCTCAGGTAAAAATATACAGAATTCTTCACCGCCATAACGCCCTATAACATCAGCTGAACGTAATGACTCAGTACAGCGTTTCGCAGTTTTCCTCAGTACTTCATCACCACACAAATGACCGTATTTATCGTTAATATTTTTAAAAAAATCCATATCAAACATAATAAGAGACACTGGGTGTTCATATCGGTTAACTCGATCAACTTCATTTTTAAAACATTTTTCCCAATGAGATCGGTTATACACTTGTGTTAAACCATCAATGCTGTTGATACGTTCTAATTCCGTCACGGTCTTTTTAAGTTTCATGGTTGCTATTGCGATATCGGTAACATCTTTAATGGTAACGCAAGCATACTCAACATTATTGTCCTGACCAAGTATTGGCGTAAAACAGCAATTTTGATACATAAAATCAACACCACCGGTTACAGAGCGGCCATGTGGAAACTCAAATAAATAATCCCTTTGTTCCCATGCAGAATAAGACGGACTCTTCAAAAGGAAAACACTTTTAATTTTTCTTTCAAACCACTTCTGAGGTAATTCAGGAAAGCAATCAAAGAGATTTAAACCAAAAATATCATCCGACGTGAACTGACAGCGAATAGCCATATAGTCATTCCACAGATGCACAGTAAAATATTTATCTATAACAAAAACGCCACTATCAACGCAATCAATAACATTATTAGTGTAAGGAAACTTATTAATCATAACATTTACAACTCATCAATAAGCCGGTTTAAAACATTTTGTAAGTATTTAACCGAAGAATCTGGCATCAAAAGCAATAAGTCGCACTGAAACGAATGCTTATCGACACTGTATTGTATTTTTATAGAAAGAGCATGATCCCATATCAAGTGTTCTTTATTGAGTAAATTATCTATTATGATGGATTGCCCCATTATTGATGGCGGCGTACTAAAAAAACGTTCTGATATTTGTTCCGCAATACCTGACAAACAAGCACCATTAATAATGTTTGAAATTTCAAGCAACATTTCCTGCTCAACTTCAAACGTCACGTCCTCATCTAAATCAATTAATTGTGCCAACTGTGCGAAGTCGGTATTGCTGAAGATGGTAATGGATTCACCACAAATATTAGGATCCGTTACATGAGTATAAAAGCCCTGACGTACCGCCGATATTTTTTCAGCAGGTATCAATCGTTTCAATGTCGTAATTAAATTTTTCGCTGAAATAATTTCAATCGAAGGGACAGATAAAGTAACATATTGCTCAAATAGAATAGAAAGCGATTGCCCTGCCTGCCCCATGCCTATATTACAAATTTCTTGTAAATAGTCTCGTTGATCTTCGGTAAAATTTAGACCACTGTTCATAGTAAATGATGCTTATTTAGAACTTCAATTAATGTGTCTGCAGAAATGGGCTTTCTAATAAAATCTAAGGCTCCGGCTGCCTCAACTCTTTTTTTCGCTTCGCTTTGAATATCAGCAGAAATAACAATTGTATTAACACTCATAGCTTCAGCTTGCATTATTTCTAATACGCTAAAACCATCTAATACCGGCATGGTTAAATCTAAAAATAAAAGATCTATCTTCTCTGTGCGAAGCACGTCAAGTGCCTCCTGGCCGTTTTTTACTAACTGTGTGTTGTCAGCCCAACCCTGAGGAAGTATTCTTTTAAGCTGTTTTCGTGCCATATTCGAATCGTCACAAATTAATATAGAAATTGTCATTTTTATCCTATTGATTTAATAAACCAAAAGTGCAGAGAGTTTTAATTAGCTTAGACAGCCAAAGGTTGAAAATCTGATACCTAGAATACCATTAAGCTTTGAAAATACGCAAATTTATTCTGTTTGAAAAGTGAGCTAGATCAAACTAAGGCCGTTCAACATTTAGCCAATAATTTTTCCACTTAAAGTGACGTTACCGTTACAAAAACAAATCAGAATATCGGTTAAACAATATTTGTTAAGATCTAGCAAGGGAGCATAACCAGAACTAAGTCTTGATTGCTCTACTTTCGTTGTTGGCACTGAACGGTCATAATTTCAGATCAAAAAACAAAATAGCCAATGACAAAAATTGGAGGATAGCGTCTCTTAGCAGGCAGCCAGAAATTGTTAGCTTTCGTATCTAAACAATCTATTCTGAGATCGTTTTTGTATTCAAGGAATGGTCTTCAAAGTGGCCGGAACCGGTCTCAAAACATGAACTACTTTCGAACAAACTCACCTATCAGTTGATACGTTTGTTCACACTCTTTGGCAACCAAACTATCAAGTAACATATACGCATGAATCATACCGTCAAAAGAGTGCTGCTCTACTTTCACGCCAAGCTTACTTAACGCTTGGCCATAGGCAATGCCTTCATCTCTTAGCGGATCACAACCTGCTGTAAATATAATGGTTTCTGGCATGCTAGCATCCATTGGCATAAACAATGGCGACACGAGCTGGCAAGGCTCATTATGTTGAAAATAGTTGTCAAAATACCAAACTATTTTTTCTTTTTCTAATAAAAACCCCCTGCCATTTTCATCAATAGAAGGAAAAGACATGGCGTAATCAACACTGGGATAAACTAATATTTGTTTATCAATATGTACGCTGCAGCTACCAATATTATTACTGGCTAAGGTAGTACAAATAGCGCCACCAGCACTGTCGCCAGCAATCATCAATTGTTGGTTATATTTTACTTTCCCAAGCACTTCTTGATAATGCGCTAACGCATACTGACAATCATCAATACCTGCAGGGTATGGAAATTCTGGTGCTAAGCGATATTCCACCGCGATTACAATGCAATTGCCATACTTGGCAATTTTTCGACTAATAGTATCGTACAAAGCAATATTGCCACACATATGTCCACCGCCGTGGAAATGCAGAACAACGGGTAATGCTTGCTCAGGATCAGGACTATAAATTCTAACGGCAATACTGTGTGTTAAGGTTTTAAATGCACTTTCTTTTACAAAAGCGAGATCTGGCCCTTCACCAATAAAAAAAGCGAGTTTTTCAATATTTCCACGCACTAATGAAGGGGTTAATTGCACACCGTCAGCTTTCGCTTGTTTAGCCGCTATATTCGCTTGCTCAATGAAATCTTGGAGTTTTTCTGAAATTACGCCTCGCATTTTTTTTCCTTATCTTTTTCTGACACACTTATCTTTGCACGTGTTTTATGCGCAGTTTCCGGTAAAAAGAAACTTCCGATAAAAAAGGTGCTACTCATCACAGTAATTAATATAAAAGCTGAATTGAAATCGCCCTGGTTTATATCAACTAACTTACCAAAACTCCATAGCACCACAGTAGCAACCAAATAGCTTATTGAATAGAACAAGCTAAAGATTACCGTGACTTTTTGTCCCGTCATTTTAGGTAATTCATGCGGAATAGTGACTAGCGCCGTAACGGGGAAGAAAATAAAAAAACCTAGCGCCATCGCACACAGTGTTTGCAATAAATCAGATTGACCAAAAGACAAACCTAACACCGTAATGGTAATAATTAACCCCGACCAACGAATAACAGGAACACGAGCGGTAAATTTTTTGCTATAAAAAACACCCGCTAACGTACCAACAATACCAGAGCCGATCACTAAAGCACTTTGACTAATACCTGCTTTGGGATAAAAGGTAAATAAACAAATATAAAACGCTAAAATGCCAGAATAAGTTAGTGCATAAATCCAATTAAATTTGTCTTTCAATCCATCCGCATAAGAGTAATGTACTTGAGGCTGTTCTGCTTGTTTTTCTGGTGAATGACTGTCACTGGTTTTATTTTTCACCAACAGCCAAGCAAGGCTTAACGCCAAGCTTACCAAAGAAAAAAAGATTAATGTATTTTTCCAGCTACCGGTAAAATTATTAAAATTAGTCATTTGCCATAAAATAATGCCCGTACCTACATTAAAGGCAACCGCATTTATGCCATTAATGGTCGGTCTTTCTTCTGGCGTAAACCAAGCCATAACAATGGGATTAAAGTAAACAATCATAAAGGCACCGCCAAGTCCCATTAAAAACCGACTCAACAACAGCAATTCATAATTAGGGGCAAGTGGTGTTAACAACCCAATAGAAATTAATAAACCCGCAACAAAAAAGGCGTTTCTGATCCCTAGTTTTAATGCCAAACCTGCGGCGATAAAGGTACCAACAATTTTTGCCAAGGTCACCGCGCCGCTAATGAAACTAGCCGAGGCTAAGCTATCAACGTGCATTGCTGACATTATTTGACTCATGCTAGCTGTGCCACCAACCCAAGCCATAGCAAAGAGGGTATAACTGATAAAAACAAGTGCTGCCACTAAGTGTTTATTGTTTATTTGAGGTAAATTCATTAAGAAAACTTTAACTATAAATGACGACGTCTAATCAGCTTAACTAAATAAATTATGCAATGATGTACTACCTTCGTTCACTGCCTTTTAGTGCGGCGCATGTTATGCTGACAAAGCACATAATAATGCCCAACCAATGTAGGTTTGAATTCATTCTGACAGAATTTTCGAACTAAAGTCCAACCTACAAAAATAGAGGAATTTTCATTGTTAGTTTGGCTTTCCCTTGATACTTGGCTGATATCCTTACTATCTATTGCTTATTTGCTGTTACTTTTTATGGTCGCTTACTATGGACAAAAACAAAGCAATAAAAAATGGCTTTCTCGTCCTTGGGTATACAGTTTATCACTCGGGGTGAGTTGTACTTCATGGGCTTTTTATGGCACGGTTGGTCAGGCTGCAACCACGGGCGCTTGGCTTGCGCCTGTTTATATTGGTTCGATTTTATCCTTAGTTTTAGCGTGGCCAATGTTGCTAAGAATACTACGCATAAGTAAAGAGCAGAACTTAACCTCAATTGCCGACTTTATTGCTTGTCGTTACAACCGTTCACCTGTTATTGCCGCTACCGTCACATTGGTTGCATTATTAGGCACTATTCCTTATATCGCCTTACAGTTACGCGCAATTGGTAAAAGTTTCGATTTGCTCACTGGCTCTTATCAATCAGGTATCAGTACCACTTTTGTTGTTACGCTAGTGCTTATTATTTTCAGTATATTATTTGGCGCCAGACAGGTAGTGGTGAATAAACAAAATCAAGGCTTAGTGTTAGCGATAGCCTTTAGCTCAGTGATCAAATTATTTGCCTTAACTGCCGTGGGTATTTTTGCGACTTTTTTTGTTTTTGACGGCGTTAATGACTTATTTACTCAAGCAGAAAACTTTACCCAAGTGGATAACATCAAGCAAGTGTCATCAGCTAACACGACTTATTATGCTATTTCACAAGCATTATTGGGCATGGTCACTATTTTCATTTTACCGCAGCAATATCATATGATGATGATAGAAAACCATCATGAAAACGAACTAAAAAGCGCTCGCTATTTATATCCTTTATATCTTATTGCCATTAACATTTTTGTGCTGCCGATAGCTCTGGCTGGGCAAAGTTTATTTCCCGGTGGCAATGTTGACGCCGATACTTATGTCATCACTATCCCTTTATTTTTTCAACAAGCTTGGCTAGGTGGTTTAGCTTATATAGGTGGTTTAGCGGCAGCGACCAGCATGGTTATTGTTGCAACCATAGTGCTAAGCACCATGGTAACAACAGAAATAGTTAACCCTTTATTACTGCACTACAATAGCTTTGTTAGCCAAAAGAAAACTCAGCTTTCAAGTGTTTTATTAAATATTCGCCGTGTCGCCATCGCCCTGTTATTACTGTTAGCCTTGGCTTTTGAGCGCATCATAGATCAACAAAACCACCTAGCCACTATTGGCCTATTATCGTTTGTTTTATTATCGCAATTAGCGCCGCTGGTGATAGGCGCTTTATATTGGCGTAAAGCGACCACTAAAGCGGCGTTAATTAGTTTAATTTTTGGTAGCATTATTTGGTTTTACACTTTATTACTGCCCAGTTTATTGCCTAATTCTGTTTGGCTAAATTCAGGATTATGGGGATTAACTTGGCTTAAGCCTTATGCACTATTTGGCTTTACTTCACTTGATCATATTAGTCATGGCTTATTCTTTAGCTTGCTTGCCAACACGGGTTGTTTTATTTTTATTTCCTTAAAAACTCATCGCAGTGTCTCAGAGAAACTACAAGCCGAGTTGTTTATGTATAAGCAACAAGGCGATTTCGAACACCACTTATCATCAAAAGACTTATACCATTTACTACAACGTTTTATTGATGATAACGCGGCAACAACTTTCCTACATAAACATGCCAAGCAATTGTCTAACACCACAGCTAGCAACGATTTAGTTGAATATACTCGTTTACAACTGTCGAGCATATTAGGCTCAGCATCTACCCGCATGGTAATGAAGGCTGTTACCACAAAACAGAGTATGCCATTACAAGACGTTGTTAATATCGTTGATGAAGCCAATAAGCTTTTTCACTTTAATCGAGAATTATTGCAGGCTGGCGTTGAAAATATAGAGCAAGGCATTAGTGTTATAGATGCTGACATGCGCCTAGTTGCCTGGAATAAACGTTATATTGAGTTACTTGATTACCCAGAAAATTTTGTCAGTGCAGGCAAACCCATTGCTGATCTCATTCAATTTAACGCTGATCGTGGCGTTATAGTAGCTAATAAAAACGCTACTGATACCAATAAAGTTGATGACTTTATTAAGCGCCGCATTGCGCATATGCGCCAAGGTAATAGCCATCATTTTCAACGAGAAATGCCCAGTGGCATCGTATTAGAAATTCGCGGCCAAGCCATGCCTGGCGGCGGTTTTGTTAGCACGTTTTCTGATATCACCGTTCATATTGAAACAGCACAAGCTTTACAACAAGCCAATGAAAACTTAGAGCAAAGAGTAACAGAGCGCACCCTTGAATTAAGCAAAGCCAAAGCAGAAGCAGAAGCCGCCAATACCAGCAAAAGTCGATTTTTAGCTGCCGCTAGTCATGATTTAATGCAGCCCTTCAATGCGATGTCATTATTTACCAATATGCTCAACAAAAAAGTGCAAAATACTGAACTGAAAGAACTAGCAAATAATATTCAAAACTCGCTCAGCGCTGCAGAAAGCTTACTTTCAGACTTAGTTGAAATATCACGGCTTGATAACAGCTCACAAAAAATTGATAAACATTGCTTCTCAATTGATGATTTATTATCTCCTTTAAGTAAAGAGTTTACGGTATTAGCACAGCAAGCAAATTTGAAATTTAACTATGTAAAATCAAGCTGTGTGGTTGCAACCGATCAAAGGTTGTTACGCCGGGTTGTTCAAAATTTCTTATCTAATGCTATCAACTATTGCCCGCTAACAAACCGTCAAGGTAAAGTGCTGCTCGGTGTTAGACATCAACAAAACAATAGTATTATTGAAGTGTGGGACAATGGCCCCGGCATACCAGCAAACAAACAAGAAATTATTTTCAAAGAGTTTGAGCGTTTAAATTCAAACGAAGCGGCATCAGGCCTTGGTTTAGGCTTAGCCATTTCAGAGCGTATTGCTAAATTGTTGGGCTTTACAATTTCAGTAAAATCCACGCTAGATAAAGGCACCTGTTTTAGTATCACCTTACCGCGTAATTATTCAATACAAGCTAAAAAAATGGAAAGAACAATAACCTCACAGCCTTTGCCCACAAACGAGTTTGTTGATTTAAACATTGTACTCATTGATAACGAATCGCTAATGCTAACGGCACTGCAAGCTCAGCTTCAAGAGTGGGGTTGTCGGGTTATCGGTGTTAAAGATGAAGCTAGTTTGACCATTGCTTTAGCCAAGCAAGTTTTCATACCTGCGATGATTATTTCAGACTATCATTTAGATGATGATAAAAATGGTGTTGATTTAGTGCAGAAAAGTATCGCCAAATATGCTTGGCAAGCCCCTGTGATTATTTGCTCAGCGGATCCTTCTGAACAAGTAAGAGAACACACAAGTAATGCCAAGTTTTATTTTATGCGTAAACCAATCAAAGCGTTAGCACTGAAAAAATTGATGCGGCAATTGTTATCAAAAACGGTCAGCTAATACCTTTGCCAACCATATTCTGCTGAATTATCAAGTCCCCTATGAACATGCTATAGAGGGCTGCTGAACAAACAAATCGCCTATGAACTTAATATTACAGAAAATACAGTAAAAACACATTTAAGTAATATTTTTGCAAAATTCAATGTTAGAAAACGTACTAGCCTGATTATTTTAGCTAATTTACTCAATCTTGATGGCAACGATGAAGCGCAAATGATTAATTTTTAACCTGTACTAGTCCAGTCAAAATTCAAAAATAAATATCGATAAAAAATTTTATCGATCAAGGCCAAAAGACAATCAAGCACTTTGTTATGTGTGAAATTAGCACATTACTCAAATAAGATTTTTATACCAATTAAAATCAAAATTACACCCCCAAAAAATTCGGCCTTACTTTCCAACCAAGTTCCACTTTTAGAGCCAACAAAAACACCCAACCAACTAAAGAAAAAAGTAATACTACCAATAATAAAACAAGCGACAAACGGATTTACGTCCAAAATAGTTAAGGTAAAGCCAGCCGCCATAGCATCAATACTTGTAGCAATTGCAAGTATTAGCATAACTCGATGAGTTACTTGGGCAATATCTTCTTCTATGCCCTCAACGAAAGACTCGTAGAGCATTTTAGCCCCAATAAGTACAAGCAACAAACATGCGATCCATAAAGCATAAGGTTCGATCCAACTTATAACCCCTTTACCTCCAAGATAACCAATTAAAGGCATTAACCCCTGAAATAAACCAAAATATATTCCCGACATGAAAGCCAACGACTTTGTTTGCTTTACATGCTTAGAACCTAGACCTATAGATACCGCAAATGCATCCATACTTAATGCCACGGCTAAGATCAGTACTTCTATCATATCAAAACTCTACTCTTAAAATTGAATACAACTATTCAACCAACGCCAATTTAAGCGACCAAATATAGTTGATTATAATGTTGAAAGAAATGAAAAAAACCAACTGTATTTTTTCCGTTTTAAGTTCTTGTATATTAATTAGACCACAGTAATCCGACACCACGGGCAATCATCTCAATGGCAAAAGTACCTGTAAACAATGCGACAATCCTACCCATCACCTCGACATAGCGATTTAACAAACGTTCATTTCGTTTTTTGAGAGGATCATGGATCAATTTAAAAAGAATTATTGACGACAAAGAAAAAACTATGGCGACAATAACAGCAATAGTCGCACTCGATGCGGGTAACGATGATCCAATGAGTACACTCGCGCTTATTGTACCCGGAGCAATCATAAACGGCATAGCTACAGATCCAGCGATATGCTCAGGATCACCACTTGTATCTATTAAGGCCAACTGTCCAGAAAATATAGATTGAATTCCAATCCATAAAAAAATGATACCCCCAAATATTAAAAAAGCACCAAAACGCACATTGAAGATATCTTCAAAAATTCTTTCTCCCGTGATTGCAAAAATGACAAATACAATTCCACTGATAATGTGGGCTCGCATCATTACCTGTATAAACTCTCTAAGTGATAGATCTCTAATCAAGCTAATAAGGTATATGCTAATCAGAAATGGGTTTAGCAACACGAAAAGAATTGACGAAGCTTTTAACAATTCCATAATTTACCCTAGTTGAAAATGTTGATATCTCAAAAATATAAACGCCCTAAAAATGACTTGCAACAAAGATAAAGCAGTGATTATAGTGCTTTTACAACAGCTAAACACAAACTTAATCGCATAGATGATTCGATGTGCTCGCTGCTTTCTTTGTTTAACTTTGCTAGGCTAGGCTAATACTTTTAATGATAGTTTTCAATGCTCGTAATACGTGATAACGCTGCTCGCATCTTGCTTAGCTATGCCCATGCCTGTATCCCAAACTTCAATACTAATAGCATTATTTAAGCGACGACAACCTAACACCACACGACCTTCTTGTGTATAGCGAAGTGCATTAGCGAGTAAGTTTTGCAATATGCGGCGTAGTAATTTTCTATCAGTTTGCACAATTTGTTTCGAGGTATGAGTACATAAAGTTAACTGCTTTTCTTGCATTGACAAGCTAAAGTCTTTTGTCAATGATGATGAAACTTGCTCAACTGGAAAATGAGTGATTATTTTTTTCACCACCCCTGCATCTTAGCTGAACCAAGTTTTTTATTTATTTGTGTTAATTCATTGGTTCTTTCAGCGACTCTGTGCTCAAGGTGCTCATTAGACTCTTGCAACGCGTTAACCATTTGCTGATATTGTGATATATCGGTATAAGTAATGATATTATTGATAAATTAAGTGTGCTTATCATGACGTTTAATTATTCAAATTTAAAGGGAAATATTTTCTTGCGGTGCTAACATTAATTGTTGATATGCCAAACCCGCTTGAGTGCGGTTATACACGCCTAATTGTAATAAAATTGCTGAAACATGCTTTTTTACGGTATTTTCTTTAATATTCAACAGCCCTGCTATTTGCTTATTTAGCTGTCCATCAGCAACCAGCGCTAAAACCGTGTATTGCTGAGGGGTTAATTGCGCTAATTGTTGAGCCAATTTCTTATGCTCTTGTGCTAGCTCAGTATCTCTATTCATTGGCATATTTATCGGCAACCAAGTTTCACCGCCAAGCACCGTATTGATAGCTTGTGCAATAGTCGCTAAATCAACTGATTTGGGGATAAAAGCCGCTGCGCCAAAGTTAATCGCTTTTTGCATAATATCGGGGTTTTCATCAGAAGACACCATGATAACAATTAAATCTGAATGGTTATTTTGCAACTGGGTTAAACCGGTAAAACCGTCATTACCAGGCATATGTAAATCTAAAAAGATAATTTCTAGCTCGGGTGACTCTGCTATAACATCGAGTAAATCACCAAAGCTTGATGCCTCTTTAATACCCGCATCTGGCAAACAGTCAAACACCGCTTGTTTTAAGGCCGTACGAAACAACGGATGATCATCGGCGATAGCCACTTTTGCTTGGTTCATACAACACCTTTAAGACGGAAGAATCATTGTTCTATTATCAAAAAAAGAGCTGGTAATAACCAGCTCTTTCTCATCTTTATACATTGTTATTTTTCAAAATTTATTAGAAGCGATAGCCTACCGTTAATTGTATTGTACGAGGGTCATTAAAGTAGCCTATTAAGGTATTGTCTCCACCTAAGCCAGGGCTGTAAGTTCCATCATCATTTTTGGCTGTAAAATTATAGCCACCCACCATAGCTTCTTCATCAGTTAAGTTTTTAAAGTGAAGCCCACCATACCAATTACCTTCTACATCTTCCCAAGTTACACTTGCGTTTAGCGTACCGTACCCTTCTTGAAGTAACGAATCACTATCTTCAAATAATAAGTAGTCATCACGGTAGTAATAGCCACCACTAAAGACAAAGTATCCCACCTCAGTATCCATGGTGTAATTGGCAGCTAAGTTCATGGTATAATCAGGTGTATTTGATAAGCCCACTAATGGTATTGCAATTGTTGGGTCATCCTCAATTTTAGAATCTAAGAAGCCTATTGAAAAGTCAATTCTTAAGTTTTCAGTGGTTGCCCAAGTAATTTCAGCTTCCACACCTTTAACCGTTGAACCTTTGATATTACCTAAGTTTTGGTTTAATACGGTAAAATCATCTGGATCGGGGGTTACGGTAATATACTGACGATCTGTATGATCTAAAGAAAATATCGTCACATTTGTTCGTAAAACATCATTCCAATCTTTCTTTATACCTAACTCAATTGAATCAACTATTTCAGGATTCGCTGCTGACTCATTGACAGTCGCACGAGGATTAAATGTACCTGACTTAAAACCTTGCGAATAACTTGCAAATACCATGGTGTCGTCGTCAATCTGATATTCCAATCCCAAGCGCGGTGTAAAACGAGACCACTCTTTCTTTTTAGACGCATCTAATATTCCATCCCCATCAGTGTCAGTACCTAATACTTGGGGAAAAGAAACATCCCCTCTCTCATAGCCTGGTATCCAATTATCGCTTGGATATACATTACTAAACGCCAAGCCATTGTTAACATAGGCCTCTTTCTCTTCTTTGGTATAGCGCCCACCAACCGTTAATGAAAGCTGCTCAGAGATATCTATACTGCTTTGGATATAAGCCGCTGTACTTTTACTGTTGTTACAACCCGTTACTTCACGTGTTAAACCAGGAGTATTGAATGCTGCCCTACCTAAGAAACCTAAAATAGCATCAAAGTGACCACAAGATTCTCCATCATAAGCATAAAGGCCGCCTACAATAGTAAAACCATCACCGGTGTAGTTGGCTTGTAATTCATGGCTAGTATTTTCATCATCATAAATTGCTGGCACGTCAAAAATATCTAACGAAGTATTATCAAAATCAATGTTGGTAACTGAATTCCCTTCTCTAGACGTTGCTACATATTTTACTGATAATTCATCAGTTGCCTGCCAATCTACCAAAAAGCTATACCCTTCAAGCTCAACGTTATTGCTTGTAGGCATACTGGTATATGAGTCATAAACACTGTCAGGTACGGGCGCATCAATTAATATGCTAGGCAGTAAACGATAACCCCCTTTCGCATTAGAGTCATCGTTTGTTCTATCCCATGCTAAACGCATAAATAGATCGTCAGTGGCATGAAATTCTAATGTAAAACGCGATGCTGATAAATCTTTATTATAGTTTTCTGTATCTTGATCAGCTAATGCTGAAGTTAAAAATTCTCCAAAACCATCTCTGTTAAGCTCCGCATGACCAAAGCCAATAAATAATTTATCATCAAGTAATGGTATTTGACCGGTTACTTTTAGATCTTTTTGATTATAACTACCCAATGTCCCTTCAATGTTAAGTTCTGTGTCGCCTGACATTGGTTTAGTCACATATTTTACAGCGCCACCAATGGTATTCTTACCATAAAGTGTGCCTTGAGGACCACGAAGTATTTCAATACGCTCCACATCTAATAAATCAAGCACCGCACCTTGTGGACGCGCCATATAGACGTCATCAATATATATACCTACACCGGGTTCATAACCCCAAAGCGGATCTTGCTGTCCGACACCACGAATAAATGCAGTAAGGGTTGAGTTTGTACCGCGGCTAGTTTGCAAAGTAGTATTTGGCGAAAATCGCTGCACTTCAGTCATCACTGAGATGCCATTTTCGGTAAGTTCAGCTGCACCAATAGACGTTATAGATACAGGTACTGTCTGTAGGTTCTCTACGGTTTTACGTGCCGTAACTTCAATGCGCTCAAGACCTTTATCTTTTGCCGCCGGAGAAGCATCTGCGACTTCTTCTGCCAAAGCAATACTGCTAGACAATGCGGTAGCAATTGCCAAAGCGAGGTAACTTCTGTTGCTATAACTTTTTTTGCTGTAAGAATGTTTCATGGGTAACCCTTATTAATAATTATTGTGTTATTGGTTAGTGCGCTTATATTTTTTGTGACGCTTTTTTGCCAACTGATAACACTGTATATGATTAACTTACAAAAATAATTAGCACCATAGTGCTATATATAACTATTTGTTTTTATTTCAATTCCCATAATTTCATCACATGCTTCACTGTGCTGATTGGAGAAGCTAATAGATAATCTGACACTTCACCGCCATTTTCTTCATTCGGGTTCACCATAATGCCATGATCTCGATTCATTACTTCAACCAGCTCAACTTGCGTTTTCTTATCAACATTTTGCCAACGGGTAATGGTATACCCTGGTTTTTTGTCAACTATCGGTTTAGCTGTTACCTTTAACAACTGCGCCCATTGCTGTGCAAGCATGGATGAGTTTAACGGATTAACAATGCTATCGTTTGCGCCTGTCCACACTGACAATTTAGGCCAAGTGGTTTGCTTAGGATTCATTTTTTGAATCAGCGTTACTAATTCATCTGTTGTTTGAGAAGGGCCGTTTTTCATACACGAAATACCGGTAATTAAACCGTCTGCACAGGGAAAAGGAATACCCGCAACTACAGCGCCAGCAGTGAAAAGCTCAGGGTAATTAACCAATAAACTGCTTGCCATTGCCCCACCAGCAGACAAACCTATAATATAAACATTTTCACTCGCAAGCTTTTGCTTTAACGTGGTTATCATATTTTTTATCGATAACGTTTCGCCTTTATCTTTAGTGTAATCATCTGCTGAATACCAATTAAAGCAGTGTTTAATGTTATTCGTTAACCCTTGTTGTGTCAGCAATAAAGCAAAGTTATGCTGTTTTGCCAAGCCAGCTAATCCGCTTTGCTGCGCAAGCGCTTCTGCTTGTTGCGCGCAGCCATGCAGCAATACCACCAAAGCAGGAGAAGCGTTGTTTGAATCATCCATTTTTGGTAAGTAATAACTTGCTTTAAGATCGCCAGGATTTTCACCAAAGCTTGTTAATTCAATAAATTCAGCAAACGAGTGTTGGCTAAATAAAAATAGCGTGATTGCCAAAAAGAAGGTTTTCAGGTGCTTTGTTATAGACATAGTTATATAACCAAAATGAACAGAGTGATTGATCATGGCTGATATTGGTTGAAAGGTGAATGGTACTTTAGTGCAGGGGTAAAACTAAGTTATCAATATTTAAGAGTTAATAATTGATTGTTAACACTGTCCAGTATTTTTCACCTGAAGGAGTGCTTACCACGGCTTCATCATCTATTTCTTTTTTTAATAATGCGCGTGCCATCGGTGAGTCGATAGAAATATAGTCATTGCGACCAAAAATCTCATCGGGCCCAACTATTTTAAATTTAAGCTGTTCGCCGTCATCATTTTCAAGTTCGACCCAAGCACCAAAAAACACCTTTCCTGCTTGTTGCGGGTTATGGTCAATCACTTTGATGTCTTCAAGCCGTTTCGTTAAATAACGTACTCGACGATCAATTTCTCTAAGGCGCTTTTTGTTGTATTGATAATCAGCATTTTCTGATCGGTCACCTAAACTCGCTGCCCAAGATACTTTTCTGGTGGTTTCAGGACGTTCAACTTTCCAAAGATGGTTTAATTCTTTTTGAAGCAGCTCGAAGCCTTCACGGGTAATTAAATTAGTTTTCACGCTTGATTAGTCCTGTAATTTTACTAAACGACTTCTTATGGGTACTTGGCAAACATCTAGCACCGTGGGTGGTTTTTTATAGAAAAACGCATCTGGTCGAGCGCGACGTTTGACTAATCGCTCAGTAAAGTTGGTCGATTCAGTATTTTCAACTTCAATAATAATGCGATCTTTTTTCGGCACATCGCTCATTAATTTCATGCTAACAATCGGGGTATGCTCGCGACTATCTACCGCATACTCTCCTTCAATTGTTGACGTTCGCTTTATTGCTTGAATATGCTGCATGCCATAAACGACACGGCCAAAAATGGTCATTATTTTATCTAAGTAGCGCGGTGCTTGCCCGATAACAAAATAAAAGTGACTTGAGGCTGAATCGGCTTCATTACCTCTCGCCATCGCTAATGTACCGGGGCAATGAGTTAACCAAGCGCTGTCGTTGTTATTACTAGCCAAGGCAAAACCATCTTTAAAACCTGTTTTTAAGGCAAACAAATCATTGCTTTGTACTGGGGTAAAAGGCTGTTTTTCATCGAGTAAAAATTGCCCCTCTATTGCCAAAATAGGTACTGATTTATCTTTTTCACCACCATCTTTTGGTCCTGCTTGCGCAACAAAGCCATCAATAACACGATAAAATTTTGTACCATCATAAAAGGATTTTTTAACAAGCGCTGAAAATTGCGCTACATGTTTAGGGGAAAATTGCGGCGCTAATTCAATCACCACGTTACCGTGAGGCAAGGTGAGTAAAATTGTGTTGTTAAGATCTAACGCTCGCCATTGCTGATCTGTTACATTGTCAGCGCCACAAGCACTTATAAAAGCAAAAGAGATTAAAATTAGTAGTTTTTTGACTGTTGAATAAATCATAATTATCGTTATTGGTATTATTTTAGCAGAGTAAGTTCAATGCTATCATAGCGTTTATACCCTTGCGACTTAAAGCAAATCTAAATCCATTTTCATATCACGGAGTTATCAGTGAACAAAAGCTTAGTCACTAATTTTATTGCCCTAATAAGCACCTTATTGGGTTTCATCTTAGACAACCATCTAGTCTATACAATCGGGTTATTCGCCTTATCTGGCGCAATTACCAACTGGCTAGCGGTGCACATGTTATTTGAAAAAGTACCGCTACTCTATGGCTCGGGTGTTATTCCTGCCCGTTTTGAAGATTTTAAACTGGCGATTCGTCAATTGATGATGGAACAATTTTTCACCAAGGAAAATATCGACCGTTTTTTATCAACGGGCTCAGGTGCTGCCAGCAGTATTGATTTAACGTCCGTGATTGACAAAGTGGATTTAACACCTGCTTTTAACAACTTAGTTACCGTAATAGAAGACTCTTCTTTCGCGCCTATGTTAGCGATGGTGGGCGGTAGTGAAGCATTGCAACCAATGAAAGAGCCTTTTATTGCAAAAATGAAAGTATCAATACAAGAAATTAGCCAAAGTGAACAGTTTACTAATTTATTACGCGAAAAATTAGAACAGCCTGACATGATTGAAAACCTGCAAGAAAAAGTCAGTGATATTATAGAAAAGCGCCTTAATGAATTAACGCCACAATTGGTGAAAGAAATTATTCAAACGATGATTCGAAAACACTTAGGCTGGCTAGTGGTTTGGGGCGGTGTTTTTGGTGGTGTTATAGGTTTGATTGCCGCGTTAACAAATAATTTTTAGATCTGATATAAAGCTCAAGCGTAAATCTAACAAATTAGCCATAAATATTGCACAAAAAACCTTAATTTTAATGTCCTTTTGAGCTATGCTGCTTTTTCCACTTTAGGTGTTTAATTAATTACAATTGAACCCATCAAATATAAGGTAAATTTCAGTCATGTTTGCTAGCTTAAAAGCTTTACCTGCCGATCCTATATTAGGCCTCTTAGCCAAGTATCGAGAAGATACTAACCCCAAAAAAATTGATTTGGGTGTTGGCGTTTATAAAAATGAAGCGGGTGAAACCACCGTGCTTGATTGTATAAAAAAAGCTGAGCAACATCGCACTGACACCGAAACCAGTAAGGTTTATATTGGCCCAACGGGTTCAATGCTTTTCAATGACGAAATGGCTAAACTTATTTTTGGTCAAGAACACAAAGTATTAAATGAAAATCGTGCTCGTACGGTTTCTACTCCCGGTGGTACGGGTGCATTACGTGTAGCCGCTGAATTTATTAAGTCGTGTAAAGCAGGAGCTACTCTTTGGGTAAGCAACCCAACTTGGGCAAATCATACTGGCTTATTTGAAGCGGCTGGCTTGACCGTAAAAACATATCCTTATTATGATTATGAAAATAAAAATTTAGATTTTGACGGTATGTTAGCCGCGCTTAAACAAGTATCTGTTGATGATGCGGTGTTATTACACGCTTGTTGTCATAACCCAAGCGGTATGGATTTAACTAATGAGCAGTGGCAGCAAGTTGCAGACGTAGCTAAGTCTGTTGGTTTTACACCGGTTATCGATATGGCATACCAAGGTTTCGGCCAAGGTTTAGATGAAGATGCTTATGGTTTACGCTTAATGGCTAAAACAGTAAAAGAAATGGTGGTTTGTAGTTCATGTTCTAAAAACTTCGGTTTATATCGTGAACGCATTGGTGCCTGTACGATTATAGGTGAATCAAGTCTGCAAGCTGATATTGCCTATTCTGTTGTATTGTCTGTGATCAGAGTAATTTACTCCATGCCGCCAGCACATGGCGCTGCACTTGTTGAAACCATTTTATCTTCAGACGAGTTACGCCACGAATGGTATGGTGAGTTAGCCCAAATGCGTAATCGCATTAACGGTAACCGCCAGCTAATTGTTGATAAGTTAATAGAACATGGCGTTACCCGTGATTTTAGTTTTATCGCTCAACAAGCGGGTATGTTCTCTTTCTTAGGTATAACCCCTGAGCAAGTGCAGCAATTGCAAGATGAATACAGCATATACATGGTTGGCTCTAGCCGCATGAGTATTGCTGGTATTGCTAACAGTAATGTTGACTACTTAGCGCAATCTATTGCTAATGTGCTGTAAAATAAGGATTAGCCTTTTTTCGTATGATTTTTCATTAAACTTTTTATTTAACTTTTTACAAAAAAACAAAGGAAAACATTGTGGCTGCTCCTGGTAACTTATTTATACTTTCTGCTCCTAGCGGCGCGGGTAAATCTAGCTTAATAAGAGCATTGCTAAAACAAGGAAAGGCAGAGTCTAGCCGACCTATGCAAGTTTCTGTATCGCACACAACGCGTGAACCTCGCCCTGGTGAGAATAATGGCGAGCATTATCACTTTGTTTCGGCTGAAAATTTTAAAAAGCAAATCAAACAAAATGCCTTTTACGAATATGCAGAGGTGTTTGGAAATTATTACGGCACTTCAGAAGCGGCAATTGATGCACAACTTGCCCAAGGTATTGATGTTTTTCTTGATATTGATTGGCAAGGCGCACAGCAAGTTCGCATGAAAAAACCCTCTGTTACTACCGTTTTTATTAGTCCTCCTTCACGAGCTGAATTAGAAAATCGTTTACGTGGCCGTGGACAAGATAGCGAAGAAGTTATTGCTAGCCGTATGGCGCAAGCACAGGGTGAGTGCTCTCACTTTCAAGAGTTTGATTACATTGTTATTAATGATGATTTTGAACAAGCTTTAGCTGACCTCTCTACCATAGTAAAGAATCAGCGTTTAAAACGTAGCCAGCAAATTGCGCAGCATAAAGTTTTATTAGACGAATTAATTTGTTAATAAAGAACACAAGTAACTAAATAAGAGAAGATTATTCATTCGAATAAGGCTTTTGCTTGCTAAATGCCTTAGCACTGCGTAAAATGCAGCGCTATTTTATGAATTTTAAGTTGGAGTGACCAAATGGCTCGCGTAACTGTTGAAGATGCCGTAGAGAAAGTCGGTAATCGTTTTGATTTGGTGTTAGTCGCATCACGTCGTGCTCGTCAAATTGCGACGGGCGGTAAAACTCCTTTGGTTGATGTCGAAAATGACAAACCAACGGTAATAGCTTTGCGTGAAATCGAAGCCGGTTTAATCACTACCGCTGTAATGGATAGTTCAGATCGTCACGAAAGAATTCAGCAAGACACGGCTGAGTTAGATGCTGTTGCTGCAATTGTTGGTAGTCAAACTCCAGAATTAGATTAATTTTAGTTCAACTAAAATTAATCTAAAAACGCGTAATTTTTTCTGTCTATATACATGAAAGATCTACGCGTTTTTTTTTGCTTTGCATTTAGTGCAAAGCCACGTATTGTATCTTCATAATCACGTTACTTATTCTTGTTTTTTGCCACTTTGGAGTGATAGGTGTATCTATTTGAACCATTAAAAGAGCTCAGCTCAACCTATCTATCAAAAGTACAAGTTGATTTGCTTAAGCATGCCTATATAGTGGCTAGAGAAGCACATGATGGCCAAATGCGCTCTAGTGGTGATCCTTATATCACTCACCCGGTTGCTGTAGCGCTTAATTTAGCCCAAATGCACTTAGATCATGAAACCTTAATGGCGGCACTACTTCATGATGTAATTGAAGACACGACAGTCACTAAAGATGAATTAGCCGAGTTATTTGGTAATACTGTGGCTGAGTTAGTTGAAGGCGTTAGCAAGCTCGATAAATTAAAGTTTGATAATAAAGAAGAAATGCAAGCGGAAAATTTCCGTAAAATGGTGTTGGCTATGGTGCAAGATATTCGTGTTATCTTAATCAAACTGGCTGATAGAACGCATAACATGCGAACGCTTGGTTCGTTAAGGCCAGACAAACGTCGTCGCATTGCTCGAGAAACACTTGAAATATATGCGCCTATTGCCAATCGCCTTGGTATTCACGAGATTAAAAATGAATTAGAACAACTGGGTTTCGAAGCACTTTACCCTATGCGTTCAAGAGCGCTTAAGTCAGCCGTAAAAAGCGCCCGAGGTAATCGAAAAGCGATTATTGATAATATCCAAGAAGAAGTGTCTGCCCGCTTAAAAGAAAATAATATATCAGCACAAATAGTGGGGCGAGAAAAACACCTTTACTCTATTTATCGCAAAATGCTTAACAAAGAATTAATGTTCAACGAGGTAATGGACATTTATGCTTTTCGCGTTATTGTTGAAGATAAAATTGACGATTGTTACCGCGCTTTAGGCGCCATGCATAATTTATATAAGCCGATAGAAGGACGCTTTAAAGACTATATAGCGATCCCTAAAACTAACGGCTATCGTTCGTTACACACTTCACTTATTGGCCCTCATGGTATTCCGGTAGAAATTCAAATTCGCACCAAAGATATGGATCAAATGGCTGACAAAGGCGTGGCTGCTCACTGGCTTTATAAAGAAGGTGGTGAGAATACCCATACTACCGCGCAAATGAAAGCGCGTCGCTGGATGCAAAGTTTATTAGAATTACAACAAAGCGCCGGTAGTTCATTTGAATTTATTGAAAATGTTAAATCAGATCTTTTCCCAGAAGAGATTTATGTTTTCACCCCTGAAGGTCGCATTATAGAGCTACCTATGGGGGCAACCGCGGTTGATTTTGCTTACGCGGTTCATACCGACGTAGGTAACTCTTGTGTTGGTGTTAAAGTAGATCGCAAACCTTACCCAATGAGCCGACCGCTTGATTCAGGCCAAACGCTTGAAGTAGTCACTTCAGCGGCAGCAAGACCAAACGCTTCATGGCTCAACTTTGTGGTAACCGCAAAAGCCAGACTACAAATAAGAACTTATCTACGTAGCCGAGAGAAAACCGAATCAAAGGCACTGGGAAATCGTTTATTGAGTCACGCGTTAGGTAAAGTGAAGCTTGAAAACATTAGTGAAGAAAAAATAGCTGAAGTCGTTAAACAAAGCGGTAATAAATCATTTGATGACTTACTCACTAACATAGGTTTAGGCAACGCACTAAGCATAGGTATTGCCAGACGATTAACTGATGAGTTTACTGAAAATAACGATCTTCCCTCGGTAAATAATAAAGCCAAAATGCCAATAAAAGGCACTGAAGGCATGCTCGTAAGTTATGGTAAGTGTTGCCGCCCAATTCCTGGCGATTCTATTTTAGCCTACCTTAGTCCGGGTAAAGGCTTAATGGTTCACCAACAAGGTTGCCGCAATATTAAAGGGCATGAGCCAGGCACCTTATTTCCCGTAAAATGGGATAGTGATATCAACAAAGAATTCATCGCTAAGCTGCGCGTAGAAATTATTAATCACCAAGGTGCCCTAGCACTACTGACCAATGTTATTGCTAAATGTGGATCGAATGTTCATAGCCTAAATTCAGGTGAAAAAGAGGCCGGCCTTTATATTATCGACATGGAAATTACCTGTCGCGATAGAATCCATTTGGCTGATATTATCCGTAAAATTAAAGTCATGATTGACGTACAACGCGTCATCCGAAATAAATAGAAAATGATACGCGACAAGTTTCGAGTTTCGAGTTTCGAGTTTCGAGTTTCGAGTTTCGAGTTTCGAGTTTC